>CAUVVR010000018.1:0-55530 GCA_963555475.1 uncultured Selenomonas sp.
AATCAAGATAAAGGTCAAGGCGAAAGCCTAGAAGAACAAGGAGGCAATCAAAATGAAACCAGTTATGACAAAAGAGATCGCAATGAAGATCATCAAGAGCGGCAGCGTGTGGGACGTGGAAGGGAAAGACTACTGGGTGAGCGACTGCGAGCAATACACAAACGACGGGCGACTCTCCTATTTCCGGGCGGTCGAAATCGGAAAAGAGTACGAGAACGAAGATGACCTTTCATTTGAAGAAGGCGTATACGTTGCCTTCCCACGAATCGAGGAGGACGATCCGCAATATAATCCGGAACCCAATGAGTGGTCCGATGAATATGACATAAGCGCCGCTGAAGTGTGGGAAAGAACACCGTGCTGATAGATAGCGGAGGGGAGGGCGAAAGCCCTCCTTTTTGTGTATCGAAAATGTCCCATGTAGCAAAAAGTAAACTAATATTATTCGGCATTTCCTCGGGGATATACAGCTTCCAGAGCGTACGACGACACTCTTCATCCGGTAGGTTGAATTTGATGTGTTTTGCAATCCGTCGCATGAAGGCTGGGTCAAAGTTCTCAATGAAATTCGTTGCAAAAATGATGAAATCCTCATGGTCGTTTAATATCATGAGCAGTACAGAGCGCGTTTGATTGACGCTGACATCGGTCGCGTTGCTCATATTGGTGACACGTCTGCTGAGGATGGCATCTGCTTCATCGAAGAACAGTATGCTGCCCGTTTCTTTTGCAACTTCAAATGCCTTGCGTATATTTTTCGGCGTTTCACCCACATATTTGGATTCTATGTCGGCATAGCTGACCGCCAGAATCTTCCTGCCCAAATATTTTGCAATGGCATGAGCAGCCATTGTCTTTCCCGTTCCGGGCGGACCATACAGGTTGATTCCCATGCGTTTTGAGTATTTATGTGTTTTACCAAGCCCCCACTGTTCAAATACGATCTTGCTGTTGCGAGCGTAGTCGGCAACATCCAAAATATCATCCCTTACACCTTGCGGGAGGATAATATCGCCCAGTTCATACTTTGGCTCTTCAGGGACAAAGTTTACGCTGGGCTGTTCCCTTTTCGGCTTTTCTGCTTTTGGCTCATCCGTGCTAGATGTTGATAGAGCTTCATCGGGCAGCCGGTTTCCAATCCCCAAAATTGATGTCCCCCTTAATTCTCAAACTGCCTGTTGATGACCCAAGTGTGCGGTTTGTTGCCCTCTCTTCTGGGGCATTTTCCAGGCTGTGGACGCCCCGATGATACAAAACGGAGTTCCTTTTTGCCGCACTGACTGCACATGTACTCAATCCTCTTGATAGCCAATTTCATTCCCTCTTTCTAAAAATATATTTGGTTTGGGTAGCGCTTACTGAAATAACGGTAAATCCTCCCTTCTGCTTATCTATAGCCATATAAGCTGTTCCCACATGGTTGAGAATCATCAATATCACACTCCCACATAGCCTTCTCGTGTTCGTCAAAAGTGACAAACATCGCCACATCTATTCCAAGTCCTTCTGCAATATCCAAGAGCATGGATACCGACACATTTTCGTTGTACTTTCCTCGTTCAATGCGGCTGAGTACACTGGAACTGATTCCGATCTTCTCTGCCAACACAACTTGGTGCATGCCACGCAGGGTTCGGTAATAGGCAATCTTTGCACCAATTTGTTTGAACACAACTGCTTTTCGGCTATCCATCCTCTCACCGCCCTAGTTCCTATATTTATTTTAATTATCTCATTTTTTACATCCTATATCTTTCTAAATATGGCGTAAAATCGCCTAAATAAGAAAATCAATGTAACCGCCCCTCCCGATCGACTTCTGCGATCCTACGCGTGGGACATATATTCATTTCTATGATATATAATTGAGATAATGTCCTTTTCCAAGGCTTCCAAGACATATACGACCTGTTCCGACAAGAAACAAGCACAAAGATCAGAGCAGATGGGCACTCCATCTGCTCCCCCTTGCATTTTATCCTCAAACAGCTTCACTGGTCGGACAAGCTATCCGTATTCCGCAGCTCTTCCAGATGCTGTGACAGAATCTGCGTGGTCTCTCTCCGCTGCGTATCCAGCGCATGAAGATAGATGGATGTCGTTCGGATATTCGTGTGTCCGAGCATAGTCTGTACCGTCGTGAGCGCAGCACCATGATTCAGCGCATAGGTTGCAGCCATATGCCTGAGGGAGTGCACCGTAATCGGCGGCAGATTGTTCTTCTTGCACAGTCGCAACAGCCATGTGTAGAGCGCACTCGCCGTCACGGGAACGATCTCCTCGTTACGCAGGCGAATCGCAAGGAAGATGTACTGATTCGGATTCTTGTAGCCCTTTGTCCGAAGATACTGCTCCTGCATCTCCTTGTGCTGTCGGAGGAGATCAAGCACATGGTCGTCCACAAACAGTGTACGCACGGATTCTGCCGTTTTCGGCCGCGATATTTCCACATGCCTCCCGTCGATGTATTTTTGCGCCTTGTGAATATGAACCGACTTCTGTTCCCAGTCCACATCATCCCATGTGAGCGCACACACCTCGCCCTTGCGTGCCCCCGTGAGCAGTGACAGGTAGAACATGGTCTTGTGTTTGATGTTCGCAGCTGAGTTCGGTAGTGCATCGATCACGCGCAGGAACTTCATCAAGTCCGCCTCCTGCCAGATCGGATAGTGATGATACTTCGGCTTCGGACGATCTTCGCGCGGTATATCATCGCATGGATTCTTGCTCAGAATCTTCCAGTCCACCGCCTTGGAGAGCATGTGATTCAGCAGCTTATAGTTCTTGTGCACCATCGTATCTGAAAGAGGCTTCCCTCGCACCGACTTACTCTTCCGCAGGTTTTCGACAAAGCTCATCACCATTCCCACTGTAATTTTGACAAGCGGTATGCCCGCAAATACATCCATCATCCGATCGTAGAGAACCGAACGCTGTGTTACACGGGTCGTTACCGCCATCTTGTCGTTATGCCGCGCCTCCCAAATCTCGGCAAATTCACGAAACGTGAGGTTCTTATGCACCTCATCCGTCTGTACCTCACGTTCCACCGCCCACACGAACTTTTCTAACTCCCTCTCCGCAGCACGCTTTGAGGTTGCCCTTACACGCTTGGTTTTGCGAATCTGTTTGCCGTTCGCATCATATCCCATCGAGAGGCGTAGCTCCCATACACCCTTCCCCCGATTGACTACAGATCCTCTCATAGATATTCCTCCCAAATAAAAAAGCCGCCGTACATCAGCTGTACAGCGGCAACGCCAAATACTATATCGTTTTACACCTTCATCTTCGACCATGCGGGCTTACTGAAATTTGTCTCAGCCCATTTTTCCAATTCCTCGCGAATGTATAGATACGATTTCCCGAGCTTCTTCCCCGGCAAATATCCATTGCGCGTCAGGCGCAGCACCTTCTGATAGTCGCACATGCCATTGAAAAAGTCACACGACACCTGCTTCGCATCCATAAATGTTTGGCTCACTGTACGTCACACTCTCTTTCTATCATTTAGTTCGTGTCAGAATTATTTATAACATTTATAGCTGATTCGATGCGGTTATTTTCACCAAAAGAGTTCGTACGGATCGGTGAAATCCCCTCTTGGACTAGAATCTCATTGATTCGTTGTTTCAAGGATACCAATCTGCGCATGTCCAAAACCAACCTGTGTCCGTCGGTGTAGTCAATATTATTAGCAATAAAGTGTGCGTGAACATGCGCTGAATCTCGATGTACCGCCATTAGTACTTGAAAATAGCCGTCAAAATGCCTGATTGCTTCGGCGACCTTCCAGCCGACTGCATACAATCGTTCTGGAGAGCATGCATCCGAATCTTCGGGAGAAAATACATAGTGATGGAAGCCCTTCCCCTTCACTTGTCCGAAGTTCTGCTTCACCATCATCATCTCGTTATGAGGGCGAGTAAGATTCAAGGGCGTCCCATACATGAGTTCATAGCTTGTCGCATACGCTCTGGTCACATAGAGAATTTTCTCCGCTAACGCAGAAGTCTGATTCCCCGTGCTATCATTTTCAACGCTGAAGATTGACAAGATCACTCGCCTCCTTATCTGTTTGCTGACGATACTGTGATAAATCCTGCTTGATCTGAATGAGATGCGATTCCACCGTGTAAAGCAAATCTGCCACCTTCTGATTATTCGTTGCTCTTTCTCCGAAACTGCTTATTAGCGTCTCCACCCGTTCCAGCTTTGCATTCGTGTGAAGATAGTTCTCGTTCATATCGTGGTGGTATCGCACCAACGCTTCTTGTATCGTCTTATCTCCCACACGAGTTGATACCCGAACCTCCCCTTCCATCAGTAAATCTCTCAGGACTTGAGATGCCGTTTTCCCTGTCACCTGCGCTAGCAAATCCAGCTGCTCACTCGTCCGCTCATCAAATCGAACATTCCGCTGCTTCGTTTTCATTGTTGACCTCCATTTCTACGGACACACTTGTCCATCACGATGAAGTCACTACTCATGTAAATTTTTATTTTTGATGATGTATAGCGGGGATTATCTTGGAGGAGGTTCCCGCTATACATTTAGCATGTTTAGAGGGCTGGAGGATGAGCAGCTGGAGGATGAGGATAGTCTCATACTGATAAAAGGGATTTAACCATGGACTTTATTGCTATACTATATTCAATATCTCAATGTATATGTGTATATAATTTTATATATCGATCCTCCTGTTTGCTCTATATACAAAGAATATGTAAAATCATTCTTGGAATAGACTATGCTTTGGAATCTGGAATACCTTCCTCAACAAAAAGGTATTATCCCTTGGAATCTAATGGATGACGTAATATTTTCATCATCTAGCAGGACATTCCACCCCCTCTAGAGAAATAGTCCTTGGAACATATTTGGAATATGGCTGGAATGGCCGTTTCAACGGAGGATAAGATTATGAAAGAGAGAGGAGAACCCAATTCTTCCCCAAAACATAAGTATCAAAATGTGGAGTATTCCGAACTTAAGTCAAGAGAACTACAATTCTTCGATATGCTCCAATCAATCAAAATAAAACGGCAAAAGCAACGAAGTTCTTCCCAAGTGACTAGCCAAAAAAGGCAACTAATCGTTACGTATATTAAACGAGTGTTTTCTGATCCTCTCCTGCTAAGCGATCCTTTAGAAGACATCATTACAAATCAAATCCTCCCTAAATTAGGCGTTATTCCATACACCATCGGCAACTTTATGTTCTATAATATAATGCCTTTTAACCGACTGTCATCTCCATTTTTTTATATATTTTCCGAGAATGATATTCACTCATTTTACGAAAATGGTGCATTTTTTTCCCCTAGTCTCTCCCGCCCAAGTAAGGATGAGTTTCTAGCAATCATATACTGGCACCAAAACAAAATACGCAATGTAACATCCTTATATTCCCCATATGTTATCTTTTGTTCACCCCAAATCCTTGGAATTAGAACTATTGCCCTCGCCTTCATTAGTGCTTATTGGGCACAATTCTTATGCCCTACCCCCACACACCACCATCGTACATTTGAAGAGTTGCAACAAGCAACCGCAGCTGCCTACGACTTGCTAAGGCTTCCTGAACCCACTTTCTTGTTTCATGGGTCAACCTACCAATATATACTCGCCCTCATCTCAGAGATAGGCACACTCATATCTTCAACAAAATATCAAACTCTGTTGGCGGTGCTACAGGAGTTATCAAAAGAAAATCTTTCCACATTATCTGAGTTTCACGATATGCTTGCTACCATATATCTCGGTCACGCATATACCGATGTACTAACGAAGAAAAAGCATAATGTAAGCGTAATCTATTGCAGAGATATTCTCCATACCTACACATTAGTGCAAAGCATCTTAAATTCGACATTTGCATTCTCTTCTAAGATACAAATTCATGCTACTTTTTCTCCCAAAGTATACACAGAATACTCCATTTCATCTCTACATATGAATATGATAACACCAAAACCCATATTTGATGATATTTCAGGGCGCATCGCAAATATTTCAAAAAGAGAAAGTAAATTCGATTTAGAGCTTCTTAAAGAGGTATCAGATCCAAATTCGCATAAGGAAGACAATACCTTCAAGAGATCGTACAACTCACATATTCATTATATATACATAACAGACCAGCCACCGCCGCCATTGCCAAAGAATTTTCAACTAATTAAATTAAGTGGTATAATTCCAGAGAATAAATCTAGCTTCTCTTGCCAAGAGGCAGCTATCCTTGTCCTTTTATCTTTGTTCAATTTTTTCCACCCAACCACGCCAGCTATGATTCCTGCGTCAGCTAAGTTTTTAAGTCATGAAGAAGCCGCGGAGGAGTTCATATCCTTATTTTTTGAGGATTCAACTCAATCAATTCCAGCACACCTTCTTGAAGAGGTAAAGCATGAGTATCACGGAATAGATTTATCAAAGTCAGAATACGATACAGAACGAATAAAAATCGGCAGAAAGCTCGGTATTTGCGATTTGGAATATACAACAAGTCAGGATGTTGAAGAAGTGTATCGTATATGGAGAAGCAGCGATCCCGATCAGATCCCAAATATTGATGTAGTTAAGTCTATGAAGCAACGCTATAACGAGCTGTTTTATCTCAAGAATAACCATGCAAAAAGCCGCTTACACCCAGAGGCAAAGGAAAAGAACGTCAAGTGTTTCTTTGGACTTGCTCTTGATAAAGAGAAATTGACAGTGATAATAGGCTCTGATGAAGGGACTGCCGCAAAAAAACGGAAAAAGCTTGCAGAAGAATCATTTACACGCTACTATGAAAATATGATTCGCAACTTTCAAGAGCTGCAACCAGAAATCCAAAAAGCACTGGAAAGTATGTATAGACATGTAACACCTCCATCCTCTAGTACGGTGTAGAGCTTTCACTCAAACGTTTTTTACACCTTATTTACACCTTATCGGCGTAAAAACATCGAAAAATGGCACGCAAAAACCGAAAATAAGGCTCTCGGCTGCGTCTATTTTTCAAAAAGAAAAATCCTCGAAACGCTTATATAACAAGGGTTTCAAGGATTCTCCTTGGACGGGTATATCATCCTCTAAAATCTGGACGGCGACTTCCCAAGCTTTAGAGGTGGGTTCGACTCCCATCGCCCGCTCCATTAGAGAACGCAGAGCCGTCCGAGAGGGCGGCTCTTTTTGTAAAGAAATTACGATGAAGGCAGGTGTTCAGCAATGCGTCTGTGGGGCATCCTCGCCCTCCTCTGCACCGCCCTTCTCTCCGGCTGCTCATCGACGTTGGCAACAGAAAACAGCGATCCGTATACACCGGACGATGTGATCGGGATGGTGGAGGAGGAGTTTTCCTCCTGTGCACCACAGCTTGTGTTGCAGGAGACACAGACCGAGAAGGAGAAACCATTCGAGCGGTGCATCTATGTCCTGCGCGACACGGCGAATGATTTTACCTTCTCATGCAACGCGGTCGTCCGCCGCCCGACGCTCCCGCGCCCCGGTGCGGAGCGGGATACGAACGCGTTCTTTCAGTATGCGACGGGTTATGCTGCACATCTGAATGCAGCGATTGGGCGCGTGGCGGAGGAATACGGCTTTCGCGCCGCGACCACCGAGGAGGCGGGGACACTGATTCATTCGGGTGCGAAACGCAAACATCTCGATCGGGAGGTCTCGCTCTTTGACGAGGGAGACTGTATCTTCGTCACGGACGGCGCACGCGGCGCGGATCTGGCGGCGGTCTGTAAGGAACTCCACGCGCTCTACCGTCCAAACGGGGACGGCACGGTCCTCTCCGCGCTGTACGGACGCAAGATCACATTCTACTACCTGCCGCCGAACGAAACGGATCGGACACGGGCGGTCTTTGTCGCGTTCTTCACACTGAAGGGTCCGAACGACTGGGCGGCGACGCTCGCGGACAATCCCGGCTCCTCATCGAACGAAAAGGATGTCGCCGCGTTGGAGCGAAATCTCGCGCGCTACTTCGGGAGCTGTCTGCGCAGTGCACAGGAGGAGGCGACAAGGGGGGCACGCTGAGGAGAAAAGAGTTCGATAAATGCCGTGTATACGGCTTTTTTCATTGCCTTTTTTCGTATTTCATTATATGATAAAGACATCGAATTGTATGAATATGCTGAAAGGAGCAACTCCCATGCAGACGATCTCCCCCATCCGCATCATTGCCGCCGCACTCTTCGCGCTGAGTGCCCTGCTCGGTGCGCCGAGTGCGCAGGACGCATCGCTCGTCATCGGCACGCCCGCCGCTGCGGCGCAGGAGCCACAGACCGAGCCGCGCTACTGGCAGATGTACTACAACTTCGCTCCGCCGACGGATGCGTTCATCGCAGAGCTCGCAGCGGAGCAGGGCGTCGCCTATACCCCGGGCAAAAAGGGTGAGGCACGTTTTTACGCCGATGACGGCCGCCCGATCTACCCGAGCAACGATGGCGCGGTCGGCTTGATTGTGACGGTTACGCTCCCCTCGGGCGATGTGCTGACGCGCTACGGGAAGCCGACGGGCCGCTATGTCTCGCCCGACGGCATGACGTTCGAGCAGCGGGCACTGCCGAGCACGACGAACGAGGGCGATTTTCACGTCTACTGTGTTGAGCGTCCCATCGACGGTGTTCAGAAAGGGAAGATCGCGCCGTGGTTCGGTCATCTGGGCGGCGGCATCCAGTACAAGCTCCCCGACCGCATCGTGAACCTGATGGAGGCGTCGATGCTGCGTGAGGTGGACTTGGCCGAGGAGAACGAGGCTGCATAAGCTGCGCGCTGCATAGCGAATTTTTTGACTACACTTTCTTCTTGCATACGCCCCATTTTTTTCTATAATGGAAAAACATCTACATGGATAGGGGGCTCTCATGAAGATTCCATTGCGCCAATATATGGCGCTGCTCGGCATTACGATTGCCGCATTCATCTTTAACACATCCGAGTTCATACCGATTGCACTGCTCATCGATATCTCGGAGTCGTTCTCCATGACGGAGGCGGCGACGGGGCAGATGATCACGATCTATGCGTGGGTGGTTGCTCTGCTCTCGCTGCCGCTCATGCTGCTGACCTGCCGCATGGAGCTGAAACGGCTCCTGCTCCTGATGGTCGCGCTCTTTGGCATCGGGCAGCTTGTCTCGGGACTCGCGTCGATCTATGATATGCTGCTCGGCGCACGCATCATCGTCGCCTGCGCGCACTCGATTTTCTGGTCGATTGCCGCACCGCTTGCGACGCGTCTCGTGACGCGCGAGCATCGGCCGATGGCGCTGAGCATGATCGTGACGGGCAGCTCTGTCGCGACGATTGTCGGACTCCCGCTCGGGCGTGTGATCGGTCTCGCGGCGGGGTGGCGCATGACGTTCCTGCTGCTCGCCGCGGTTGCCGCCATCGCGTTTGTCTATCTCGCGCTTCTCCTGCCGAAACGGGCACCGGGAGAGGGGTTCACCATCGGCGAACTGCCGTCGCTCGTTCGCCAGCCTGCGCTTGCGTGCATTTACATCATGACGGCACTCTTTGCAACGGCGTACTTCACGATGTACAGCTACATCGAGCCGTTCCTGCACAATGTCGCGGCGTTCTCGCCCGATCTGATCACGGTCGCGCTCATGCTGCTCGGGGTCAGCGGCATCCTCGCGAGCCTCGTTTTCTCCAAGATGTATGGAAAGCAGCGCTTTTTCCTGCTGCGCTGGTGCCTTGTCGGGGTCGCGGTCATGCTCTTCCTCTGGCAGGCGGCATCCATCTCCGTCGGCACGATGGTCGTGCTCACGATGCTGCTCGGGGTACTCGCAACGCTCTACAACACGATGTTCCAGGCGGAAGTTCTCGCCACGGTCCCGCGCGACGCATCAACCGTTGCGACGGCGATCTACTCGGGCATCTTCAACCTCGGCATCGGCAGCGGAACGTATCTCGGCGGGCTCGCGGCGGGGGACGGCCACCTCGCCCACATCGGCTACATCGGCGCGGCGATTGCCAGTGCCGCCGCCCTCCTCTGCCGCTGCGTCTATGTGCGAGACGTGCAGGGAAGATAATCCTCATACACACAAAATCCCGCTGCATTCGGAACATACCGAACGCGACGGGATTTTATATAGGAGTTCAACAAATCCTTTATTCCGCTGCTTTCTTCCCACCCATGGTCATGAAGAGGAAGAAGATCGAGAGGACGCAGGAGGCGAGGAGGCTGATGAAGCCGCCCGTCCAGCCGAAGTGGTCGACGACGAAGCCCATGTAGACACCTGCGAACGCAGAGCCGACGATGTAGCCCATGAGACCCGTGAGGCCGGTCGCGCCGCCCGTTGCGACACGCGGCACCATGTCCGCCGCCTGCAACCCGATCATCATAACCGGCCCGTAGATGAGGAAGCCGATTGCGATCAGCGCGAGGTTATCCACGAGGACGTTGCCGGGCGGGTTGAACCAGTAGACGAGGATCGCGATGATGACGAGCGTCATAAAGATCATCGTCGCAGGCGCACGCCGTCCGCGGAACACACGGTCACTGAGGTAGCCGCTCACGAGCATGCCCGGGATGCCCGCCCACTCGTAGAGGAAGTACGCCCAGCGCGAGCTCTCCTTGGAGAAGCCCTTGACCGCCGCGAGATACGTCGGTGCCCAGTCGACAACGCCGTAACGGATGAAATAGACGAAGATGTTCGCAATCGCGAGGTACCAGAGCAGCTTGTTCTTGATGATGTACTTCATCAGAACTTCCTTTGCCGTCATCTGCTTTTCCATGACGGCACCGTGCTCCTTCGGGTAGTCGTGCTTGTACTCCTCGATCGGCGGCAGACCGCAGGACTGCGGCGTGTCACGCAGGAGGAAGAAGGTGATGAAGGCGAGGACGATGGAGATCAGCGCAGGGAAGAAGAAAATACTGTTCCATGTGCCAAAGAGTGCGATACCTGCCGTCGCCAACGGTGCGATCAACCCACCGCCGAGATTGTGCGAGACGTTCCACCACGACCACCACGCGCCGCGCTCGGTCTGGGAGAACCACGTCACCATCGACTTTGCATACGGCGGGTAGCCCATCCCCTGGAACCATCCGTTCATGAAGCTCAGGGCGCACATGATCGGGATGCTCGTCATGACCCCCGGCACAACGCCGAACATGAGCGTTACGAGCGCGCTGAGGAGGAGCCCCAGCGTGGCAAAATACTTGGGATTCGAGCGATCCGAGATGTTGCCCATGACGAACTTGCTCACGCCGTATGCAACCGACAGCATGGTCAGGACAATGCCAAGATCCGCCTTGGAGTAGCCGTAGTCCTGAATCATGTAGGGCATCGCGAGACTGAAATTCTTGCGAATCAGGTAGAACGTCGCGTACCCGATGAACGTCCCGAGAAAGACCTGCCGTCGGAGGGACTTGTACCGCTCGTCAATCTGGTCGGCGGGCAGCCGCTCAATGTGCGGTGCCGGTGAAAAAATTGACATATGAATTCATCTCCTTTGTGAAATTTATACTATCTGCAGTATAGCGAATGCAGCATTGCCCGACCATCGGCAAAGTTCTGTTTTTCCCTCGGATTTCTCCCCATTTTTCCATCAGAAATACAGAACCCCACATCAGAAAAAATCCGATGTGGGGTTCTTTTGAACAGGTCACTCTACTGCAAAAGCCCGTTCCGCAGGGCGAGCGTGACAAGCTCGCTGCGCCGACTGCAGTGGAGTTTCTCGTAGATATGTTTCTTATGTGTATCCACTGTCTTTACACTGAGATGCAGTCGCTCGGCAATCTCCGTGATCGTATACCCGTGGATCAGCTCGTCAAAAACCTCCCGCTCCCGCGCGGTGAGCACGCTGCGCGGATCATCCACCGCCTCCTCTGCGGGGCGGAACATGATGTCCATGAGTGACTGCTGTGCATTCGGACTGAGGTAACGCCGCCCCTGCGAAAGTGCCTGCAGCGCATCGAACAGCTCGTTGTCCGCCGAGGTCTTGGGCAGATAGCCCATCGCCCCGTACTGCATCGCCTTGTAGATATACTCCTCGTCCTCGTGCATACTCAGCACGAGGATCTTCACCGCAGGGAAGCGCGCGCGGATCTCGCGGATGCAGGCGAGCCCGCCCATCCCCGGCATCGAGATGTCCATGATCACGAGGTCGATCGGCTGTGCCGCCAGCAGCCGCAGTGCCTCCTCACCACTCTCCGCCTCTGCCGTCACCGTATAAGCGGACGTGTTTTTGAGCAGCAGCTTCATCCCCGCGCGGATCAGCAAGTGGTCATCCACAATCATCAGATTCATCCGTCAGCCCTCCCCTTCCACGCAGCTCAATGCGATAGACCGTCGTCCACTCCGGCAGCTCTGCAGAGAGCTCCATGCGCCCCGCGAGCAGGCGCACGCGCTCCACGATCCCGTAGATCCCCATGTGGTTCTCCCGCCGCGCCGCACGGATGCGCTCCTGTGTGATGCCATCGCCGTTGTCCTTGACATAGAGCACGATGCGCTCCTCTGCTCTCAGGCGAATTTGTGCCTGCGTCGCGTGGGAATGCCGCACGATGTTCGTCAGGCACTCCTGCACAATCCGATAGACCGCCAGACTCTCCACGTCGCCGGGCACCGTCTCGACCGCGCAGACGAGCTCGATGTCCACCGCGTGCTTGCGCCGATAGTCCGCGACCAGCTTCTCAAGTGCCGCCTCGATCCCCAGCTCATCCAGTGCTGGCGGGCGCAGCTCCACCGCGAGATTCCGCAGTCGCGCGAGCGTATCCGCCGTCTCGTCACGGATCGCGAGCAGCGCCTTCTGCATATTTTCATCGTCCGTCTCGTTCGCGAGCGCACGCAGGGAGAACAGCAGCGCCGTCAGCGTCTGCCCGCTCTCGTCGTGCAGCTCCATCGCGATCCGCTTGCGCTCCGCCTCCTGCGCCGTGATGATGTGCCGCAGGAGACGGCTGCGCTCCTGCTCACCCTCGCGCAGATGCCGCTCCATATCGTTCATCGCATTCGCCAGACGCCCGATCTCATCCGTCGCGGGGAACGTGATCGCACGCCCCGAGAAATGCCCCTTGGAGATATGCTCCGCACGTTCCATCAGATGATGGAGCGGACGCGTCAGGATCTCCGACAGGCGAAAGATCAGCACCGCCGCGAGGAGCAGGATGACCAGCGTTATCCCGAGCATTTTCAGCACATTGGAGACCAACAGCTCCCGCAGCGCATCCTCGCTCACACCGACGCGAACCGCGCCGAGCGCACCGCCCTCGATCGGCCAGCGGATGTCCTGGATCTGCCCGAGGCTCGTGTCCACGCGCAGCACCTCCGGCTCTGCGCCGCCCGCCCCGTGCAGCTCGCGCAGATGCAGCGGCATCCCCTTCGGAAAGGTATGCGCCATCACACGTTCGTCCGTGTCCAGCAGAAAGATATACGATACGAAGTCATTGTTGCGCTTCTCTGTGTGAATCAGCTCCTCGAGCGCAAAGAGATTGCCCGTCTGCAGTGCGTCGCTGCTGAGCTCCGCCACCTCTGCCGCCACGCTCAGCCCGCGCCGCTCCAGTGACGCACGCATAATGTCAGACAGCGTGACGAGCATGAGCGCACCCGAGAGAATGGCAAAGAGCAGCACAATCCCCATCACGATCACCGTCAGCTTGCCCGCAATGCGGAGTTTCGCAAAATACTGCATCAGATCCCCTCTTCCGGCGAGAACTGCGGATAGAGCTCCGGCTGCGGCGGCACGAAGCGGTCGATGAGCAGCTGCTCCATCGCCTCCTTTGCCTCCGGATCTCTGTCCAGATGCAGCAGGATCTCCTGCACTGCATCCGCCTCCCTCAGATCGCGCCGCGCCACCACAGGCCCCATCCCGCTCCCCGGCAGCACCTGTACGATCCGCACCTGCTCGAGCATCGCGGGCGCATACTCCTGATAGTAGTCATACGTCAGGCTCGCAATCACGCCGCCATCCACCAGACCGTCCGCCACCGCACGCAGCGAGTCGTCGTGACTGTAGGTGAAGTAGGAGGAGCGAAAGAACCGCTCGGGATCCTCGCCCATTTTCCGCAGATATGCACGCAGCTCAAGATAGCCCGAGTAGCTCATCGGGTCCACATAGACGAACCGCCGCCCGCGCAGCTCCGCAAGCGACTCGATGCGGCTCGTACGCGGGACAATCACATAGGAGTAATACTTGCTCGCTCCATTTCGCTCCGGCATCGCAAGAAGGCGCACATCCTCCTTTTTCCCATACACCATATATGCACCGCTCGACAGAAACGCTACATCCGCATCTCCTTTCGCCAGCAGCTGATTGATCTCCGCGTAGCTGCGGCGGTGCAGGAGCAGTACCGGCCGCCCGAGCAGCCGCCCGAGACTGCGCACCATCTGACTCTGATAGCCCTCCGTACGCGCGTGGTTCAGCACCGAGATCATCGCCACCCGCAGCGGCGGCTCCCGCATCTCCATCTTGTACCCCGGGATCGGCTCCACCTGCTCGAAGTCGATCTGTGTCCGCTGCTCGACGCGGAGGTAGAAGAATACACCGACGAGCACCGCAAGCACCAGTCCCGTAAAAACAGCTCGCCGCTGCATGATGCACCTCCTTTGCCGCGCACAGTATGAGAAACACGCTCTTTGCTTTCTTCTATTATAACATATTCCGCAACCGGAGAAGCAAGGGGGGGCGTGCACCCCCCCGACAAATATAAGAGCTGCTGCACGAAGGCATTTTGCCTCATGCAACAGCTCGATTCCCTTGGGTATTATGGAAGCACTGGTAAATTCAGCAACGTCATCTTAGTGCATCTTTTTTCCCACATTTCGTTCTCCCCCACTCCACATAGCTTTGGCTATGCGTCCGGTTTGCTGCCTCAATCGGACGAAAAAATCTACGCCAATCTGAGGGGCTATTTTATCAGCGATTCCCTTAACGAATTTGCATACCATGTGATAAATCTGTATCCCGATCAAAACACTTTCTGTCCGCCGCCGTGAGTGTCTGCCCTTCCTCGTAGATGTAGGTATGCCTACCGGTCTGTGACATCCGTTGCAGTGCATCTACATGGCTTCGCAAAGTATGTTCAATGTGCGACTTCCATGCAGGCGCATCCATCTCCGCACGATTCTCCCCGCAACAGCGCAACAACTCACGCACACGCGCAGGTACTGCGTCACCGGAAGAAAACATCGCATTAAAATACATCTGGTACTGTGCCAGTGTCAATGGAACGATCTGTAGCTCCTGCCGCACATCCTCCTTCGTATACCATATCCCATGGCGAAATGTCTCAGCCGTATTCGTATCAATTTTCACCGCAATAAAGAGTCCGTAGACCGGCTTGGGTGCCCATCGGAGAACCGCATCAGAAACATGACGTCGCACCGGCTCCCCCTCCATCGCCTCCTGCCGCGAGGACGAGGACATCGTAACCTCCGTGAGGATCGCAAAATCGTCGAACTCGCTGTAGAGATCGCCCTTGCCGCCACCTGCGGTGCTGACCGGCATAAAGTCCGCATCCATCTTAAACCCGCGCACCTCGTACGGCATTGTAGTCAGGTGATTGATGGCAAGAATTGCACGCCACAGAATCCACTCGAGGTACACAGGCAACTCATCCCGCGGCACCTCGATTTCGTAGTCCTCATCATAGCTCTTCTTCCCGCCGCCGCGCAGGATAAGTGTCATATAGTCCGAGATCTCACGCCACTCGTGGCATTGGCGCTGCGCATACTGTAATTCGTCCGTCTGCGCCAAGAGCTGCTCAAGTCTCTGTCGTGCAACATTGATCTGTACCGCTGTCTCAAGAGGTGGTGCGGGAGCCTCAAATGCGATGTGCCGCTCCTTTAGGAGTTTTTGCAGCGCATCCAACAATTTGCGCGCAACGGGAACATCGTCCGTCGGTAGAGGAGCTCCGGCACACAATACTTTATATGAATGCAGGAGCGAATTCTCCGACACCGATGACTGCGCAAGCTGCTCCGCCAGAACATGCTTCGTCGGCAGGATCATCAGCCCTCTGCCTCTGCGTTGGAAGATGCCTGTGATCCTGAGATAGCGCATATTCATATCTGCGTAGTCGAGAAAATTATCCGCTTTCTTGTGGTAGCACTCCGCACGCCGTTCGATTTCGCCGCGATCAAACTTCCTCTTCGACGCAGTATGTTGACGACGCTCCCTGAGGTCAAGGATGCGATCCACAACGGCAGAGAGATCGTCCTGCGGTGTTGTCGTCTGTACGCAAAGGGCAAACTCGATGCGACTGATCTCAGACAATCCCGTGCGTCGCTCGAGCTCCAACATAATTGTCAGCACCCAACGCAGTGGTGCGAAATAACCTTCCCCCGGCAACGGAAACTGTGCAACGCTCATCGCACGAAGAAAGCACTCCTGCATTGCCGGATAGGTATCCGCTATGAGGAACGTACGCCCAAATGGTGTAATCGTATCAAGTGCGCCCAGAGAATCCTGCGATCCATCCTCCTTTTTTAGTTGCGGATAGATCAGTCCGTTCTTCGCGAACATCAGCCGCCACTTTCGTGCATGACTGCCGGAGGCATCCTTGCCAGCCTCATTGTGAATGATGCCGCGTTCATTGAGAAGATTCATGAAACCAATTTCGTTGTCCCGCCCGCGAAAATTCCCCACAAATGGAGACTCCGCGTAGATACGAAACCCCTCCTGAATACGGTTCGGGCTGCGCAATCCCGTATTGCCGACCAACCAGATATCGATTTCCCGCACCATCATCACATCCCCTCAATACCCGACAAAGAGATACTCCTGCACAGAGTTCCGATGTGTTTTCGCAGCCCCCTGATTGCCGAATGAGTAGCGATAGTCCACAGGTATTACCTCAACGTGCTCCTTGTATTTTGCCATCAGAGCAAGCATCTCCTCCTGGGTCGGCAGACTGTTTGAAGAGTAAGACACAACCAGAATACTCTGAGCGAACTTACGAAACAGGCGGTTAAATGCCTCTGCCGCGCCGAGACGTGATGAGAATGGAGTTGGATAGGACTTGAATTTTTTCGTCAGCGTATGCGCCTGAATCTCCACGCCCTCCCAATCCCGTGCAAGCCCCTCAACGAAATGGTAACGGCGTACATACTCATTGTCCGAGAGCGGTGAATAGTAGGGTGGATCCATGTAGACGAGATCCGCTGGTGTTCGGAGCGTCATCGCATCACCCCAACGCGAGCGGTTCACCCGACCGTTGTCAAAGATCGCCGCATTCACCAATTCCACTGCCGCAAGGAACTGTTCTGCCAATGATTTTTTCAGATCTTTTCTGCCATCATCATAACGATGCCCTGTATATGTAAAGATACCGCGTGGACGTTTCTTGATACATGCACGAATGAGTGCCGTCATCGCAATCGCCCGCTCATACGGATTGTGCAGATCACGAATATTCGTCCGCAGCGTATCAATCAGCTCATTCTCCGCATCGGTATAGTAGATTCCTTGAAACGTTTGTGCAACAAAGTGATCCGATTCCTTCTGCGCGAGAAGCAACTCCTCCGCCGTGCGTGACGAAAGTGTAACCGTATTGTTTTCCACCATCGCCTTTGAGAACGTCGCTGACATCGCCATATAATCATTGCTCAGGACAGTCTTGCCCTGCGCCTTGAACATATAGCTGACAATCCCCGAGCCAGAAAAGAGATCTGTAATGGTCTCTGCGCCAAACTGTGACGCGACCGCCCAAACCTCATGGAGAAGCTTCTGCTTCGACCCCATGAAGCGCGTCGGTGGATAGTGTGAAGCCTGCGGCGAAAGAGGTACCTCGCCGAGCGTAATACGCGGATACGGCGCAGGGGTTGCTGTTACGATTACATCTTCTCCTTTACGACTCTTCCCATTGCAGGAAATATGTCGCTTCGTCTGAATGATATCAATCCGGTACGACGCATAAAGCTCATGCACAAGCGGATGATTCGAGTTCGTAAGGATCACATAGCACCCACGCTCATAGAGACGTGCGACCATCTCTACGAGACGTACATGATCCTCCTCGTAGAACTGCTCCTTCGTATAGCGCTTGAAATCCGCATATGCCGAGATCGGCAGATACGGCGGATCCAGAAAGATCAGATCCCCCGCCGCCGCATGATGCTCCAATACATCCAGATAATCGCCACAGATGATCTCTGCACGCGAAAGGACACGCGACGCCGCAAGAATCGCCGCACGATCACAGATTTTTGGATTTTTATACCGCCCAAAAGGGACATTGAACTGCCCCTTTTTATTGACACGGTAAAGCCCGTTAAAACAAGTCTTGTTGAGGAAGATCATTCTTGCCGCCGCCTCTGCTGGAGGCAGCTGCTCCCAATCAAGTGCACGCACCTCATAGAAACGCTCGCTGGTATTCTCATACTGCTCCAGATATGCGATGACCTGCTCTGCGTTCGATGCGACTTCACGGTACATATTGATGAGCTCCGGATTGCTGTCCGCAAGAACAGCGTGCTCCGGCTCCAACGCGAAAAACAATGCCCCGCCGCCAAAAAACGGCTCAATGTATTTTCCATAGTGCGACGGTACCTTCGCGCACAACTCGCCGAGCAGCTGCGTCTTCCCGCCTGCCCACTTTAGGATGGGCTTTGCCTTATATTCTTCTGTCATGTCCATATTCGTTGCTGTCATGTACGCGTCGCTCCGACCTCCATGCTGGCATTATAACATATTCGAAGGGCTTACGGAATGTTTGCATCCTTCGAATATCTATTCCTTATCTAACGATATATCCATATACCCATCTGTCTAAAGTATTGTCGTCTACGATATTCCTTTTTTCTTTATAAAATAAAGGTAATTTCTCATGATATTCTCTTAACGCATCATTCTGATTTTGTGTGTGTAGAATTGTTTCATCATATTCCCAATGTTTTCCGCTTCTCCTTTTCTTTTTTACGATCTCTCGTTTAGGTATGGGTTTTCCATCAAACATATACCCACCGTCTTTTCGTTCACGATCGATAATAATTCTAGTAAAATATTGATGTACACTAAATAGATAATTCTTTCGAACAATATTCTTAGGTACAAGAAGTAATTCCTTCCCCTCAATGAAATAAGCCGGTCTTTCTACTTCTATCCACATCTTATTTGTGCCATCCCACATCCAGAACTTCAACAATTCTTTACTTACTATGCCGTATTTAGCCATTTGGTAAGACGTAAATTGATTTAACTCGCCATGTAGAATATTAGTCAACATATCTGAGAGCCCGTCTTCTGCAAAGTTTGGAATAAGTATGGATAAATCTTCGGCTTTTTCTATCGTTGAAATTTTGAAAATATACTTTTCTAACGGTGCAAAAATCTCAAGGAGGCCTTGTGCTGTATTTCCTTTTCCGTTATCTCCACGACCATAACCAAAACGTGTTCCATTTTGTTCACCAGCATGTGATAACAACTCTTTTTTCAATATATTGTCTGCCTGACGATATGCCTCATAAAAGGCATCAAAAAAAGATTGTATCAACATGTTTGCCTTTTTGCTCCACTCATCGCTGTTGTTTTGAACCAATATGGGATCAATAAACAGTAAATTGTCACTGTTCGTTGCCGCATCTATAAACTCATGATGTTTATGTCCTTTCACACTATTCCAGAGTTCTGATATATGTTTCTTTTTCATAATACTCCTCCTCTGCAAAACCTTTTCTTACAACCTAGAGAGTCTATCTTCCCCATTGGAATATATTAAGTGATATTAACCATACGGCAATCTCTCAGTCCGTATTAGAATCCTTTTCTATACGAACATATTCTCTTATCTCATTCTTGAGTTTCACATCCGAATACGCAAAACCTCTATCCTGAAGCTGCTGCGTGACCTCGTTATATACTGGCGCTTTCCCCTCGGGATCTCGGATCGTGAGCAGAACGCAAAACTCCTGCTCCAGTTTTTCTCTCGTTTCTCTGAATTCCCGTTCGATTGCCTCACGGCACAGCATCTCGATCCTCATATACCATTTGCGATCCTTCCCAAGGAGGTTCTTTCTATTTCCGGCAGTCATCTCGTCAAGGTCAATCGCATATTTTTTGATTGGGTGAAACTTCTTTCCATACCGTAACAGGGTTCTTTCCTTTGCAAATGCTTTCTCTTCCGTCACACCAAGTATTATTTTGCTGTAGTAATCTTCCCGCAAGAGGTTTGCACCATTTTCCGGGCCATAGGGGTTTAGAATCATTGGCTTACTGGTATCACGCCGCTTGATTCCCGTCATCGTTCCAAATCTCACGCTGATATCCGACTGGCAGTATTCCACTCCTTCCGATGCGCGCAGAATGGGCGCACTGACTACGGTAAGCGTAATCTGACCACGATAGAACCCATCATCACCAACCAGGCTCTTCGGAAAGGGGAACTCCAAAATGTTGATAAACTGACTTTTGGGAAGTGAATCCCGCAGGATCAGCGTGATCTCATGCTCCGAATTATACAAAATATCCCGCGTTCCAGGCGGCATTCCAAACCCCATGAATTTGACCTTGTCCTCCATGTTCATGCGCTGTCCTGCGGGATAGCCTGCATTATGAACCATGAGTGCCTTGATGAGCAGTGGGTCAAAATCCTCCGCCAGGAGGTGATTCAGCTCTGCCGCGATTCGCGCGATCCACGGCGTGGAAAAGCTCGTCCCTGGTGCGCGTGCAACGGTTCCGAAACGGTCAAGAACCCTCACCCCCGTCGTTGTAACAGTACCATCCGGACACATTCCCGCGTTGCCCCCGTAAGCGACAAGATCTGGCTTGATAACGTAGGCAGGTCCGGGACCGCATCTGGTAAACGGCGACGGTGTATCCACCTCAGCGAGATCATACGTCCCTCTCTCCCCTGCAATGGAGCCGACAACCAGCGCCCTAACGGAATCCGCCATCTTTGTAATCAGCTCATGTTCATCCCCGCGCAAAAACGCATTGCTGTTTCCGGCAGACTTGATAATAAGCACATTGTTCTCATCAGCAATATTATCCAGTGCTATGCCGTATTGCGAAAATGACTTCTTAGCGCATTCCTCAACCATACCAACGGACATCGTCCAGATCTTGATGTCCTTGTGTCGCTCAATGGCATCTCTGACATGATCAATAATATCCTCTGGATAAACCGTTTCTTTCCGAAGATCGGGGACAATGACCGCATCCATCATCATGACACCTGTGGCTGCAGCATTGTCTGTACCATTGAGTTCATCGCTGTATTCCAAGACGGATGCCACCATGGTACCGTGCCCTCTGTCCTGATACTGGCCTTCATAATATTCCTCACCGGCTCTAAAAATCCATGGTGACAGATATCTGTTCTTTTCGATTCCGCTGTCAAGGACACCGACAACGGGGTATGTTTCACCTTCTACAGGGTGTTTTTTCGTTAGTACGAGAGCATCATCAAGGGAATCCATATCCATGCGGATCGGAATCGCCTCTTCGATCGAAAAGATCCCCTCAAAGCCAAGTACGGTCTCCAAATTGGTAATGCTGTCGAGCGATACGCGATACAGATTCATATCCCTGGTGTATCGGGTCTCTCGTTCAATTTTTATCCCATGCGCATGGCATTTAGCCTTGAACAAATTTTGTGCCAAAGTGTTTGTATTCGGATCCCGATAGTCAATCAGACAGATACGATACAGACGATTGTCCGGGTTATAGTCAACACGTTGTGCTTCAAATGGCTTGATTTCTGCAATCGTCGAAATCAGTTTGGCAAAATTTTGAGTGTCCCGCAACGTGTGCTTGATACGCAAGATGAGTTCGTCTGTGCTCACTACGGATAGGAGCCGCCGTGTTTCTTTCGATTTCGGCGGCTCTTTGTCTCCCTCTGTTTGATTGGGCACATTTAAGAATTCATCGAGCTGCACAGCAGATGCAATGCCGATGACATTGGACTTCCGATCACTGTCGAGGAGGTCAACCACCTGCCCGCGATGTGACTTTGCAATCGCATCCTCTACAATCGTAGTTGCAACGACCATGGGGAGTTTGCGTTTTTCCTGTTTGCGTGTTGCAAAGGTGGCAGCGACCTGTGATATATTTGATACCAGCTGCTGCGAGCGGTGCGCAAGTGCATCCCCGTGCAGAATCCATGAATCTTCTCTTTGGCTGCCACCGCCTTCGGTGCGCTGTTCGTCTCTTATTCTTTTTTCAAAGAATTTAATTGGAAGCCGTTTCTCCATAGTTACGCACTCCTTTCCCCAGGTAGTTTCTGACCTGCCGTTCAGAGATCCCGAAGTGGTCACCGATCACTTTCTGAGTCACGCCATGATCGCTCAGATACTGTATCATATCCTTCTGAGCATAGTTCCCATGATTTTTGAATAGGAATACCTCCATAACGTAATCCAGGATTCCAATCTCTTTTTTTTGATGAAGCACAGCCTTTTTCAGCATATTTTGGACGATGTCCTTGATATCCGAATATGAGAGCCCTTCCATCGTTCTCAGTATGTGTTTCCATTGCGTGTCGGTAATACCTGAATCATCCGCAATCTTGGGGAACCGCCTGATAAATCTGCGAATCTCATCGCGCTCCGGCGCAGGAAGTTCAATGACAGTCTGAAACCGACGCCAAACCGCCTTATCGAGCATCCCGGCATGATTGGTCGCTGCGAGGAGTATACCCTCCTGGGAAAAATCATCAATGTTCTGGAGGAGACTATTCACCACCCGTTTCAGCTCACCAAGCTCATGTGCGTCATCTCTGGCCTTTGCGATCGCATCAAATTCATCCAGGAACAGAATGCACGGCTGTTTTTTTGCATACGCAAAGATACGATGAATATTCTTCGCCGTATTCCCGAGCAGTGATGATATGAGCGTATCAAACCGTGCCGTGACGAGAGGGAGCTTCAGCTGTGAAGCAAGATATTTTGCTGCACTTGTCTTCCCACAGCCTGGAGGTCCGTAAAGGAGTAGTGTTGTACGGAGGTTCAGCCCCATGGATATCATTTTGTTTTTACTTTGGATTGTATCCCTGAAGTCATCCAATACTGCCTGAACCGATTTACTAAGAATAATGTGCTCAACAGATGGCGCATAGTCAATCTCCGCAATATCGAGGCGACTTTCTTGATCTACAGGCAGCGTTGTCAATGTGTCCATAACCGCCTGACTTCCACCCACACGATTCAATGCAGACAGGATACGTGCGCTCCCCCTGTTTTCCCCGTCAGTCTCCATCTTCTTTGCAAGGAGACGGGAATAACTGGCAACTTTGACTGGATCCTTTCGCATTCCGGATTCTATGATTTTTATGATTTCTGTATAGTACATGGACGCCTCCTTCTATATGATCCTATCTTAGCATATTGATTTCCTATTTTCAAGTTTTTCGTAATTTATTTTATAAAAACGTCGATTTATTTATATAAAACGTCTTCTTTATGTCTATCTTATGCCGCTTAGTTCGATGATTCAATAATATATCACACTACTTGTCATTCGAAAATACGATCTCATGATACAGGAATGCACCTCCTTTATATAGAATTGTAACTCCTCAGATTGGCATGGATTATACTGTCCGATTGAGGAAGCAAACCGGACGCATAGCCAAAGCTATGTGGAGGATTTGCCGAAAAAAGCGGGAAAAAAAGATACGCTAAGATGGCGCGCTGAATTTATCAGGGCTTCCTATAGTATCCGATCTTCTATAAAAGCCCGCCCCTGCTCCCTTGTGCAAAAAGAAAGCAGAGACGGGCTCTTTTCATTGTATTCTGTTACTCCGTCAGTGTCTTTGCATAGAACTCCTCGCGTGCCTCGGGGCTCATGGTCATGTAGTCCTTAGCGAGCGCACTGATCCAGGAACCGTAGGCGGGGTTCGGGAAGACGATGTAGGTGGTGCCGAAGTCTGTGCGTGCGGCATCGATGGCTGCATTCCGCGCGGCGCGGTTCATGCCCTTCGTTCCGAGGGGGAGATCGCCCGCGTTGTCGCCCATGTAGACGACGACATCATAGTCCTCTGTGATCCGATCAAAGCGCGGCTGCTTGTCGCTCATCTTCCGATCCTCCATGAGGAGGACGTGCTCTGCGTCCACGGAGGGGAAACCGAGTGCCTTGAGGTTCTCGATGGTCGGCTCGTAGTTGACCTCACTCCAGCGGTTGCTGACGTAGAAGATGGCAACACCGCGCCGTGCAACTTCGTTCAGGAACTCCACCGCACCCGGCAGCGCCTCGGAGCGTCCCTCGTGCACGGTTCCGCGCCACCAGAGCGCATCGTAGCGGCCGTTGCCCGCGGCAGCAGCCGCCGCCATGGCTCGTGTGTTGTCGGTGACGGTCTCGTCGCAGTCAAGGACGATGGCGAGCGGCTTGCCGCTGCGGGCGGCGGCATTCGCCTGCGCGCGGTCGATCGCCATGAGTGCCGTGTTATAGCCCTGATAGCAGAGCGCACGGTACTCCGCCGAGGTACGCATCCAGAGGAGTGCCATGTACTCGGCATCGGCGAGCTGCTGTGCGCTCACCTCCTCCTCCGTGAGCGGCAGGGGCATCGGCGCGTCCTGCACGTTCTCCACGTTCGCACTTCCGCCCGTCTGTGTCACGGGGGAAGCCGCGTACACCGCACTGCCGCCGAGCAGGAACGCTGCACTGCCGAGGGCAATCGTCTTTTTCCACGGATTCTTCCACTGGATGTTCCATGTGCTCATTGTGAAATGCTCCTTTTCTTTAAGGAAACTCTGATAAATTCAGCCGCGCCATCTTGACGAACTTCATTTTATCAGCGATTCCTATATCAAAATTTTCAACCTATTATAACATAAATTCTAAAATAAAAAAGAAGGGACTGTTGCACACAGATAAAAACTTCGTGCAACAATCTCTTCTTCGTGCCCCTTCCACCGCTCGCGCGGTCCCCCTTCCCCGTCATAACGGGGAAGGCATCAGCTTCTCCCGTCAGAACAGGAGGCGGTCAACCTGTTACACACTCAGCGTACCTCGACCTGACACATCCGCATCGCGCTGAGTGCGTTCGCGTGGCTCTCGGGGGTGACGCCCGCGCAGCAGGCAGCATCGACACAGATGCGTTTCTCGGGGTAGAATGCCTTTGCAAGGAGGGCGTTGGAGATGACGCAGATGTCGGTGCAGAGCCCGACGAACTCGATTTCGTCGTAGTCCGCGAGAGCGGCGGGGAGGGCGGTCGCACCGAAGGTGGGCTTTTCGATGACGGCGGCTGCCTCCCGCACGAAGGGCTGGAGTATATCCGCGATCTGCCACCCTGCCGTCCCGCGAATGCAGTGCTCGACAGGCAGTTTCTTCCCCTCCTGCGTTGCGAGGTAGTCCGCGCCGTGGGTGTCCATGGTGAATACGAGTGCTGTGCCCGCCGTCTGCTCCGCTTTGAGTTTCTCCACGAGACGGGGCAGCATCGCCTGTGCTTCCTGTGTACCGAGTGCGCCGTCCACGAAGTCGTTCTGCATATCGACTACGACGATTGCTTTCCGCATGATATTTCCTCCTATATCTCCATGAATGTCATTTTATTATAGCATAGTTTCGCGTCAGTTGGCACCAAACAGAATGTGCCTGCCAGCCCTCTTTCTGCATGCAAAAATGCTGCCGCACATAGGATGCAGCAGCATTTTTCTTGGGAATTGCTGATAAAAAAAGATACGTCAGGATGGCGTGGCTGAATTTATCCGTACTCCCTTGTACTCTTCCACCGCTTCGCGGCTTCCCTGCCCCGTCAAGCGGGAAGGGAGAAAGAGCTCTATGTGTCCGCAGACTTCGCGATTAGGCGAGCTTCTCGGTGTCTACGGTCTGGATCGCAATGTCCTTGATGGAGACGGGATACGCCTCCCCTGCGACAATCGCCTTCTTGTCGATGACGCTCTGCAGGCAGGTTGTGACATCCGCCTTCGAGAGCCCGTCCTTCGGATCGAGCAGACCGAGGGTCAGCTCCTTGCCGTTGGACATCTTCATCGTCATGCGCAGCTGTTTCTTCGTCGACATGATTTTCTCCTCCTTTCCTCACTATGATCGCGGTGCTCAGTCCTCGAGAACCGCCGTGTCCGTGCGCGTCACGAGGCTCAGCCCGTGCTTCTGCAGTGCGCCGAATCCCCGTCCGACCGCAAGTGCGTCCGCATCCGTGAGTGTCGGTGCGATCCCACTGATCGTACGGTTCTTGTAGACGGTCTTGCCGTCCGCGCCGACCCCCGTGATGACCTTGAGCGTGACCTTGCTCGTTGCGTCTTTGCGTGCCATGGTGGATCAACTCCTTTCTCTGTTTGTCTCCGTAAGCGGCTTACACATGAGTATTTGCCGCGTGTGAGAAAAAGAGGAGTCCGTTATAAAAAAATCTTTACACACGAACATATTTTCTATATAATATAAATCAGAAAGGAACAGGTGATTGTTTTAGAAAATCTCGTACCTGTGCGCTGCGCCGGCGGCAGGCAGGAGGGGCGGAAAACCGCCCACAGAAAGGAGTTCCGATATGAACTGGACGAAGAGAGACCTGCTCATGCAGAAACTTCCCGCAGCGGCGGATATTCTCGCACTCGTACCCGTGTATGGCGCAGACGGCGGCAGTGCCACCGTCATTCACACCACGGCAGGCGGCAGTCTGACGCTCTCTGCGGCGACGGAGTATGTACTCTCCTGCCTCGCGGGACGTGAGGATAAGGAGCTGCGTCTCATCCGCCGCAATGCGGCACGCCAGCTCGCACGCCGCCGCAACATCATTCTCCCCATCCTGCACGGCTGCGTGCTTGCTCCGCTCATGGTGCGTCACGTTCACAAGCGCCAAGGCAGACTCGGCTACATCAACATCGCGCACAGACCGCTCGTCGCGGGCAGTACGGGCGGAACGGACATCGCCCTGCAGAGCGGCACGGTCATCCACTCGCTCTGGCAGCCTCCCACGATCAAGAAGCTCATGCAGGAGGGATGCGCCGTCCACTACAAGATGATCCTCGATGTGCAGCGGCAGCTGCGCCGCGTCGAGGAGTTCGCATAACGAAGCATTTGCGTTGGATAGGCATAAGGCATGATGAGAAGCACGTCACACTTGCATTTTTGCGTTGTTCATTGTATGATACACATACAGAACAACGGAGGGTACAATATGCAGATCTCAAGCCGCTTTACCATCGCTGTCCACATTCTCATCTGCGTCGAGCTCTACGGAGACGAGGCTCCCGCAACGAGCGAGACCCTTGCCGGCAGCATTGGCGCACATCCTGTCGTCATTCGCCGCATCCTCGGGCAGCTGCGCCGCGCAGGGCTCATCACCGTCGCACGTGGACGCGAGGGCGGCGCACACATCGCACGCCCGCTCAGAGAGATCACTCTCGCCGATATCTTTCGCGCGGTCGAGAGCATCAGCAGAGGGGCGCTCTTCAGTTTCCACGAGAAGCCGAACCCTGCCTGTCCCGTAGGGCGCAGTATTCACGCTATCCTTGACGACCGTCTCGCCGCCATCCAAGCCGCAATGGAGCGTGAGATGGAAAAGACTACACTCGCAGAGATCATTGATGCAGCGCGGGAGCAGGTCACGGAGGGATAGAGGGCAAAATGCCCACGACAAGAAGGAGCTTCCTATGAAGTGGGTATCCCACACGAGCCTCACCGCAACCATCGCCTATGCCATCACTGCCGATCCGCTGCTGACGGCGGCGGCAACGCTCGGTGCAGTCCTGCCGGACAAGGCAGAGGGCACGCCGCAGAGCGTCGGCTGGAGCTCGTGGCGCAGCCGCCATCGCGGTTGGTCTCACTGGCCAATGCTCTATCTCGCACTCATCGGAGGGCTCATGGAGGCACGCACTGCCTTCTTCTACGATGCAGTGTTCTTCTCCATCCTCACATGGATCTTTATCGGTGCGCTCTGTCACATCGCCGAGGATGCTGTCTGCGGCAAGGTTCCGCTCCTCTATCCCACGCAGAAGATCGGCATCCGCCTCTTCACGGTTGGTTCACTGCGCGAGTATTTATTTGTACTTGTTTGTATTTTCATTGTATATGCAGGACAGCATATCTTACATATGTAAAGAAATCACACCGATTTCAAACAGATCCACTAGGTTGCAAAGACGAAAAAAACTTTCCAAATTCATGGGATTTAAGGAAGCACTGATAAATTCAGCACTGCCATCTTGACGTATCTTTTTCGCCCTCTCATCGTCGACAAATCCTCCACATAGCCCTTGCTATACGTCCGGTTTGTCTCCTTGACAGGGCAAAAAATCTGCACCAATCTGACAGACTTCATTTTATCAGCGATTCCTTAAGCAAAACAGCGTTACGATTGCCGATTGACATTCGCAACGCTGTTTTTGATCGAAAATGATCATCAAAGGATGTGCAATCCTTGACGATGCCATACGTACATGATAGAATAGAGATACAAAAAGGGCACTGCCTAGCGGTCGCCCCCATTACAAGCGAGATTTCCCCGCCAGGGTTTGGTAGACGCAAGGCGGGGTTTTCTCTTTTATCGTTTCACGAATATAATCAGCACGGTGAACACTACGAGAAACGTGAGAAATTCGTAGGTCTCCATACCAACCTCCCCCTTCCCGGGGGCAAGATTCGACCGCCCTTTCGACAGTGCTTGCATAGAGTATAGCACAGGAACATACGTATGACAAGAAAATCCCCTTGACACGCCCATGTCAAGGGGATTTTCCTATGCAGAATGCAATTACAGCGTCGCAATCGAAGCGATGCGCAGATCATCACCCGCGCGTTCAAACTCGATGCGTAAGTCCTGCGCAAAATGTGCAATCAGCGCATCGCCGTCTGCCTCATACGGCGTTCGATTCCAAAGGAGGAATGCCTCCGCGAAGATACGGTGATCCAGCGCAAATTGCTCAATACACTGCGTGACCACAGATACAAAGCGCGGCAGATCGACGGGTGCAAAGACCTCGTCCGGCACGTCCGAAATCCCGACAAAGAACGCCCCGACTTCATGCGGACAGCGATAATAGCAGTACCCGTCTGCCAGCCCGCAGGCAACAATGGAGAGATTATGCCCGTTGAATATATCATTCAGTTCGAACTCATCCACCGTCAGCGCCTCTAGCTGCCACGCCTCTCCGCACTTCCTTGTATCGCCCGCGAGACGAATGAGCGAATCGGGAAATTGATTGATATTCTCCCATCCCCAGAGCCATGTACCACTCGATTTGGACTCGCTACCGATGAATTGGATGGGGTACTCCCGCGTATCAAATAGAATTACGCCCCGCTCGAGGTCGACATTCCAGTCCTCATTTCGCACGACGAGCTCCGCGCAGGTATTCTGCACACATATCATCTTGCCCAGACAGGCAGAGAATACATCCCGCCAACGCGCGTGATCCATCGAGAGACGATCAAAAATTTTTTTCATGCTTTCCTCCAAAAAATAATGGAACCTGTCAATATAAAACAGATTCCCTTATGATCAAATATCCAGATTCCGCACGAGCCGCGCGTTCTCCTCGATGAATTGGCGGCGCGGCTCGACTTTGTCGCCCATGAGGATGGTGAAGAGCTCGTCTGCTGCCTCGGCATCCTCCGCGCCGACCTGCAGCATGGTGCGCCCCTCGGGGTTCATGGTGGTCTCCCAGAGCTGCTCGGGGTTCATCTCGCCGAGCCCCTTGTAGCGCTGGATGGTCACGCCGTCGCGCCCGATCTCGTCCAGCTTCTTCGCCTGCTCCTCGTCGGAGTAGGTGTAGAAATGCTTCTTGTCCTTGCGGATCTGATAGAGCGGCGGCTGTGCGATGTAGACGTGCCCGTGGTCGACGAGCGGCTTCATGTAGCGGTAGAAGAAGGTGAGGAGCAGCGTGCGGATGTGTGCACCGTCGACGTCCGCATCGGTCATGATGATGATCTTGCTGTAGCGGCGCTTCGCGAGATCGAATTCCTCGCCGATGCCCGTGCCGAACGCCGTGATCATCGTGCGGATCTCGGCGTTTGCAAAGATCTTGTCGAGGCGTGCCTTCTCGACGTTGAGGATCTTGCCGCGCAGGGGCAGGATCGCCTGGAAGCGGCGGTCGCGTCCCTGCTTTGCAGAGCCGCCCGCGGAGTCGCCCTCGACGATGTAGATCTCGCACTGGTCGGGATCCTTGACGGAGCAGTCTGCAAGTTTGCCTGGCAGGCTCGACACCTCCAGTGCGTTCTTGCGCCGCGTCAGCTCGCGTGCCTTGCGTGCCGCCTCTCGCGCGCGGGATGCCATGAGTGCCTTATCGAGCACCTTTTTTGTAATGGCAGGGTTCTCCTCGAAGTACTCGGTCAACCCCTCGGTGACGATGGAGTCAACAATGCCGCGTACCTCGGAGTTGCCGAGTTTCGTCTTGGTCTGTCCCTCGAACTGCGGCTCACGCACCTTCAGACTGATGACGCAGGTGAGCCCCTCGCGCACGTCCTCACCCGAGAGGTTGCCGTCCTTGTCCTTGAGGACGTTCAGCCGCCGCGCGAAGTCGTTCGCCGCACGCGTGAGGGCGATTTTGAACCCCGCGAGGTGCGTGCCGCCCTCCTCGGTGTTGATGTTGTTGACGAAGCTGTAAATGTTCTCCTGATAGCTGTCGTTGTACTGCATGGCAATCTCGACAACGGTGTCGTCCTTCACGCCGTTGAAGTAGATCGGCTCCTCATTAATGGTCTCCTTCTTGCGGTTGAGGTGGGAGACAAAGGAGCGGATGCCGCCGTCGAAATGGAACGTCTCGCGCCGCTCCGCCTCTCCGCGCTCATCGACAAGGGTGATTGTGATGCCGTGGTTGAGAAAGGCAAGCTCGCGCAGACGGTGTTTCAGCGTCTCGAAGCTGTAGGTGGTGACGGTGAAAATCTCGGGATCTGGGACGAAGTGGACGCGCGTGCCCGTTGTCTCGCTCGTCCCAATCTCGTGGAGCTTTTCCTGTGTCACGCCGCGCGTAAAAGAAATGGCATGGATTTTTCCGTCGCGGCGCACCTGCACGTCCATTTCGGATGAAAGTGCATTGACGACGGAAACGCCGACACCGTGGAGACCACCCGAGACCTTATACCCGTCGCCGCCGAATTTGCCACCCGCATGGAGCACAGTGAGCACGACCTCGACGGCAGGCATGCCGCTCTCGTGCATATCGACGGGGATGCCGCGCCCGTTGTCCGTGACGGTGATGCTGTTGTCCGGATGAATCACGACCTCGACGCTGTCGCAGTAGCCCGCGAGTGCCTCGTCGATGGAGTTGTCCACGACCTCATAGACGAGGTGATGCAGTCCGCGCTCTGATGTCGAGCCGATGTACATACCTGGACGTTTACGCACTGCCTCCAGTCCTTCGAGGACTTGGATCTGTCCCGCGCCGTAGTCGGCATCGACGGCGGTCACATCGTCGCCCATCTCCTCGGCGGAGATGGCAATGCCCAAGAGGTCGGGCATATCCGCCATTTCGGCGGCTTCCTTTGCCTCCGCCTCGGTCATCGGGCGAACCTCTGCCTGCTCTTCGTTTGCACTTAGGTCGATTGTCTTTGCCATTATGTCCTCCTTGGGAATGTTATTTTCTCGGAATCGGTGAAACACGAATGATCTCGTAATTGTTTTCTTTCAATAGGTTTGCACAGTATTCTCTGAGCACGGGAATATCCTCATGAATCCTATCCCATATTTTTTCAAAATCGGCATTATAATATTGAGTTCCAATGAAATCTCCCATCTCCTGTATGCGATTCCATGGTACTTCCGGACCATTCCCTAAGATATTACGTGAAAGCAGTTTGATACCTTCTCCAACAAGTTGGAATTCCATACAAGCCGCACCATGACAAATGCTATTTCCCAAAAACTCTTCTTTTGTAGCACCGAAATACTGAAGTGTTTCATAAATCTCATCACAGTGCTGCGTCATTTTTTGCAGGATATGTGCATCCCGTTCACTGATTATCATAAATCAGTACCTCGTACGAAAGGGTGTTATTTCTTCTTCGAGCCCTTACGCTTCTTCATCTCTTCCCAGAATTCGCGTGTGGTGATAAGTTCATTGCGCAGCTCCCAGAATGTGCTCCGAATCTTCTTCGGTGTGACTTCGTCGGGTGGCAGTCCGCGATGGAGCATGGTGAGCATGCGTGCATTTTCGCTGTCCTGATCGGTATACTCGGTTGCACCCGCGATCTGCCGCACGAGGTCGGCGCGCTCACTGCCGAGCAGGAGGGCATCACAGGAGGGGATGCGGCGCACGATGTCCGCAAGCTTTGCCCACGGCTCACGCATGAGAATCGTGCGTACCTCATGGCGCACACTGCGCTCCTCGGCACGGCGGCAGTCATGGCAGATGTCCTTGACGAGCCGTCCGCAGGAGGGACATGGTCTGAGCCCGCGCTGCTCCTTGAGCCGCTGCGCTTTGCGCGTCACTTGATAGGCACGTTGGACGCGCGTCGCCAGTTTTTTATCCGACACACTCTCTGCAAGTGCCGTACCTGCCGCGATTTCCTCGTCTGTGAGCCCCGTCTGGACAAGGGCGCGTGCGTAGGCAGCGCGCGTCTCCGTATCCTGCCCGTCCTCTGCCGGAATGGAGACAGGACGCGCCGAACGTGCAAAGACGATCTCCTTGACGAGCCGTCCGCCCGCGTAGTTGTTGACGCGCTGGATGGTGTCGGGCATGGTCATGCGCATCTCATTTTTCCATGTTGCATCGGGTGCGTAGAGGAAGAGTTTGCCGTCCTTGATGGCAACGGCACGCACGCGGCGTGCGACCATATCTCCGATGATATCCGCCCAATGGGAGAGGGTGGTATGTGCGATGTAGTCGCGCTCGAATGCGGGACCAAGGCGGTGGACAGCGGCACGCACATCATCGCCCGCGTTTGCTGTGCCGAGTGTTGTGCGCATCGCTTCCCCTCCTCTGTCATTCGCACTTTCTGCGTTTTTTCCCTTCTATCCTTGCCGTATTCTCCCCGCCTCCACATACCGATACGTTCCCATGCGCTCTGACGGGAAATATGCCGCATCGGTCGCAGTGATAAAGGTCTGGATCTTTTCGCTGCGGATAAAGGAAAGAAGCGCGGCGCGGCGATCTGCGTCCAGCTCACTCATGACATCATCGAGGAGGAGAATCGGTGCCTCACCGACATTCTCACGCAGGTAGAAGAGCTCGGCAAGTTTCAGCGCGAGCGCACCCGTGCGCTGCTGTCCCTGCGAACCATAGCTTCGGAGATTCATGCCGGCAGTTACGAGGACGAGATCGTCCAGATGCGGACCAACTCCTGTCGCAGCGCGTGCAATATCACGTGCACGCATTTCCTTGAACATCTCATTATACCATAGTTCGAGCTGCTTTGTCATGCTCTCTTTCCCTGCAGTAAGCCCCTCGGGCGCATGTGCGACCTCATATGATATGGAGAGAGTTTCCCCAGCAGCGATGACTTCCTGCACGTGTGCAGAGAGTGCGCTCAGCTGCTCCGTCGCGGCGATCCGCCGCGCGGTGATATATGCGGCACTCTTCGCAATCTGTACATCCCATGGCAGGAGCTCGTCGGGAGATGCCAGACGCTCACGGATATCCTTCAGTACCGCATTCCTCTGGTGGAGGATGTGCGTATAGCGCAGGAGTTCCCCGTAGTACGCGGGGCTTGCCTGCGAGAGCTCTGCATCCAAATAACGGCGGCGGAGCGCAGGCGCACCCTTGACAAGAAAGAGATCCTCGGGAGAAAAGAGCACCATCGGCAAGATGCCGACAAGGTCTCGCTGCCGCAGATTCTCTCCGCCGCGCTCAATGCGCCGCCGTGCACCGCGTGCGAACGTAAAGGAAAGCTCCGAGGGAACATCGTGCCGCAGGAAGGAAAGCCCAATATGTGCCCCATCTGCGCCCACACGAATGAGCTCCACATCGCTCGATGTGCGATGGGAGCGGCCGAATGCGGCATAGTAAAGTGCCTCGATGATATTCGTCTTGCCCTGTGCATTCGCTCCGAGGAAAATCTGCACGCCCGCATCGAAAGCGAGGTGCAGCTCCGCATAGTTACGGTAGGAACGCAGTACAAGTGATGTAATCTTCATAGCTACGAACGAATGACGCGGTAGGTATCTTCGCCATCGATTGTAATGACATCACCGACGATAAGTTTGCGTCTGCGTGCCGTCTCGACTTCCCCATTGCGGAGGATTGCCTTTGCGGCAATCAGCTCCTTCACGACACCGCCGCTCGGAACTGCCCCCGCAAGTTTGAGGAACTGGTCGAGCTGAATCGTGTCTGTATGAATCTCAATGTCTGTCAATGTGTCCTCACAGGCGTTACAACGTAGACATAATTCGGGTCACATTCCTCGCGGATCGTGACGGGCGAGAGGTTCAGGCCCTGTGCGTTTGCCCCTTGCAGCGAGAGGACGAAGGCATCGCTGTCGAGGGATTTCACCGCGTCCATGAGATAGGAGGCGTTGAACGCGATTGTGACATCCTCGCCCGTCACCTCGGCGGGGATCGTCTCCTCCGCCTCGCCGATCTCGGGGCTGTTTGAAGAGATACGCATGAGCCCCGGCTCGAATGCGAGTTTGACGATGTTGTACTGATCGGTACGCGCGATAAGCGATGCACGCTCGACAGCAGATGCAAACGCAGCGGCATCCAGTGTGACGCGCGTGCGAATATTCTCCTCCGTCGGAATGACGCGGCGGTAATCTGGGAATGCACCCTCGATCAGACGCGAGGTCATATAGATGCTCCCAGAGGACATACTGATCTGATTATAGGAACAGGTGACGTGGATGTCATTGGCCACTTCCCCCGTGATCGTGCGTGTGACTTCCTCAAGGAAGCGTGCGGGGATGATGACGCGGATCGATCCTGCGTCCTCCTCAAGTACTTCGCTCTTGACGGCGAGACGGTGTACATTCGTCGCAGCAAATGTAACCTCTCTGCCCTCGACCTCGAGCTGGCAGCCTGTAAAGATGGGACGGCGGTCGCGCTGTTCCTCGCGTAGACAGGCGAATGCAGATTTCTTTACGAGGCGTGCAAGCGTGCGGTCTTTGATGGTAAATTGCAGTGTACCTTCCATACGCTGAAGTACAGGAAAGTCATTGACCTCCATGGTGCGCAGAGTAAAACGCGCCGTGCCGGATTTGATCACGGCGAGGCCGTCGCTGCTCTCAGTGTCGATGGAGACTTCCTCGGCGGGTAGTTTGCGTACGAATTCGGTGAGATATTTGCCGGGCAGGACTGCCGTACCGACCATATGAATCTCGGCAGGGATTGTAACAATGAAGCCCAGTTCGTAGTTCGTGGACTGGAGTTCAAGCTGTCCTTCTTTTGCTGTCATATAGATGCCCGAGAGAATGGGAGTCTGCGGCTTTGTAGAGAGCCCCTTGCTGACGATCTGCAATGCAGAGATGAGATCGTTCTTCCCGAGTGTGATGTTCATGGTACTTCCTTTCCCATGGGAGCTTTGTGCATGCTGTGCTCCCGTTTTTCTATAAATGCGTATAGTAAATAAATATAGTAGACGTAGTAGTAGGAGCTGTGGATTGGTGGAAAAGTGGAGAAAAGGCAAGAGCGGCGCGGGGATGGCTGTGGATAAGTTATGTGGAGTTATTCTTGAGTTATCCACAGTTTACACAGATGAGTGGTGGATGAAATGTTATCCACAAAACATCCACATGAAGTGCTGTGGGAAATGAACAGAGATGTCCACAGGGAATATAGATGGGTTCTTATAGCCGTGCGTACTCCTCGAAAACGCTTAGTTACGCAAACATGAAAAATCCGGCATGAAAAGATCAGATACCTTTGATCTGAATGCTCAGGGACTCGATCAGAGCCTTCGTCGCGGGGTCGCTCTCGGTGACATTCTGGATCTTCTTGTGCGCGTGGATGACGGTGGAGTGATCGCGGTTGAAGAAGCCGCCGATGGTCGGCCACGAGACATCCGTCAATTCGTGGCAAAGGTACATGGCGATCTGGCGCGGGTAGGCAATGTCATTGCTGCGCTTCGTGGAGCGGATGTCCTCGCTCGTCACCTTGAAATGCGTGCAGACGATGCGCTCGATCATCTCCATTGTGATGCGCCGCCCCTTCTCACCGCGCAGATAGTTGCCGAGCGCGGCGACGCAGGTCGTCTCGTCAATCGGCATACGCATTGTCGAGGCATATTTGATGAGGCGCGTGAGTGCGCCCTCGAGCTCGCGGATGTTGCTGTCAACGCGGCTCGCAATGTAGGTCACAACATCCTCGGCGATATCGACCTCCTCGGAATGTGCCTTCTTTTGGAGGATCGCGACACGGGTCTCGAACTCCGGCGGTTGTATATCGACAACCACGCCGCCCGCAAAGCGCGAGATCAGACGATCCTCGAGCCCCTTAACATCTTGCGGCTGGCGATCCGAGGTCAGGATAATCTGTCTGCCGTTGTCGCGCAGCCGATTGAACGTCTGGAAAAACTCCGTCTGTGTCTGCTCCTGTCCTCCAAAAAACTGGATATCGTCGATCAGCAGCACATCGATGCTATAGTATTTCTGACGGAATGCGTCCATACTCTTCTCACGGATCGAACGGATAAATTCGTTGGTAAAGTCTGTGCTTGCGATATAGAGTACGCGTTTCTCGGGATGATCGGCGAGTATCTTGTGCCCGACTGCGTGCATGAGATGGGTCTTGCCAAGCCCCACACCGCCGTAGATGAAGAGTGGGTTGTGCGAGGGCAGCCCGGGTGCGTCTGCGACTGCCTTTGCCATCGAGTATGAGAACTGGTTGGAGCGTCCCATAACGAATGCGTCAAACGTGTATTTCGGATTCAGCGTCGAGGCATCATCGGGAGCCGCAGCATTTGTATCGCCGTTTTGACTGAGCGGAAGATTGCCCTGCGCTGGTACATTGTAATCGTCAATTTCCTCCGCAGCTAGGTGTCCGATATGGGATTCTTTTTTACGCGGATCCTGCGGCATGGTTTTTTCCATGGTCGGTTCTTTTTTTTCGGATGACTCTTTTTTCGTCGTGCTTACCGCCTCATTTACAATCAGTGTAATTGTGTAGGGTGCACCAAGCGCGTGCTGGACTGCATCTTCAAGGAGGACGAGATAGCGCGGTTCAATGTACTGCTTTGTAAAGGAATCCGCCACGGCGAGGACGAGCTCATTGCCGTCAATCGAGACGGGGAAAATGCGTGAGATCCACTTCTTCACAGCGTCTTTTGGGATGATGCCATCGGTTTTTTCGAGTACTTTCTGCCATTGGCTCTCAATGGAGGCGGTTTTGTCTACGGACATACAGTTGGTCCCTTCAAAAAATTTTTGTCTGCGTACGTTCCTTTTATCCACAGAGTTATTCACAGTTGTGGATAAGTTTGTCGATGAATGCAATGCGAGAATATGCACGGAAATAAGATTATGCATGTTTTTTTCACAGGTTTTCCACAGTACAGTGAGGACATTTTAACAAAAAAAATGAGACTTATCAACAGGCTCTTTTGACCTATCTATAGAAAAAAACGCTCAGATAGAGTGTCCACGCCTTGACAGTGCGGCTTTTTTTCGTCTATAATGACGGCTAGTAATCCCTGATTATACGAATCGCCGCACGGCATATGCCGCGAAGCGCGGCAGCAAAGGAGGTGACGTGAGGTGAAGAGAACATTTCAGCCGAACAACCATTGGAGAAAAAAGACACATGGATTCCGTGAGCGCATGAAGACGAAAGGCGGCCGCCTCGTATTGAAGAGAAGGCGTCAGCGCGGACGAAAGAAGCTGTCGGCGTAAAAGCTGCAGCCTGACAGAGGTCACGCGAGTGACCTCTTTTTTTAACGATATGGACGAAAAAAGACACACCTTGCCGCGGGCGAAGATGATTAAACGCCGCAGCGACTTTCAGCATGTCTATCAAAAAGGCACCTCCGTTGCGGGGCGGCGGATGATCCTCTATGTCCTGCGCGACAGCCGTGTCGCGGGCAAGGTCGGCTTTGCCGCCGGGAAAAAACTCGGGTGCGCCGCTGTGCGCAGCCGTACGAAGCGTCTCCTGCGCGAGGCGTACCGCCATATGCAGCATGAACTGCGCACCGATGTCGGGATTCTCCTGATTGGACGTGCGGGCCTTGCTGCGGGCAAAATGCAGGATGCCGCCGTCGAACTCCGCAGCCTCGCGCGCCGCGCGAAGATCTTTGCGGACGGAGGCACGTCGCATTGTACGGGGGAGCAGTGATGAAGCGTCTGCTCCTTCTTCTGGTGCAGCTCTACCGCAGCTGCATTTCTCCGCTCACTCCGCCGCACTGCCGTTACTACCCCACCTGCTCCGCGTATGCGATGGAGGCGATTGAGCGGTACGGCGCATGGCGCGGCGGATGGATGGCACTCCGGCGCATCCTGCGCTGCCACCCATTTCACGCGGGCGGCTACGATCCCGTACCGTAGATTGTTATTTTTTCGTTGGGCATCGCGGCACGAAAACCGAATAAATCTATACAAATCGATTCCTTAAATTTTCTACGAAACTTCCCTACAGTAGGAGGAAACACCGTTGATTGAATTTTTTAGCAACCTCTTTGCGCCCATCATCCATGTTTTGCAGTTCATCCTTGGCGGCTTCTACGCCATCACGAGTGCCGCCGGTCTCGTCAGCTACGGCTTTCCCATCATCCTTCTCACCATCCTCATCAAGGTCGTGACCTATCCGCTCACCGTCAAGCAGATCAAATCCATGAAGGCGATGCAGGAAATCCAGCCGAAGCTGAAAAAAATCCAGGAAAAGCACAAGGATAACCCGCAGATGCTCCAGCAGAAAACAGCGGAGCTCTTCCGCGATGCAGGAGTCAACCCGCTTGCCGGCTGTCTGCCCCTCCTCGTACAGATGCCGATCCTCATGGGTATGTACTACGCTCTCTTCAACTTTACCTTCCCGAGTGCGGAGGCGGCGGCATTCCTCTGGCTGCCGAATATGTCTGAGCCCGATCCGCTCTACATCCTGCCCGTGCTCTCGGCAGCAACCACATATCTCCAGCAGAAAATGACCTCTACCGAGATGAATTCCCAGATGAAGATCATGATGACCATCATGCCCATCTTTATCGGTTGGATCAGTCTGAGCTTCCCCTCTGGACTTGTACTCTACTGGGTCACGATGAACGTCGTACAGATCACCCAACAATGGTGGATGTATCGTGGAGAAAACGCAGTGGCAAAGGGGGCAAACTGATATGGCAGAGATCATCGAAACCACCGGAAGAACTGTCGAGGATGCACTCGGTGCTGCCCTTGACAAGCTCGGCTGCGGCAGAGCTGAAGTCACCTATGAGATCGTACAGGCACCCTCGGGCGGCTTCCTCGGTCTCTGGGGCAAGCGTGAGGCGCGCATTCGCGTTACAACACGCCCCGTGATCCCGCCGCAGCGTACCGAGGTACAGACCCCTGCGCCGCCGACCGTCATCGCACCGCCGCCGGCACCTCCCGTCGTGGAGAAACAAACATCAGAGGAGAATACTTCCTCAGATGACGGATTTGGCGTGCGTCCGAAACGGTTCCACACGGATCTTCGCTCCGCTGCACGCAAGACCACCGTGCAGCGGAGCTCTGAGGAGCGCGTGCGCCGCGAAAGCGCAGGGCGCGGAGATGATCGTGCGCCCCGTGAGAGCCGCAGCTATGGTGAGAGGCGGGACTACCCCACGCGCGGCGGCTACGGCGAAAGCCGTGCACGCGGTCGCTATGAGGGACAGGACGAGCGGTATGAACGACCTTCCTACGAGCGCGAGGGCTATGAGATGCGGGAACGCCGTGAGCGTTCGGATACACAGCTCCTCCCGCTCACCGATGAGATGGCCGCAGCGGCTGAGAAGTTCCTCGGCGAGATCTTTGCCGCGATGACACTCAGCGTCGAGCTGCATCGCATGGACACTCCGTCCGGCACGATCTTCAACATGCAGGGCGAGAACCTCGGCATCCTCATCGGCAAGCACGGAGCGACCCTTGACGCGCTGCAGTACCTCACGAATCTCGTCGTGAACAAGATCCCCGAGACCGGCTACGCACGTATCATCCTCGATGTCGAGGACTACCGTGCGCGCCGCGAGGAAACCCTCACGCGCCTCGCAGGACATCTCGCGGACAAGGCGTGCCGCATCGGCGAGGAGATCCATCTCGAACCGATGAGCCGCCACGAGCGCAAGATCATCCATATGGCATTGCAGGACAACCGACGCGTCACCACCTATAGTGCGGGTGACAACCCGCGCCGCTACGTCGTCATCGTCCCGCGCCGCCGCCGCTACGCGCGTGACTACGACGAGCCGAGCTACGATCGCTACGAGCGGTGAGAGACAGTAGAAAGGGCTTCTGCACGAAGAAAAACTTTGTGCGGAAGCTCATTTTTTGTGTAATCTTTGAAATGATTAAGTAAAAATTGATATTATGAGAAGAATGTAAAATATTCTTGTTTTTCCTCCATACGAATGGTATAATTATTTTAATCTTTTTGGAATTGTTGCTCGGCTGAACGGATCAGAGCTCTCTTACCATGATCTGTATACTAAGGAGGAGAACCCATGCGAAAATTTGTGTCATTGCTTTACGCCCTTGTGATCAGCATGATCTTTCTGGGCTGCGGAAACGACGGCGGCGTGTCCTCGAGCAAAACGGAACTCGTCCCTCTCGAATCGGCAGGTACGTATCAAAAACTCATCATGGCACCGAACGGAGAATTCTTTGTCGCAGGAAAGGTTGCCGACGGGAAAGCCGGTGCAAACGATTTGATCTACAAGGTGGAGTTCAACGAGAATAAGAAGCTCTCAAAGATTACACCCATGATCGGTGATCATATCGTTACGATCAGCTGGCGTGATACATTGGGACATACGTATTCGTTCTCTACGCTCACAGTCGAGTATCAGGACGACTTCATCAAGTACAACTTCAAGGATGCACACATGGGAGCGCGGCGTGGTTATTACGATGCGTATGCCATCCGTTACAAGATCGTCGACCAGAAAGTAAAAATCGCCTATCTATATAACAGTGAGGGAGAGCAGAAGAACAATTTCGACGGTTACGCACAGATGCTCTTTACCTATAATGATAAGGGACAGCTTGCCAAGATTGGCTTTGCCGGTACCGATGGCAACCGTGTCACGACAAAGGACAAGTACTATGAACTTCGTTTGAAATATGGGGAAAACAAAAAGAATCCCATGCCGATTGAAATTTCAAACTACGGCAAAGATGATAATCTGATGATTGATGAGACGGGCATCGCCAAGACCGTCTACAAATTTGACGAAAAAAACCGCCGCATCGAGGCACGCCATTTCGGTTCGGACGATACGCTCAAGATCAAGAAGGCAAGTTTTTTCCATGGCGATACCGCATATGCGTTTTTCAGTGCGGGGGCGATTACCAAATATCGCTACGAGGGAGAGGAGACACGCCCTGCGGAGATCTCTTTCTTTGGTAAGGATGAACAGCCTCTTGGCCTGAAGGATCTTGGCAATGCTGCATCCTATCAGTTCACGTATACGAATGCCGGCGTCGCTTCGATCAAGGCGTTGTCTACGGACGGATCGCCGGTTGCGGTGGACAAGGACAGCTTTGGTGATAATGTTGTCGAAGTTCTCATTGACTGGAACGACATCGGGACGATAGCAAAGCTCTCCTTCCGAGGCAAGGACGGCAATCCGGTTCTCTCGTCCGTCACATCATGTGCATCGATCCGCTTCAAGTATGACGAGAGTGGCAGAGAGACGGAGGTATCCTTCTTCGGCACGGCAGATGATCCTGTCAATACCCCCGATGGGACACATCGCATCGTCAAGGAGTACAATGATGAGGGCGAGCTTGGGCTTGAGATATTCTACAACAAGGATGACAAGGAGATCCGCCGCAAGAAGCACAAAACGGAGCACAGCTTCTCTTCGGCAAAGGCATCTCCTGAGGAATCCGCACAGAAGGAACTGTCAGGGCTTGGCATCTCTGCGAATGTAACGCTCACGACATACGGACACAGCAGCGACGGATTCCTTGCTGTTGACAGCTCGAAAGGACGTCGCATCCTGCTTGTGGACCGCAAGAACAGCCGTGTCGCCGAAGTTGGTCCGCGGATGTCCTTTGCTGAGTTTGGTGCACAGAGAGGTGTATCCTCCCCACGCCCGTGGATCGTCAACTTTACCATCACGAATGATACGCGTGATGGAGATGCGGACTTTGGTGTATGGTCGGGACAGAACCACATGATCCCCATTTATATGCTCTACACATTCAACGGAGACGGTACGGTAAAGCCGGGGATGCTTACGAGCGGCGCGGGGGCAAATCCTTCGCATTACCAGGGATATCTCAAGGAGCAGAAAAACGTCGATCTCGCAAATCTGTTGCTGACAGAGGCGCTGACCCTCTTGGACAAGGCAAACGCCGCAGGAATATCGCTCTAAGGAGTCGCAGATAAAATAGACCCTCAGATTGGCGTAGTTTTTCGTCCGAACAAGGAGGCAAACCGGACGCATAGCAAGGGCTATGTGGAGGATCGAGGGCACAGTGCGGGCAAAAAATGCAGTAAGATGGCGGTGCTGAATTTATCAATGCTTCCCTAAGGATAAAGGGATCGGGCTGAGATAGCAGAGACTGCTGCATGGATCTTTTTGATTCGTGCGGCAGTCTCTTTTTGGCCGTTATGGAATTTGGCACGGCAGATATTGTAGTATGAGGTATTTCACGATATAATAAAGAAAACGTTTATATTGTGGAAAGGGAAAACATGACAGAGGACACCATCAGCCAGATTGCCACACCGCAGGGAACGGGCGGCATCGGCATTATTCGTGTGAGCGGAGCAGAGGCACTGAGCATTGCGCGTGCGGTATTTCGTCCCATACGCGGGACGTTTGGGGAGGTCACGCCGTACACTGTGCACTATGGGAACGTTGTCGCAGCGGACGGTACGACCATCGACGACGGGCTGCTGCTCTATATGCGTGCGCCGCACTCCTATACAGGCGAGGACACCGTTGAGCTCCAGTGTCACGGCGGCACGATCGTCCTGCGCTCTGTCCTTCAGCGTACATGGGAGGCGGGGGCACGCCCTGCCGCAGCGGGCGAATTTACAAAACGCGCCTTTTTGAACGGACGGCTCGACCTTGCACGTGCCGAGGGGGTCATGGAACTCATCAACGCGCGGAGTGCCCGCGCTGCCCGTGCTGCACGTGAACGTATGGCGGGTGCACTCTCGCGCAAGATCACGGCGATCCGCACGCGTCTGCTCGGCGCAATTGCACACATCGAGGCGGGGATCGACTTCCCCGAGGACGACATCCCTGTCGCATCCGCTGCCGCACTCCGCGCGGATATCAGCGATGCCGCCGCTGCCGTACAGAAACTCCTCACGGGCGCATATGCGGGGCGCATCCTGCGCGAGGGGGTCAAGACCGTTATTGTCGGCCGTCCGAACGTCGGCAAATCGAGTCTCCTCAACGCCCTCCTCGGTACGGAGCGCGCCATCGTCACCGACGTACCCGGCACCACACGGGATATCATCGAGGAGGAGATCAGCGTCGAGGGCATTCCTCTCCGCCTCATCGACACTGCAGGTCTGCGTGCGGCAGAGGACGAGGTCGAGCGGCTCGGGGTTGCACGCACCGAGCAGCACCTCGGGGATGCGGAGCTCGTCCTCGCCGTCTTTGACAGCTCCTGCGGGCTCACCGACGAGGACCGCGAAATTCTTGCCCGCCTCAAAACGATGGATGCGGACATCATCATCCTCTGCAACAAGGAGGACTGTGCCTCCGTCCTGCGCGTCACCGACTTCGATGGGCTGAACGCACCCGTCCTCATGATCTCCGCACAGGCGGGCACGGGGCTCGATGCTCTGCGCGAGACCATCGCCGCCCGTATCCGCACTCTTGAGGGCGACCTCGGCGACGGAGCACTGCCGAACAAGGAGCGCGAGGTCGAGGCACTCCGCCGTACCGCACAGCATCTCAGCGAGGCGGAGCGCACTCTCACAGCGGGCTTGGGAACGGACTTCATCTCGATTGACCTGCGCGGCGCGTACGAAACCCTCGGCGAGATCCTCGGCGAGACCGTCGACACCGATCTCATCGACCGCATCTTCAGCGAGTTCTGCATTGGGAAGTAGCGATCATAGTAGAGATGAAGGAGTTCGATTTGATGAGCGAGAAGCCAATACCGTTATGGATGCAGATAAAAAGAGTTTCTCCTTATAATAAAAAGAGAGCCTTGCTCTTGTGTCTTCTTGGACTGATTGGAATAGCAGGAATGCACCGGTTTTATACCAACCAGCGTATTACTGGTGTGATATATCTATTGACGCTTGGATTGGGCGGAATTGGTACGTTGATTGATATTGTTCGTATTTTGACCAATTCTTTCAAAGATGATAAGGACCTCTATCTGGAGTCTGAGGCACGTAAACGATGGGATGATCTCTATGCGAAATGGAGATATGTCTATTGGTCAATCGCGCATGGACGGTATTTTGTTGATGAGAGCTCTATCGTAAAGGAAGGAGACATGATTCATTGCGCATTCATGGTTGAACTGAACTGGTCGGGAAGGAATTTGGCAAATATGGCGACCAAGAAATCTGTCGCATATACCATCACATATGTGACATTTCAGATCACTCCGCCAAGGGGGCGTGTCCTGATGCACAAGGTCGAGTATACGGATAGGGAAGGCAGGATTCTCGTTGAGTTGGAAGGTGCTCCTTGGGAGCCCATTGAGCGTGACTCTATGTACGAGTGTATCTATCTTGACGTTCTGCATTCGTGATGGATGGGAGCGTGTGTGATGCGGCTGTACAGTGAAATCTTGTGGACGGAACGGGAGGCACATATTTTTGACACACTTCGACTTCTTTCCGCGCAGTATGGGGTGCAAAGGCTGGTTCTCTTCGGCTCGCGCGCACGTCGTACGCATACGGAAAAGAGTGATATCGACCTCGCCGTCTATGGCTGCGAAAAGTTCCGTGACTTCTCCTTTGCCGTCGATGAGGAGGTGGATACGCTCCTCTCCTTTGATCTTGTCAATATGGATGAAACTGTTTCACCTGCACTTCGAGCAGAGATTGAACGGGACGGAGTGATTCTCTATGAAGCGGTATGACGAATTTGTGCGGCATCTGGCGGTCCTGCGACAGGCACACACGCAGGACTTGTCCAATGAATTTATCGTCAGCGGCGTCATCGACAAATTTTTCATCCAGTTCGAACTCGGGTGGAAACTCCTGAAGGATCTCCTGCGCTATGAAGGGCTGGAGGTCTCTGTCTCAGGCTCGCCGCGCACGATCATCAAGGAAGCATATCTCCTCTATGATTTCCTCGATGAGGAAACGTGGCTGGGGATGCTGCATGCGCGGAACGACGTGACGCACATCTATAACAGTACACTTGCACAGAACCTAGTCGGGGATATCCTGACACAGTACATTCCCGCATTCACTGCGATGGAGGCGGGTCTCCGGGCGCGTTATGGAGATCTGCTGATTGGGTGATATACCCTGATGGAATGTAAAAAAAGAGCCGCACCAGCGGCTCTTTTTGATGTGGCAAGAAAATCCTTATCCCACAATCCAGACGACGAAGTAGAGGACGAGCGGGATGGTGACGCAGAAGATACCGATGAAGTCGATGTAGACACCGGTCTTGATCATCTTCGTGATCGGGATGTAGCCGGACGCGTAGACGATGGCGTTCGGCGGTGTCGACACGGGCAGCATAAAGCCCAGTGAGGACGAGAGTGCGATACCGACCGCGACGTGTACGGGGCTGAAGCCCGCAGCGATCGCCGCCGTGATGCCGAGAGGGCCGATCATGTTGGTCGCCGCCGTGTGGCTTGTGAGCTCGGAGAGGAGCAGCGCCATGACGCAGAAGATTGCAACGAGGGCGAACTCGGACGGATCGCCGCCGAGCATGCCGACGATCTTGTCGCCGACCCACTGCGAGAGGCCCGTCTTATACATCATGCCGCCCATCGCAAGACCGCCGCCGAAGAGGATGAGCGTACCCCACTCAACGCCCTGCACCGCCGACTTCCATTCGAGCGTGAACTGACGCTCCTTGAAGTTGATCGGCATGAGGAAGAGGAGCAGTGCACCGAACATCGCTGCGACCGCCTCGGGGAAGAGGAGGTTGTACATCTTGAGGATCGGCGAGGTGCTGCCGAGCGTCATCGAGAGGATGCCTGGGAAGACCCAGAGGAAGACCGCGACAAGGAAGCAGACGAGCGTGTTCTTCTGTGCGCGTGTCCAGCCGCCGAGCTCGGCGACGCGGGCACGGATGAACTCCTCTGCACCGTCGATGCGATCCACATCGGGCGGGAACATACGGATGAGGATGAAGTACGTGATGATGAAGTAGATGACCATGGCAATGATGCCCCACGTCATCCACTCGAAGAAGGAGATGTGGATGTTCGCCATCTGGTCGAGGAAGCCGAGCATGATGATGTTCGGCGGGGTGCCGATCGGGGTGAGAACGCCGCCGATCGAGCAGGCATATGCCGTCATGAGCATGAGACCCGTCGCATACTTATAGTCGTGGAGATCGATCTCCTTGCCGTTGGCGGCCATCATCTCCTTGATCGCTCCGAGGAGTCCGAGGGCGATCGGGAACATCATCGCGGCGGTCGCCGTGTTGCTGACCCAGCCGGAGCAGAGTGCTGCGGCAAGTCCGATCGCGAGGAAGATGCGGCGCGGATTCGAGCCGACCCACGAGCGTGCGAGCAGCCAGTAGGCGAACCGTTTGTCCAGCCCGTGATCCATCATTGCCTTCGCGAGGATGAATCCGCCCATGAAGAGGAAGATCATCGGATTTGCAAAGGCGGCGTACGCGTCCTTTGCCGAGACGACCCCGGTGACGACGGCAAGCGTCGGACCGATCAGGGACGTGACGGGGATGGGAACCGGTTCGGTAATCCACCAGAGAGCGACGAGAACCATGATGGCGAGCAGTTTGTGTGACGCGACAGTCAGTCCGTCGATGGGGGTCAGGAATACCAACAGGGCAAGGATTGGTGCTCCGAACAGTCCTACCAGACGTCGTGTCCGATCAAACTTTTGCTCCGCTTCATGGATCCTTTGGGCTTCTTTGCTTTGATCAGCACTCATTTCTTCAGCCTCCTTATACATAACAGTAATAATTTCTTTGCCCAGTTATTATTATACGAAATTTTCAACCCTTTTGGCAACTATTTTCTTGTCGTGAGATTAACTTTTTTTTTCTGTAATTTCTGTTATAATATAAGCATCGCTGATAAATGAAGTCTGTCAGGTTGGTGCAGAATTTATCAGTACTTCCGATAGATGCCGGATTCGTAACAATATGAGGAGGATTTTCATGCAAAGCTTTACCTATCACTGTCCCACGGAGATCATCTTCGGGCGGGGTGCGGAGAATGCGGTCGCCGACAAGCTGCGTACGTTCGGGGCGAGCCGCGTGCTCATCCTCTACGGCGGCGGCAGTGTAGAGCGCTCGGGGCTGCTCTCGCGCATCGAGAAGAATCTGACCTCGGCGGGGCTCGCATTTCTCGTGATGGGCGGTGTGTGCCCGAATCCGCGCATCTCCTTCGTGCGTGAGGCGATCCGCGAGGGCAGCGCGGCAGATGTGAATTTCATCCTCGCTGTCGGCGGCGGGAGTGTCATCGACACGGCAAAGGCGGTGGCGCACGGTATCGCGAATCCGAATGTCGATATCTGGGACATCTGGACGCGCAAGGAGGAGCTGACGAAGACGCTGCCCTTTGGCGCGGTGCTCACGATCCCGGCAGCGGGCAGCGAGACGAGTGACTCGGCGGTGCTGACGAATGAGGATACGGGGCGCAAGGTGGGGCTGAACTCTCCGCTGAACCGCGCGACGTTTGCGTTTATGAATCCCGAGCTTGCCTTTACCCTGCCGCGCGAGCAGATCGCAGCGGGGGCAGCGGACATCATGATGCACACGATGGAGCGTTACTTCACGAGTGTCAAGGAGCCGAACATCTTTACCGACCGTGTCGCCGCACAGCTGATTCTGACGGTAATGGAGGTGGCGCCGCGTCTCCTCGTGAGCCGTAAGGACTACGAGGCAATGAGCGAGCTGATGTGGTGCGGCAGTGTCTCGCACAGCAACTTTACCGAACTGGGGCGGATGAAGGACTTCTCTGTGCACAAGCTCGGGCATGAGCTCTCCGCGCGCTACGATTCGACCCATGCGATGACGCTCACGGCACTCTGGGGGTCGTGGGCACGGCACGTCTACCAGGACGATGCCGCACGCTTTGCACAGTTTGCGGGGGCGATCTTCGGGATTGATGCGGGGACGGATGAGGAGCGTGCCCGTGCGGGTATCCGCAAGATGGAGGAGTTCTTCGTCTCCATCGGGATGCCGACGAGCCTTGCGGGGCTTGGTATCGGGGAGCTCACGAAGGGGACGATCGAGGAGATCGCGCGTGCAGCAACCGCGAATGATACGGTTCGGCTCGGCAACTTCCGTCCGCTCACGTGCGCTGATGTCGTTGCAATCTATGAGATGGCGAATCACTGAGGTATGTCGCAACGATGAAGATACTCAACCGGCTGGACAAGCCGCCGTTCCGCGTGTCCAAGGGCGACCGCAAGATCATCGCGTGCATCCGCGCACATCTCACAGAGATCCCGCGCATGACCATCTCCGAGATTGCACTTGCGAGCGGAACGGCGGAGGCGACCTGTACGCGCTTTGTCCGTAAAATGGGCTTCGCGGGGCTCGCCGACTTCAAGGCGGCACTTGCCGAGGAGGGGGCGGAGCTCGGGCGCTACCTTGACCGTGGAAATATCCGCAACAGTGAGACACCTCGCGAGACGGCACACAAGCTCCTCTCTGCAAATATGATCGCGCTTGAAAAGACGCAGGACATCATCCGCGACGAGGTGATTGATGCGTGTGCACGTCTTCTCATCGGTGCGCACCGCATCGCCTTCATCGGACTGGGTTACTCCGGCATCATCGCGCAGGACTCGTATTTCAAATTCATGCGGATTGGCATGAACTGCATCGCGCTGCACGACAACCACACCATGCGGATGCTCGCCGCCATCATGGAGCCGGACGATGTCGTTGTTGCCATCTCCCACTCGGGCGAGACCGCAGAGATCCTTGAGACCGTTGCGCTCGCACGCGCACGCGGAGTGCGGATCATCTCGCTCACGGAGGAGCACCGTTCGCACCTGCGCGATGTATCCGATGTGAGCCTCACCTACATCGCCGAGGAGACACCGCTCGAGACCGGTTCCATCGCCTCCAAGACGGCGCAGTTCTTCCTCGTCGACCTCGTCTATACCGAGGTGCTGAAGATCCTCCCGCCGAGTGCGATGGAAAAGAAAATCCGCACGACGGAAGCCGTGCGGCAGACTAAGATATAGCGCAGCTGCGCCTCCCGAAAGAAAACCTCCGTCTCTCAGCATAAGAGGCGGAGGTTTTGCCGTTTGTTATCAGAGCGGCGGAAAGACTAGCCCTCCGTGGTCCAGGCCGTAACGGATCGTAAGTCCCGCATCGGCGGCATAGTCCACGGCGCTGGAGCAGACGGGCTCGCGCGTCGTGATGTAGATGTTCGAGGACTGGAGTGCTGCGATGGAAAAGGGCATCGTGCTGCTGCATCGGTGGGAGAGAACGAGCGGCGTATGGTCACCGTAGTCTCTGATGCGGGCGGCGATTCCCTCCTCATAGAGGTGGATATCCTCCCGCTCGGGCATCGCCAGGACGAGTGCCGCCCGATCCTGTTCTGTATACGCCGCGAGGAAGCTGTCGATCACGCGCGGCCAAGCACAGTAGGGAATCGGGATCTCGAAATCGGGGATGAAGTAGGAGACCGTGTAGCCCTGCGTGTGCAGCTGCTCGATGGCGGCTGCCGTCTCATCCTGTGCCGCCTCCTGCGGCGGCATATCAAAGTGGGAAAGGAAACCCTCCATATCATTGTGATACGTGAGGAGGAGCGGCTCGATCTCCTCCTGCGGCAGATTCCACCACTTGATGCGCTGCAGGCGTGCAATCGTCTCCGCATCGAAGCGGTACTTGATCACGCGCGCGGGGTTGCCGACCACAACGGCATACGGCGGCACATCCTTTGCGATGACTGCGCCTGCACCGATGACGGCACCGTTGCCGATGTGCACACCGCTCATCAGCAGCACATCGCCGCCGATCCACACATCGTTTCCGATGATGATCTGATGGCGGTTGATGGTGGTGAACTCATCTTCGTCACATCCGTCAAACGAAGAGGCGAGCGGATAGGTCGTGATCGCATGATGATCGTGGCTCAGCCCCATATAGAAGGAAAGATTGTGCGCGAGCGAGCTGTATCTGCCGACGAGGATATGCGCATCGGTCGAGGGGAGGTATGCCGTCCCGCCCACCAGATAGCTGCGCGCATCAAGCGTCATGAGTGGCATGTCCGCATGATCCTTGATGGGGATCCTACGTACCTGTGGCGAGAACTCAAGCATATCAATGATCTGAATCAAATCCGGTCCCTCTCTTTCAGGCTGTGTGGATGTGTGATGGTTTAGGGAAGCACTGATCAATTCAGCTACGCCAATCTGAGGGTTTTTTATCAGCGATTCCTTAGATTCGCGGCGTACGGATCAATTTCCTGCTTACGATCAAAAATCCCCAGCTTCCCATGGGAGGCGGGGGATCTTGTATGCGACTTATTCCCCCGTGCTGTCGACGATGCGGTTCATGGTTGCCATGGAGGCAACGCGGTCGCTTTCGCCGAGGGTCATGAGTTTCACGCCCTGTGTGTTGCGGCTGATGAGGGAGATCTCGTCGACCATGGTGCGGATGACAAGCCCATCGGTGGTGATGAGCATGAGCTCCTGGTTCTCACGGACAACGCGGATGCCGACGACGGGACCGGTCTTGTCGGTGACCTTCATGTTGATGAGCCCCTTGCCGCCGCGCGTCTGCGTGCGGTACTCCTCGGCGGTGGTGCGCTTGCCGTAGCCGCCCTCGGTGACGGTGAGCACCTCGGAGCCCTGCTTCAGGATGTCCATCGCGACGACCTCATCGCCGTCGCTGAGGTTGATGCCGCGCACGCCGCGCGTGACGCGACCCATGGAGCGCACGCCGTCCTCGGGGAAGGCGATTGCCTTGCCGTGGCGTGTGCCGAGCATGATGCGGTTCTCGCCGTCGGTGAATTTCACACCGATGAGTTCGTCGTCCTCATCGAGGTTGACCGCCCGCAGCCCGCTCTTGCGGATGTTTGCAAACTCAGCGAGCGGAGTTTTCTTCACTACGCCGCGCTTCGTCGCGAGGAAGAGGAAGCGGTCGGCGCGGAACTCCTTGATCTGGATGACGGCGGTGATGCGCTCGTCGCTCTCAACGGCGAGGAGGTTGACGATGGCGGTGCCCTTCGCCTGCCGCCCGCTCTCGGGGATCTCGTATGCCTTCAGCACAAACGCACGCCCGCGGTTGGTAAAGAAGAGGATGTCATGATGCGTCGTCGTGATAAGGAGGTCGCTGACGATGTCGGTCTCCTTCGTCCCCATGCCCTTCACGCCGACACCCCCGCGCCGCTGACGGCGATAGGTGTCGAGCGGAATCCGCTTAATGTAGTTGTTGAGCGTGAGCGTGACGACGACATCCTCCTCGGCGATGAGATCCTTGATGTCCATCTCGCTCGCGTCGAATGTGATCTCCGTGCGGCGCTCGTCGCCGTACTTGTCGCGTACCTCGATGAGCTCGTTCTTGATGATGGCGAGTACCTTCATGCGGTCGGCGAGGATGCCCTTCAGCTCCTCGATCATCCGCAGCACCTCTTGGTACTCCTCCTCGATCTTCTCGCGCTCAAGGCCCGTGAGACGCTGCAGTCTGAGGTCGAGGATCGCCTGTGCCTGCTTCTCCGTGAGCTTGAACCCATCCATGAGTGCCGTGCGTGCGATGTCCGCTGTACGGCTTTCGCGAATCGTTGTAATGACAGCGTCCAGATGATCGAGGGCAATGGTCAGTCCTTCGAGGATATGGGCGCGTGCCTCCGCCTTTGCGAGCTCGTACTGCGTGCGCCGCGTGATGACTGTTTCCTGATGGCTGATGTAGTGCCCGAGCATCTGCTTGATGTTCATGATGACGGGCTGCCCGTCGACGAGGGCGAGCATGATGATGCCGAAGCTGTCCTGCAGCTGCGTGTGCTTATAGAGTTGGTTCAGTATGACGTTGGGGGCACTGTCGCGGCGCAGCTCAATGACGATGCGCATACCACTGCGGTCGGACTCGTCGCGCAGATCCGTCACGCCGTCGATCTGCTTGTCGCGAACGAGCTCGGCGATCTTTTCGATGAGTCGTGCCTTGTTGACCTGGTACGGGAGCTCGGTGACGATGATGCGCGGCTTGCCGTTCGACATGGTCTCGATGTGGGCGCGTGCACGCATTTTCACCACGCCGCGTCCCGTCGTATATGCCTTGCGGATCTCCTCCGTGCCGAGGATGAGCCCCGCCGTCGGGAAGTCGGGGCCCTTGATGACCCCCATGAGCTCCTCGATGGTGGTCTCGGGGTTGTCGATGAGCATCAGCGTGCCGTTGATGACCTCGACCATATTGTGCGGCGGGATGTTGGTCGCCATGCCGACGGCGATGCCCGCCGTGCCGTTGACGAGGAGCTGCGGGAATTTCGCGGGGAGGACGGTCGGTTCCTTCTCCGAGCCGTCGTAGTTGTCGGTGAAGTCGACGGTTTCCTTGTCGATGTCGCGCAGCATCAGCTCCGCGATTTTCGACATGCGTACCTCGGTGTAGCGCATTGCCGCCGCCGAGTCGCCGTCGACCGAGCCGAAGTTGCCGTGCCCGTCCGCAAGCATATAGCGCATGGAGAAGTCCTGCGCCATGCGGACGATCGCGTCGTAGACGGAGGTGTCGCCGTGCGGGTGATATTTACCGAGCACTTCACCGACGATACGCGCCGATTTTTTGTACGGCTTGGAGCTCGTCATGCCCGAGCCCTGCATCGCGTAGAGGATGCGGCGGTGTACGGGCTTCAGTCCGTCGCGCACGTCGGGGAGGGCGCGTGCGACGATGACGCTCATTGCGTAGTCGATGTAGGAGTTCTTCATCTCGTGTTCGAGGTTGACCGGGACGATGCGCCCCTGTCCAAAATCCAGATCCAAAATGTCACCTCTTTGTGTTCGTTCCATAAAATGCCACGTTGATTATAGCATTTTCGCGGGGAAAAGTCTATGTTTGCGGGGAATGTGGGGGCGTTTCTGCTTGCGTACTCCTCGCAGAACCCTCGTTACGCAAGTGGTCGGGCTCTTATCTGCCTAAATACCTGCGGATTCCAAACGCGCTTCGCTTGAACGGTTATAAGGAATCGCTGATAAAATGAAGTCCGTCAGATTGGCGTAGATTTTTCGTCCGAACAAGGAGACAAACCGGACGCATAGCAAGGGCTATGTGGAGGATTTGTCGACACAGTGCGGGCAAAAAAGATACGTCAAGATGGCGCGGCTGAATTTATCAGTGCTTCCTTAAACTCCGCAGGGGGCAGAACGAGCCCTTTCCTCCGCTTGCTCCACTAGGGTTTGCTACGGAGCACGCATAGCGGCATATCCATCCGTCCGCATCATTTAGGCTTGCGCGAGGAGTTCGCATAGCTGCATTGCCATTTCCCATACATTAGCTGCACGCATAGCACGCTAAAAGGGATTTTGTATCTCATCGTCGAATAAAGCGGATGGAGGTGGACGCATGAAGAACATAGCAGCGCGACGGCAGGAGATGCTGATGCGGGCGAATGCGCTGTACGAGGCGAAGGAGTACGCACGCGCGGCAGAGGCGGCGGCGGAGCTGCTCGCGGCTCTGCCCGAGGATGTGGAGATGCGCTACATCCGTGCGGCGGCACTGACGGGGCTGGAGCGATACGAGGAGGAACGCGCGGAGATTGCGCGGATTCGCGAAACGCAGCCCGACCATGCGGGCGCGGCGCGGCAGGAGGTCTACATCGACCGTGCGGAGGGGAAGTTCTGCACTGAGATCGCGCATCTGCGCACCTTGATCGCCGCGCTCAAACGGCGCATCGCTGCAGGGGATAACATCGCCTATCATACGGTCTTTCTCGCAAGTGCCTACAGCCTCCTCGGCGAGGCTCTGACGCTCACGGGTGAGAGCGCGGCGGCGGTCGATGCCTTTCGCGCATCCGGCCGTCACGAGACGCGCCCCGCGCAGAGGGCGGCGGAGTACAGCAACGCACTCTTTGCCGCGAACTATCTGCCCGAGGGTCTGCGCTCCTTGTACTCAGATCTTGCACGCGGCTACGGTGCGCTCTATGCGGATGTCACGCCGCTCGCGTCTCGTGCGGACGCTGCGCGCGGGCACGACCGCATCCGCATCGGCTACATCTCGCCTGACCTGCGCACGCACCCTGTGGGTACGCTGATCCGCCCGCTCCTCGCGCTCCATGACCGCACGCGTTTTACCGTCTGCTGCTATGCGAACTGCATGGAGGACGCATTCTCGCACGGGCTGCGTGTGGCGGCGGATGCGTGGCGCAACATACAGGGGATGCCCGCAGAGGAGGTCGCGGCACTGGTACGTGCGGACGAGATCGACATTCTCGTTGACCTCGCGGGACACACACAGCACAACTGCCTTCCCGTGCTCGCGCACAAGCCCGCGCCCGTGCAGGTGACGGGCATCGGCTACTTCAATACGACGGGGCTGCCCGCCATTGACTATATGCTCTCGGATGTGCACGTCGATCCCATAGGGACGGCAGATCCCTCCTTCACCGAGGAGATGATCCGTTTGCCGCACAGCCATTTCTGCTATGTGCTGCCCGAGGAGCTTCCCCCCGTTGCCCCGCCGCCGATGGAACGCAGCGGTTCTGTGACGTTTGGCAGCTTCAACAATTTCAACAAGGTGACGGACGAGGTACTGCGTCTCTGGAAAGAGGTGCTCGATGCCGTGCCGCGCTCGTGTCTTCTCGTCAAGAGCAAACTCTTTGCGAGTGCGGAGGGCAGAGAGCTCGCGGCAGAGCGTTTCACGCGCTGCGGGATTCCCCCGGAACGCGTGGAGATGCGTGCGTTCAGCCGCGACCATCTCGCAGAGTACGGGGATATGGACATCGCGCTCGACACATTCCCCTATACGGGCGGCATCACCACCTGCGAGGCTCTGGCGATGGGCGTGCCCGTTGTGACCCTGCGCGGGGCGAGCCACGGTGCGCGGTTCGGGGAGAGCCTGCTGCGGAATGCAAACCTCGCGGAACTGATCGCCGATACCCCTGCGGACTATGTGCAGATCGCGGCGACACTTGCATCCGCGCCCGAGACCCTCGCCTCCCTGCGGACGAATCTGCGCACGATCCTCGCGCACGCCCCGCTGACCGACGCACGCACGTATGTCTGTGACGTGGAGGCGGCATATGCAGAGATCTGGGAGCGGTTCGTACACACAGCGTAAAAAGACAAAAAACCGCCGCTGAAGGACGAATGCCCTTCGGCGGCGGTTTCATTATGTGGACGAAGTGCGTATCCATTCACCCTTTTGTGCGGAACCGATATGAGCGAGAAGGCCCTTTTCTTTGAGCCTCCGTATACGGTATTTGACCGTGTTGATGTTCTGATCGAGGCGATTGGCGATCTCTCTCTGCGACAGGGACGGCTCGCTCGCGACAAGCTCCAATATGCTGCACTCGATGGGATGTTGCGTCTCTTGGGTGGGATTTTCCCGAGCTTGGGTGGGATTTTCCCGAGCTTGGGTGGGATT
>CAUVVR010000019.1:0-54749 GCA_963555475.1 uncultured Selenomonas sp.
CCATAATTTCTGATTCTGTTGTGTGCTACTGTCCGATTTGATATTGCAATTTAGGTATCGAAAGAATCTGCTGGTTTGCTAAAATATTCCTTGCCCAGTCAAAACTGCGGGAATCTCCCCCGCAGGAGCGGCAGTAGGAAAAAGGCGATGATACTGTTGACAAGTCCCTCCATGATTAGTCCCAGCGTAGAGGTAAGTGCAGCGGACATACTAGCGTAGAGCACCGCACCTGCAAGGGTATATGCCGCTGCCATCCAGATACTTGAGAGGAGGAGCGCGGCGATGATGCTCACACGCGGTGCAATTGCATCCCCCCTGCGGCCGACGAGATAGACGATCTCCGCCATGACAAATTTGATGACGAGCGTCGGCACGATCCAAACAGCAAATCCGCCGAGAAGATCGGCGAGTGCCGAACCAAAGCACGCGGCAACGAGCGCACTGCGGCGTGGCGTGAGAAGTGCAAGCAGGAAGATCACCGCATCCCCGAGATGCGCATAACCGAGCGGGATCGGGATATGCGGCAGATAGGTTGCAACAAAGACGAGGGCCGTCATAAGCGCGGTGAATACAATTTCCTGTGTGGTAAATTTTCCTGTACGATAATGTTCCATATGCCTGTACGTTTTCCTTCCCGATTTATACGAACACGGCCTTCCTGCCCCCCAGACGTTCCAACGCGGCGGGATCGACATTCTTTAGATAGCCGCCTTGCTGCATCTGTATTTGAACGGCATACCTGCCATAGATGTTCCGAACCTCATTGAAATTATTGACGCCATGCACATGGCACAGACGCGCTTTCTCAGCACGCAGTTCCGGATATTTCTCCTCAACAATGGCAAGACAGATGGCATTGTCCTGCCCGACGCGCGCTCTCCACTCCTTCGCGCCCGTGGATATCCCGGTGCCGTATTCATACCAGATCAGGTTCTCATCCCAAAAGCCGAGTCGAATGTCATCGGCAATCATCAAGGAATATACGGCATCCTCTCCATAGACGATGACATCCAAAATCGCCTCAATATAGAATGTGAGCAGCTGCCGTTCAGCGATGAAGGCAGCCCCACAGGCAAAATCTCCATAGAGAAGATAGGCTTCCCAGATGGCGCGCATATCACGGTCATAATAGGGACGCAGATCCAGCGGATTCATTGTATTCAAGATCTCATACCCACCGCTCGCACTTTGTCTGTAATAGCAAGCTCTCCCAAAGGCAAGTCGGAAGCCTTCCGTCTCCATAAAACGAAGCATTCCTGCTAGGACGTGCTCACTGTATAAATAATCTCCAGGGGATATATATTTGACATATCGTCCTCGTGCTACACGGAGTGCATTCATCTCGTTATGAACAATTCCCCGATTTGCGGAACTGCGCACAATCGTATAATCAGAGAAATTCCGCGCATACATCCATTGCTCGATTTCCTGCTGACGAAAGTCCTCAGAACCATCATCCGCAAGAATAATTTCATAACGGCATCCTTTTTGTTGGATCACAGAGGTCAATGTTATAAATAACTTTTCATAATCAGGACGATAGATTAGAACGTAGACAGAAATATCATAGGCAGCCATATGAATCACCTTAAAATCTTGAAAAACGCTCCCGCAGGAGCGGCAGTAAGAAAAAGGCGATGATACCGTTGACAATCCCCTCCATGATAAGTCCCGGCGTGGAGGCAAGTGCGGCAGACATACTAGCGTAGAGCACCGCCCCTGCAAGGGTATATGCCGCCGCCATCCAGAGACTTGAGAGGAGGAGCGCGGCGATGATGCTCGCACGCGGTGCGATTGCATCCCCCCTGCGGCCGACGCGATAGACGATCTCCGCCATGACGAATTTGATGACGAGCGTCGGCACGATCCAAATGGCAAAGCCGCCGAGAAGATCGGCGAGTGCCGAGCCAATGCACGCGGCAACGAGTGCACTGCGGCGCGGTGTGAGCAGCGCAAGCAGGAAGATCACCGCGTCGCCGAGATGCGCATAGCCAAGCGGGATCGGGATGTGCGGCAGATAGGTCGCAACAAAGACGAGTGCTGTCATAAGTGCAGTAAAGACGAGTTCCTGTGTGGTGAATGATGTTTTTTTCATATGCTGATGTTCCATGAACCTTTCCAAACTTTTCCTAATTTCTTCTATATCCTAGCACACAGCATGCCAAAATTCAATCTGAACAAATGAAAACGACCGCCCCGCCGCAACAACGCGATGAAGGGAGGTCGTTTCCGTTTTGTTTACGACAAAATACGTACGAGATAGGTGAGCGAGTCCGACCAGAGCAGAACGCCGAGGAGGACGAGCACGATGCCCGCCGCCTGTTGGATGCGCGGAAGATACTGATAGAACGCACGCAGCTTCATGATGTGCCGCCGCCAGATGACGGCGAGCAGGAAGAACGGCACGGCAAAACCGAGACTGTAGACGAGGAGAAGCAGAGCACCCGCGCCGACGGTCGCCGTATCCCCCGCATAGAGAAGAATCGTCGCGAGCATCGGGCCGGTGCACGGTGTCCATCCGAGTGTGAAGCCGCAACCGAGAAGGAATGCGCCCCCAATGCCGTCAAAGCCGCGCCGCTGAAACGGGCGGTACTCACGCAGGAGCAACGGAATCCGTATCCATCCCGTCATGAAGAGCCCCATGACGATAATCAGCACAGCCGCCCCCTGCCGCAAGAGTTCCTGATAGGAAAAGAGCCACGCGCCGAGCAGCGATGCCGATGCGCCGAGCAGGACAAAGACGAGCGTAAAGCCCGCGAGGAATGCGGTCGTATTCGCATACAGACGCCGTGCCTCACCGCCGTCCTGCTGACTGTTCTTCGCGAGAATCAGCGAGAACGTGGGCAGGAGCGGCAGGACGCATGGCGAGATGAACGAGAGAAAGCCCGCGAGGAATGCCCCGCCGAGCAGAGTCATTTCCATACGGTTCGCCCTCCCTGCGTCGCACTTTTAGAGTTTGCCGATGACATCTTCCAGTTCCTCTTTCGTTACGCCGCCTGTCTTGCGGTAGGCAACCTTGCCCTCCTTGTCCACGACAACGGTCGTCGGGATCGCGCGTACGCCGTAAAGCGTCGCCGCAGCCCCCTTTGTGTCGAGCACGACGGGCAGATCCGCCTTGCGCTCCTGCATGAATTTCTGCACGGGTGCAGCATCCTCCTGCAAGTTGACAGCGTAGAAGTCCACCGCATCCTTGTGCGCCGCATGGAACGCCGCGAGGTCGGGAATCTCCGCCTGACAGGGCGGACACCACGTCGCCCAGAAGTTGATGATGTAGGGCTTGCCCTTCGCCTCGACGGCGACATCCTCACCCGCGAGGTTCTTGAGTGTGAACGTCGGAGCAGCCTCACCGCGCTGCCCCGAGCCCTTCCCCTGTTCAGCGGACGGCTGTGCCTTTGCCGTCGCGCCCTGATCTGCGCTGTTGCTCGTGCCGCAGCCCGCAATCATGCTGACTGCAAACGCCGCCGCAAACAGTGCCGTATATCTTTTCTTCATAGGTTTTCCTTTCTAAAGGTCAAAATTACCTAGTTCATACTGCGACACGGTCAGTGCCGCAAGTGCCGCCGTCTCCGCGCGCAGAATCAATCGTCCAAGCGAAACGGACTGCGCCCCCGCCGCTTGGATTGCCGCTGCCTCGGTGGGGGAAAATCCCCCCTCCGCACCAACGATGAGAACGATGCGCCGCGCGTCGACGGAGCGCAGCACCGTGCGCATGGACTGCATGCGTTCCGCTTCATAGCAAAACACAGCAGCCGTATCGGGTGCGCCAAAAAGTGCCGCATCCTGCAAGAGCGCAGAGAGCGGTGCAATCGCCGCAACGCGCATCAGTGCACTGCGCCCACACTGCTTTGCCGCCTCGTCCGCGATCTTCTGCCAGCGCGCGGACTTTGCCGCCGCCTTTTTCGCATCGTAGCGCACGACGACGTGCTCCGTCTCGATCGGATAGAGTGCGGAGGCACCAAGCTCGACCGCCTTTTGCACGACAAAGTCCATCTTCTCGCCCTTGAGAAGTGCCTGCACGAGAATGACCTCTGTGGATGCAGACACTTCGGGTGCCATATACTCCACCAAATGAAGGCGTACGGCATCGCGGTCAATCCCACTGACACGCATGCGGGCAGTCTGCCCGTCACTGTCTGCAACGACGACCTCATCTCCGATCTGTGCGCGCATAACGCGCGCAAGATGGTGCGCATCACCGCCCGTGATCTCGATCTCCTCCGCGAGTGCCCCCGCATAAAACAAGCGTCGCATCAGAGCTCCAACTCCGAGCTGCGGCGGATAATCATCGCCGCCCATTCCTTTTCACAGGTCATATCGAGCACGATATAGCCATGCTCCGTCGCTGCGCGTTCGACATCCACAATACGGTCGTCGATGATGCCCGAGGCGAGCAGAATCCCGCCCGGCGCGAGATGGCGATCGAGTTGGTCAAAGAGGCGGATGATGATATCGGCGATGATGTTCGCCGTGATGAGCTCCGCCGGCTCTGTGCCCGCGCAGATGGAGAGCAGGTCGCTCTCGAACACGGCGACGTTCGTAACATTGTTTGCGCGGATATTTTCCTCTGCAACGGAGACCGCCACGGGATCGTAGTCCATTGCAATGACCTCGCCCGCGCCGAGCTTCGATGCGGCAATCGCGAGGATGCCCGAGCCACAGCCCACATCGTAGACGCGCATCTGCGGACACACGATGTGTTCCAGCCAACGCAGACACATCGCCGTCGTCGCGTGTGCACCCGTACCGAACGCCGCGCCCGGGTCGAGGTCGATGACGATCTCATCCCCCTGTGGCGTGTACTCCTCCCACGTCGGGCGCACGACAATGCGCCTCCCGATCTTCTCTGTGTGGATGTAGGCTTTCCATGTCTCCGCCCAGTCCTCATCGGCAACAAACGTGTGCGAGATCGTCCCCGCACCGATGGGCGCATCCACGCCGCGCAGATTCTCCACACGCTCCGCGAGCGTCAGGAGACTGCCCTCCAGACGCGCGTCCTCGGGCAAGTAGGCGCGCACGGTGACCGTGTCCGTGTCCTCGGCACGCGGCAGATCGGTGTAGTCCCAAAGCCCCGCATCGATGTACTCGTTCACGAGCGACGGATCGTCGATCTCCGTCCCTGCCGCGCCGAGCTCCATCAGGATATTCCCTATGAGATCCGCGCCCTCGTGCGTCGTGACAACACTCACCTGTGCCCAGCGCATTCCATCGCCCCCTATAACTTCTTCCAAATTTTTCTCCATCGATGAGATTCATTATACAGGAAGAAGATTGGAAATGCGATATTTTTTTGCCAAAGAGGATAAAAAGCCGTCGCAAGAATATGCGGCGGCCTTCTCTCTATGCGGATTTCTCAGAACTCTGTCTGCCAGAGCCCATGCAGGTTGCAGAACTCGATGACCTTCACCGGCGCATCGCCGTCCGCGAGACGGAACGTCGCCTCGGGTGCATCCGTCGCCGTGAGGTCGACGCGCTGAACGCCCTTCTTTGTCACAAGGATGATGTAGGCGATGAGATGCTCCTCGGTCATCGGATGCGTGACCGAGCCGACCGTGACATGCACCTCGTTCTTCGCGGCATCGTACGTCGCCACGGGAACGTGCTTCTCCTTCGCCGCATCGACCGAGTTCGGCTCGATCGCCTTCAGCGGCGTACCGCAGCACGCGAGATCCAGAGCCTCATCACCGTAAACCTCGACCACATGGCTCTTGCCTGCAAGATAAAATACTGACATAGTTACCCCTCCTATTGCGGAAGCATCTGCTTCCTATTCGTAAATACACAGCAAAGTAAATGATAGAAACATTGTGGAGTGTGAAAGATGCCATAGACCGTATCTATTTTCTCTTTCACAAATAATAATTCTCCACAAAATAAAATTCTCCTTCTTTTCTCCCAAAAAATTTTCGAGAAAATTTATTTTCTATCCTCCGTATTCGTATCAATAAAATCCTGCACAAGATAGCGAGGACGACGTTTGACCTCAAGGTAGATCTTCGCAACGTACTCGCCGATGACACCAATCGAAAGCAGGATCAGCCCGCCGAGGAACCAGAGCGAGACGACGAGACTCGTCCAGCCGACAATCGTCTCGCCGATGAAGTGGCGGACAATCGACCAAATGAGCATCAATCCGCTGATGAACGAGATGAACATCCCCATCTGCGAGATCAGACGGATCGGACGCGCCGAGAGCGAGGTCACGCCCTCCCACGCAAACGCGGCCATGCGCCGCCACGGATATTTCGAGTCGCCCGCGAGGCGCTGACGCCGTGTGTAGTAGACGATATCGTGTGTGAGCCCGATCATGGGCACGATTCCGCGCAGGAAGAGGTTGACCTCGGAATACTCCGCGAGTGCCGTAAGCGCACGGCGATCCATCAGACGAAAATCCGCATGGTTGAACACGATATCCGCGCCAAGCGCACGCATCGCACGATAGAAACTCTCAGCCGTAAAGCGCTTGAGGAAGGTGTCCGACGCACGGTTTTCGCGAACACCGTAGACGATGTTCGCCCCTACCGCATGTTTTTCAAGCATCGCATCGATTGCATCGATATCGTCCTGCAAATCTGCGTCCATGCTGATCGTCACATCCGCATATGGAAGAACAGTCATCAGTCCCGCAAGCAGAGCATTCTGATGGCCCTCGTTGTGCGCGAGATTGATGCCCGAAAAGAGCGTACTCTGTTCCGCACATGCTGCAATCAGCTCCCATGTATGGTCGCGGCTGCCATCGTTGACGAAGGCGATGCGGCTCTTTGCACTCACCTTTTCTGCCGCAATCAGCGCGGTCATCTTTTGCCGCAGCTTTTCCGCTGTATCGGCCAGAACCTCCTGCTCGTTGTAGCAGGGCACGACGAGATAGAGTACGGGTGCCGTCATTCCACATCATCCTTAAAGATACAGAGACCGTCCTTCTCTTCGACGAGCTGCCAATTCTCCGCGCCAAGCTCCTTCTTCACCTTCTGATACATAAAGTCTCGCATGATAATGTACTTTGGACGCGCATCCGCACGCAGGGCAGCAAGAGACTCAGCATGGTTTGTGTCCACCTCGATGCCGGGGATGTCCGTGTAGAGCATCACACCCGGACGCAGCTGCTTGTCGATGTAGAGCGCACGCCCTTCCGTCTCTGCCGTCGCATGATAGTTTGCAGCGTAGTGGAGCGCAAGCTGCTTGACGCTGAAATGCCCCTCGATTGCGGGCATCATAAAGCCGAATGCGATCACCATGGTGACGACACCCGCGACAACGTGCAGCCATGCCGCACGCATGAGATCATGGGACGCTGTGATGCAGTAGACAATTCCCGCACCGAGGAGAAGCGTGATCGCACCGAGCCAGAGCCCCCCCTCGGCGAGCGGCGCGAGGCTGTCCCCGCTCATGAGCCAGCCCAGACCTAGAACGAGGAACATGAGCGCACTGCCGCCCGCCCAAGCGAAATGGGTCTGCCGCCAGTCATCCAACATACGCGCAAGATTCCATCCGATGATGGTCGAGAGCGCGGGGGTCAGGAGCAGCATATAGGAGACCTGCTTCGTCTGCGCGATGGAGAAAAATACGAATACGAAGATCCACCACACCTGAAAGAATGTGAGCAGCTGTGCTTCCTCGCCAAAACTGTGGCGAAACGCATTTTTCACCGACTGGACGAGCAGTCCCGTCCACGGGAAGAAGCCGAGGATCACGACGGGCAGGTAGAACCACCAATGTGCACGCACGGGATGGAGCGGCGCGGTGAAGCGGCTGACGTTGTGGAAGCCGATGAACTCGTAGATGAACGCCATGCCGTGCATCTCATACATATAGAGATACCACGGCAGACCGACGACAACGACAAGCAGGAGACCGCGCAGGACGTGCATACGAAAGAGCTGCTCCAACTGGCGTATCGCAAGCAAATAGAAAAAGACAATCCCTGCCGGAAAAACCACGCCAATCGGCCCCTTGGTCATCACCGCAAGCCCGCACGCAAGGTACATCAGCCAGTACTGGCGATGGATAAAGGAGAAGAGCGCCGCTGTCATAAAGAAGAGCAGCGTACTGTCGGTCACAGATGCCTTGCCCATATACATGAGGATGATGCTCGTCCCCATGATCATCCCCGACCAGAAGCCTGTCCGCGCACCGAAGAGCCGCGCCGACGCAAGCGCCGTCATGAGGATCGAACCGATCGCCATGAGTGCAGCGGGCAGCCGTGCCGCGATCTCGCTGAATCCACCGAACAGCTTCAGTGATGCCACGACCAGCCAGTAGAAGATCGGCGGCTTGTCATACCAGAACTCGTTGTAGATGCGCGGCGAAAGATAGTCGCCAAAGCGGATCATCTCCTTCGCCGTCTCCGCATAGACAGGCTCATCTGGATCGAGCAGCGCCGTCCCGTCGATGCCGAACAGGATCTGAAAGGATATGATAACGAGCAGGACGAGATAGACCGGCCATGCAAGATTTTTTTCGTCATTCACGCAGATATGCACCTCACATATTTGAGGAAGCACTGATAAATTCAGCCGCGCCGTCTTAGCACATCTTTTTCACCCTGTCTTTGTCGGCAAATCCTCCACATAGCTTTGGCTATGCGTCCGGTATGTCTCCTTGACCGAAAAAAATTCTGTACCAATCCGACGGACTTCATTTTATCAGAGATTCCTTGAAATCATCTGCATTGTATCATATAAAAAATTTTTTACAACCGAACAAGTGCACTGTCATTTGTTCGGCGATGACAGACACAAAAAAGGGAGCCGCCGCTGCTGCGGCAGTCCCCATAAAACAGGCGCTCAATGGATTTCGATGGCAGCTCCCGCCTTGATATCATCCTTTGCGAGCGGCACATCTCCCTGGAGCATGATGCAGCCGGGACGCTCCGCTGCAGTGCCGCCCTTGAACGAGAGCGTACAGTGTCCGAGCGACCTCAGCGTATGAATGGCCTCATCTCCGATCGCCGTGATCGTAAATTGCTTATCACAGACGATCACCGTATCACCGACGGCAGGATCTTCGCTGCAGCCTGCCTCCGTATGCAGCACCGAGAACTCCACCAACTCTTCCGGCGCATCATCATTGAAAATAATGATAAAATTCGCATTCGGATCATCCAGAAAAACAAGAGCCCCGTCACCCCAACGCGTGATTTTACAGTGGAATTTCATACTGCATCCTCCAGTCTCATGGAATTACTCTGTCTTTATTGACACTATCATACTATATCCCCATGATTTAGTAAAGACCGAGGAGGCAGGTGTTGTCACAAAGAATAAAATTTCCCAATCTTGAACAACACGTATATACGTGTTATACTTATGGAAGCACTGATAAATTCAGTCACGCCATCTTAGCACATCTTTTCCGCCCTGCCTATGTCGTCAAATCCTCCACATAGCTTTGGCTATGCGTCCGGTTTGTCTCCTTGGCAGGACAAAAAATCTGCACCAATACGACGGACTTCATTTTATCAGCGATTCCTTATTTCATGAAGGGAGTGGTACTATGAGGGATAAAGGCCTACTCAAACTGCTCCTGCAAAACGGGTGGCATGTCGTTAATATCAACGGCAGTCATCATAAGCTGCGCAAAGGGAATGCAACAGAGGTCATTCCGATTCACGGCAAAGATGTCCCATCCGGACTTCTCAATGCAATACTGAAAAGAAACGGTCTGAAATAATAGGAGGCTGCCATGCAATACATATATCCCGCCATTATTCACGAAGATCCTGACGGACTCTGGGCGGAGTTTCCGGATCTCCCCGGTTGTCAGACCTTCGCTGACACGCTGGATGAACTGCTCGCGAATGCATCAGAAGCACTCGCCTGTGACCTCGTGGAATCGCTTTCACGCGGAGACAAGCTCCCCACAGCACGCCCCATGCAGTCCATTCCAAGAGAAGAGACCTCCTATCCCACTCTCATTCGCGCAAATATTAACCTTGCAAAGTCAAGTCGCTCCGTGAAAAAGACACTGACCATCCCCGCGTGGCTGAACGACCGCGCCCGCGCACAGGGAATCAACTTCTCCAAGACATTGCACGATGCGCTGCTTGCGAAAATTGGATAGCATAGAAAACATAAATTCGGCTCTGCAAAACAAAGATTTTGTAGAGCCGAATTTATCAATTTTCACCTTTACTTCAGCGCATACCCGTTGTTATACATCTTATCCTGCTCTTTGCGTACCTGATAGAGCTGGGTCGATGTGTCGAGATCAACCATGTCGAGTGTGAGGAGGGTACCCTTCTTGACATCGCACTTCATGCGTGCGTTTTTGTTGACGAGGGGGTAGACGACGTAGCGATTTCGGTACGTCTCCTCTGCGGTTGCAATCGAGGCGTAGGTGGTGTAACCACCGATGCCGTCAAGGCTCTCGCCCGCCCTGAGGTCGCGCTTGGCAACGGTGATGCACTCGCTCACGGGGCCGTCCAAGGGGATGATGGTCGGCTCACCGTCGATGACGATCTTCGCCACGCTGAGCGGCGTCTCAAGGTTGCAGAGATGATAGGGACGGTAGAGCGTCCAGAGGGGGCCGTGTCCCATCTGGAGGTAGTCCATCACATACGCGGCATCCTCATTCGGACTTGCGACGGTGACAAAGACCCCCGGCGCGATGCCGTTGACATACTCCACAACGCCGTGCCGGTTCAGAACACCGCCATCCTCCTTGAGACGAAATGCTGCGTTAAGGTCGGCGCAGCTATTTGCCGACGATCCACTGACACCATGTCCGCCGATCACGTCGGGGACAAAGCCCGTGGCGTTCGACATCGCCGTCATCTCGACCATGGTCTTTGTGCCGTCCTTAAAGGAGGTGAGCATGCGCGGGTTCATCTTGCGGCGCGTCGCCTCCTCGTACACGGTGTCTGGATTGCAGTCATAGTCGATCTTGTTGTTCTTGCCCTTGCCGATGACCCTGACATCGAGCCCGATTGCACGCGCGAAGGAGTAAAGCTCCATGACCGCGCCCGGCTCGTCGCCCGCAGACCCCGTATAGATCACGCCGTTCTTGTCACCGAGCTTCTTGAGGTAGCTGCCGATGACCACATCCGTCTCGACATCCATCATAACGACGTGCTTCTTGTTGTTCATCGCGTCGATTGCAATCTTCACACCGACTTCGGGTACGCCCGTCACGTCAATGGCAACCTCGACGAGGTTCGCGTGCGAGATGAATGCGTCGTTCTCCGTCGCGACGTATTTGCCCTGCTCCATAAAACGGTTTGCCTCTTCGAGCGTCTTTGCGACGGCGATATTCTCGTCGCTGATGCCCGCACTATGGAACGCCTTTATCACCTTTTCGAGGGTATGATCTGCAACAATGGCGGGCATGACGCCCTTCATGAGTGCCATCTGCGCAACCAGACCGCGCCCCATCTGCCCCACGCCCACAATGCCCGTGCGGATGATCTTGCCCTCTTCCTCGCGCTTTGCAAGCTTTTTGTGCATATTCAGCATATGAAACTCCTTCCGCCCGCCCTTTGGCGGAACATTCTTTTCAGTTCTTGTCTTATCTAGTATAGCACCGCATTTCCATTCATACAATATCGCTTCCACTGAATTTGCAGAGCATGCAAGGAATCGCTGATAAAATGAAGTCTGCCAGATTGGCGTAGATTTTTCTGTCCGATTGAGGCAGCAAACCGGACGCATAGCCAGAGCTATGTGGAGGATTTGCTAACGAAAAGCGGGCAAAAAAGATGCGCTAAGATGGTAGTGCTGAATTTATCAGTGCTTCCGTAACAAAAAGGGGCACGTTTCCACCGTTTGGAAACGTACCCCTTTGTATGTACCTTTGATCCGATGTGCAGACGATTACATCATGCCGCCCATACCGCCCATGCCAGGCGCACCTGCCGGCATCGGAGCCTCCGGCTCCGGCTTGTCGGTGACGAGCGTCTCGGTCGTGAGCACCATTGCCGCGATCGAGGCCGCATTCTGCAGAGCGGAACGCGTGACCTTTGCAGGATCCACGATGCCCGCGCCGATCATATCGACATAGGTGTTCTCAAGGGCGTTGAAGCCGATGCCGTCGCCCGCCTTCTTGACGCTGTCAACCACGACAGAGCCCTCAAGGCCGGCATTCTCTGCGATCTGACGCACAGGAGCCTCGATCGCGCGCTTGACGATCTCAACGCCGACCTTCACATCGCCCTCTGCCTGGATCTTATCCAGTGCCGGGAGGATGTCGAGGAACGTCGTACCGCCGCCGGCAACAATGCCCTCTTCGACTGCTGCACGCGTCGCGTTGAGCGCATCCTCGACGCGGTACTTCTTATCCTTCATCTCGACTTCCGTCGCCGCACCGATCTCAACAACCGCCACACCGCCGGAAAGCTTTGCAAGACGCTCCTGCAGTTTCTCACGGTCGAAGTCGGACGTTGTGTCTGCGATCTGCTTCTTGAGCTGGTCGACACGCGCCGCAATCTGTGCCTTGTCGCCCGCACCGTCCACGATCGTCGTCTCCTCCTTGGAGGAACGCACCTGACGTGCACGGCCGAGGTCAGCAAGCGTCACGCTGTCGAGCTTGCGGCCGATCTCCTCGCTGATGACCGTGCCGCCCGTGAGGATTGCGATGTCCTCGAGCATTGCCTTGCGGCGGTCACCAAAGCCCGGAGCCTTGACAGCAAGGGCCTTGAACGTGCCGCGCAGCTTGTTGACAACAATCGTTGCAAGTGCCTCACCGTCGAGATCCTCGGCGATGATGACAATCTGCTTGCCCTGCTTGACAACCTGCTCAAGGACGGGCAGGATGTCCGCGACGGACGAGATCTTGCGATCGGTGATGAGCACGTACGGATCATCCATGACGGCTTCCATCTTCTCCGTGTCCGTCACCATGTACGGCGAGATGTAGCCGCGGTCGAACTGCATACCCTCGACGACCGAGAGGTTCGTGTCCATCGATTTGGACTCCTCGACCGTGATGACACCGTCCTTGCCGACCTTCTCCATCGCCTCTGCGATGAGATCCCCAACCTCAGTGTCGCCGGAGGAGATTGCCGCAACCTGTGCAATCTTCGCCTTCGTCTCGACCTTCTGCGCCTTGCTCTTGATCTCCTCGACAAGCGTCTTGACAGCCGTCTCGATGCCCTTCTTGACGATCATCGGGTTTGCACCCGCAACAACGTTGCGCATCCCCTCCTGAATCATCGCCTGTGCGAGAAGCGTTGCCGTCGTCGTGCCGTCGCCCGCGATGTCGTTCGTCTTCGTCGCGACTTCCTTCACGAGCTGTGCGCCCATATTCTCGAACGGATCCTCGAGCTCGATATCGCGTGCAATCGTTACGCCGTCATTTGTGATCGTCGGCGCGCCGTACTTCTTGTCCAGAACGACGTTGCGGCCCTTGGGACCGAGCGTGACCTTGACCGCATTTGCCAGTGCATCCACACCGCGCCCAAGTGCGCGGCGAGCCTCTTCGTCAAACAGAATCTGCTTTGCCATTTATATTGCCTCCACGTTATCTATTACAGGATTGCCAGAATATCGCTCTCACGAACGATGAGGTAGTCCTTGTCATCGACCTTGATCTCAGAGCCCGAGTACTTCGAGAAGACAACGCCGTCGCCGACCTTGACCTCCATCGCAGCGCGCTCGCCGTTATCGAGCAGCTTTCCTGTGCCAACGGCAACGACCTTGCCCTTCTGCGGCTTTTCCTTCGCCGTGTCGGGGAGCACAATGCCGCTCGCCGTCGTGACATCGCTCTCCGCGACTTCAATGACAACACGTTCGCCCAATGGCTTAATCATGGTATCTGCCTCCTAATTTTCATCCATAATTTTTTCTTGATTAGCACTCTCACGAACTGAGTGCTAACTTACGATGTCTATACTAATCGTTTTAAGTCAAAAAGTCAATAGGTATTTTGTAAAAAAGTCAAAAAAACAACAAAGAGCATGAAGACAAAATGCTTCATGCTCCCGTTCAAGGCGCCCCTTCCACCGCTTGCGCGGTCCCCCTCCCCCGTCAGAGCGGGGGGAAGTGGCGAACATAGTAAGCCGATGGGGGCACCCCAATTATTACTCCTTAAATGCCGCCACAAGGTTTTTGAGGCGTGCCGTCCCTTCCTTGAAGGTCTGGATCTTCGCGAGAATGTTCTCGTACTCTGCCGCCATGGAGACAACCTTCTCCGCAATGCGCGTGTTGCCCTCCGCGCCCTCGTGGGTCGCGTTGCGGATGCCCTCCATCGCCGCATTCATCTCACTGACGGAGCCCAGCAGTTCCTGTGACCGCGTCGTTGTCGCCTCTGCGGTTTTGCGGAAGAACTCCGCATCCGCCTTGTACTGCACTGCCGTCTTGTCCATCAGGTCATAGTCGTCGCGAATGTTTTCATCGATGAAGGTGAGCAGCCTATGCGTACCGTCGGAGAGTGCCTGCACCGATCCCGTAACCTGCCCCGTGAGCCCCTTGATCTTCTCTGCCGTTCCGCGCGACTGCTCGGCGAGCTTTCCGACCTCACCCGCGACCACGGCAAAGCCGCGTCCCTGTTCGCCTGCACGCGCCGCCTCGATGCTTGCGTTCAGCGCGAGGAGGTTCGTCTGCTCGGCAATCTCAGAGATCTCAAGCGTGAGCTGTCCGATCTGATCGACCACCTTCGCGGATTCGATGGCCTCTGCGACCGCCGACTTCGTCGAGCCGTAGATTTGCCGCGTATTGAGACGTGACTGCTCCATCGTCGTCTGGAGATCGGCGGCACGCTGTGCAACCTCGCGCGTATACTCCTCGCTCTCGTGTGCTGCGTCCGCTGCCCCCTTGATCCCGTCATTCAGCTCACCGCTGAGATGCTGGACACTGGATGTGGAGGCTGCCGTCTCCTCCATGCCTGCGGACATCTCCTCGGTCACGGCAGACATGTCCTGCGTGTCATTGTTGAGCCCGTGCAGCATCTCCTCAAGCTCGGCAACCATCGCATCGGTCTGCTCCGCCTCCTCGTGCACCTGCTTCATAAAGCCCTGCATCTTTCCGAGTGCCTTGACGACCGTACCGATTTCATCCGCACGGTCAGAGAGTTCGCGCGGAATCTCACGCGAAAGGTCTCCGGACGCGACAGCACTCAGATGTCCGATGGAGGCAGCGAGCGGATCGGAGATATTATCTGCAATGCGCCGCGACACGAGCATGCCAAAACCTACCGCAATGACGATGATGATGGCAAAGCTGTAGACCGTACGCTCATAGCGTACATTGTTCGCCTCAAAGAGCTGCTTCCCCTGGAATACGTTGTCGGGCGTGAGCACCGCCATATTGCTTGAGATGACGGTGAGCGAAGCGAGGTTGTCAAAGATCGCGACACGATCCTCGGGTGTCGTCCCCATATTGTTGACCGCTCCGACCTTGTCCGCCGCGACGCTCAGATTCTTTTCCAGTTCGGCAATCGTCGCCTGTGCCCGCTCGCTCGTATCGATCTTTTTGAGCTCCTCCATATCGTGACGGATCACTGCCAGATTGCCGAGCACATCGTCGACGAGAATCTTGCGGTTGTCCGCCGTGATGCCCTCCTGCAGGACGTATGGCACATTGACACTGATCTTCCGCAGGCGTGTATTCGCATCGTTCAGATACTGCGTCGACATGAGGTTATGATGATACATATCGTCCAGCGACTGCTGTGCCTGATAGTTCGAGTAGATACCGACGGCGGCGACAACAAGGATGGCTGCCAAGAGGAATACGGACAGAACGAATATCTTTGTCCGCACGGCATAGTCCCTCATCGCATCAGCGGAAATGACCGGAATGTTCATAGTGCTCTCCCCCTCACTTCATCTGTGCGATATTGTCCGATGTAATGGATGTAAACGGAATCGCAAGATCTCCGGAGGGCGGGCTCCCCTTGAGGACTCCCTCTGCGAGCGTAAGCGCAGCCTCGCCCTGTGCCTTTGCATCCTGCTTGACAGTCTGCGCCATCTCACCCGCCTCGACAGCGGCAAGCCCCGCCGGGGTCGCATCGACCGCAGAGACAAGGCAGCCCGCAAGGCGATTCGCCCCCTTGAGTGCGGCAATCGCACCGAGTGCCATCTCATCATTTCCTGCAACGACCCCGTTGATCTCGGGGAACATATTCATCCAGAGCATCATGGTCTTCAAGGCCTCAGCCTTGCTCCATCCTGCATCCACGAACGAGAGCAGCTGAATGTCGGGGCGTTTGTCCAGGCACGCTGCCTTGAATCCCTCCCAACGTCCGACGGCACTGCTCTGCGTTCCATCTCCCTGCAAATACACGATCTTCGCATTCGGCGGCAGATGCGATGCCATGTACTCGCCCTGCATGCGCCCCGCCTCCATGTCATCGGAGTAGGCACGGAGCACCTTGCCGCCCGCAACGCTGCGATTGACCGTGATGATGGGAATGCCCGCATCGTTTGCCTTTTCGATGGTCTTAACGATGCTGGAACCGTCAGCGGCGAGCAGGATGATTGCCCCCGCGCCCCTGCCAATCGCCTCGTTCAGCTGGTCAATCTGCATATTTCCGTCGTTCTTCGCGTCGAGGAATTCGACCTCGATGCCGTCCGCCTTTGCCTTTGCTGCAAACGCATCCTTGATCTGCGCGCAGAAGCCGTCGCCGTCATCATAGTTCGCGTAGATGACGCGATCCGAACTCGCCCCCGGCAGCCCGCAGCCCGTCAGCGAAAGGCACGCTGCAGGCAGGAGCAGAAGCCCCCATGTCCTGAGATTCATGTCAAGTGCTCCTTCTCTACCCAAAAACTACATCTGCTTAACGGGCACAGGGCCGCGCGAAAGTGCAATCGCCCCTGTCCGTGCGATCTCGATGATGCCGTAGTCGGACAGGAGTTCCGAGAGCGCATCGATCTTCTTCGCGTCACCCGTCAGCTCGATGACGACATTCTCCACGCCGACATCCACGATGCGTGCGCGGAAGATGTTCACCACGTCAATGATCTCCGCACGGTTCTCCTTGGTCGCGTGTACCTTGATGAGCACGAGCTCACGCGTGATCGACTCGAACTGCGTGAGGTTGACGATCTTCACCACATCGATCAGCTTTGACAGCTGCGTCACGACCTGCCGCAGCTCGTTCTCCGAGGCGACCGAGACGACGATGTTGATGCGGGTGACATCCGGCTCCTCCGTGTAGCCGGCGGAGATGCTCTCGATGTTGAACGCGCGGCGGCTGATGAGCCCCGCAATATGCGTGAGGACGCCGGGCTTGTTGTCGACGAGCACTGCGAGCAAATACTTATCCATCTTATCTCCCTCCGAGCACCATCTGATCGAGCCGTTTGCCGCCCGGCACCATTGGTACGACATCTGCCTCCTCGGGGACGATGACATCGATGAGACGCGCCCCCTTTGCGCGGAGAACCTGTGGCAGTATCTCCGCAAAGGCCTCCCGCGTCTCGATGCGACACCCCTCGACACCCATCGCCTCGGCGAGTTTTACAAAGTCGGTCTTTCCCTTGAGCTCCGAGGCGGAGTAGTGGTGACTGTAGAAGAGGCGCTGCCATTGCCCGACCATGCCGAGGATGGAGTTGTGGACGATGACAATCTTCACGTCGATGTCGTTGTCCGCCATCGTCGCAAACTCCTGACAGTTCATCATGATGCTGCCGTCGCCCGTGATGAGAACAACCTCCTTGTCGGGGTTCGCGAGTTTCGCGCCGATCGCAGCGGGCAGGCCGTACCCCATCGTACCGAGGCCGCCTGAGGTCAGGAAGTGGCGCGGCTCTGTGCAGCCGAAGAACTGCGCCGCCCACATCTGATGCTGTCCTACATCCGTAACGCAGATTGCGTCCTGCGGAACAAGTTCGCGTACACGACTGACGAGTTCCTCCGGGCGGATATCTGCCGATGCCTTCCATCCGAGCGGATGGGCACGCTCCATCGAGAGCACCTCGCCGCGCCATGGGCGGAAGCGCACGGGGAGATCCTCTGTGCTGCTGTTCTTCACCACATCGAGGAATGCGGGCAGCGTCTCCCGCAGATCGCCGATAACAGAGATATCCGCACGCACATTTTTGTTGAACTCTGCCGGATCTATATCAAAGTGCACGATCTTCGCCTTCGGTGCGAATGCCGCTGTGTTCCCTGTTACGCGGTCGCTGAAGCGCGTGCCGAGCGCGAGCAGGAGGTCGCACTCCTGAATCGCCATGTTCGAGGCATAGGCACCGTGCATCCCAGCCATGCCCGTATAGCCCTCGGTTCCTGCAGGAATGCCGCCAAGCCCCATGAGTGTCGCGACAGAGGGTATCCCCGTACACGCGAGCAGCTCACGCACGTACTTTGCCGTATCCGAGAGCACGACACCCCCGCCCACGAAAAGCAGGGGGCGATGCGCGGCAGCAAGTGCCTCTGCAGCCTCCCATACAGCGGGCACTTCGTAGGGGACATCCCCCGTATAGCCGTGTAGTTCCACCGTCTCCGGACAGCAGTAGTCAATCGGCGTGTCAAAAACATCCTTTGCCACGTCAATAACGACCACGCCGGGGCGACCCGTACGCGCGATATAGAACGCTTCCTTCACCACACGCGGAATTTCGTTTACGTCCTTGACGAGGTAGTTGTGCTTTGTGATCGGCGTGGTAATGCCGACGATGTCTGCCTCCTGGAACGAATCCTTGCCGATGTACGGATTTGCCACCTGTCCCGTGATACAGACCATCGGCACGGAGTCCATGTGTGCCGTCGCAATGCCCGTCACGAGGTTCGTCGCACCCGGGCCCGAGGTGGCAAACGCCACGCCGACCTTGCCCGAGGCGCGGGCATAGCCATCCGCCGCGTGCGCCGCCCCCTGTTCATGACGCGTGAGAATGTGCGGAAATTTCATCTTATATACTTCATCATAGAGCGTAAGGACAGCACCGCCCGGGTAGCCGAACACGACCTCAACGCCCTCTGCCTTCAGGCTCTCCAAAAGAGCGCGTGCACCATTCATCTGCAATAGAACCCCTCCTAAATAACAAAAGTACCGATCATCCACCCCTATAAGGGGCTCATATCGGTACTTTCGATGGAATCCCCCTATAATAACACTCTTTTATTATAGGGCTTTTCCGTATTTTTTACAAGCAAATTGCCACGCTTCCTACGACATACATCACAGATGTTCACTCGCAAGCACAAAGGCATAGACACGGCACGCACCCGCACGTTTCAAAACCTGTGCGCACGCAGTGAGTGTTGTCCCCGTCGTCATGATATCATCTACGAGCAGAACATCCCTGCCCGCAGGATCTGCATCCACCGCAAGGGCAAATGCACCTCTGAGCTCCCGCTGGCGCTCCGTGCGCGTGCGCTCGTAGAGCGGTGCGGTCTCGCGCGTGCGGACGAGCATGGGGCGGAGTGCGATGCCGTGCGCTGCGAGCCACGGTGCAAAGATCTCCTCCGCCTGATTGAACCCACGTTCCCGCATACGCTGCGGCGCGAGCGGAACGGGTACAGCGACAAGAGGGCGCGGGAGTGGTGCAAGAGCCGCCTCGCCCATTGTCAGAATCGTATGCAGCGCTGGAAGTGCAGATTTCTGTCTCCGATATTTCAGCGTGCGCAGGAGATCTCGTACACCCGCGCGGTAATAGGCAAACGCCCAGATCCCGTCAAGATATTTCTGTGTCTCCCCCGTGCACGCGAGGGCGTGCAGTCCGATCAGCCGCTGCGTACATCCCGCGCAAAATATGCCCCTGCGCTCGACATAGGCGGAGCAGCTCGGACAACGCGGCGGAAACAGGAAGTTTAGAAATGCTCTGAACACCACTATTTCTCCAATCATTCCAAAAAACGGTTGCGCACATCTTGTATTTATGATATGATAAACGCAGGAAAGAGATATATCTCCGAGTAACGTGTAGATCCAAGAAAGGAGAATGTCTATTGACACAGCTTTCAAAGCGCGGTGACCATTCCACCTGATGGGAATGCATCTTTGAAGAAGCGCAGAGACAGCAAACGTATATCGCTGATCTCATCCGGCATTGCATCGGCAAAGAATGACCGCAGCGCCGCCACCCCGAACCGTCGGATGCGTGGCAATCTTCTCTGTACGATTCGTTTTTCGAAAACCTAGCGCGCAAATTGGATGATATTTGAGATCTCCAAACGGTTTCAGCTGAACGTACAATACAAGCTCGCACGAGCACAGAGGTTGTTCGTGTGACACCCAACAACTGAATAAGGACGTGTTCAACTTTTATGGTAATTGTGAACTAGCCGGCAGCTTGCTCGAAACAGAGCGGCTGTCGGTTTTTTGATTGCGTGGAACACGCAAGCTTGTCTCACACAAAACGGATATCACCGCCGCTCGCCTTGCGCAGACGGTTCATAATCGCAGTCCCCAGCCCGACCGCCCCCGTTCCCTCAGCGAGGAGAGAAGTGGTGTCCGTATCATCAAAGTGGCGGAGCGCGTCGTAAAGGCAGGATGCAAATGCGCTGTGATTGCCGCGTGCGCCGCAATGATAAGTATACGCCGCAGGGATGAGGTCTGCAAGTGCCATGACGGTTTCATTGCTTGCGATGAGTGCCGGCCGCTCCCCTACCGCCGTGCGGCGCAGGAGCTCCTCTCTCAATGCCGCTGCGACATCTGTCCCCGTCCCCACATAGACGGTGAGCGGTACGCGCGGCGCATAGTGCGTGTACTTCATGCCGGGTGCACGCGGGGCTTCGTCCGCAGCCGTAAGAGCTGCATCCATACGCACCTCGATGTGCGGCAGTTCCGCTGCAATCATCTCGCGTGTGACAGCACCGGGGCGCAGAATCGTGACAGTCCCCTCCTCCGTGCAGTCGACAATCGTGGACTCCACTCCCAAGCGGCAGCTGCCGCCGTCGAGAATGAGCGGAATGCGCCCCGCCATATCCTCATAGACCATCGCCGCCGAAGTAGGGCTCGGTCGTCCTGAGGTGTTCGCGGACGGCGCAGCAATCGGCACACCTGCCGCACGGATAAGACGACGCGCGACATCGTGGTCGGGACAGCGCACACCGACGGTCGGAAGTCCGCCCGTCACGATATCGGGGATGTGTGCGGCTTTTGGCAGAATGACAGTGAGAGGACCGGGCGCAAACACCGTAAGGAGGTGCGCGGCCGTCGGCGGAACATCGGAGGCAACCTCATGCGACATAGCGAGGTCGGCGATATGGAGGATGAGCGGATTGTCGGAGGGACGCCCCTTTGCCGCGTAGATACGCGCGCACGCCGCCGCATCCAGTCCGTTTGCGCCGAGCCCGTAGACCGTCTCCGTCGGAAATGCAACGAGCGCGCCGCTGCGGATCGTCTCTGCGGCACGCTCAAAATCTGTGGGCGATGTCGGACGAAATAACTCCGTATCCATTGTATCCTCCCTATTCCGTATACCCCACCACAACGCGCTCAATTCCGCCGAGATCCTTCAGCATCTCCGTCCGTACAATGCGCGGATGCGCCATCGCAAGTGCCGCAACGGCAGCCGCCTCATCAATCCCAACCTCGACGGCGACTGCGCCCCCCTCTTTCAAGAGAGCGGGCGCGCCTGCCATCAGACGGCGGTAGATGTCCAACCCATCCACGCCGCCGTCGAGCGCGAGGTGCGGCTCATAGCTGCGCACATCGGGCATCAGTCCCGCAATATCTGCCGTGGGAATGTACGGCGGATTCGAAAGAATCATATCGTACAGCCGCCCCGCAAGCGGCGCAAGCAAATCCCCTACATGGATGTCGATGCGCTCCGTCAGTCCCAGCGTCTCTGCATTTTCACGCGCAACTGCAGCAGCGGCAGGTGAGATGTCCACCGCATCGGCGCGTGTTCCCTCCGTATAGTAGAGTGTCGAGAGCGCAATCGCCCCCGTGCCCGTCCCAATATCTGCAATGGTGCACGCCGTCGCCCCCGCTTCCAGCCGCGCACGCAGAAAGTCCACGGCGCACTGCACAAGGATCTCCGTGTCGGGGCGCGGGATGAGCGTATCGCGCGTCACACGAAAGTCCAGCCCCATGAACTCGCGCCGCCCGAGCACATACGCAAGCGGCACATGCGCCGCACGCTCCTTCACATAGCCGCGAAACCGTGCAAGCTCCTCCGGCTCAAGCGGCTCATCGAAATGCACATAGAGGTACATCCGATCCCTGCCGAGGAGCGCACTGAGCAGAACTTCCGCATCGAGGCGCGGGCTCTCGATCCCGCGCTCCCGAAAGAAATCGGTCGTCCACGCGAGAAGCCGCTGAATCGTCCAAACCGCATCCGTCATCAGTTCACCTGTTTCAGACGTTCCGCCTGATCCGCCGTGATGAGTCCCGCCAGAATCTCGTCCAGTTCACCATCGAGTACCGCATCGATCTTGTAGAGGGTCAGCCCGATGCGGTGATCGGTCACACGCCCCTGTGGGAAATTATAGGTGCGAATGCGCTCGCTGCGGTCACCCGAGCCGACCTGACTGCGGCGGTCGGCGGCGACGGCGTCCGCCTGCTCCTGCTGCGCACGGTCATAAAGACGGGCGCGGAGCACCTTCATCGCCTTCTCACGGTTCTTGAGCTGCGACTTCTCATCCTGGCACTGCACGACAATCCCCGTTGGGATATGCGTGATGCGGATCGCCGTCTCCGTACGGTTGACGTACTGCCCGCCCGCACCCGAGGCACAGTAGGTGTCGATGCGCAGGTCGTTCGCATCGACAGTGACCTCGACCTCCTCCGCCTCGGGCAGGACGGCGACCGTAACCGCCGACGTATGGATGCGGCCGCCCGACTCCGTGACGGGAATGCGCTGCACGCGATGCGTGCCGCTCTCGTACTTCAGACGACTGTACGCGCCCGCACCGTTGACAAGAAAGGAGATCTCCTTAAAACCGCCGATCTCCGTCGGGTTGCTGCTCAGGATCTCCGTCCGCCAGCCCTGCCGCTCGGCATAGCGCGCATACATACGGAAAAGGCTCGCCGCAAAGAGTGCCGCTTCTTCTCCTCCGACACCGCCGCGAATCTCAACAATGACGTTCTTGTCATCGTTCGGATCGCGCGGCAGGAGGAGAATCGGCAGCTGCTCCGCGAGTGCGTCACGGCGTTCCTCCGCCTCTGCAATCTCCTCGGTGAGCATCTCCTTCATCTCGGCATCCGCCTCGGCGAGCATTTCCTTGTCCTCGTCGATGGTCGCAAGTGCCCGCTGATAGGCGGTATACGCCTCGATGATCGGCGTGAGTGCCGCGTGCTCACGCGTGTAACGCTGCCATTTTTCCATATCTGCCATCACGTCGGGATCGCTGAGGAGTGCCTCCAGTTCGCGGTATTTGTCCGCAACGGCATTCAGTTTGCTTAACACGTTACTTCCTTTCGATAGTTCCCGCTTCCTGCGGGGATATCCTCAGGCGGGAGTACCGCCTTGAGACTTTCAATGGCGACCTCCACCATCTCATCGGCGGGCGGGCGCGTCGTCAGATATTGCAGCCACAGCCCCGGCGTAATCATGATGCGCACGATGCGGTTCTCACTGCGCCCCGCAAAGCGGATGATCTCGTAAGAGACACCCGCAACCACGGGAAGGACGGCGAGACGGCTCAGAATCCGCAGCCAGAGATCGGGCCAGCCGAAAAAGACATGAAAGACAATGGCGACGACCATGACAATCAGCAGGAAGTTCGTCCCGCAGCGCGGATGCAGACGCGGGAACTTCTGCACGTTCTCCACCGTCAGTGCCTCACCCGCCTCGTAGCAGTGGATGGTCTTGTGCTCCGCACCGTGGTACTGGAACACGCGGCGGATCCCGCCCATAAACGAGATGCCCCAGATGTAGAGGAGGAAGACGAGCAGACGAATGCCGCCCTCGATCAGATTGAACACGACGGGGTCATCCGTATACGCCGCCGCGAGATGTGCCGCCCCCGTCGGGATGACAATAAAGAGCACACTCGCAAGGACGAGTGCGAAGAGGATCGTCATCGCAATCTCCTTCTTCGTCATCTGCTCATCCTCCTCGCCCGCCGCCTGTGCAGAGAACGAGAGCGCACGCATCCCGATGACAAGGGACTCGACCATGATGACGGAGCCGCGAATTAGCGGCAGATTCAGCATGGGATAACGCTCGCGAATCGACGTGACAGGGTGTGTCTCCACTTCGATCTCCCCGTTTGGGAGGCGTACGGCGGTCGCGGTCTTATTCGCATCGCGCATCATGACACCCTCGATGACCGCCTGTCCGCCGACCGCAAGATCCGTAATTTTCTTTGGCATAAAATTTCCTTACTGTATCAAAAAAGAGACCATTGCACGATCTCTCGTACAATAGCCTCTTCCTGTTTTCGTGCGGCGAAGAGGCAAGGTGCCGTACACCTCACCCACGCTGCTATTTCCGCGCGTAACGCTTCTGGAACTTCTCGATGCGCCCGCCCGCCTGAACGTCACGCTGACGTCCCGTGAAGAACGGATGGCATTTCGAGCACACGTCGATACGCAGATCCTGCTTCGTCGAGCCCGTCGTGAACGTATTGCCGCAGCCGCACGTCACCGTTGCCTCGAAGAACTCGGGATGAATGCCCTCTTTCATGTAAATACACCTCGTTTCTTTTGCCGGATACAAGCGCACTTGTGCACGCTTGGTTGAACTCGGCTGTCTCGCCGAGAACGAGTTATGGAAACAAACGCCCTGCGTTCATTACCGCGCAAGTATAGCATAAAATATGGATGCGTGCAAGTCTTACTCCAACTTGCTGTGGATAATACGCGCAAGACGCGTTCCGAAGAAGAAGTTCCAGATCCACTTCATCGAAACAGTGAAGTCCGCATATTTTCCTGCGAGACGAATCAAATGGACAAACATCCACGCAAACCATGCGAAGAATCCGCGTGCCTTGAGGTTGAAGCCGAGTACGGGCATGGGCGCGTTCATGACCGCCTCTCCCTTGCCGATCGTCGCCATCGCACCGAGATCCTTGTAGACAAATTTCTCCAGCTGATCGGGGGTCTTGCCCGCAATCAGTGCCATGATATTCTTCTTGACCTGCATTGCCTCCTGCGTCGCCACAGGAGCTACTGTCGGGAGCGGACGCTGCAGATCGCCGTGCTGGAAGTTCGCGCAGTCACCGATGGCAAAGACGTGGTCGCTTCCCTTGACAAGCAGGTTCTCCTCGACGATGACACGCCCTGCACGATCAACTTCACTTCCACAGTCCTTGATGAAGTCCTGTGCGCGCACGCCTGCCGCCCAGATGACAGTCTTGGTCGGAATGACATCACCGTTATTGAGTGTAAGATCATTTCCATCGTACTCGGTGACAGCCGTATTCAGACGCACATCCACCCCCTTCTTGCGCAGCACGTCGATCGTATGCTGCTGCAGATCGGGCGGCACCATTGGCAGAACAGTGCCCATCGCTTCCAGAAGAGTGACCTTGACCTCACTGAAATCAAGCGTATGGAACTCCTTCTTGAAAACCTCAACGAGTTCCATGAGTGCGCCACCCATCTCAATGCCCGTCGCCCCGCCGCCGACAATGACAAAGTTGAGGTGACGCTGACGCGCCTCACGCTGATCCGGTCCGCTCTTGCGTGCAGCTCGTTCAAACTCATGGATCAGATGGCCACGTAGTGCGATTGCCTCCTGCAGGGTCTTCATCGCATAGGCGTTGCGTTCAACGCTCTTGTTGCCGAAGAAATTCGTCGTCGCTCCCGCCGCAAGCACGAGGTAGTCATACGAAATCTCGGCGTGCTTTGTGATGACTACGCGGCGATCCTGATCGATCCCAGTGACCTTGGACATAAAGAAGTTTACATTCTGATTGTTCTTAAAGAACTGGCGGGTGGGGTATGCGATTTCCGAAGCGGAAAGCACCGCCGTCGTCACCTGATAAAGGAGCGGTTGAAAGAGATGATAGTTGTGCCGATCCACCAGTGTAACGCGCACATTTTCGTTGGCGAGTTCCTTCGCGAGACGGACACCGCCGAATCCGGCTCCGACAATAACAATATGTTTTTGGTCTGCCATAATTCCCCACTCCTTATTTTCAATAGTGAAAAAAATCACATAGTTGGATCTTTTTCCCCTTTCGAGAAAGCATGATATGAGCGACTTTTCCCTCATGAGGTACATGATACCACGTTTCACAGGAAATTCAATAGGGTATTTCCCTTCAGGAGCATGAAAAACGATAATACTATTCTGGCGATTATAGCGGAAAACTATCACAAAGATTCGGTCTGCGCCGCCTTCCGCATCCGCTGCTCGATGATGCGCAGACGGATCATGAGCAGCACGGCACCGACGAGGATTCCGCCGTTCAGCCCTGCCCAGTATCCGTAGGGACCAAGCTCCGTCCATGCCGCGAGTACATAGCCGGCGGGCAGACCGATGCCCCAGAACGAGAGCACTGCAAGCCAGAACGTGACGGTGACATCCTTGTAGCCGCGCAATGCCCCCTGCAGCGGTGCATTCACGCAGTCACAGAACTGCATGACGAGCGCGTAGAGAAGGAACACACGAAGGAGTTCCTGCACCTCGGGGTTGGTCGTATAGAGTGCGGCAACGGAGTCGCGCATTGCCGCAAGTGCGAGTGCAATCACGCCGACGAAGACAAGGGTCAGCACGCGGCTCAGACGAATGTAGGCGCGTGCACCGTTCTCACGCCCGCCGCCGACCTCGTAGCCCACGAGGATCGTGATCGCCATGGAGACCGAGAGCGGCAGCATATAGACGATGGTGGTAAAGTTCATCGCCGCCTGATGTGCAGCAAGCACGGTCGTCCCGTATGCCGCCATGAGGAGCCCGACTGCGCCGAAGATGCTCTGCTCACAGAACACCGTAAGCCCGATGGGGATGCAGATGGCAAGCAGTGCCCACCAGTCGCCGGGGATGGGCTTCGGCAGACGCGCGAACACATGGTAGCGTGCAAACTGCGGAATCCGCAGAACAGCAATGACATTGAGGATAAAAAAGATACCGTAGCTCAGTGCCGCTCCAAGCCCTGCGCCGGGTCCGCCAAAGGCAGGAACGCCGCATACGCCGTACATGAAGATGTAGTTGAGCACAATGTTGATCGGAATGGTCGTCATCGTGATATACATGGTGAGCCGCGTCCGCCCGTGCGCATCGATAAAGTTTCTGAGAACAATGGCAGGCGCAACGGGAATAAGCCCCAGGGCAATATAGGACAGATACTCCATTGTGATATCTTCGACCACAGGCTCAAGTGCGAGCGCACGTACGAGATGCGGCACGGTCAGCACGCCGACCATGAGCAAAAGAACCGAAAGAATCGTCGCCCAGTAAAAGCTCTGCTGAACGACGCGCCGAATCTCAACTGTGCGGCACGCACCGTAGTGCTGCGCAATCACCGGCGTCAGTCCTGAAACAAGACCCATAAAAGCCCCAAACACAGGAAAGAAAATGCTCGCTCCAACGGCAATTCCCGCGAGATCCTCCTTGCTGATATGTCCCGCCATAACCGTATTGAAAAAGCCCGGTGCAATCAGCGAAACCTGTGTAACGAGGATCGGGAGGAGTACGATGAAGAATTGACGCGTACGCGCCGGATAGCCATGAACTTCCTTGAGCACCGTCTCTCTCCTAGCATATATCAGCCAAAGTAATCAGCAATTCCGTCCGCAATGCCCTGTGCAATCTTCTTGATGCCCGTCTCGCTGTTCATCATCTTTTCCTCATCCGGGTTCGAGATAAAGGAGATCTCAACAAGAATGGCGGGCATATCCGTATGTTTCACCACATAGAAATTACACGACTGTGTCCCTCGGTCAACGGTACCGATGGCATCAATCAGTGCCGTACGCACGCTGTCGGCGAGCTGTTTTGACTGCTTCGTCCCCTGCGCGTAGTAGTAGGCTGTCGTTCCCTTCACCTCACGGTTCGTAAATGCATCCGCATGGATGGAGAGGAAGATGTCCGCCTTTGCCTGATTGGCGACATCGCAGCGTGCCTGAAGCTCCTCGACCGATGTTGCGCTCGCCCCCTTCTCGGAGACCTCCGTATCCCCTGTACGCGTAAGGATGACGGTCGCCCCCTCCGCCTCAAGGAGACGCTTGAGTTCACGGCTTACACGCATGGTTACGGACTTCTCCATGATGCCCGTCGGACCAATTGCGCCCGAATCGCTGCCGCCATGTCCCGGGTCAATGGCGATCCTGCGCCCCTTCATGCCCGTAATCGCCGAGAGGTCACGATCCAGCTGATCCGAATCGTGCGGGGACTGCACGTCCTCCTCATCATCCTCCTCGGTCTCATCCACCTGCACGGGCGGCGTAGGCTTCTTCGCTTCCTGTGCAGGCTTCGCCTGATTGGTGCCCGTAGGTGCTGTACCAAAGTCCATGACAATGCGGGGCTTTTCCCCGTCGAGAGCAAAGATTTTCCAACCGCCCTTTTTGACCGAAGTCTCTACCACAACACGAACCGTCGCAGCATCGAACTGCGCAACGCGCACGCGCGAAACGAGTGGAGAGTCAATAGTGATATCCTTCTTTGCCTCGGGTGCGACCCATGCATTCTGCACGTCGAGCACGACGCGCGTCGGGTTGGACAGCACGCTCTGTTTATAGGAAACAGCGCGTTCGGCATCGATGACGATACGGACATTCCCATCGGTTTTTCCAATACGAACACCAGAGACCTTCGTCATGTCCTTTGCACGGTCACTGAATGCGGCTTCTGCCGTAACTGCAGAACCAAATCCGATCAGACCGACAAGGATTACGGTAAACAGTAAAAAAATGCGGTGCAAAAGACCATCCCCCCAAACAATAAACGGATAAAAACCTGCGAAGTATGCTTTTCAGCCACTCCGCAGGTTCTCTCCATCCGATGTTTTCCTATTGCTGTGTTTCCGCGTTCCCCGTCGGCTCCACGCCCGGTGCGGGCGCATTTGCCGCAGCACTGCGTGCCTTCGCCGCGCGTCGCGGTGTCCCTTCATAGATGATCTGTGTGATCTCGGCGGCGCGGCTCGGCTCAAATGCAGTGATTACCTTTGCCGCGTTGCTCTCGTCCATCCGTTGAAGGATAGCAATGCAGAGATCGATATCGAGCGTCTCCATGACCTTTGCCGCATCTGCCGGCTTCATGTCATTGTAGAGCCGTGCGAGCTTCGTGACGCGCTTCTTCTCCGCCGCCTCGCGCTCCTTCTGCTGCTTTTCGATCTCCTCTTTCGTGATCTTCACGTTCTCCGCAGGTTTCTTTGGCGCAGCGGCGGATGCCGCAGCTCCCGTGGATGTAGTCGTCGTACTTGTCGTTGATGACGATTCCGAATGCTCCTTCGTTCCCGCCGGCGGTACAAAGTATTCGCCGATGATGGGAAGCTCGTGCAGACCATACTCCTCGTTGAGTTCCTGCGTATCAAAGAGCCGGAGATAGACGCCGAGTGCAAAGCCTCCCGCAATCAATACGAGGAGCAAGATCAATATGAATAGGATCTTCAATTTCTTCCGCATGGAATTCCCAGCCCTCTTTCTCTTCCCCGATCAACACTCGATCCGTCCGCTCAGCGGTAGATGTCCAGCACACTCGTCACATAGTTCTGTGTCTCCGCATACGGAGGCACACCACTATACGCCTTTACGGCATTCGGTCCCGCATTGTAGGCGGCAACTGCCTTCTTTACGTCGCCGTCAAAGGTGTCGAGCATCTCGCGCAGGTACTTCGTACCGCCCTCCACGTTGCTCTTCATATCGTAGGGATTGACCCCGAGACCTGCCGCTGTCTCCGGCATAAGCTGCATGACACCGACTGCCCCTGCAGGCGATACGGCACTCTGGTCACCGCCGGACTCAACCTCTGCAATAGCGGAGACAAGCTTCGGATCAACGGAGTATTTCGCTGCGGCCGCATGGATCATCTGTGCAAGCTGCGGATTCGCGTAGTTCGTCTGCTCTGCTCCCGCCTTATGTGTCGGGGCAGTCTCCTGTACGCGCTGTGCAGGCTGTGCCTTGTGCGCCGCAGATACAGCATCCTTGTTGATTTCCTGCTGCAGTTTTGCAGCGAAGTCCATCCCCGGAAGCTGCTGCTTGGACAGCGCAAACTGTCCCTCGATCTCCGCAATACGCGCCTGTATCTCCTTGATGCCGGAAAGATCCATCATACTGCTTCCTCCAAATCCCTATTCCGCATGGTCAGCTGCAGGCCAATCTCATCGAGCATCTTCTGCTCCTCCTGCAAGACCTCCGCCTTGTATTCCGCAAGGCGCTTTTCCCTTAGTTTTTCAATGCTTTTCAGTGCGCTCATCTGCTCCATGAGGACCTTAAGACGCTTCTGACGCTCGGCGTTTGCCGAAAGAATGACCAGCTGCTGATCCTCGATCTGCTGACGCTTCCATCCAAAGAAGCGGTTAAAGCTCATCAGCGTACCGATCTTGATCCGCGTGCCTTCCTTCGACAGTTTCTCGTAGTCAATCTGCCCTTGGTGCATCTCCTCAAGCAACTGACGCTGATAGGCACGTGCCTCCTCCAGTTCACGTACGGCATTGGCAAAGGCAACCTCTGCCTCCTCCTTCTTCATACGCGTCACCTTGAGCAGCGTCTCAAGCTGAAACTTAAATTTTTTCATGACGCTTCCTCAGCGGGCGGCTCAGCGGATGTCGTCGGTGCGGCAGGTGCAGCCTTGCCCACAGCCTTGAGCAGACTCTGTTCTGTCTCCTCATAGGAAGTCACTTCGTAGATATCCTGACAGAGGAACGTGTTGATTCCGTCGATCTTTTGTATCGCAGCATCGATCTTCGGGCTTGAGCCCTTGACATACGCGCCGATGTGGATGAGATCCTCTGCCTCGGCATACACCGCCATCAGCTGACGCATCTCCTGCGCCGCTTCAAGGTGGCCCTTGTCCACAACCTCGTACATGACACGGCTGACACTTCCGAGCACGTCGATCGCGGGAAAGTGATTCTGTGCCGCGATCCGCCGCGAGAGCACGATATGTCCGTCAAGAATGGAGCGCACGGCGTCCGCAATCGGTTCATTCATATCATCGCCGTCAACGAGGACGGTGTAGATGCCTGTGATCGATCCCTTCTCACTCGTGCCCGCACGCTCAAGCAGACGCGGCAGCATGGCAAAGACGGACGGCGTATAGCCGCGTGTCGCAGGCGGCTCGCCAATGGTGAGCCCGACCTCGCGCTGTGCCATTGCAAAGCGCGTCACAGAATCCATCATCAGGACGACCTTGTGCCCCTGATCGCGGAAATACTCGGCAATCGCCGTCCCCGTCATCGCTCCCTTGATGCGGACGAGTGCGGGCTGGTCGGAGGTCGCGACAACAACGACGGAGCGTTTCAGCCCCTCCTCGCCGAGGTCACGCTCAATAAAGTCACGCACCTCACGTCCGCGCTCCCCGACAAGGGTGATGACGCTGATATCCGCCTCGGTGTTGCGTGCGATCATGGAGAGCAGCGTGGACTTGCCAACGCCCGACCCCGCCATGATGCCGATACGCTGCCCATCGCCGAGTGTGATGAGCCCGTCGATTGCACGCACACCGACGTAGAGATTGTCGTGGATGCGCGGGCGCGTGAGCGGCGGCGGCGGCGGTGCCTGCAGGGGATACTCTTCCTTTGCGAGAATTGGGCCTTTGCCGTCGATCGGATTGCCGAGCCCGTCAAGAACACGCCCGAGCAGTTCAGGGCCAACCTTGACACGCAGACGCCGCCCCGTTGCAATGACCTCACAGCCGGGACCGATGCCCTGCATTTCACCGACGGGCATGAGGAGAACACTCCCCTCACGAAAGCCCACGACCTCCGCCGGAATCGGCGGCATCCCCGCAAAATGCGAACTCACATAGCAGAGTTCCCCGACCGTGACGGTCGGTCCCTGCGACTCAATGACGAGCCCAATGATCTGCGTCACTTTGCCCGTCAGCTTCATTGGTGCCGCATTGTGAAGCGCATCGCGGAATTTTTGGATATCTATGGAAAATGGGGGATTCCCCCCCGTTTCACTCATATTCATAGCATAACTTCCCGCACAGCCTTCTTGAGCTGTTCGATCTGTGTCTGCAAACGTGCATCCACACTGCCGTTCGGGGTCTCCACGAGACAGTCGCCCGGCTTCAGCCCCTCGTCCGAGGTGATCGTGAGGTTTGTATCCCCCGCCGTCAGAGCGGAACGCAGTTCATCCCGCGCCATAAGCACAAAGTCATAGCTCGCGGGCGAAACATGGACGACAATCTCCTTCTGATCTTTGACGCGCAGGATGGCATCGCGCACAACAGGCAGTACCATTTGCGGCACGTCAATGAAGTGCTGCGGCAGAACGCGCTCGACTGCCGTCATGGCAATCGAAACAATGTCCTGTTCGGCATTCACTACATAGTCTCGTATGGCATCATGGGCATCGCGCAGAGTTTTTTCCGCCTGCGCGTTCGTCTGACGGATGAGCTCCGCCATCTCCTCGCGCACGGCAGCTTCGCCCGCTGTGCGCCCTTCGGCAAAGCCCTCCTCATGCCCTTGCTTACGAGCTTCTTCGCGATCCTGCTCAATTTTTGTCTGCGCCTCAGTGAGAAGGCGGTCGCGATCCTCCTCGGCCTGACCGCGAAGGACGGCAACCTGAATCTCTGCCTCTTTGACGCGCTCGTCCATCGCCTGCTCACGCTCTGCAATGCGTGCGAGCAAATTCTGAACGGCTTCTTCACTCAGCCCTTCTTCCTCACCGTCCTCGCGGGGCGGCGGCGGAGGGGGGGGTACGTCAATGAGATGCGGATTCTCTTCCCAGACGGCTGCCTTGATAACTCTAGACAATCATCTCGTCTCCCTTGCCACGCGAGATCACGATCTCGCCCTTGTCCTCGAGCACGCGGATGACACCGACAACCTTCTGCTGGGCCTCCTCCACGTCGCGGATCTTGACCGGTCCCATGAACTCAATTTCCTCACGCAGCATATCGGCAGCGCGCGTCGACATATTCTTGAACACCTTTTCCGCAACCTCCTGCGGCGTTGCCTTGAGCGCGAGGGAGAGATCCTTGGTCTCCACCTGACGCAGGACGAGCTGCAGGGAACGGTCGTCGATCTGGACGATGTCCTCGAACACGAACATGAGCTTCTTGATCTCTTCGGCAAGCTCGGGATTGTCGACCTCGAGTGTCTCGACAATCGCCTTCTCTGTTGTGCGGTCGACGCGGTTGAGCACTTCGACAATCGCCTTGATGCCGCCCGCTGTGGTAAAGTCCTGTGTCACCATGGACGAGAGCTTTCTCTCCAGCACGCGCTCAACCTCACGGATGAAGTCCGGCGATGTACGATCCATCGTTGCAACACGCTTTGTGACCTCGACCTGTGCCTCCGGCGGCAACGAACCGAGGACGATTGCCGCCTGATCCGGTTCGAGATATGCCATGATGAGCGCAATGGTCTGCGGGTGTTCATTCTGAATGAAGTTAAGCAGCTGCGCGGGATCTGTCTTGCGCAGGAAATCGAAGGGGCGCACCTGCAAACTCGTCGTGAGACGGTTGATGATCTCGAGTGCCTTGTCGGGCCCGAGCGCCTTCTCGAGGACGTTCTGCGCATACTGCAACCCGCCCGAGGAGATATAGTCCTGTGCCATGCACATGGAGTAGAACTCGGCGATGACCTCCGCTTTAAGTGCGGAGGAGACCTGCTTCTGGTTTGCGATCTCAAGCGTCAGATGCTCGATTTCATCGTCATCCATATGCTGAAACAGCTTTGCCGAGTACTCGGGACCGATTGCGATAAAGAGGATCGCCGCTTTCTGCTGATTGGTCAGATCTCCGCTGCCATACATATCCGGCATATTTACTCCTCCTCCGTAAGCCATGTCTTGACGAGGAGGGCAACCTCTTCGGGCTTGTTGTCAATGAGGGCGAGCAGTGCGAGTTTCTGATTCATCTGCTGCTGCTCCTCCTCGGAGAGGTCTTCTTCCTCGACCTCGCCCGCTGCGATTGCTGCAGCACGCTCCTCGGCGAGGCGCTCCTCTTCAAGACGCTGTGCCTCCTCGGCAGCCTCGCGCTCAAGACGCTTCTTGCGACGGTACATGAGAATGCCGCCGACAATGAGGGCAATGACGAGCAGAGCAAGTCCGACCTGCGTGTAGAAGATGCGGTCCTGACGATCCTTCTCCGCCTGCTCCTCTGCCGCACGGCGCTCTGCAGCCTCCGTGCTGAACGGCAGCGGCTCGACAGAAATCGTGTCGCCGCGCTGCGGGTTGATGCCCGCCGCACTGCTCACTGTACGCAGAATACTCTCCTGCTGCGGCTGGGTCACATCATCGTTGACGAGGACGGCGACCGTCAGGCGACGAATCGAGCCGGGAGAAGCGATGACGTGTTGGCGCTCCTCGTTGATCTCATAGTTCTTGGTGGATTCCTTTTTCTCGTACTCTGCGTTTGCATTCGCCTCCTGCTCCACATAGCCGGGGACGTTGCTCTGTACGCCCGCAGGACCTCCCGGGTTCGTCGAACTGCCGACGTAGCTCTCGGAAATGTCCTGCTGACTGCGGATGATGCCCGCATCGTCAACGACAGGCGTAAAGGTCTGCCGGTCGGTCAGACGATCGTCGAAGTCGAGCTCTACACTGACACGTGCAAAGGCACGCCCCTCACCAAGGGTCTGGTCAAGGAGCGACTGGACCTTCTTCTCGATGTTGTCCTGCACCTTGCGCGTCATATCGAGCTGCGTGAGTGTCTTGACCCCGATGGATTTTTCATCCTGATCGTCGGGATCGTTCAGGATCTTCCCGGTATCGTCAACAATCGTGATATTCTCCGGGGTCAGTCCCTTGATGCTGTGCGCCGCGAGGTTGACAATGCCCTTGATCTCCTTCTTGGTCAGCTCCGCATGGGGCTTCAGGCGCAGCATAATGGAAGCCGTCGCAGGCTTCTCTTCTTTCTTATAGAGGCTGTCCTCGGGCAGCACAATATGGACGCGAGCCTTCTCGACCGCCTCAATCTGCTCAATTGTGCGTGTCAGCTCTCCTTGAAGTGCCTGCAAATAGTTGACACGGTTCTGGAATTCGGTGACACCAAGCTTGCTGTCGTCGAAGATTTCAAAACCCTTGTTCCCGCGCGGCAATCCCTGGGTTGCAAGGTTCAGACGTGCCTCGTGAACGTTCGTCGTCGGAACGAGGATCGTCGTGCCCGACTTGTTTTCCTGCACCTCGTAGGTGATCTTCGCTTCGCGCAGTTGATTGGCAACCTCACCGGCATCCTTGGTCTCCATGTCGGTAAACAGCGGCACCATATCGGGCTTGCTGCCATACCAAAAACTCATACCAAAGATGAGGACGAGAATTGCGAGTGCCGAACCGAGCATGATGTAGCGCTGCCGCTTGTCAAAGCGTTCCCACATGGCACGGCCGCGCTCTTTCCACTCTCCCATAATCTCTTTCCCTTCAAGTCATCACGGTGTGATGCGCCGCCGTCGGAGCGACGCACGAAAACGGCAGGCAGTGATTACACCTGCATCCGCATGATTTCCTGATAGGCAGATACGGCACGATTGCGCATCTGCAGCGTAAGCTGAAGTGCGATCTCAGCCTTCTGCCCTGCCACGATGACCTGAGAGACATCGGAGATTTCACCGGCAGCAAGCAGTTTGTTCTGCTGATCCGATGCGAGCTGGAGGTTGTTCACCTCAGAGAGTGCGTCTTTCAGATAGGCACCGAAGCTCTTCGGCGGCTCCTTTTCGATGGTTTCCCCTAGATGACTGGTAGCGCGCATCGTGACGGGGGTCATTTGCAGTGCTTGTACTTCCATATACATTGATCTCCCTTAAACTGTGCGCTGAAATCAGCTGCCGCTGCCAATGCGAAGGGCCGCAGTCACCATGGACTTTGCCGCATTGATTGTCGTCGTATTCGCCTCATAGCCGCGCGATGCCGAGATCATATCCACCATCTCTGCAACGATATTGACGTTCGGGCGCTCGACATAGCCCTCCGCGTTTGCATCCGGATGCCCCGGCTCATAGACGAGCGTCCCCTGCGTGCGATCCTCTTGAATGGCGACAGCACGGACACCGTCACCCGGACGCATACGCTCCGAAGCACGTGCGAGGAACGACTCAAAGCCGATGCCATTCCCCTTTTCACGCGGTTGGAACACCACATAGCGGCGATGATAGGCTCCCCCGCCCTGTGCACGCGTTGTGTTAGCATTTGCAATATTATTGGAGATCACGTCCATGCGCAGACGCTCCGCCGTGAGCCCCGAAGCCGCTGCATCAATTCCCAAAAACATTCCCATATCGTGCCCTCCCGTTTATCAGCCGCCCTGGCCGCTCGAAATAACGCTCTTAATCTTGTTGATATGCCCACCAAGCGCCGTTGCCAGCGCACTGTAGTACAGCTGGTTCTTCGCAACTTCGGCCATTTCCACATCGATGTCGACGTTGTTCCCATCCAGACGCATATTTGTATGCTGTTCCTGCTCGATGACAGGCCGCGCTTTCCCCCGAAAGGCGATGGGAAAATGTCTGTCATGCGTCCGCACAACTTTCATCAGAGGATCGTTTTCCAGTCCCAGTTCCCGTTTCAGCAAATCCTCAAAGCGGACATGACTCCGCTTGAAGTTCGGTGTGTTCACGTTGGCGATGTTATTGCTGAGCACCTCATGACGCAGGGATGCTGCCGCCATCGCGCGGCTGCTGACATCAATCGTCGAAGTGTTGACCAACTGCTCAAGCATGAAACGTCACATTCCTTTCCCCCATATTTCAGAAAGTATTCATGTATCAGAGCTTCCTTTAATGTGCGCAGAAAAAACCGCACACATGGCAGATATATATTAGTTCTACATCCCTAAAAAAAATCCTTTTCATTCTAACACTTTTTCCCCAAAAAGTGAAGAATGGTTTTCGCAGCGCAGAAAAAATAATCGTTGCGTACTACGCGCGAGCGACGACCGCCTTGTCAATGTATAGACTCTTAACTAAAATATCGACCTCATGCACAACCATCCCCGTCATACGTTCGATCTCCGCCTGCAGCTCGTGCCGCAGACGCATCATCGTCTCCGCGATCGTATGCCCGTAGGCAAAGACAACCTCAAGGGATACCATAATTCCCAAGTCTTCGTCCCCGTTTACGAGGTGGCGAATGTGCGTATTGCCGACGCGGTGCACCTCATCTAGTTTTTCTGCCACGATGCGCACAATATTCTTGATGACCGAGTCGTCGATGACGAGCTTCCCATAGTAACTGAACACAGGGCGCACGATCGAACGCTCACCGAGACGACGGCGCTTCGATGAGGAGGTCTTGAAGAAACTCTTGATCGGATCGATCAAATAGCCTGAAAAATGAGGTTTGAGTTCGATCGTCGGAACGGGGATGATGTGCTCGCCCCTCTTTAGGCGGTGATACTGTGCGATCTCCATATCCTTCTTTGAGGCGATGTCCTCGATACGGATAATCTTGCTCACAGGCCCTATATGCAGTGCCTTGGCAATCTTTTGCACCATGTTCTCCGACGTGCCGAGCAGGAGAATTCGCCGCGGCTCAGACTCCGCAATAGCACGCCGTACGTCGGAGGCATGCCCCGGCAACACAAAGATTGCACGGCGCACCGCCATGATTCGATTCTTCTCCTTTTTTGCAGAGGTACCGCCGATCACCTTTCCGTCTTTTATGAGAATGCCATCGTCAATAATGGCATCTGCACCGTTTTGCTGGGCGACCCACAGGGCACGGTGGCTTTTTCCGGTACCGCTCGGACCGACTAAGGCGATAACGTCCATCGTGTTTCTCCTCTCCTGTCAGCTGATATGATGCGACGGCCGATAGAAATTTTCCGCATAGATATCCTCAATTGTAAACTGTCCGACGGCATCCGGCTGCCGCCCCACAAAGCCGCGATAGTCCGATCCACCGGATACGAGCAATCCGTACTTTTGTGCAATATCCATGTAGTGCTGTATATCTGCACGGTCATAGGTCGGATAGAACACCTCAATGCCCTCGATTCCCAACTCTATGAGCTGCTTTATGTACGCCTCATCATCAAGTGCCTTGGGATTACCAAGCACGGGAATTCCGCCCGCGCCCTTGATGATATCGATGAGCTCCTCGGGAGCAAAGCGGAAGTGCGGAACATACGCGGGCCGGCCTCGCTTTAGAAGCCGGTCGAAGCAGGTACGGATCGAATCAAAGTAGCCTTTTTTGACAAGGACACGTGCCACATGGGAGCGTCCAACCGCCTTACACAGCCCCTCGTCGGTCAGCACCTCGGTCTCGCCAATCTCGTAACCCAGTTCCCGCAGACGGTCCACAATCTCGGTAAAGCGCGTCCAGCGCGCCTCGCTGATCTCCTCGAGTTTTTCCTGAAGCCCCGCGTCGTAGATATCAATATTGTAACCCAATATGTGAACTTCACGCTGCCCGTCCCCCGCACTGAAGCCAACGCCGGGGATGATACGCAGACTGCCTGTGGCATAGCGTCCGCTCTCGTAGAGTTCCGTAACGCCTTCGACCGTGTCGTGATCCGTGATGGAAATGTAGCGCAGTCCAGCCGCCTTTGCTGCCTCCGCAACCTCCTCGGGGGTATCCCGCCCATCGGAAAAGGTCGTGTGGATATGCAAATCGCTTGGCATAGAAGCCTCCTCGATCAATTCTCTTCGCAGAGGAAAACGCGCTCAATGGTAGGTGCGCAGCGCCCATCCGCCGCGATGTCCACGATTACGGCGGCATACTCCGCCGCCCCCTCTGCCATCTCAAAGCGGACGGGCATCCCTGTGCGAAATTTTTGAATGACAATATCCTTGCGTACCCCGAGAATGGAGTCATGCGAGCCCACCATGCCGAGATCGGTAATATATGCGGTACCACCCGAAAGGATACGTTCATCAGCCGTCTGCACGTGCGTATGTGTCCCGACAACGATGTCCGCACGCCCATCCAGATAATGCCCCATCGCGAGCTTCTCCGAGGTTGTCTCTGCATGGAAGTCGAGTACAATAATATCTGCCTGCCCCTCGATCCCCGCAAGAATCTCATCCGCCTTCTGAAAGGGGCAGTCAAGCGCCGGCATGAACGAACGTCCCGAGAGGTTCAATACGGCGATGTTCGCCGCCTTGAACGGGAAGATGCAGTACCCCTTCCCCGGCGTCCCCTCGGGATAATTCGCAGGGCGCACGAGGAAGGGCTCCTCCTCGATGAATGCAAAGACATCTTTCTTGTCCCAGACATGGTTGCCCGAGGTCACAATGTCCGCGCCGCCCGCATAGAGTTCATCCAGAGCCTTACGCGTGAATCCCTTGCCGCCGGCAGCGTTCTCCCCGTTGACGATGACAACATCAATCCCGCGTTCCGCACGCAGGCGCGGGGTAATCGCACGAAAGGCACGCCGTCCCGCACGTCCGACAACATCACCGACCAACATGATGCGCACGGTGCTTCCTCCTCATTTCCTTACCGATTGTAGACAACCACCTGATCGCGTTCCCGTATGCCGACCAATCGATCACGCAGCGGGATCTCGCGCACCGCGACGAGCATCCGCTCAAGCGTCTCATGCTGAAGCATGCGAAACTCTGCGTCCAATGCCTCCGCTCCGTGCGTGTCAACGAGCAGTTTCTCACCAAAGCGCTCCGTCAGGAGCTGCATTGTGAGGCTCAGTTCCCGCTCCGAGAGCTCATCCATCCGACGCGCGAGGTGCAGTATTGTAAGCCCCTCATGCTGCTCATACGAGAAATCCATCGCCGTTGCGAGACTCTCCTCAAGCACATGAAAGGTCTCGATGCTCTCGGCAAGAAACGCAGCAAAGGCCTCTATCTCTGCTGGTGGAAGCTGGACACGCACAACAAAGTCCATCGTCAGCATCCCCTCGCGCGGATCGTAGGAAACGGCCTCAATCTCGGGAAAGCAGACGAGCACAGAGGCGAGCAGCTGCACACCTGGACGCGCCTGCTCACTGCGCGAACGGCCTCCACTGTGCCCCAAAAGCTTTCTTCGTAAAAAATCAAACACCGTGTGCTCCCCCTCCCCATGATCGGCTATTCCTCACTGTTCACACGCCCGAAACCAAGCGCATACACGGCATTGCGCCCCGCTTTCTTCGCCTGATAGAGAGCTTCGTCTGCATTCTTGAACAGCTGGAGTTCGTTGTCCCGCTCCACATCGAATGCCGCAACGCCAACACTGACCGTGACCGTTCGCGCAAACGGCATCTCCGCCGCCTCCACACGTCGGCGGATACGCTCGCCGACCCTGCCTGCAACGGCAAGCGGTGCTCCTGCGAGGATGATAAAGAATTCGTCGCCGCCCCAGCGACAGCCCGCATCCGATCCGCGAATGGTACGGGAGATGGCATCCGCTACCGTGAGGATGACCTTGTCCCCCATATCGTGCCCATACGTGTCATTGACCCCCTTGAAGTGATCGATGTCCATGAGAATGACCGAAAGAGGAGTTCTGTTCTCCTGTGCCTGTACAACGGCATCCTTCAAGAGGCGTTCCATCTCACGGCGATTCAGCAGATTTGTCAGAGTATCCCTACTCGCGAGGTGACTGAGCCGCTGATTCGCCGTATGCAGTTCCTCCTCCGAGACGCGGATGAAATGCGACATAAACGCGAGCATTTTGCGGTTGTAAGAAAGATGCGCCACACGCTTGGTCTGCAGCGGGATGTTTTTCGCATAGCCCGGATCCTCCTTCATGCCCACGAGCAGGACATTCAGATTCGCCGTAGCAATACGTCTGCCCACACGCCGAACCTCACCAAACATAAATGCAGTCGACGAGGGGACCCCCGCGCAGGGGCTCATCTCAGTCACAACATCATCGCCGAGCAGGAGATAATGTCCGATACACGCCGTTCCGAAAATTGCCTGTGGCGAGAACACGGACATATCGCGCGCGTTTTCCGCTGCCTTTGCGAGGATGCCGTAGGGGTCGCCGTATGCAAGACGAAACTTCGTCCCCTCCTGCATGGACAGTCCGAAGGTGAGTTCTCCCGTCCCTTCCTCGATCTTGAGCGGGACACGTGCGGAGACCGAACCATCCTCCTCCTCGAAGCAGAGTGGGAAGAGTGCAGCATCCGCACTGAAATCACCATCGCCCTTGATGCCGAAATAGCGCTCGTAGATACGCAGCGGTGTGCCGCCGTCCAGCTCCTTGACTGTGCAGCCGTCTACACGGGTCGCAACAATCTCGCGACCGAGTGTATTCCAGCCGAAGTTACGCGTCACGTGCACATCCAGTGTTTCCCCGTGGAATACAATGGCAGCCATCCCCATCTGCAGCTCCACATCATCTGCGATCAGATAGCCATGCACTCCCATGGACGGCGCATCAACGAAAGAACCAAACACCGCAATGTGCTCGTCTATCGTGGAGCACCCCTCAAGCAGAGCATCGAGCTGATCCATGAGACCGACCACAACAAATTCGACTGCCTTGGTATGCGGATGTGCGTCGACAAAGTGGACAATGCGCTCCCTTGCCTCCGACACCGGCGTATGTCCTTCGACGGTGACAAACTCCGCGCGCGATGCCTCAAATGCCGTAAAGGTCAGCATGATCCCTTCCATATCAAGGCGCAGATCTGCCATCTTGAGGGCGCAGGTATGCACGAGAAGCCGCGCATACGGGAACAGCTCTCGCACGGCATTCGCCATGCGCCTTGCCTTTTCAACAGGCATTTCGCACGGAGCAGTGATCGTAATGAGCAGGGACTCCACATGAGGAACCCGATCCAGTTTTTCCTTTGCCTGTTCCGCCTTGCGCTGCGCATCGGCAGTGCCGGAAACAATATAGGTCAGCTGCTGCATCATGCACTCCTTATTGAACGCTGGGCAACGCCGTGCCTCACCCACGGATCTTGCCCATCCTCCATATTTCCCACAAATAGGGGGCATATGCCCCCTATTTGTAAATTTTCTGTAGATTTCGTTCCTTACTTCGCATAATCGACAACGCGCGTCTCTCGGATCACCGTCGCCTTGATCTGCCCCGGATATTCAAGATCGCCCTCGATCTTCTTTACAATGTCATGGACGAGCACCGCAGCGCCCGCATCATCCACCTTGTCCGGCTTGACCATAACGCGGATCTCACGCCCTGCCTGGATTGCAAAGCATCGCTCTACACCGTCGAACGATTCGGCGATCTCCTCAAGGGCCTTGAGACGCTTGATGTAAGACTCGAGGCTCTCGCGCCGTGCACCGGGACGTGCCGCCGAAACGGCATCTGCCGCAGCGACAAGCACCGCCTCGATCGTCGTCGTCTCCACATCTCCGTGATGGGACTCGATGATGTTGATCACTTCCTTGGACTCGCGATACTTACGCGCGAGATCCGCCCCCACGGTGACATGAGGGCCCTCGACCTCGTGACTGACCGCCTTGCCAATATCGTGGAGAAGCCCGCCGCGCTTTGCAAGCATGACATCGCAGTCGAGTTCTGCCGCCATAAGCCCTGCGAGGTGTGCGACCTCAATGGAGTGCGCGAGCACGTTCTGCCCGTAGCTCGTACGGTAGCGCATACGCCCCAAGAGACGAACGAGCTCCGGATGGATGCCATGTACACCCGTCTCGAACGTCGCCTGTTCGCCCGCTTCCTTGATCCGCTGGTCGACTTCGCGACGCGCCTTCTCGATCATCTCCTCGATGCGAGCGGGATGGATGCGTCCGTCCTGAATCAGCTTTTCGAGTGCAATGCGTGCAATCTCACGCCGTACGGGGTCAAATCCCGAGAGGATAACTGCCTCGGGGGTATCGTCAATAATGAGATCAATGCCTGTCAGCGTTTCGAGTGTGCGGATGTTCCGCCCCTCACGCCCGATGATACGTCCCTTCATCTCGTCGTTCGGCAGTGCCACGACGGAGACCGTCGTCTCTGCCACATGATCGGCGGCGCAGCGCTGAATTGCAACGCTCAGAATCTCGCGTGCTGCCTTGTCCGCCTCGTCCTTCGTCTGCTGGATGTAATCCTTGATCTTGCGCGCCTTCTCGTGCTTGAGCTCCTCCTCTGCCTCTGCCATGAGGATCGTGCGCGCCTCCTCCGTTGAGAGCCCCGAGATGCGTTCAAGCTCCTGCTTCTGGCTCTCGTAGAGGGCTGTCACCTCTGCCTGCGTCTTGTCGATGCGTGCCTCCTTGCGCGCAAGTCCTTCCTCTTTCTTTTCGATGGACTCAAGTTTGCGGTCGAGGTTTTCCTCCTTCTGAATCGTGCGACGTTCGAGACGTTGAATCTCACTGCGCCGCTCCTTCGAGTCACGCTCGAACTCCTGCCGCTGGCGCTGGATTTCCTCCTTTGCCTCGAGCAGGGCTTCCTTCTGCTTTGTCTCCGCCCGCTTACCGGCCTCTTCGACAATGCGTTTCGCTTCGTCCTCGGCTGATCCTATCTGAGCCTCCGCTGTGCGTCTCCGTGCGACATAGCCCGCAGCAGCACCGACAGCGACAGCAAAAATTACCATGAGTAATTCAGTAATAATAACGGCCACCTCCTCATTGTGTTGTTCAAAATTTCCTATAGAATACTCCTATCCATTTTAATGTTTTTTCTCTATAGTGTCAAGAATTCTATACACGTCCGCCCCACGTTCGGAGAAGTGGTTTATCCTCATCTTCACGCGCACTTTATAACCTCTTTTGCATGGACGCAGTTTTATTTCTTATCTATAATGTGTTCATAGATTCATGGGATAAGGAGGATTTATGAACAGGAAAAAATGGACACACAAGGGGATTGCACTTGCACTTTCTGCCGCACTGGTGACGGGGATTGCCCCTGCTCCCGCCGTCGCGAAGACGAGCACGGAGAGCATCATCGGCGCAGTCATCGGCGGTGCAGTCGCGGCAAACGAGATGAACGCGCAGATCAAGTACTACAACACGACTGAGGAGGGGCGGCAGGCACTCTTTGAAGAGCTCCAGGAAAAATACGGTGTCTACTATCGCTATGATCTGAACAGCCAGCTTGACCGCATCTTTGCGAACCTCACGGCAGCAATCGGCTCGATGGACGCCACCATTTATGACCGCCCATACAATTATTTCATCAACCGAGAAGACAGCTTCAACGCATTCTGCACACTTGGGCATAATATGAGCGTCAATGTCGGGCTCTACAGCTATCTTTCAAACGAGGACGAAATCGCCGTAGTTCTTGCACATGAGATGGGACACGGTCAGAAGGATCATCCCGCAAAGGGCATGAAGCGTTCGCTCGGTCCTTCCATTCTCGCAAGTGCGACGGGCACGGTGCTCGGCGCAATTGCCGCAAATATTTGGAGTGGGCAGGGGCTCACGAAACCGATGGAATGGGAAGCGGACAATCTCGCCTTTGAATACATCGCCCGCTCCCCTTACAACCCAGGTGCGACCGCTGCCGTGTGGCAGCGTCTCATCGATCTCACGGGCAACAACGCTGCCGACGCGTTCTCGGTCATGACGGGAGCCGCCGATCATCCGTCGAACGCCGCGCGCCGCGACAACTACGCGAAGAAGCTGACTGCGATGAGCGGCGGTACGGTCACGGTCGAGGACGGCGTCGTCTATGTGAACAAGAAAAAATTATTGATCCCCGCCGCTGCCGGCGGTATGAGCTCTGCCGAACGCGCCTACTTCGTCATGGGCAATCTTGCAGCAGCCTACAAGAACGGGCATGCCGCCAAGGATGCCTATGTGGACGGACGCACGGTCATGCTCGGTGCACAGCCCATCGTAAGCTGCACGGGGAACGATGCCGACCCTGCCGAGATTGCGGCGTTGCTGAACCGCATAAAATAGACACAAACGGGAAGCACCACATTGTGTTGTGCTTCCCGTTTTCTCTATCTCTGTGGAAATCTGCGCAGTGCGCGCGGCTTGCCGAGCACCTCGGCAAGGACGACCGCCCGTGCCATTGTATCCGCTGTCACCTGCGGCAGCAGGACAGACGGCGTTCGCACAGCAGTTTGTGGCACAACCGCAGCAGCGGCCTGAGTCTCCTCTGCTGCGCGACGTACGGCACACTCCTCGCGCTCGCGCAGTTGCTTTGCACGCTGTGCCTCCCTGCGTGCCTCTTCCCATTTGCTGCGCAGTTCCTGCGCACGCAGCACCTCCGCATCGAACGTAACCTGCATGTCGGAGGGAACCCCGCGCAGCGGCGGAATCTCAAACTTCGCATTCTGCTCCGCACGTTTTCGTTGGCGCGGAATGTCCTGCGGTACGGTCGGCGGGGGTACTTTCTTCTTGCCGCGCACACGATCGTCAAAAACGGCAATCGCTACCGCAACGGCGATGACAATGAGGTATTCCATACCGCATTCCTCACTTTACTGGCGGTGTCGGATGCTTTTCGTCCGCCTTCCCCGAGGCGCTGATGGCATGGCGCATATCGGTGTCGGACTGGATATTGTTCAGTTGGTAGTAGTCCATCACGCCGAGTTTGCCCTCGCGCAAGGCCTGTGCCATCGCGTGCGGCACTTCGGACTGTGCCTCGACAACCTTTGCCTCCATCTCCTGTGTGTACGCCTTCATCTCCTGCTCGCGTGCAACCGCCATGGCACGGCGTTCCTCCGCCTTTGCCTGTGCGATGCGCTTATCCGCCTCCGCCTGATCGGTCTGGAGCTCCGCGCCAATGTTGCGGCCGACATCGACATCCGCGATATCGATGGAGAGAATCTCGAATGCTGTTCCCGCGTCGAGGCCCTTGCCAAGCACAGTCTTCGAGATATCATCGGGATTCGCGAGCACGTCTGTGTGGCTCTGCGAGGAGCCGACCGTCGTGACAATGCCCTCACCGACACGGGCGATGATCGTCGGCTCACCCGCACCGCCGACGAGGCGGTCGATGTTCGCACGCACGGTGACGCGTGCCTTGATCTTGAGCTCAATGCCGTTTGCCGCGACAGCGGAGACAATCGGGGTCTCGATGACCTTCGGATTGACGCTCATCTGCACGGCATCGAGCACATCGCGTCCCGCGAGGTCAATCGCCGCTGCACGCTCGAACGGCAGAGCAATCTGAGCACGGTGCGAGGCGATCAGCGCATCGACCACCTTGTCAACATTGCCGCCCGCGAGGTAGTGTGCCTCGAGCTGGTTGACACTCACATCGAGTCCCGCCTTATTTGCCTTAATCAGCGGCAGTACAATGCGGCTCGGCGGTACACGGCGCAGACGCATACCGATGAGCGACATGATGCTCACCGAGACATTTGCCGAGATGGCGGACACCCAGAGCCCAAGCGGTACGAAATGGAGGAAAATTGATACGGCGAGAATGACGATGACAATGAGGAATGCTCCCCCAAACAGTGTTCCCATAAGAACCTCCTTAACAAGTTCCGCCAAACAACACTACGCCTCGCGCACGACGACGCGGCTGCCGTTTGCGGACAGGACAATAATGCTTTTCCCTTTTTGAATAAACGCGCCCTCTGAAATCACATCCACGGGACGTCCATCAATACGTGCCGTCCCTGAGGGACGCAGCTCCGTGAGCACCTCGCCCGTCTTCCCTACAAGCCCCGTCTGCTCCGCCGCGCTCACATAGCCCTCCTCTGTACGCGAGGACTTTTGCAGAACAATTTTGTTCCAGAGCTTGCTCGACGGTAGGCGCGAGACAATCAGCAAAAAGAGCACAATCGAAATCACGAGAGCAATCCCAAGTGCTGCGAGTGCACCGATATCCCCACCGAGTGCAAGCACGATACTGTAAAGCATCGCCGCAACGCCAAGCCCCGCGAGCAGCCCCACCGTCGGCAGCAGGATCTCTACGATAATCATAAGGACACCCACGAGAAAAACTGCAATGTGATAGAGTTCCACGAGTCCGCGCGTATACTGGCTGCCCCAGAAGACTGCCGCCGCAACGATGCCAAGCAGCACGCCAACACCGAGCCCGCCCGTCTTGATCTCCACCATGATGGAGAGAAACATGACGGCAAGCAAGAGGACTTGCAGAACAGAATTATCTACGACCAGATTCACAAGATCCCTCCTCCTTACGCGAAAAAACCTCCACGCTCTCGCGCGGAGGTTCCTATGCCGAAGAATGGTCGGAACGACGAGATTTGAACTCACGACCTCTTCCACCCCAAGGAAGCGCTCTACCAAGCTGAGCTACGTCCCGAACAAATGGTATTATACCTGTCTTTTCTCGTTTTGTCAATCCTTTTGCGTCATCTGCTTCATCAGGCGGAGCGCACCGATCTCAACCCCCGTCTCGCGGGCGACCTGCTCGATGGTACGTCCCGCACGCAGGAGCGCACGCGCTTTGATGATCGACTCGTCCTCACGCACGGGTTCTTCCTCATCCTCACGCAGAGCAGTTTGCGGTGCAGGAGGAGGTGCGACGGAACGTGCGGGCTGCGGGACCGGGATCGCACTCCGCTGCGGCGACAACTCCTGCCGCCCACTCCTTTGCATTACCGGAGGCTGTTGCGGCGGCACGTAAGTCTGCTGCTGCACATATGTATGCGGTGGCTCAGCAATGGCGCGTGCCTGCTCGCGCAGAATCGACTGATGGAGCACAGCAGCAAATTCATCGCCATCCGTACGACGCACCTCCTGCGATGGCATCGGCGGTACGGCGGCGACAGGTATGCTTTCTGTGGGGGGTACCAGAGGGGTCGGCATTGGCTGTCCCGTGTCACGAAGACGCCGCTCGAGTTCCTCAATGCGTTGACGTAGTGCCCATTCAAGCCGTTGTGCATCGGCAACACGCGTCTCAAGGCGCACGCGTCGATCATCCGCCTCCCGCAGAAGCCCTTCAAGTTTGGTGACATGGCTGCCGAGACGTTTAATAATTGTGTCCGCAGACTGCTGAAGTTCTTTTTTTAGTTTCTCAATGGATGCTGCAAGATCTTCGTCATCCTCTTCGCTTCGCTGCCGTCGATGGATGATGTAGCGCACAATGAGCAGCAAAACAGCGCCGAGAATAATGAGAGCACCCAGAATTTCGGTCACGGAAATAATAACGGGACGCCTCCTTCGCGACGTATCCAAACGACATGAGAGAAAGATTTATAGCTTAATGTCGAGATGCACGCCACGGTTCGGGTCGGCCGCAAGTCGCTGCAGGAGCTCAGGACCATGATCCTCCCCGCCATCCCTGCGCCGTCCGCCGTGCTGACCTCCGCCCTGCCGCCGTTCACGCTCCGGGTCATCCTTCACACGTGCATCCTCACTCGCCTGTTCCTTGGCGCGCACCTGCTGGCGTGCGAGCTCTGCATCCTGCTTCTGTCGGATGGACTCAAAGCTCTGCTGGATATTGACCTGGTTCTGCATATTGCTCTGAACATTCCCTGCTTCGTTGGACTGAGGGAACATCATCTGCATACTGATTGGCGTGACATTCATGGTGATACCTGCCTCTCTTTAGAAGATTCCTACGGCAATTTCCCCATTCAGCATTTGCAGCCGCGCGTTGCGCAGCTCTTCCTCTATCGTCTTTTTCACCCCGTTGATCGTGGCATTGACACCTGGGAAGATCGTATCGGCGGCGGCAATGGAGCCGTTTTTCATCTCCTCCAACTCCTGCTGCATCCGCTCAAGCTCCTCCTTCATCTCCTTGATGTTCGTCGCAAGGGGGAACTGAGCGTGTGTCATCTCCACCAGCTGCTCCCTGCGACGTTCTGAAAGGCTCATGAGCGGCTGCTGCTTGAGCGTCGCCAGCGATAGGCGAATCTCTGTCAGTCGCTTGATCGCCGCCTGACAATCCTTGGAAAGCGCATCATAACGCTGCTTGAGATGTGGATCGACCCCGACGTTCAGATTGGTCTGCACGTAAAACTGGTTGCCTAACATCTTTGCACGGATGGACTCCCCTGCGCTGACCTTCCCCCCCGTAATAACACCACGTCGCCCCTCTACACGGACGTGGTGTCCCGCACGCATCTCTGAGTGCAGAACAACATCGTTGACAAGGATATCGCGCCCCGCCGAGATGTTCGCATTCTCGACAAAGGAGATGCTCACATCCTCCAATGCGCGAATCCGCCCGATGTTCATGCCGCGAATACCACCGTGTACAATGACGTTTCGCCCCTCGACATCCGCACCGCCGACAACGCCCTTGATCTCAATGTCGCCCGTTGCACGGACAGAGAATCCGCTCTCCACATCTCCGTTAATCTCGATGCTGCCGGCGAAGTCGATATTCCCCGTACCGACATCAACTCCTGTGTCGATCACAAGATGCGGGTCGATGCTGATCTTCTTTCCATCATCAACGATCTGCCCGTCGATAACTGCCACGAGTTCATGTGTATTTACAATCTTCGTATTCTTTCCCTGCGGAAGAGGCACGGTTTTCCCGGGCTTGGAGGGAACCTCCTCTCCGAACACATTTGTCCCCGGCGTTCCCGCCGTCTCGGGGATGTGCACGGCGACGACATCGCCAATCTGTGCACGGATGAAGATGTTCATATCCTTGTAGTCCACGCGGTCAAAGGCACGCAATGCGGGCCGCCCCTTTTCCCCCATATCGAATTTCTTTTCGATGCGTGCGTCCGTCCCTGCGATTGGTGCTGTTCCACGCGCTGCCATAAAGGGGGTCATTCGTGCAACACCGCGCCGAATTGCATCGCGGTCGATCCCGTAAACGACCTTCTTCGCCGCAAGCCCATCCAATATATCGGAAACAGATGGCGGCAGATTGCCCTTCTTATCATCAAAGCGTACCGCAGCTGTCATCGCATCAGGTGCAACCTCAATGGTAAAGGGGATGACAACATTCTCCGAAGTGTCCTCCGTCTCAGGTTCGAGTCGCGTTTCAACACCGTCCGCAGCCCGCACGATACGTGCGAGCTGCAGGACATCGTAGTCTGTAATCCCCTCATCCTCAAGGTTCTTGCGCAGCGTTGCCAAATCAACAACGGCAGCCCCCTCACCCTCCGGATAGACCGTAATGTAGTTTCCGTCCGCCTTCACAACAAGCTGAAAGCCGTCCCGTTTTCCCCCGACCGTACGCTCCATAGTATCACTCCCGATCCATCCAATCGCTCCTGCAGCGGCTTCTTCATCCATTGCCATCGAAAGCACCGATTCCGTAATCGGTGCTCCTATCCTTCGTCGTTCATCCGTGCCAGCGAGCCGCGCATACGGAAGATCGCCTTCGTGTGGAGCTGCGAGATGCGCGCCTCCGAGAGGTGCAAAATCGCCGCAATCTCCTTGAGTGTCAGTTCATCATAATAGTAGAGTGCAACAACGGTGCGCTCCTTTTCAGGCAGCTTCTCAATCGCGGCAGCGAGCGTCTCCTTGACCTCGGTCCACTCCGCGTGTTCCACAGGACCATCCTCCAATGAAGCAGGAGCATCCGTGCGCAGATACTCCTCAAGCGGGATGATCGTTGCCGCGCTGACTTGTCCTTCCAGATGACGCAGACCGTCCATCGTCAGATCCAGCTCGGCGGCGAGTTCCTCATCGGTCGCCGTTCGTCCGAGTTCTCCCTCGAGACGCGCAACCGCTTTCTCGTATTTTTTTATATTCTGACGCACACTGACCGGAATCCAGTCCTTTGCACGCAGATGGTCGAGCATAGCTCCACGTACACGCACACCGGCGTACGTTTCAAATTTATTGCCGCGCGTCAACTCATAGCGCTCGATCGCGTCGAGCAGTCCAAAAAATCCACTGCTCAGGAGATCCTCCCGATCGACATGCTGGGGCAGACTGATGGCGATGCGTCCTGCGACCAAGCGAACGAGAGGAAGATAGTGTTCAGCGATGCGGTTGCGCACATCCACGGTCTTTTCCGTCTCGTATGCCCGCCACAGAGCCTCAATATCCTCAGTCCTCTGCTCCGCCATCGCACTCACCTCCTCTCAGCCTCTGCAGCCACGCTCTCATGCCGTCGCGGGTGTTCCCTCTTCCTCCGGCGACCTCATGTGAACGAATGCGTCCTCCGACAGCGGTTGGAAGTTCGACGGTGCGGCGAATTCCTCCGCCGCCTTCGCCCCCGTTTCCACTGCATCAAAGTCAATGTCTTCGGCATCATAGAGCTGTGCCTGCATATCCTGCATCCGCTCGGGCGGTTCTTTATCGAACGCCGTCCAGCCCTTTGCTTCCAATATGAAGACGACGAGATAGGTGAACAGTCCTGCGCACAGGAATGCGATAAAACTCCGCAGCAATGCAGTGGTCACGCGTGCATCCCCGATCATCCCCGTAAGAAATACGACGAGTGCGGCGATCACGGAAAAAACCAATGCCATACCGACTTTGAACATCTCTTCACCTTCCCTTCTATATACTCTTGTCTCCCTTGCTGACGGTCTTCACTGTATAGACCCCATCGTTGAGATCAATGGCAACCGTACGTCCGTAGTTGAGGCCGGTGTCCTCCGCGACAAGCCGAATTCCATGCTGTGCAAGCAGCTCCTTTGCCGCCTGCGCGTTGCGTTCACCGACGCGCATGACACTCGTCGTATTGGAGAACGCGAACATCTGCGCTCCTCCCGCAATCTTTGCCACTAAGCGAGATTTGGACGCACCGAGTTTCAGGACATCCGCAAGCATGAGCGGAAACCCCGTATCAATGAATTTTGCCGGCGTATCCGAGGGACGCGCCTGTTTGCTGTCCGGCAGCATATAGTGGAGCAGTCCCCCGACCTTTGCCTGAGGGTCATAAAGGGAAAGTCCGATACACGAGCCCAGTCCGTAGCTGATGAGTGTAGACGGAGCTGCGCCGACTTTGTAGTCGGCCATACCGACTTTTATCAAATCCGGCATATCATCCAACTCCTACCGCATTCATAATGCTGCCAAGGGATCCGGGATCCGGGACAAGAAAGAAATGTCCGTTGATGCTCCGATCCTCGGCGACAAAATTTGTCTCGATGAGGAGTGCATGATCTCCCATCTCACCAAGCTGTACCAAAACGACGTTGAGGATAGCGCCCGCCATATCTACAGCAAGCGCAGGAATGGACGGCAGCATACTCATGCCCGTGAACGTGTAGAACGCATTCAGATAGGATCCTGCAAGAATGTTGCCGATCTCCATGAGTGCCGACTCATCCATCGCATCGAGCTCATGCGTATCTCCACGCTCCCGTCCGAGCAGGGTATCCACAAGTGCAAAGGCACTCTCCCGCGGGATGAGAAAGAGGATGTTGCTCGGCGCTTTGCCATAGACGCGCAGAAAAATACCGACGACAACCAATTCCGGTCCGCCGACAAACTCCGGTACATCTTCAATTGGAACGAGTGCCACATGGGGCACATTCATCTCAATGCGGCGTTGGATGAGACGGGAAAGCGCCGTTGCGGAATTCCCCGCACCGACGTTTCCGATCTCCCTGAGCACATCCAACTGCAGCTCTGACAGTTCTGTCAGATTCTCATCTACGCTCATAGACCCTACCTCTTATCACCGCGCAGCAAAGGAAGGATTTCTGCCCCTTACTTTACCTCTTTCGGCAGACCGACGATCTCCTCGAGGTTGAGGAGAACGATGAGTCTTCCCTTGATATTGCCAATACCGCTAAGGAATCGGCTGCTCTCGCGTGCATTCATCGCCTTCTTCGTATCGATGGGTGCATTCTCGAGGCTCAGCACCTCAGTCACGGCATCCACAAGCATGCCGACGTGGACATCCTCGACAGAGACCGTGACGATGCGCGTACGGTCGGTATATGGTGTCTCCGCAAGTCCAAGACGCTGCTTGAGGTCAATGACGGGGAGCACCGAGCCGCGCAGATTGATAACACCCTTGATAAAGTCCGCCGCAAACGGCACGCGCGTGATGTCTGTGAGATTGCGGATCTCCTGCACGTTCAGAATGCTGACGCCGTATTCTTCATCGCGAAGATTGAACGCCACGTACTGCGAGTTCTGCGGCGCATTTCCCTGATTCATATCATCTGCCATCTTCTTTGCCCTCCCCTTTTACTGCTGTATCATCGTCGCAACGTCAAGAATCAGTGCGACTCTTCCGTCGCCAAGCACGGTTGCCCCGCCAAAGAGCTTGAGGCCGGCGAAGAGATTGCCAAGTGTCTTGATAACGATTTCCTGCTGACCGATCAGATTGTCGACGACAATGCCCGCCTTTGCCTCGCCCGCATGGACGACGACGACGAAATGCTCGTCGGAGTCCTTCGTATGCGGAACCTGAAGAGCCTCCTCCATGCGGATGATCGGAATGATCTCCCCGCGCAGGACGATGACCTCCTTGTTCTGAACGGTCTGAATGTCGCTCGGCTCGATGTTGATCGTACTGTCGATGGATGTGAGAGGAATGGCATACATCTCCTCCTGCACTCGTACGAGCATCGCCTGAATGATCGCAAGCGTGAGCGGCAGTTTGATCTTGAACACAGACCCTTCGTCGATATGCGTCTCAACATCGACGTGCCCGGAGAGTGCCTCGATCTTGCTGCGCACAACGTCCATACCAACACCGCGGCCCGAGATGTCCGTGATCTGCTCCGCCGTCGAGAAGCCTGGCAGGAAGATCAGGCGAACGGCATCTGCATCATCGAGGCTGTCCGCCTCACTCTGCGAAATCATCCCCTTCTCAACCGCCTTGCGGCGGATCTTGTCTGCATCGATGCCCGCACCGTCGTCCGTGATCATGATGACAACGTTGTTGCCCTCGTGGCGTGCGATGAGCCCGACCTCGCCGGTGCGCGACTTTCCCTTCGCCTCGCGTGCATCGGGGCTCTCAACGCCGTGGTCAAGCGAGTTGCGCAGAAGATGCATGATCGGATCACCGATCTCATCGATAACCGTACGGTCCAGCTCCGTCTCCTCACCTTCGATTGTGAGGTTGATGTCCTTGCCGAGTTCCTTTGACACGTCGCGTACCATGCGCGGGAAGCGGTTGAACACGGCACTAACCGGAACCATACGTACCTTCATGACGATGTTCTGCAGATCACCCGTGACACGATCCATCTGCTCAAGCGTCTCCATGAGATCGGTAAGTCGATGGGTTTGCCCGATCTGTTCCAGACGCACCTTATTGATAACCAACTCGCCCATGAGATTCATGAGGGTATCCAGTTTTTCGATATCGACACGAACGCTCTGACTCTGATGCTGCTTCTTCGCGGGCGCAGCAGCCGCCGGTTTTGCAGCTTCCTTCTTGGCTGCCGGGGCTGCCTTTGCCGCAGGTGCGGCCGCAGCAGGTGATGCAGCCGGAGCGGGAGCAGGTTCCTTGCCGACCTTGTCAGGATCGACCGCAGTGACAGCAACGTCCTCGATCTCCGAGACTGTATCCACCGCATTCTGCACGGCATCAGCGTCGCCGCCCGTCGCGACGAGCACGTCAAAGCTGCGCTCAAACTTCTCCTGCTCAAGATCCTCGGCAGGGGGAATACTCTTTAGAACATCGCCGACCTCATCCAGCGCATGCATAACCATAACGGATCGCGCAGCCTTGAGGACGCAGGTCTCCATCAGTGTGACTTTAATATGGAAGAGGTTCATCCCGGCTTCTTTCGCCTTCTTCATGACATCAAGATCAATGTCATCAAGGTCGAGTGCCGAGCCGGCAGCATCATCACCGGCGGGAGCCGCCGCTGCAGGAGTGGGTGCCGCAGCATCCGCAGCAGGTGCGGGCGTCCCCTTGGAGATGGAACTGAGCTTTGCGACAAGATCCGAGACATCGACAACATCCTCTGCCTCGCCGTTGCCGACGCTGTCCACCATCTGCTCAAGGGAATCCAGACACTTGAACAGGGTGTCCATGATATCCTCGTTCAGCTTGAGCTGGCTCTTGCGGACGAGATCCAAGACATCCTCCATCTCATGCGTGAGCTCCGCAATCTTGGCAAAGCCCATCGTCGCCGACATCCCCTTCAGGGTATGCGCATTGCGGAAGATATCGTTGACCGCATCGATCTCCTCCATGTTCTCCTCGAGACGTAGGAGACCTTCGTTGAGTGACTGGAGATGCTCATGCGACTCATCCAGGAACATATCCATATACTGGTTATCCATTGATATTCCCCCTATTTCCTATCTTCTCACAGCCGCCTCGAT
>CAUVVR010000020.1:0-54307 GCA_963555475.1 uncultured Selenomonas sp.
TTAAGGAATCGCTGATAAAATGAAGTCTGTCAGATTGGTACAGATTTTTCGCCCTGTCAAGGAGACAAACCGGACGCATAGCAAGAGCTATGTGGAGGATTTGTCGACACAGAGAGGGCGGAAAAAATGTGCCAAGATGGCAGTGCTGAATTTATCAGTGCTTCCTTAACTGCGCCCGCTCTTCTGCTTTGCGAGATGCTCGCTGATCTTCCGCGACCATGTCGGCACAACGGTACCTGTTGCGGCAAAGGCACAGGTCATGTGCGACAGCGACGCGAAGTTCTCGCGCACGCCCGCCGCATCACAAGCGAACTCGACGGCGTTCTCGGCGCGGATGCCAAGCCCGCCCGCGACTTGCACCGCGTCGATGTTCGCGCCGAGAAAGACAAACTCCCAGCCCGCTTCCTCCTGTTGCTTCACCATCGCCCGCACCTGATCTGCCGTGTAGCGCGTGCTCGAGTTCTCCATCCCGTCGGTCGTGATGATGAACATGGTGCGTGCGGGGCGATCCTCCGGGCGCGCATACTTGTGCACGTTCTTGATGTGACGGATGCCATCACCCATCGCATCGAGCAGAGCCGTGCAGCCGCGTGTGTAGTACTCCTTCGATGTGAGTGTGGGGACATCCGCAATCCGCACGCGGTCATGAATGACCTCATTCTCGTGATCAAAGAGCACCGTCGAGACGAGCACGTCCCCACCCTCGCTGCGATGCTGCGTGAGCATGCCGTTGAACCCGCCGATGGTGTCGCTCTCCAGCCCCGACATCGACCCGCTCCGATCCAAAATGAATACGAGTTCCGTCTGTCCGTTTGTCTTTTCCTCAGCCATGATGTTTTCCTCCTCTATGCTGTATGACCTTTTCGATGGTTCAGAGTATAGCAGGAGGAGAGAGACGCGTGGTCGCACAGAAAGCGACATTTTGAGAAAAGGCCATTTTGCTCTATAATAGACGCATATCATACGATAGGAGAACGCCCATGATCTACACAGTACACTACACTTCCCCGCTCGGCGGGATCACACTCGCGAGTGACGGCATGGCACTCACGGGGCTGTACTTCGACGGGGAGAGGGATTTCCCCGATCTTTCGGCGGCGCACAAAAAAGACCTCCCCGTGTTCGGAGAGGCCATGCGTTGGCTCGATCTGTATTTCGCCGGCAAAGAGCCTGACTTTATGCCCGCACTCAATCCCACGGGCACGGCGTTTCAGATGTCGGTATGGGCAATCCTGCGAACGATCCCATACGGGGGAACGACGACCTATGGAGCGATTGCGAAACGTCTTGAGAAAGTCACAGGAAAGCGTATGTCTGCACAGGCGGTCGGCGGCGCGGTCGGGCGCAATCCGATCTCGATTCTCATCCCGTGCCACCGCGTCATCGGTGCAGACGGCAGCCTCACGGGCTATGCGGGCGGGCTCGACAAAAAGGAGTATCTGCTCGGGCTTGAGGGGACAACATGACGCTTGATCTCTGATCGTCGTTCTGCCAAAGCACTTTTGTCAGGCACAGCAACAATTCTCCCTCACACAAGGAAACGCAGCCCCGCGCGGAGCTGCGTTTTTTCTTTCACAATGTGCAATATATGTACTTTTACTTCTTCACTTCTTTTGCCGTATGTGCAGTGTGCGCCGCCTTTGTCTGCTGCGCGATGGCATCGCAGACGCAGCCGCCTGCGGGCGCGACTGCGCCGCGCTTGCGTGCCTTGTGCGCCTCATAGCGGCGTTTGCCCTCCTCGAAGGCGGCACGCGCCTCCTCGGTGTCGAGCGTGAGCGGCGGCACGGACTTCGGTCGTGCGTTGCGGTCCAGCGCAACCATGGTGAAGTACGCCGAGAGGCCGAGCTGCGGATCGCCGCCATCGTCCAAGTCCTCGACGATAACGTTGACGGCGACCTCCATCGAGCTGTGTCCGACGTAGACAATATCCGCCGTCACAACGACGAGATCGCCGATGCGGATCGGCAGATGGAACTCAAGCTCATCCACGCGTGCGGTGACGACGTTCGACCGCGCATACCGCCGCGCCGCTGCGTACGCCGCAGAGTCCATCAGCTTCATGATCTCGCCGCCGTGCACATTCCCGTTCGGGTTCGCCTGACTGGGCATCATGACCTCGCTGATAACGATACGGCTGTCCTTCATTTTGCATTCTTTCATTATATATCCCCCATCAAAATATCTTTTCATCGGAGTACCCACTCTACCACGCTTTGCTGAAAATAATCCGTTACATTTGCTACGCGCCTTGACATCCACGTACATTTCGGTGATATAATTCGCTCAGGAAATGGAAAGCAGACAGCAAAGGGGAATCTCTATGTATTTGGAAACAATCACATCGCCCGCCGACATCAAGGGCTATACAGCGGAGCAGCGCAGGATGCTCGCACAGGAGATGCGCGACGCGCTCCTCAAACGTGCGAGCGTGCACGGCGGTCACTTCGGCCCGGACTTCGGCATCATCGAGGCGATCATCGCCCTGCACACGGTCTTTGATTCGCCGACGGACAAGATCGTCTACGACGTGTCGCACCAGTGCTACCCGCACAAGATGCTGACGGGGCGCGTGGAGGCATACATCGACGAGGACAAATACGGCGAGGTGTCGGGCTACACGAATCCTGAGGAAAGTCCGCACGACTTCTTCAACGTGGGGCACACGTCCACCTCGATCAGTCTCGCCTCGGGGCTCGCAAAGGCGCGTGACCTCGCGGGACGCAGGGAAAATGTCATCGCCCTCATCGGCGACGGCTCGATGTCGGGCGGCGAGGCACTGGAGGGGCTGAACGTCGTCGGCGAGATGGGGACGAACTTCATCATCGTGTTCAACGACAACGATCGGTCGATTGCGGAGAACCACGGCGGTATGTATCGCGAATTCCGCCGTCTCCGTGAGACAAACGGAACCGCACCGAACAACCTCTTTCGTGCGATGGGGCTGGACTACCGCTATGTCGCGGACGGCAACGACTGCGAGGCGCTGATCGCCGCATTCTCGGCAGTGAGGGACAGCGAGAACCCCGTCGTCGTGCACATCGCAACACAAAAGGGCAAGGGCTACAAATTCGCCGAGGAAGATCCCGAGACGTGGCACTATCGGTCGGCATTCGACATTGAGACGGGTGCGCTGAAGCATCCGTACACCGATCCGTATCAGGAGGCGACGACGACCTTCCTCAAGGAACAGGCAGAGACGAATCCGAACTTCGTCTTTCTCGCGGCGGGCACGATGGGCGGCATCGTCCTCAGTCCCGCCGACCGCGCGGAGCTTGGCAGTCACTATGTCGACGTGGGCATCGCCGAGGAGCACGCGGTCGCAATGGCATCGGGGCTCGCACGCGGCGGCGCACGTCCGATCTTCGGCACGTACAGCACGTTCTTTCAGCGCGTCTACGATCAGATGACGCAGGATGTCGCGATCAACAACAGCCCCGCTGTCTTCCTCTCCGTCGGCGCGTCGCTCTACTATATGAACGATGTGACGCACCTCGGCTTCTTCGACATCCCCATCTTTGCGAACATCCCGAACCTCGTCTTCCTCGCCCCCGCGAGCCTCGACGAGTACAAGGCGGTGCTGCGCTGGTCGGTTGCGCAGACGAGCCACCCCGTTATGATCCGCATGCCGGTCGGCGGGTATGAGGAGAGCCCCTACGACGTGCGCACGGACTACAGCGACCTGAACAAGTATCAGGTCGTGCAGGAGGGCGCAGAGGTCGCTATCATCGGGGTCGGCAACTTCGCCGCTCTGGCAAGCGAGGCTGCCGCGCTGCTTGAAAAAGAGGGAATCCAAGCGACCGTCGTCAATCCGATCTTCCTCTCAGGACTGGACACGGCACTGCTCAAACGTCTCAAGGAAAAACACCGCCTCATCCTCACGCTCGAGGACGGCATCCTCGACGGCGGCTTCGGGCAGAAGATCGCCGCGTACTACGGCATGGACACGCAGATCAGCGTCCGTAACTACGGGCTCTCGAAGGAGTTCCACGACCGCTACAGAGCATCGGAACTCGCGCGTGCGCACCACCTCACCGCCGAGCAGATCGCGGCGGATACGCTGAGCGCATGGAAGGACTGATCGTGCTATGGTGATGCTCCTAAGCAAACCCTAGTGGAGCAAGTGAGTAAAGTGTGCGTTTCGCCCCCTGCGGATTTCTTTCGTTCAAGCGTAGCGCGTTTAAGAAGTCCGCAGGTATTTAGGCGAATAAGCACACGGTCACTTGCGTAACGAGGTGTTTGCGTGGAGCGTCACAATGCACAAAGGATAACAATAGGAGATTTTATGAAGAACATACTCATCATCTCAGGACATCCCGCGCTGCGGGACAACTCATTTGCGAACAAGATCATCATGGAGGATCTGGAGAAGCTGCTGCCCGACGCGACATTTGACTGCCTCAGCGACCTCTATCCTGACTATCTGATCGACGTGGAAGCAGAGCAGAAAAAACTCGTCGCTGCGGACATCATCGTGCTACAGTTCCCGATCTTCTGGTACAGCATGCCCTCCCTCCTCGCAAAATGGATGGAAGATGTCTTCATCCACGGCTTCTCGCACGGCACGACGGGCAAGGCACTCGTCCACAAAAAACTCCTCCTCTCCTTCACCACAGGTGCACCCGAGAGCGCATACGATGCGTCCTTCCCCGTGGAGGCGATGGCGGAACGCTTTGTCCGCACAGCGGGGCTCACAGGCATGGACTACGTCGGTTTCATCTACACCGGCAGGGTATCGTACAGTCTGCGTGCGGACGCAGAAAAGCGTGCAGAGATGGCTGCAGCATCCCACGCCCATGCACAGCGTCTCGTTGAAAAGATCCAATCACTCGCCTGAATACGCAACTTCATCGCGGACTGCCGTCGCGAACGGCAGTCCTTTTTCGTATCTCCCGTTATTTTTTATCCAATGATGATATTTTCTTAGAATTTATGCTATAATAATGTCAACTACCACACAGTAATGGAGGGCTTTACCCTTGTATCTTGAGAAGATCAACGAACCCGCAGATATACGGGGCTATACGGCGGAGCAGCGCCGCATCCTCGCGCAGGAGATGAGAGATGCGCTCATCACGCGCACGAGCCTCATCGGCGGGCATATCGGTCCGAACCTCGGGATCATCGAAGCGACCATCGCACTCCACACGGTGTTTGACGCGCCGCGCGACAAGATCGTCTTCGATGTCTCCCACCAGTGCTACCCCCACAAAATGCTGACGGGACGCGTCGGCGCGTACATCAATGAGGCAGAGTATCACGATGTCTCCGGCTTTACCAACACCGACGAGAGCGCACACGACCTGTTCAACATCGGGCACACCTCAACGGGCATCAGTCTCGCCGCAGGGCTTGCCAAAGCGCGCAACCTCGCGGGCGGCACGGAGAATGTCGTCGTCGTCATTGGCGACGGCGCGATGTCGGGCGGCGAGGCGCTCGAAGGGCTGAACTTCATCGGCGAGATGGGCTCAAACTTCATCATCGTATTCAACGACAACGACCAGTCCATCTCCGAAAACCACGGCGGCATGTACCGCAAGTTCAAAGAACTGCGCGAGACGAACGGCGCGGCGGAGGACAACCTGTTCCGCTCGCTTGGGCTTGCCTACCGCTACGTCGCGGACGGCAACGACACGGAGGAACTCATCCGCGTATTCTCCGAGGAAAAGGACTCGGATCGCCCCATCGTCATCCACATTCACACCGTCAAGGGCAAAGGACTATCCTTCGCCGAAAACGATCCCGAGGGCTGGCATCGCCACGCGCCCTTTCACATCGAAAGCGGCATTGCGAAAAAGGAGTCCACATCCGACCCGTACGCCGTCGCGACCGTGGACTTTGTCCTCGAAACGGCGAAGCGGAATCCGAACTTCGTCTATCTCTCGGCGGGCATCGTCGGCGGCATCAATCTCTCGCCCGAGGATCGCGCTGCGCTCGGCAGTCAGTACGTCGATGTCGGCATTGCCGAGGAGCACGCCGTTGCCATGGCATCGGGACTGGCACGCGGCGGTGCGCGTCCGATCTTCGGCACGTACAGTACCTTCTTTCAGCGCACCTACGATCAGATGTCGCAGGATGTCGCCATCAACGGCAATCCTGCCGTCTTTCTCGCCACAGGCACATCCCTCTACCGCTCGACGGACGTGACCCACCTCGGCTTCTACGACATCTCCATCTTCTCCAACATCCCGAACCTCGTCTACCTCGCGCCGACGAGCGTCGCCGAGCACATCGCCGTCCTGCGCTGGGCAGTGGAGCAGACTGAGCATCCTGTCATGATCCGTATGCCCTACACGGGGTTCGAGGAGAGCCCCTATCCCGTGCGCGCGGACTACAGTGTGCTGAACAAATCCATCGTCGTGCGCAAGGGCAGAGATGTCGCACTCATCGGTGTCGGCAACTTCGCCGCACTCGCCTCGGAGGCGGCAGACGAACTGGCGCACGAGGGGCTAAACCCAACCGTTGTCAACCCGCTCTATCTCTCGGGACTGGATGCGGAGCTCCTCACCTCCCTCGCCGAGACCCACAGCCTCATCCTCACCATCGAGGACGGCATCCTCCCGGGCGGCTTCGGACAAAAGGTCGCGGCATTCTATGGCGACAAGAAAGGCGTACGCGTACGGAACTACGGTCTGCCGAAGAAATTCTTCAACCGCTACGACCCCAACGCACTCGCGCGTCAGTACCACCTCACCGCCCCCCAGATCGCGGCGGACGTACTGCGGGAGATGCGGTAAAGGTAGCTTCATCTCAGCTGTCAGATGTGTTATAATAGGCGCAGGTGCTATCTATTCGGTAGACGGTTAATCTAAGCCCTCGAAAGGGGGCGAAGCCGATGGAGCTATACGACTTTTTAGCGTTAGTTTTCATGGTAACGATTTGCATCGTTGCATTAAAGGCATAAGAAAACCCGTCTAGCCCTAGCAAGTTTAGACGGGTTTTCTAAATCCAAGTTCTAAATAGGGCTGATCGTTTACACGATAGCACCTTTTCTGTCTCCTATTATATCGCTTTTATCTTCCGGCTGTCAACAAATACAGCCTCAAAAAAACCACTTGCATTTTTCCCGGCAGCGCGGTATAATATCCCCTGTCAGTCACGGGGACGTAGCTCAGCTGGGAGAGCACCAGGTTCGCAATCTGGGGGTCGAGAGTTCAATCCTCTTCGTCTCCACCATTATTGACTATGTACGGAGGAATCCATCTGGATCCCTCCGTTTTTTGGTAGGGAGGTACTGCCATGTTTCACAAAATGCGACGCACCGTTCAACAGCTGTCCTACGAGGAGGCGGAGGCAGTGCTCCTGCGTGGATCGGCGGGCGTGCTCGCCCTCACGGGCGACAAGGCATTCCCCTACGCCGTTCCCCTCAGCTACGTCTACGATGGCGAGCACATCTATTTTCACAGCGCGACCGAGGGGCACAAGATCGACGCGATCCAGCGCAATCCGAATGCCTCCTTCGCCGTCATCGACCAGGACGAGGTCATTCCAGAGAAGTACACAACTGCGTATCGCAGCGTCATCGTCTTTGGCAGCATCCGCATCATCGACGACGAGGTGGAAAAACGTGCCGCCGCGCACAAACTCGCCGTCAAATACGCGCCGGACAATACCGAGCAGCAGCATAACGAGATGATCGACCGCACATGGGAGCGATTCTGCATGCTCGAGATGAGCATCGCCCACATGACAGGCAAGGTCGGGAGCGCACTAGTTGCGAAGAAGTAGGTACATGCACAAAGGGACTGTTGCACGAAGATAAATTTATCTTTGTGCAGCAGTCCCTTTTTTGATGGGAGCAGCAATCCCATGTCGTCCTCAATAATGTCGTATCGGCGGATACCTTTACCTCCTTACAGATTTTCATTGACAGGCAGTATGAAATCCCGTATTCTATGAGCATGAATATCGTTTTCTTTTAACTGGTGCATAGCATATTCACAGAAAGGGGAACTCGTTGCCGATCCGATCTCTGCTCGCCTCACCGCTCGCTCTCTCCATCCTGCTCGCCTTGGTCGCCGTCTGCGCGGTCTCAGCGGGCAGCGTCTCGGTTGCGCCGACCGACACGCTCGCCATCATCACGGCGAAACTCGCGGGGCGCGTCCCCGCCATCGATCCGGCCATTACCGATATCATCTGGACACTGCGCGTGCCGCGCGTTCTGCTCGCAATGACGGCGGGGGCAGGACTCGCGCTTGCAGGTGTCGTCATGCAGGCGAGCGTCCAAAACCCGCTCGCGGAGCCGTTCATCCTCGGCATTGCCTCGGGCGCATCCGTCGGCGCGACACTCGCGATCCTCATTGGGACGGCAGCAATCCCCTTTGGCGTGCCGGGTGCGGCCTTCCTCGGGGCGATCCTTGCGACGCTCGCCGTCCTCATGCTCGCGGGGATGCACCGCCGCGTCTCGACCGTGAAGCTCGTGCTCGCGGGCGCAGCGATCAGCGCGCTCTGCGTCGCCGCAACGAACTTCATCGTCTACATGTCCGCAGATGCGGAGGGGATGCAGTCCGCCGCATTCTGGACGATGGGCAGCCTTGCCGATGCAAAATGGCACAGCCTATTCCTGCCCGTTCTCATCGTCACCACACTCGCTGTCTACTTTCTCTCCCAGCTGCGCACACTCGATGTGCTCCTACTCGGCGAGGAACTGGCCGTGACACTCGGCATCGACGCGAGTGCAAAACGCCGCCTCTATATGGGGCTTCTCGCGCTGCTGACGGGCGTTCTCGTTGCGACCTGCGGCATCATCGGCTTCGTCGGACTCGTCGTCCCGCATCTTGTGCGCTCCTTCACGGGCGCCTCGCATCGCCGCCTGCTCCCCGCCGCACTTCTCGTCGGCGCCATCTTCCTCGTTGTCGCTGACCTCCTCGCGCGCACCCTGCTGCCCGCAGGTGATCTGCCGATCGGCATCATCACCGCGCTCATCGGCGCGCCGCTCTTCATGAAGCTGCTCTTCGGCAGCGGTGGGAATTTCGGAGGTTCGCGATGAAGACAATCCACATCGAAAATCTGAAATTCCGCATCGGTGCAAAGGAAATCCTCCACGGCATCACCGCCGACCTCCCGACCGACCGCTTCGTCGCACTGCTCGGACCGAACGGCTGCGGCAAGTCCACCCTGCTCAAGCATCTCTACCGCGTGCACGCGGTACAGGAGGGGCGCGTCACGATGGATGAGACCCCACTCGCAGAGATTCCGCTGCGCGCCGCGGCACAGGAGATCGGCGTCATGGGACAGTTCCACGCCGTCGACTTCGACTTCAGCGTAGAGGAGATCGCCCTCATGGGGCGCGCCCCGTACAAGGAGAGCTTCGAGGACGACACAGAGGAGGACTACGCGCTCGTCCGCGTCGCACTCGAACGCGTCGGCATGGCAGACGCGGCCGAGCGTTCCTTCAACGAACTGTCGGGCGGCGAGCAGCAGCGCGTCATGCTCGCACGCGTCCTCGTTCAGGAGCCGCAGCTGCTCATCCTCGACGAGCCAACGAACCATCTCGACATCAAATATCAGCTGCATATACTGGAACTGGTCAAGGGCCTCAACATCGGCGTGATTGCTGCGCTCCACGACCTCAATCTCGCCGCCATGTACGCCGACCTCATCGTCGTCATGAAGGCGGGGCGTATCGAGCGCATCGGAACGCCGAACGAAATCATCACGGAGGAAATGCTCGCGCATATCTACGGCGTGAACGCAAACGTGACCTACGATGCGGCGGGGCTTCCGCTCGTCGACTACCGTACGGAGCAAATACAATGAATGCCGCACGACAGAATTCGGGGCGCATTCTGAAACGCATAAGCAACGCCCTGAGACTCCTGCCCTTTCTCGCGTGTGCCGTGCTCGTTCTCGCGCTCTCCATGCGCGACGGGCGCGGCACACAGGCAGCGGAGCCAATCACCGAAGGAATCACCTGCACGACGGCGGACAGCGAGGGGCGCCCGACCGACTTCACACTTTCGCATACGCCTGAGCGCGTGCTCGTCTCCTATCCGGGGGCAACAGAGCTTCTGATCGACCTCGGTCTCGCGGATCGCATCATCGGCACGATTGCACCCTACGGTGCAGAGCCGCCCGCATACGCCGATGCCTATGCCGCGCTCCCGATTCTCTCCGCGCCCTATGTGCCAAGCCGCGAGGAGGTCGTCGCTCTGCGTCCCGATCTCATTATCGGCTGGTCGCATCACTTCACACCCGAGGCGCTCGGCGATGTATATGCGTACTTTGATCGCGGCGTCGGTGCGTACATCGTTCCCGCTACCGTACGCAAGGGACACCCGACGCTCGAGGAGACGGTCTACCCGTTTATCGCGGATATGGGGCATATCTTCGGCGTGGAAGAACGTGCAAAGGACTATACTGCGGGGCTTGAGGCACGTGTTGCCGCTGTCGAGCATCGCACCGAGGCGCGCGGACAGCGCTATACTGCCATGATTTTACAGGCACACGGAAACAGTCTTTACAGTATGTACGGACCTACCTACATCATTGACGACATTGCGCGCAAGGCGGGTGCGGACAACATCGTCGATCGGCAGATGCGTTCCGTCGGTCCCGAGCGCGTCCTCGGTTTTGCCCCCGATGTCATCATCTATGTGAATCCGAAGGACATTCCGCCAGATGAGGCACGCGCAGAACTGCGTGCCGATCCAAACCTCCAAAACATGAAAGCTGTGCGGGAGAATCGCATCATCGTCGTGAATTTCTCCGACGTGAACAATGGAAACGGGCGCTGTATCACGGCGCTTGAGGATATAGCTGAGGGACTGGATGCCCTCATGGATGAAAAGAAAGGGTAATGGGATGAAGAAAAGGATTTTGAGCGGACTCGTCATGGTCGACGGGAAGAAGGTCAACTGGGATCACCTCGTGGTCAGCGGCGATGACAACGCCGTCAATGTCGATCAAATTGCGATCGGCGAGGTGGAGCGCATTGAGATCGTGCGCGGACCAAACTCCTCCCTCTACGGCGAGCGCGCCGTCTCGGGCGTCGTCAACATCATCACGAAGCGCCCAACGTCAGGCAAGCCCACAGGCTCTTTCAATATGCAAGCAGGCACATGGGGCGAGCGGCGCGGGAGCATCTATGTCAGCGGTGGCGATGAGAAGAACAGTATCAAAGCCAGCATTGCACACGAGCGGCGCAACAACTATAAGTACAAGAACAGCGACGGGAAAAAGCTGACCTTCCCCGACAGCAATATCCACCATACGGACTATACCCTTGGTTTTGACCACGTGCTTGGAGACGATCGTCTGTCCTTCGATTACGCACGCAACGAGAGCAAGGACGGATTTGGCAACTATCTCACGAACCCGAAGGAAGGCATCGCCTACGGACAGGGAACAAAATCGGTACAAACCAATGAGATGTACGGCGTCACCTATCATTTTGGTGTCAAAAAGGAGGGCGAGGGAACTTTCCTGCGCTACTACCACAAGACCTCGGAAGCAGACTCTCCCCTTGGAACGGCGCCGTATATGCACGATTTGAAGAGTGATACCTTCGAGGGACAGAAACTCTGGCAGTTAAATGACAAGAACATGCTCATCGGCGGCTTCCTCTGGACACGCGACAGTCTTTACGAGAACAATGACGGCTCTCCGATGGATAAGTCCGCGACCACAAAGGCGCTCTTCCTCGAGGACGACTGGCAGCTCGGGCAGGGCTTCTCTCTGAAGCTCGGCACGCGCTATGAGCACCACAGCGATTTTGGCGGCGATTCCGCTTCGCACATCAGCCTCAACAAAAAGTTCAGTCGCGGCACGCACGCCTACATTTCATGGGGACAGGCGATCAACAATCCGACGCTCAAGATGCGCTATGCAGATACCCCCTATATGAAAGGCAATCCCGACCTGAAGCAAGAGCGCTCGCATACCTTTACCATCGGCGCAGACAGCCAGATCACGCGCAAATGGAACATCTCCGGCAGTCTCTACTGGAGCAAGGTAAAGAATGCGCTCAACTGGGCATGGAACCGCGAGGGAGACTCTAAGACTCATTACTACAACACAGAAACCGAGAACCGGCGCGGTCTGGAACTCAGCACGCGCTATCAGGCAAGCAGGGTATGGACGCTGCGCGCAGCATACAGCTACGCCTATGTCGATTCGACTGATGTGAACAAGGCATACCTGTCCACAAACACACGCCCGAACGGCTACAACCTCGGCATCTCCTACACGCAGGGGAAATGGGAGGCAGACGCTGATCTGAACTATGTGACGGGTCGCAGCACGGCGCGCTTCACGGATGCACGCTACCTGACGCTCGATCTTGGCGTGAACTATCAGATCACCGATGCGTTCAAAGTCTATCTCAAGGGCATGAACCTCACCGATGAACACTACGAATCCATCGGATATAGCATCATCGGCGCATACGCCATGCCGAGCCGCCACTTCATTCTCGGCGGAACGTACAATTTCTGATTTGAGTTCTTGCACACAAAACGGAGCAGACGAATATCTGCTCCGTTTTGTGCTTCCTCATAACGAATCTATGTGCTATAATGAATCCAGCGACTGGTGAATGTCGGTTTCCTCCCTTTGTGGGGGTGATGTGCGTGACGCTTTTTGAAAAGCTATCGCTTCTGATTGCGGCGGCAACGCTCGCGGTCAACATTACGGAATCACTGATAAATTCAGCACTGCCATCTTAGCGCATCTTTTCCGCCCTGTCTGTGTCGACAAATCCTCCACATAGCCTTTGCTATGCGTCCGGTTTGTCTTCTTGACAGGACAAAAAATCTGCACCAATCTGACAGACTTCATTTTATCAGTGATTCCTTATATTTCTGATCACGAAGTAGACAGAAAAAAGAACCGTACGTGCGGTTCACGTCGGCTCCTCTTTCAAGAACATAAAATTCTGCGGAGAGACCGGCGGATCCAATCACCAGTCGTCCTTTTGTATTCTCATTATATCGATTCACGAAAAAGTTGTCAAGGGAGGTACACGATGGACAAGATCGCAAGACTCAGAGAAATCCTAGCAAGCAGCAACCGTGCGGTATTCTTCGGCGGAGCGGGGATGTCCACGGAGTCGGGGATTCCCGACTTTCGCAGCGCGGGCGGCATCTACAGCGAGACGCTGCACAGGGAGTTCGCCCCCGAGCAGATGGCATCGCACAGCTTTCTCATGGCGCACCCCGCTGAGTTCTTCGACTTCTATCGGCGGCGGTTCGTCTACCTCTCCGCCGCGCCGAACGCGGGACACTACGCCCTCGCGGAGCTTGAGCGGCGCGGACACCTCGCGGCAGTTGTAACGCAGAACATCGACGGCCTCCATCAGACAGCGGGGTCAAAGACCGTCTACGAACTGCACGGCTCGATCCGCCGCGCACACTGCACAGACTGCGGCGCACACTACGCGCTCGACTACATCATGGAGCACTCGCCCATCCCCTACTGCAACTGCGGCGGGATGGTTCGTCCCGACGTGGTACTGTATGAGGAGAGCCTCGACAATGACACCATCGCGGGCGCAGTCGCCGCTATCCGCGCGGCGGACACGCTCATCATCGGCGGCACCTCGCTCATCGTCTACCCTGCGGCGGGGTTGATCGACTACTTCCGCGGTGAGCATCTCGTCCTCATCAACAAGAGTGAGACGAGTGCCGACCGCCATGCCGAGCTCATCATCCGCGAGCCCATCGGTGCGACGCTGCACGCGGCGCTGCCGGACGAATAGCATCCCCCCTTCGCCCCCACCGCACGTTTGGCAGCAGGATCCTGCCCATGATGAGCACGATTCCTTCACACGCAAAATAAAGGCTTCCGATCTCTCGGAAGCCCTTTGTTTCAAATGGAGCTGATTATAGGACTTGAACCTACGACCTGCTCATTACGAATGAGCTGCTCTACCAACTGAGCTAAATCAGCATACCGCCCCACAGGCGATAGTGGAATTATACCCGAGCGGGGTGCTTCTGTCAACCCTGAAAATAAATTTTTCTCCCATATGCGGAGGAATCGGCACGAGTTACGGAATTCGCGCATAGAACACGTCCTCAAAAACAGAGACATTACGCTTCAGATACTCGTTATACTGAGGTCTGCGCCCGTAGAATTTCATACGATAGGCGAGGTAGAACGCGATCTCGCCCGCCGGCATCGTGATTCCCGTCTCCGCCCACGAGCCGCCCGGCGGCAGATAGTACCAGTCCATCTCCGCATCGCTCCACGCATACATCGCGCACGCATCCCAGTGTCATAGAGGAAGCGCATCGTGCGGACATCGGTCACCGACCCACTGCCGCCGCTGTAGAAATCATCTTCGTTCCCGATGGCACTGCGCGCAGTGACAACATTGACGGCGATGACGTACTCCGGCGGCTCGTAGCGCAGGACATTCAGCGACGAGGCATCAACATACCACGCCGTCCCCATATGCCCATCGCAGAGGATGAAATTCCGATCGCCGTTCAGATACATGGGATAGTTTGCGCTCACAGCCGCAGGCAGTACGAGCATAGAGATGCCCACGAGCAGCATGATGATTCGTTTCATCGCAAATCCCTCCTTATTGTATAGAGGTTCTACCGCCAAAAGAAAAATCCTTTTTGCGCGAAAAATCAATCTCCTTCTCATCCCCCCTTCACCACGCTCTAATCGCCTTTTGGAACAATACAAACGGGAGGGAATGTCATGCTGAAAAAGACACTGTGCGCCGCATTGTGCGCACTGATTCTTGCCATCGCCCCCAACGTCTCTGCCGCGCCCGAGATCATCGAGGTGGACGGTGTCTACATGATGGGCGACAACGACGCGCCGAAGTTCGCACGCGATGCGGCGCGCGCGGAGGCAATGCGTGCCGCGACGGAGCGGGCGGGCATCTACATCGAGAGCACGAGCGAGGTGCAGGGCTATACACTGACGCGTGACGAGATCCGCACAGTTGCCGCCGCCGTCCTGCGCGTCCTGCACGAGGAGGCAACCCCCGAGCTCGTCGGTGATGCGTGGCGTTACCGCGTTCATCTCGTCTGCTCGGTGGATACGGAGGGAATCGACCTCAAGGAGCTTGCGGGCAGCAAGGCGGAGCTGGCACGTCTGACGCGGGAGCGCGACGAGCTGAAACGCGCGAACGAGACGCTCCGCGCACGCGATGCACAGGCAGATCCGACAAATGCACAAGGTTCATCGGACAGCGCCAAGCAGAACGTCATCTTTGCCGATGTGGAGGGAATGATCCTGCGCGGCGAGAACGAGCACGCCATCGCCGATCTCTCGCTGCTCCTGCAGGATCCCACCGTGACGGGTGACGCGCGTGCCTATGCCTACGTCCTGCGCGGACGCGCCTACTACGACCGTCACGCGAATGCACTCGCACGCGCCGACTTTACAGCAGCAGAGCATACGCCCCACACAAACAGTACCTATCCCATCTGGCGGCTCTACCAGTACCGTGGGCTGATCGCCTACAACGAGGGTCACTATGCGGACGCGATGAACGACCTCATGAGCGCGTGGGAAGCCTCGGACAAGACGGACGACGAGCTCTGGATGAGCCTGCGCCGCGCCGAGCGGCGGGCAGAGCAGGACCGCCGCCACGCCGTACGCGGAGACGGTGGCGCACGCAGTTGGAACGTCGTCATTGTCCCGTAAATGCCGTGTACCGGAAACACACATCACACAGAACGAGTACCTCCCATTTTTACACAAGTGCTTTATATGGGTGTCCGCTCTGCGGCATCCGTTTGTTTCACGGACGCCTATGCGCGTCCTGCATCAAAGGAGGATTTTATGTTTTATTCCATGCGCCGTACCCTCTCTGTCCTCGCTGTCGGCGGCCTGCTCTGTGCGCCCGCCGCGCTCATGACAGGCTGTTTTGGCAGCAGCAGCAAGGCAGACGATGCTGCTGCCGCCGTCTCATCCCTACTCTCGGACAACAGCGTCGAAAGCAAGGGGGAGGCACTCTCGCCCTATCTCGACGCAACGAACAACTACAACCACAACATTGTCACGTTCGACTACGCGATCTCGCCGTCCCTCAACAACCTGCGAAACGGGGGGCATGACACCTACATCGCCCTCCCAAACCTCTCACAGCTGAAAAAGGATCTTGAGGAGGCACGCGCGAATCCGAAAACCGCAGGTGTCTTCAAGGACATTGACGCGGATGCGGACGAGGTGCTCGCTCTGCTGAAGGATCTCGCGCCGCTCGCGGACAAGATGGAGGCGTACTACTCCTCCAAGGGCTACATGGCGGACGGCTACGCCGAAAGCGACCGCATGGCGGCACAATTCCTCCCGCTCTACGACAAGTTCGATGCGGCGTATGACAAGTTTGACGCGACGGTCACGGAGCATTTCAAGGAGCTGCGTGTCGCCCAGCTGGAGGAAATGCGCAAGGATGGCAGGGTGAACGCAGCCAACTACCTTGAGCTGACGATCAAGACACGCGAACTGGTCGATATGCTCGACAAAGAGAACGTTGACAAGGCAGCTGCCGAGGCAAAGATCGCCGAGATGAACGACCTGTCTGCGAAGCTGACCGACGTCCCCGCCCTCGGCTCCTACAAGTCGAACCTCAACCGCTTTATCGGCACGGTGCGCAGCTATCTCGCAGGACAGGCGAACGGCAACGATGTCATCGACGACTTCAACGATACCGTGAGCTCGACGGGACATCTGGATCTCGCCGATCTCGACCCCAAGAAGAAATAGTGCGGCTTCTTTCCTCTGTACGTGTGTCCATTTTTGTGGTATGATAAACATGCAGAAAACACGTGCATTCCTTTGACAAACGAAAGGAGCATCTACACGTTATGAAGAAAATTCTCATTGCGCTCTTCCTTTGCATGGCAATCGCGCAGACCGCCCTCGCGCAGACCGTCACCGTGGACGGCGTGGGCGTTGACCGCGACTCTGCCATGCGCGACGCGGCCCGTATGGCAGTCGAACAGGTCGCGGGCATGTACATCAACTCGAACACAGTCGTGTCGAATACCTCCGTGGAGATGGACGAGATCCTCTCGCACGCGCAGGGCTACGTCCAGAACATCACCGTCATCAGCGAGTCCATGAATGGCGGCGAGTACCGCGTCCGCGCAAGCGTTGACGTAAACACCGACCCGAACTCGGCGTTCATGAAGCGCATGGATGCCGTCATGCGCCTCAGCGACCCGCGCATCGGCGTCGTCATTCTCTCGGACGATGCGGATCTCGACCACAGCTTCGACGGTCTCCCCGGTCACGACACCATCCTCGAGACGGCACTCAACGAGCGTCTTCTCACCGTCGGCTTCAAACACGTCGTCGATGTGAGTCTCCTCTCGCAGCTGCAGGATTCGTCGGTACTGAACGCCGTCTACCGCGGCGACAGCCGTCTCCCGTACGACGGTGATGCCTCCGCGCGCCCGATCGACTACCTCGTCATCGGACGCAGCCACGCAGAGGGCTACAAGGTGAAGCTGCCGAACAATCAGGGCGGCTACGTCGAGACACAGATGTCCTCGGCACGCACACACCTCGACCTCAAGATCATCTCCTTTGGCACGAGCACGATCATCGGCACTTACTCCGTCGATGGGCAGGGTGTCGAAAACAGCCCTGCACTCGCGGCACGCAAGTCGCGTCAGGCAGCAGCAGGCAAGGCGGCGGAGAAGCTTGAGCAGCAGTTCCTCAAGGCTGCGGCAAGCGGATTCTCGGGCATCCAGCTCACCGTCCGCGCGAATGACTTCTCCCTCGTCGAGAAGCTCGTGCGCGAGCTCAAGGAACTGCGCGGCGTACAGGATGTCTACGTGCGCGGCACGAACGCGGGCAAGACGACCATCGACATCGCCTCGGCGCAGAAGCCGTTCACCATCCTCCAGATGCTCCAACGCGAGACAGATCTCTCCATCTTCGTGGAGAGCACAAGCGACAGCGAGCTCAATATCGCACTGCGCTGATACCGTTCCCGCTTTTGCAGGGGAAGGGTACACAACCAGAAAAACAAAGGTATGCCGTACGAAATCCATCGTGCGGCATATTTTTTGTAAAAAAATTTTTAATCTATGCCGCTCGCCCACCGCTCCAAAAAATGCGAAAATGCCCGCCGTTACAGGATTTTTTCAAAACATGGGGCTTTTTTACCTGTCATATTCTACAGTTTCAATTCGTTTTAATTTGTGCTAAAATAACAGGCGACATCGTGTATGTCGACATCCATGTACCCACGGCGGGCAGTCCGCGTGTTTTCTGCCAATCGCCATCATTCGCCCGACCGCGCGGTGCACGCAGGGAGCCATTGGATCATCGTTAAGGAGGAATTCTATGCTTAAGAAAATGATGGGCACCCTCATCCTGCTCCTGGGACTGATGGTGGGTTCTGTCTGTCAGGCAGGACTGTACGACAATCCCACCGTCGCCATCATGCCCTTCCAGAACAAGGTGCCGGATCGGTGGGACGGCTTCGGCAATCATGCAGGCATCGCAACCGAGGAGTTGATCACCCTCATCAGCGACCGTCCCGACGTGTTCCAAGTCTATGAACGTATCGAACTCCAAGATCTCGTGGATGAGCAGAGTCTCGGTATGACCGGACTCATCGCAGAGGACACCGCTGCCGAGGTCGGCAACCTCAGCGGCGTCGAGTACAAGATCTTCGGCGCACTCACAAACCTCTCGGCGAAGGAGGATTCCTTCGGGCTCGCCGGACTCACGGGCGGTCTGATCGGCAGTCAGGCAAGCGTCGTGGCGAATGTCTCCATCCGCGTCGTCGAGGTCTCGACGGGGCGCGTCGTCCTCGTCGGGCAGGGCAAGGGCAGCTCGAAGCGCGTATCGGGCGGCATGGCCTCAGAGGGCGGTGCATTCATGCTCGGCTCCGCGAACGTCACCGACGAGATGGCATTCAACGCCGTCTCCAAGGCGATCAAGGATGCCGTCAACGGCAAAGAGGGACTCTTTACGAAGATGGGCGTCAACGACAAAAAGGGAAAGAAACGTTAAGGAATCCGGCAGGTGGCTCATCCAGCAGCCATCCGTTAGAACAGTTTCGTTTTCATGAAAAGGAGCGACAACAATGAAGAACCTGAAGAAAAAAGCTCTCGTCAGTGCCATTGCAGGCGTATTTGCATTCGGGGCGGGCTTCTATGCCGCACCGAACACCTCCCTCCCCTCCCTCACCCTCATGCAGGCGGCTGAGGCAGCCCCGCAGTGGGAGCAGGGCACGATTACGGCAGAGGGCTTCGGCACACCGCCGGCGGGCGCATACGGCTCGAAGGCGAGCATCATGGCACGCCGTGCCGCCATCGTGGACGCACAGCGCAACCTCGCCGAGCAGGTAAGCGGTGTACAGGTCGATGCCGAGACCACCGTCGAGAACTTCGTCATCAGCAGCGACCTCGTAAAGACCAAGGTCAGTGCCCTCATCAAAGGTGCTGTCGTTGTCGAGGAGCAGATGATGCCCGACGGCGCATACCGCGTTGTCATGTCCATGCCGATGTACGGCTCGCAGGGTCTTGCCTCGGCGATCATGCCCGCGATCCGCGACAACACTCCGCCCACTCCGCCCCCGCCGGTCATCTCCGCCACCATCACAGCCGAGATTACAACACAGGTGCAGACACGCGGCGTTGGCTATACGGGCGTGATCGTAGATGCGGGCGGCATGGGACTGAAGCCCAGCTTCTCCCCCGTCATCTATGACACGAACGGCAGAGCCATCTACGGTGTCAGCAACATCAACTACGATCAGGCCATCTCGCAGGGCATGGTCGGCTACTCCGCCAGCGTCTCCGCTGCACAGACCCTCCCGCGCGTCGGCGGCAGCCCGCTCGTTGTAAAGGCAGTGCAGGTGCGCGGCGGCAATAACTCCACCAACCCCGTCAACGTCGTCGTCAGCGTCGACGATGGCGACCGCATCCTCGCTGCGAACGCACAGAGCCAGATGCTCATGAACGGCTCCGTCGTGTTCGTACGCTAACGGCGGTAAGCGATCCACAGAGCTCATGCAAAACCCCCGAGGTACAAATCCTCGGGGGTTTTTGTATGTATCTTTCAACAACCATCAACAACGAGAGATACGATCCTGTTTCCGTATCTGATAATAACGCCGCACGCCACTCCTTCGTCAAATTCTCCTTGCACTTCATTTGTCAGCGAAGTTTGAGTTTGTATCCATTGCGAGCGTTCTCCCTGTCGGAGCGTTTGGATTTTTCGCAGCCTAAATGGCGATCCATTTCCGTCACCATCATGCCCTTGATGGTTCCGCCATTCCTTATCATGGCATTTCCTCCGATTCTTGGTTTACTCCTGCCAACACCTTTTCAAAACGAGCATAAGCATCACGTACGATGTTGGCAATTTGGTAAGGGGCGTTTGCATCGCGCTCGTTTATGCGTAACATATTTTCATAAATGTACCATGCCCAGTCTTCCTTCGTTGGCAGGCTATCGTAAGCCAAAGGATTTTCACCGAATATTTCATAGAATTGCTGGTGGTGTTTTTTGCTGCCGTAAGAATACCCTTGCAAGCAAATTGTCACGCTCAAACCGAATCGGTTGCAGTTATCGACATCATATTCCAGCTTATATTCTTTGCCATTTCTGTTTATTATGGTATAACCACAAGCACGAGACGATATGATTCCATCGTTACGCTGACGCGACTGATATACCGAAAATTGGGTAGGCAAATCAGAGAGCTGTTCGTTCACCGACTGCACTAAGCTGCGATTTCGGCTTCTATTTCCCCATGCCTGTTCCACAGCATCTCCAATATCCTCACCGCCTACCGAAGTGACAGCCGAACAGCGGAGAATGTCACGCAAATAATGCGTATTGGTTTCGGAAAACTCCGAGGCTGGATCGTCTTTTACCGTCAAGAGGAAATATTCCAGGAAATTCGGCAACTCCTGCAAAAGGCGCGTAAGTTCCGCCGAAAAATCAACGCGGTCAAAGATTTCCTCTAAAATAGCGAAATCAGTAATGTTGTCATCTTCCTGCGTATCCGCTATATTTTCTTGATGTTCGACGAAGTGTTTAATCGTATGGGCATCGACGCTCGATAGGGCACGGAGATTGTCTATGCTTGCATTTCCTGCTGCCATGTAATTATACAGAGCATCGTACCTCATTTGCATACAGACAGTGGCAAATAAAATGCGCTGACGCAATTTTTCAGGGATATGATGTATTACGGACTCGGTGATAATATTTAGCAGCTGAAACGTATTAAACAGGCGTTTCATGCTTCGTGGATTGAGTCCGATGGATGTCTTAATAAGCGAGGTAAAAAGCGACACATTGGCATCATCAGTATCGACCTTAAGTCGCTCCATTATATTTTGCACATAAACGGCTATATCGTATTGCGCTACAGGCATTTTAAATGGAAGTTGGATGATCTTATCAAAAAAACTGCGCCCTTTGTGAGCATCCACTTCCGAGCCATACTTCTGCTTTATCCCCATAGTGACTACTTCGTAATCGACGGCAAGGACAAATACACAATTCTCACAGTCCAAAAAGAGTTTCAAGACTTCCAGCAATTCCACTGCTTTTGCAGGATGAAGTCTATCTAAATCATCAACAAAAACGACAACACGCTGACGCGACGTCTCTTCTAATTTCGTGTTCACGGCTTTTTGAAATTGCTCCTTTAGAGCCAAAATTTCCGAAACATAACTCGTGGCAGTGGCAGAATCTGTTGCTTGCTCGATCTTATCGGCCACCCGCGAACCAGCAGTCATCTCGGCGGCAGTTAAGATGGCATTTTTTGCCAATCCTTTTATTCCGCCGGCAATTTTTCCCAAGATATTGAGATCCCCATCCAGTCTTTGGAGCAAGACCTCCATCATTGAGATTGCCAACGAATTTCCGAGAGAGAATTGGGAGAATTGCCAAGTGTTAAACCAGATGGGCAAGGCCAAGTTTCTTATGTTGGCCTCAACCATGTTCATCATGCTTGTTTTTCCGCTGCCCCAGTCTCCTTGAATAGAAACAGTCATCGGCGTGTCGCAGGTCAAAATGAAACTGGAAAGACCGTTGATGTACTGGCCGACATTAAAACGGTCATCTTTAATATCCGCTATCGGCACATCGGGACAGCCAGTAGGTTCAGTAGACTTGCCATGACAGAAATCAAATACTCCCATGATTTTTACTTTCCTTTCCTAAATAATGGATAACACTATGAAGAACCCTGCAATACCAGCAACGTCCATAAGGATATTGATAGGATCTGTCACCAATCCATAGACGAGCATAATTACTATCTCAAACTTCGCAGATCAAAAATATACGCCAACAATGGAGTCATCAAGAATGAGGCATTTTCCTGCTTACATTCCGCTCAGCCCAGATCACGTATCCCCCCGCAAAATCTCCAAGTACTCCGCATACGAATAAATCCGTGTTTTGCCGACCTGCGTCTGCTGCGCCAAGATCCCCTTTTCGATCAGTACCGCAACGGCACGTGAGACGGCGTTATAGGATGTTCCCAGTGCCTCGGCAGTCTTTTTCACTTCGATCATAGGATGTGCTTCGAGGTAGGAAAAGAGTTTCGTCAGAGTGGTAAGCTGCTTTTTATTCGTCCCATCCGTGAGCACGCCCACATTCTTTTCATGAAGCGCGTGCAGGCAGTCGATCGTCGCTACAGCATCCGCTGCTGACACCGCAACCGCACGCAGGAAGAACAGGATCCACTGCTCATAATTCCCGGTGCGCCGCACCTCAGTCATACGGTCATAGTATTCGATACGGTTTTGCTTCAGGAAATAGGAGATGTAGAGTGCAGGCGTACTCAGGAGATTTTGCTCCATCAGGAAAAGCGTAATCAACAGCCGTCCGATGCGTCCATTCCCATCAAGAAAGGGGTGAATCGTCTCGAACTGATAGTGAACGAGTGCCGTACGGATCAGTGGATCGAGTGTGTCCTCTGCGTTCATATACGTCTCAAGTGCGGACATCGCCGCATTCATATCCTCTACATTCGGCGGAATATAGCGTGCGTTCTTCAGCGTACTGCCCGCCCCGCCGATCCAGTTCTGCGTGCGCCGAAACTCGCCGGGATATTTTTCCTGCCCGCGCACTCCCTCTATCAGAACACCGTGCATCTCACGAATCAGACGACTGCAGAGCGGCAGCTCTCTGCGGCGGCGCAATGCGAACTCCGTCGCACGAATATAGTTCACGACATCCGCAACATCCCGATTGACATTTACATCCACGAGTGGGTCAAGCACATCCTCAAGTGTCGCCTGTGTCCCCTCAATCTGGGAGGAGAGCAGTGCTTCCTTGCGAACGTACATGGAGACAAACAGCTCCATATTCGGAATACGCGCCGCAAGCCCATCAAGCAATGCGAGCTGACGATGCGCCGCAACGAGGAGTTCTACTCCCTCCGCATCAAGCACGACGGCCGGGTTGGGCGGCAAGGAGCTTGGAACAAAGGAAGAATAGGCAAGCTCTCCTGTCAGATTCTGTCGCTCGTATCCGGCACGCGTATTCATACCGCTTCCCTCCCATATAAACGGAAATTTCTATGCCCATTATACCTATTGTATTTCCATTTTTCAACAGAAACGGAGTTTTCTTCGTGTCAGATCTCCTTTTCGTTTCCGTTTGCTGCAAAAATCATAATTTTTCCAAACAGAAAATTCCCTGCACCGTTTCGGCGCAGGGGTATTTTGTATCTATTGGGGGTTAAGGAATCACTGATCAAATGAAGTTCTCCGGTTGGCAGCAGATTTTTTCTGCCAAGAAAATAAACCGGACGCATAGCCGCCCGTTATGTGGAGGATCGAGGGCGATGCCAGGGCGAAAAAGATGTGCCAAGATTGCGCGGCTAAATTCAGCACCGGCACCGTCTCTATCTCTTGCACCGCCGATACCGTTGCTTGCTGCTCTGCGGTTTATCCGGAATGGTTCGCTCGATGAGTCCGGCGGCAAGCGCAGGTGCCAAGTAACGGCGGCGGAAGCTTGGACGATGAGAGAATCCAAATCGTGCCATCAGCTCTGCGGCGGACAGGACATCGTCCCCGAGAACACACAGAAGCCGCTGTAGATCTGCATCCATCGCCATGACTTGATCGGAAGCTTGGTCGCTTTCTTGGCCAGGTGTGCGATCAAGTTCTGCTATGGCATCCCGCAGGATACACAGAATGAGCGTCACAAAGCCCGTACTGTCTGCCTGTGCATCTGCTGCTCCGAGTGCATCATAGTATTCCTGTTGCCGCGCCCGAATCAGTTCCTCAACCGGCAGCCAAAAGAGTACTTCCTTCCACTGCCCCAGCAGGAGTGTATGCCACATGCGCCCCATACGCCCGTTGCCGTCGGCAAATGGGTGGATAAATTCAAACTCATAATGAAAGATGGCACTCTTAAGGAGAGGGTGCAATGCTGTGCGCGCATACCACTCCATGAGATTCTGAATATGCTCCGCTACCAAATGTGCAGGCGGCGCCATATGGACAAGCCTTTCTCCTGCAAATACACCGACATCGCCTGTACGAAATCTGCCGCTCTCCGAGATAAGCCCCGCCATCATCTGCCCATGTGCTACAAGCAGGTCATGTATGGACAAAGGGTCGAGCCGAAGCATCATTTCATACGCCTCATAGGCATTTTGGACTTCTTTTATTTCATTAGGGTTGCCGAGCACCCGTCTGCCGCGCACGATCGCCGTCACCTGTCCCAACGAGAGAGTATTCTGCTCGATGGCAAGAGAGGCATGTATTGTCCGAATCCGATTCGCACGTCTGAGGCGTGGATTCACCGTTCCATGCAAAACGCTGATGCGGCCAATCTGCTCACTGATCTCAGTGAGCAGCATAACGATGTCGTCCGTCATATGAAACGGCGGTTGATATTGCTCCATAGAAATCACCTAAAGCAGCCCCATGCATATGCACAGGGCTGTTTCTCATACACGCTTCAATAGCTCGGGTACAGCCCGTCCCAGACAACGCGGCGGTAGTTTGTGCGGTCGGTGTCGCCCTCGGTGGAGATGCAGAGGATACGGGCATCCTTGCCGAGACCAATGGCATCGCGCAAGTAGTCGAGGCTGCGGTTCTGCATGAGCTCGGCGACGAGCCCCGTGGTGACCGCGCCGCTCTCGCCCGAGACGACACGCGGATCGTCGGCCATCGGATTGCCGAGGATGCGCATGCCCTTCGCCGCGACCCATTCGGGCACGGAGACGAAGTGATCGGCGTAGTCTTTCAAAATCTCCCAGGCGATCGGGTTCGGCTCGCCGCAGGAGAGCCCCGCCATGATGGAGCTGATCTCGCCCGTCACGATATGCCGCTCGCCGTCGCTGGCAGCAGCCGTGCGATAGATGCAGTCTGCGCGGTTCGGCTCAACGATGGTGATGACTGGACGCTGCGCTCCATGATGCGCGGCAAGATAGCCCGTGATCGCCCCCGGCAGCGAGCCGACACCTGCCTGCAGAAAGATGTGTGTCGGCATGTCGTCGTATTGCTTCATCGCCTCATGTGCGAGCGTGGTGTAGCCCTGCATGATCCAACGCGGGATCTCTGTATAGCCATCAAACGCCGTGTCCTGCACGAGCACCCAGCCGCGCTCCTTCGCGAGATTCGCTGCATGGCGCACGGTGTCATCGTAGTTGTACGTTGTAAACGATGCCTCCGCACCGAGCCCGCGGATGTTTGCCAGACGCTCGGTCGAGCCGCCCTTGGGCATAAAGACATGGGCAAACAGTCCGAAGATCTTCGCCGCCCACGCGATGCCGCGTCCATGATTGCCGTCCGTCGCCGTCACAAGCGTAACCTTGCGCAGCTGATCGCGGTACTCCGGCTTCGTGAGGTTCTCGTAGGTCATCTCGCTCTCGGCGAGTCCAAGACGCTGCGCGAGATAGCGTGCGACCGCATAGCTCGCCCCAAGCCCCTTGAACGCGTTCAGTCCGAACCGTCCGCTCTCATCCTTGACTGCGAGCCGCCCGAGCCCCAGTCCCGCCGCGAGACGTTTGAGATCGGCAAGCGGTGTCGGGGCGTAGTCCGGCAGCCCCTGATGGAACGCAACCGCACGCGCCGTCACACCGGAGTCGAACGCGGTGACATCCGAACGCGTACCGTCCGTATGCGCGAGATGTACCGCCTTGATTGATTCGTTCATCGTAGATTCCTCCCTACCATCATTGTCCCATAATTTGCTTTCATTATAGCACACGCGTACATTCGTTGGTAAGAATCACAACGCAAATTTTTCAGACGCTCATTTACTTTTTCAGAAATTTCTGCTTGACATTTTTTCTCACCCCCCCGTATAATAGGATTTAATCTCAGTTAATACGGGGTGGAGACGACGCCGCAGACACAATGCCTCGCATTGGAAACATAGGTATGTCTCCTCCCGCAGATTTCAGAAGGAGGAATTCCCCATGAAGAAAACTCTGGTATCCGCACTCAGTGCGGCACTCGTCATCGGCGCAGCATCGACGACGTTTGCGGCGGCAAATCCGTTCAGCGATGTGCCGCGCGACCACTGGGCGTATGATGCGGTGTCGCAGCTCGCCGCCGACGGGGTGGTCGAGGGCTACGGCGACGGCACATATCGCGGTGACCGCAACATCACGCGCTACGAGATGGCGCAGATGACGGCAAAGGCGATGACAAAGGGCGATATGTCCGCATCGGACAAGGCACTTGTCGACCGCCTCGCTGCGGAGTTCGCGGACGAACTGAACAACCTCGGCGTACGCGTGTCGAACCTTGAAAAGCACGCCGATATGGTGAAGTGGAACGGCGTGCTCGAATACACCTACACGAGTTCCCGCTTTGATCACCCATATAGGGACGAGAGTGGAAAAGGCCGCAAGAAGGCCAACTCGGACAATCTGCTCTTCCGGCTTGAGCCGACGGCAGAGGTCAACGACCACTGGTCGGTACACGCGCGTCTGGATGCCGAGACCAAGATGAACAAGGATGCCGCATGGGACACCGATAAGGACGAGGCCTCCTCGGACGACAAAGTATCACTCAAACGCGCATGGGCAGAGGGCAACTACACGAACTTCAACGTGAAGCTCGGTAAGCTGGAAATGCTCTCGGCGGAAGCATATGCAAAGCCGGGCGCGATTATTTTCGACCGTGAGTTCTCAGGTGCAGAGGTCTCCTTCGGCAAGGACGTCCAGTTCAAGCTGCAGGCAGGGCGTATGAGCAGCGATGAACTCCAGAGGGATAAGGCAGCAAACTATCAGGGTGCAGAGCTCCAGTACAACGGACGCTTTACAGCGGGTGTCGGCTACTATCGCCTCAAGGCGGAGGATTTCGACGCGATGCTTAAGAACAAGAAGCAGACCATGCAGATCTGGGGTGTAAATGCCGCCTATCGCTTCGACAAGAACAGCTTCCTCTCGGCAGCGTATGCACACAGCAAGGACTTCCATATGGTCTTGGCAGATTCCATGCCCAACAAGTCCTATCAGATCACCTACGAGTACAAGGGAGCAGAACCGGAGGACAAGGGCTCGTGGGGCGCATACGTCTCCTATCGTCAGCTTGCCGGGGCCTCCGTTGAGCCGACTGGAGACGGCGCCATGGAGGGAACGCGCGGCATCGAGCTCGGCACGGAGTACACACTCTTCCCGAACGTCGTCCTCTCGGCGAAGTACTTCCGCGGCAAAGACTTGTACGCAAAATACCTCGGGATAAATCAGGACAAGATATCGAAGATCTTCGGCCGCGTCGAGTTCTTCTTCTGATTCCCCTGTTTTCACACACAGATACCGCAGATCTCGGTCTGCGGTATTTTTGTATGCATACATATCGTTGACGCACGCAAAAGCGTACGATATAATAAAAATACAGAAAGGAGGAGCGTATATGACTGCGATCAACGCCACTGCGGCACGTCGGAATCTCTATCAGCTCATCTCAGAGGTAAACGAGAACCGCAGCCCTGTCATCATCACGAACACACGCGGCAAGAACGCGGTTCTGCTCTCCGAGGAGGACTGGAACGCTGTACAGGAAACGCTCTATCTGAACGCCATCCCCGGCATGACCGCGAGCATTCTCGCCGCTGACAACGAACCGCTCGATGCCTGTGCGACGTATGACCCAAACGAGGCGTGGTAATGTACCTCATTAAGTTCAGCAAACAGGCGGAAAAGGATAAGCCGCGCCTCAAGGCCGCGGGACTTGAGACAAAGGCAAAGGCACTGCTGAATCTCATGCAGGACAACCCGTTTCAGAACCCGCCGCCCTATGAAAAACTCGTCGGCAATCTGAGCGGGAATCTTTCGCGGCGAATCAATATTCAACATCGACTGGTATACGCTGTGTTGGAAAACATCGACGGCTATGCTGCGCCGACAGGAGAGCTCTACGATGGCATCATTCTCATCAAACGGATGTGGACGCATTACGAGTAGACAAAGGAGGAATCGCCATGCAGATTCGATACGAAGCCGAGCACTGCCGCAGCGCGGCGTATGACAAAGAGAACCGCGTCGGCATCGCGGAGTTCGAGGATGCGGACGGACGCTGGGTCATCACCCACACAGAGGTCGATCCCGCCTACGGAGGACAGGGCATCGCCCGCCGGCTCATCGAGGAGATCATCGCCGAGGCGCGCCGTACAGGGAAGAAGATCGTCCCCGTCTGCTCCTATGCAGAGAAGATGATGACGGGCAAAGAGGAGTACCGCGACGTACTGTAATCTCAGTGCTCGCTGAACCCGAAATTCAGTCCGATCCGCTCACCCGTCGTCGTATATTCTTTGAATTTGTAGATGAGCGGGTGCCACTTCGCCGTGTCGATTCGCCCGTCGCGCAGCAGTTCGTCCGAGACAAAGATCGCCGTGATTCGGCAGACAACAACGGCGAACCAATCCTTGGGCGTGATGCTCTCCACGACGGTCTCGATATGGATGGGACACTCCGCGACACGCACCGTCCGCACCGTCTCGCCGGGCAGCCTCGTGAGGCCGGCGGCGGCGAATTTATCCGGGCAATAGGTATAGCCAAGTTCTTTTTTTACACCGACGGGCTCTTTGAGGCCCGTCGTTTTTTCTATGCGCTTCAGCTGTTCATAGAGCGTGCCGTCCGGCACACTGAACGTCGCCTCCGCTCCCTCTTCCAGATTTTGAAAGCCTTTATTCCCCTGGCCGATGCCGATCACCATCGTATTGCCAAGGGTCCATGACGAGGACAGCGGCGTCAGATCGTCTGCGCCGGTCGCGCGGTCCTTCGTTGTCATGAAAAACACGGGAAACCCGTAGTAAAATCCAAATCGTTCAATTCTCTGATGCATCATATGCCCCTTTCCGTCAACAACTCTGTTTTCAGCATACCACCTGCGTCAAGCCTTCGTACAGAAAAAGAGCGTTGCACGAAGCGAAAAACTTCGTACAACGCCCCTTCTTCGTACCCCTTCCACCGCTTGCGCGGTCCCCCTTCCCCGTCAAACGGGGAAGGCTTCGGAGAACGGCAGATCAGCTTTCCCCGTCTACGGGGGGACACGCAGCAGTCCCGTTCTCCTTCATCAATCCGTGCAGTCTCAGCCGACCGCCTTTGCCATCGCCTCACCGAGTGCCGTGCACGCAGCGAGCGCATCATCGTCGGGCTCGTTCTCACAGGTCACGCCGTCCGCGACCATCGTTGCCCCCGCATCCTTCGTGCGGTTCGTCCACGTCTCCATGAACGCGCCGCCGCCCCAGCCGTATGAGCCGAACAGCCCGACCTTCACGCCCTTCAGCTGGCTCTCCGCCTCGGCGAAGAACGGCTCGAACTCACCCTCATCGAGCTCCTCCACGCCACAGGCAGGGCAGCCCATAAGGATTCCATCGTAGTCCGCGATGCGGTCAGCGGAGAAATCGCCGACGCGGATGAGCTCGCCCTCCGCGCCGCCCTTCGCAACCCCTTCCATGACCGCGTTCGCCATCGTCTCGGTATTTCCCGAGCCGCTCCAAAATACAACTGCAATCTTTGCCATGTAAAATCCTCCTTTGAATGATTTGCTTTTGCTTCTTCGATGATAACATTTATCATCTTTTCATGCAATCTGTTTTGAAATTTTTTCTCATTACTATTTGTACTTGACAGGAATGTTATACTGTAACAAAAACGTTCAACAAAGGCAGTCTATGAAAAAAGAAACATTCAATGTGACGGGCATGACCTGCTCGGCGTGTTCGGCGCGGGTGGAACGCGCCGTAAAGAAAATGGAAGGAACGGCGGATGTCTCCGTCAATCTCCTGACGAATACGATGACGCTCGCCTATGATGCAGCAGTCACAAGCCCGACCGCGATCATTGCCGTGGTCGAGGACGCGGGGTACGGCGCGAGCGTGAAGGGCGGGGATGGCACACAGGCCGCCCCGCAGAGTGGAAGCGCAGCGGATGCGGGGGCGGATGCCGCAGAGAAGGCGACGCGTGCCATGCGGTCGCGGCTTCTCACGTCCATCCTCTTCCTCCTGCCGACGATGTATCTGGCGATGAGCCCGATGCTCGCGATGTGGGGTGTGCCCTACGCGGCGGGATTCCAGGAGGTTTTCTGGGGTGCGGAGAATGCGCTGACGTTCGCACTCGCGCAGTTCGTGCTCATTCTTCCGATCATGTATGTGAATCGTCCATACTATGTCAACGGATTCCGCAATCTCCTGCACGGTGCGCCGAATATGGATACGCTCGTTGGGATCGGCTCGATGGCATCCGCGCTGTTCGGCGTGTTCGCGATGTTCCGCATGAGCTGGGGGCTGGGGCACGGCGATCTCGCACTCGCGGCGGAGTACAGCACGAACCTCTATTTCGAGTCGGCGGGCATGATCGTCACGCTTATCACGGTCGGTAAATTCCTCGAAGCGCGGGCGAAGGGGCAGACGACGGGCGCACTCCGCGCCCTCATGCAGCTCGCACCCGCCGAGGCGACGGTCGTGCGCGGCGGTGTGGAACAGGTCGTGCCTGTGGTGACGCTCGTCCTCGGCGATATGGTCATCGTGCGTCCCGGCGCACGCATCCCCGTGGACGGGACGGTGACGGACGGTGCGACGAGCATCGACGAATCCGCCGTGACGGGGGAATCCATGCCCGTTCCGAAAACGGAGGGCGACTCCGTGACCTCGGGGACGCTGAACGTCGAGGGGACGATCCGCTTCACCGCAACACGCGTCGGTGAGGACACGACGATACGTCAACTCATCCGTCTGGTGGACGATGCGAGCGGGTCAAAGGCACCCATCGCACGCCTTGCCGACCGCGTCTCGGCGGTCTTTGTCCCCGTCGTGATTGCGATTGCCCTCACGGCGGGCGCGATCTGGCTCATGATGGGCGCGACGGTGGAGTTCGCATTTTCCATCACGATCTCGATTCTCGTCATCTCCTGCCCCTGTGCACTCGGGCTTGCAACCCCCGTTGCGATCATGGTCGGCACGGGGCGCGGCGCGGCGCACGGCATCCTCATCAAGTCGGGCGAGGCATTGGAGACGGCGGGGAACATCAGCGCGGTGCTGATGGACAAGACGGGCACGCTCACCGAGGGTCGCCCGCAGCTCGTCAGCATCCGTCCCGTCGGGATGGATGCCGACGCGCTTGCCGCACTGGCGGCCGCGCTTGAGCAGGGCAGCGAGCACCCGATTGCAGCGGCGATTACGGCCTATGCTGCGGAGAGGGGGCTGACCGTCCCCGCTGCTACGGATTTCGCGGCGGTATTCGGCAAGGGTGTGCGTGCGCGTGTGGCGGGTGTGGACTGTGCGGCGGGCAATGCGGCTCTGCTCGCAGAGCTCGGCATCCCACTCGCGAACGCGGTCGAGACGGCGCGTGCGGAGATGGCAGAGCGCGGCGAGACGGCACTCATCGTCGTACGCGCGGGGCGCGTCGTCGGCCTTCTCGGTGTGCGCGATGCGGAGAAGCCGACGAGTGCGGCGGCGGTCGCGCAGATGAAGGCGATGAACCTCACCCCCATCATGCTGACGGGCGACGACGAGCGCACGGCACGGGCGATTGCCGCGCGGCTCGGCATCACGGAGGTGATTGCGGGCGTTCTCCCTGCGGACAAGCGTGCCCATGTGGAGCGTCTGCAGCGCGAGGGACACCGCGTCGCCATGATCGGTGACGGCGTGAACGACGCGCCCGCGCTCGTGCAGGCGGATCTCGGCATCGCCATCGGCGCGGGCACGGATGTCGCCATCGACAGCGCAGACGCAGTGCTCGTGCGGAGCGACCTCCTCGATGCTGTGAGCGCGATCCGTCTGTCGCGCAGTGTCATGCGGAACATCAAGGAGAACCTCTTTTGGGCGTTCTTCTACAACGTCATCGGCATTCCGCTCGCGGCGGGCGTTCTCTATCCCGCCTTTGGCATCAAGCTCTCGCCCATGATTGGCGCGGCGGCGATGAGCCTGTCAAGCGTCTGCGTCGTACTGAACGCGCTGCGCCTGCGCCTGTTCGCCATCGAGCACGCGCCCGCGGCGGAGACGGCGTACACGCGCCATGAGGTCACGGTAAGCCCCATCGCCTCTGCGGTGGATGACATACATGAAGAAACGGCGGATACTGCCGCCGCACAGGGAAAGGAAGATTTTACCATGGAAAAGACCATCAATGTCAAGGGCATGACCTGCCCGCACTGCGTCAAGCACGTCACGAAGGCACTCAGCGGTATGGACGGTGTCAGTGATGTGAATGTCAACCTCGAAGCAGGTACGGCGACCTTTACCGCCGCCCGCGACATCCCCGACACGGAGCTTGCCGCCGTCCTCGACGATGCAGGCTACGAGATGGGCTGACCTTTTCAGCGCAAACAAAACGCTCATGCGGGAGAAGTTCTGCATGAGCGTTTATTTATAGCGATAAATTGCCCGCAAGTCCTCATAGGCGGCGGGAGAATACTGCACACAATAATGGCTCATCTGCTAAATTCCCGCGCCAGTGCCGCATCCACCTCGTCCGGTGTCATTCCATTGCCGTCATGCAGGGAATCCACGCCCTTTGCAAGTTCGCAGTCCAATGCTGCGCGGGACATCCCGCCAATGGCGACGGGTCTTTTCGTGGGAGGCATCACGTTCCATCCCTCCGCAGATTCCGTCCGATGATCAAGTGCGGCTGCATTCAACATATCCGTCACCATCCTTTCATTTCTATTCTAGCATCTTTGATGCACACTGACAACTAAAACCAAAAATCACACGCGAGTAGAGGAAAAGCCCCTCTCCTGTCGAATAAAACAATCATATCCTACGTCCCAAAATGCCCATGCACACGCATGGGCATTTTTTATGGAGATGCCCAAAGTATACCGCACATATTTGATTTACAAAATGACAGATTTATTCTACAATAAGAAAATCAATCTGTGAGGTGACGATGATGGAGGAAAGACTTGACACATCGCGACGCTCGGTGTTCATGGCGGGTGTACACGATGGCGTGCCGATTGCGCTCGGCTATTTCGTCGTGGCGTTCACGCTCGGCATTCTCGCGAAGACGGCGGGGCTGACCCCGTGGCAGGGCTTTGTGACGAGTGCGGTCAACATCGCCTCGGCGGGCGAGTACGCGGGCTTTACCGTGATTGCGGCACAGGCACCCTACCTTGAGATCGCCGTGCTGACGCTCGTTGCAAACGCACGCTACTTCCTCATGGCGGCGGCACTGACGCAGCGGTTCGCACCCGAGACATCGCTCCTCCATCGGCTCGCCGTGAGCTTCGGCGTGACGGATGAGATCTTCGGCATCACGGTCGCGCGCGGCGGAGCACTCAACCCCTACTATAACTACGGAGCAATGGCAATCTCCGTGCCCGCGTGGGCGGCAGGCACGTCGGTGGGCATCCTCGCGGGCGGCATCCTCCCCGCTGCCGTGGTCTCCGCGCTCTCGGTCGCCCTCTACGGGATGTTCGTCTGGGTCGTCCTCCCCGCCGCGAAGCGGAGCCGCCCCATCGGCGGCATGGTGCTGGCGAGCTGCGTTCTCTCGCTCACGGCAACCTATGCACCCGTCACGAGCGAGCTCTCGGGCGGCACGCGCACGATCCTCCTCACGCTCCTGATCGCCGGTGTCGGTGCGGCTCTCTTCCCGATCGACGCGGAACAGGAGGACGACCATGCCTGATATCTGGCTCTACATCGCCGTCATGAGCGCGGTGACACTTGCGATTCGTCTGACCCCCGCGCTCCTCCTACGGCGCGAGATCAAGAATGTATTCGTCCGCTCCTTCCTCTTCTACGTTCCCTATGTGACGCTTGCCGTCATGACCTTTCCCGCCATTGTAGAGGCGACCCGGACCCCCATCGCGGGCGCGGCGGCATTCGTCTTTGCCCTCTACCTCGCGTGGCAAGGCGCGAGCCTTTTCCGCTGTGCGGCGGGGGCATCCGTCATGGTACTGATCGTGGAGGGAATTGTGTTTTCGCTGTAGGAAATCGCTCCTACAAAAAGGGTTCGGATGCCGTCGGTATCCGAACCCTTTTATGCCCTACAGGAGACTTTACTTCTTTCGCTCTTTGCCGTCGATGTGCGTGAGAAGGGTCTGCACGGCATCCAACGTGGCTCTTCGCAGAGCCTTGTCCAAATCCTCGGTAGAGACGGATTTTCCGCCCCATGTGACAGTATCGGGCATAAAACCGCTAACTGCCTGTGCATTCTCGCTTGCCATGGAGGCAATGGCGAGCGTGCTCTTCACATCGACACCACCGGCAACCGAGGAGGATTTGCCCTCACCCTTTGATGCCATGACGATCTCACCCGTCCGCACGTTCACAATGCGCAGACTGATGTCCGCGGTCATTGTATGCTGCTCCTCTGCGTAGATGAGCACGCCGCTGTCGCTGTGGGACGCGCCGAGGCTGAGGATGTTGCCGCGCACAACGTAGTCCGCATCAAAGAGTTTTGCCGTCTCGACTGCGGCAGCATTTTCTGTCAGCCCTGCGAGCGAGAGGTGCATCTCTGCAAGGCGGTCTGCGACGATCTCAGGGTCACAGTCGTAGAGCTCATAGCTGCTCTCCTTCTTCAGCGCTGCCATGACGTACTCGGTCGCCATTGCGCCCGCATTGTAGACCGTGGCATCCCCATACGCACCGATGGGCATGACCGCCACCTTCGCCCCCGCCGGGATCTTTGCCAATGCGCTTGCCGCCGTGGCAGGCAGGAGGAAACAGATGGCGAGGAGGAGACGCAGCATCGCGCCGTACGTTCTCATCGGAAGAGTTTGCCCGCATCCATATCCGCGAGCATTTCCTGACAGATCTTGGTCGAGGACTTCTCAAGCACCTTTTCGTAGACCTTCGCGCTCGGGATGTCGGTACCCGAGTGCGTCCCCACGAGGAAGAGCTTGGATGTGGTCGCCTTCTCAAAGACACGCTTCGACCAGACGACCTCACCCGTCGCCGCCTTGATGACGCGCACATCCGTGAGGATGCCGAAGCCGCCGTCCGTCTTCTTGCTGGTGTTCTGGATGATCGAGCCGAGGAGCCCTGCCCCGGGGATGAATGACCCTATCAGGTTCGAGGCGAGGTTCACGGCGGACTGGAAGTTCAGATCCTCCCACTGTCCAACACCGATGTCGAGAACCGTGCACTGGATGAGGTAGTCCGCACCCTGCTCCTTGCCGATGCGTGCGGTGACGGCGGGCGTGAGGATCTGCCCGACGCGGGCCGTTGCAAGATCCTGCGCCGCACTGTCGCCAAAGGAGGGGCTCTCAAAGACGGCACTGTAATCACCGCCCTCGATAGCGGCCTTGCCCGCAAGTACGGCAGGGTAGTTGTCGTCAGCGATGAGCTGTTCGAGGTTGCCGCCGACGTAGCTCGTCTCGCGCAGGTTGAACCGCCCGCTCTCAAGGAGCTTCACCATGAGGTTCTCGGAGAGACGTTGGCTGGTATCCAGCCCTGCGAAGCGCGTGTTGTCCGTGAACTCCATGAGGACGCAGGTCGGCTTTTCACCGACGGTCGGCGCGGGTGCAGGCGGCTCTGCGGCAGCACAGGTACCTGTGAGTGCGACGGCTGCAAGCAGTGCAAGCAGACTTTTCTTGATGGCCGGATGGTGCATTTACTTCACCTCTTTCATGCCCTTGGGCAGGGTCAGATATGCCGCGTCGGGCGCAGCGTCAAAACGGTCGATCCGCAGGATGCATTTGCGTGCACGCACCTTGTCGCCCTCGGTGCGGTAGGTAATGGAGGCAATGCGCGTGAGGCGTGCACCGTCGAAATAGAACCGCACCGCTTCGAGACTGTCCGCCTCCTCTGCGCGATAGTCCTCGTAGCTCATGCCGTCTGCAAGCGTTCCCGCACCCACCGCCTCAAAGCGCGGCGTACCGAGAGGTTTCTTCTCAGGTGACAGGAGGATGGAGAGAAGACGCGTGACATCTGCATCACCGAAACTCTCTCCATAGATAAGGCTGCGCTCGATATCCGCATCCGTGCCGGCGACCTTGCCCTTACCGCGGTTGCCGTAGTAGACGGGCTTTTTCGATTCGAGGTCGCGTGTAAAGAGGAACTCCTTGCCGCCCGTCGTCAGAATGCTCTTTGCATAGTCGTCGTACGCCTTTTCCTCGTACTTTTCCGATCCGTTGAGGACGAGAACACCGCGATAGGCACGGCTGACGTACTCGGGCGCATCTGCCATATCTTCCTTCGCCCACATGGAGAGCTGGATCTTGTCCCTGTTGTGCAGGCGCTCGGCAGGGGTGATGTTCTCGTAGAGGACAGTACAGCGGTGCGTATCCATCATCGCGCGGTAGCTGTCGAGCTTTGCCGCGTCGACGGACGGGAGGGATACGGCGGTGAGTGCCGCACCCACGAGGAGTGCTGAAAATATCTTACTTTGCATCTGCCTTGCCTCCTCCAATCGTGCCAACGGACTCGGGGGCACCGAGCAGGTCATTCATCCCGCCCATCCCCGCCTTATACACGGGAACCGCTGTCTTCGGCGTGAATACATCCACCGGGATCTGGTTGCTGAGGCTCTCGATCCGAACGGTCTCAAGGAGTGTCGCTTGATCGCCCTTGACGAGGTGTTTCTGCACGAGGGCGAGTTTTCCCCCACTGTAGGCGGCAGTGTAGCGGAGGAATCCGGCATCTGTGCCTGCCTGTGTGCGAATGGCACTCCGATAGAGGTCGCCGCGGTAGGTCTTGTCTGCAACAGTCACATCCGTACTGCCCTCATAGACGGGGGCGGTGAGGCTCGGTGCACGCTGAGCGAACATCTCATCTGCGAAGAAGATGCGCAGTTCCTCGGGCAGTGCCAAATCATCCGGCACGTCCTGCCAGTTCTCCTCAGGGTTGAGGACGGGGCTGGTGAGGGCTCGCTCGGGCAGGATGCGGGCATACAATTTGCCGTTGTCGCTGTCGAACTGGTAGTAGTTCCCATCCATATAAAGGGCCTTGTACTGAATGGCATTCGCCTTCTTGCCTCCCTCGCGGCCCGTCTGCAGGAGACGCTTGCCATCCTGCGCGATGAGACGGAAGGGTTCATCGTCCCTCGTGTATGCCACACAAAACGTCCCCGACGCGAGCAGTGCGCGGACCTCCGCAGCCCCCGCCTGTTCTCCCGGCTGTGCACTCGCCGATGCGGCGGACGGTACGTCCTCTGCTGCCGCCGTTCCCGCCGCAAGCGGAATGGTGAGCAGCGCGGCGCATCCTGCGAGGGCTAGAATCTTCCTTGCTCTCATTTCTTTCCTCCCTTATCATTGTTGCCATAACCAAGCTGGGTGAGAAGCCCCTGCTTCCCGTAGACAGCATCCTCGATCGCCTTGTCGATGGCGTTGTAGGCCTGCTCGGGGCTGACAAACTTCGTGCCGAGGGAGATAAGCGTGCCAACGGCCGTGTTCGTGCTCGTAGAGGCACCGTCGCCCTGTGCGACCAACATGATGCGTCCCGTTGACAGCTCGATCAGCCGGAGGGTGACATGGGCAAAGACACGGTGCTGGGTATTGTCGAAGTTTAAATCCCCCTCGTATGTGCCGAAGCTAACGTGGTTTTCCTTCGTTGTCAGCCCCGTGACGCTCCCGTAGATCTTGTACTCTACGCCCAGTAGGCGGCCGACCTCGGGCCCGTCCACCGAAAGCCCTGTCATCCCCAAGCTCTGTTCCTCGATCAGATCCTGGAGGTACTCGCGGTCAACGAGGTTGAACACATCGTAGCGGGCACTGAGTTTGGAGATTAAGGACTCCGTCGCCTGCCCCGAGTAGTCACCGAAGCTTTCCCAGTAGACATCGGGGGCCTTGTTCTTGAACGGCATGACAGCGACCGTCGGATGGTCATGCAGCCCCGCCTGACAGACGGAACTCATTCCCATGCCGAGGACGAGTGCGCAGAGGAGCGCGATTCTTCGAAACATATAATTCCTCCTTTATCGGGGAAGCGGCTGATGCGCGGCCACTGATGTGCGGTACGCGTTTTCTGAACTATTTTACCATGAATCATACGCACATCACAAGGTTTTCTTTAATATCTTTTAAGAAAACATGGATCATTTTAGATCCACCGTCTTTTTTTCCCGCATATCCTTATCTTCCTGTAAAAAAAATAGACTATAGTGAGACGATAAAGGGAGGTGAGCGCATGGATTTTGATTGTTGGACAAGTCTCAAAATCGGAGAAGCATCCTACATCATTGCAGAAAAGATCCGCTATAAGGAGAAAACATCAGATGACGTATGGACAGAGTATGGGCTCATCACAGACAAAAGTGACATGCGTCTCTGGCTGAGCATTGCGGAGGACGGACTCTCGTGCAGCCTCTCCTCCCCTGTGGGAAATAAAATGCCGAAGGGCTACCGTCTCCATGACAGCGGCACAGAGGTCGTAACGGGTGTATGGGGCGATACGGATGCCTCCGTCGGCGATGAGACGGAATACGAACAGTATGAAAGTGCAGACGGCAACGCAACCTTCTTTGTCGAACATTGGAACGGCAGGCGCAGCAGCTCTGCGGGACGCAAGATCTCTGCCGCTGTCATCGTCGCAGACACGGATGTCGGTGCGCGGCAGAAGGCACGAGCGGTGTATCTGCGCTCGGGGCTGCGCGATTTAGCCGTCCATGCGGGTTCAGGTCTGGCTGCCGTCGGCATCGTCCTTTTCTTCCTATCCGGTATCCCCGACCTCGACACGCGGGATTGGCATGATTTTCGCCGCTTCGTGAATATGCCCTATGCGCTACATGAGCGGCTCTCCGCTGCCCCCTACTACAAGGAGGGGGCAGCGGAGAACGGTACACGGCTCTATGCGGCGCAGATCGACGGCGGTACGGCTGCCCTCGACCTCATCGAGGGGGTGGACGGTATGGTGCAGGATGCCTTTATCGAAAAGGCAGCTGCGGATGCTCCGCTCGTGATTCGTACACAGCAGGAGACCGCACGCATTACGAGCGCGCCGGACGGCACAACGCACATCATCCTCACGGAGACAACACCCGACCTCACACCTGCCGCCGAAAAACTGGAACGCGGCTACGTCCTCATGCGCTATGCCGAGCTCGTACGCACGGGCGATCAGCGCGGGCGTGCCGGCGTGGTGCTGCAGGAAAGTCCGAGGGCCGACACTCCCTCTGCCGCACCTGCGGATAGAGCGGCATCTGCAACGGCAGCAGCACCCCCTACGACTGCGCCCGCACCGACCACACTCACCGGCGAGGAGACACCGCGCCGAATGCGCCATCTTGCACACTGACTGCGCCGCTCTGCGGGCAATGATATAAGGAAGCACTGATAAATTCAGCCGCGCCATCTTAACGCATCTTTTTTGCCCTGTCTGTGTCAACAAATCCTCCACATAGCTTTTGCTATGCGTCCGGTTTGCATCCTTGACAGGACGAAAAAATCTGCGCAAATCTGACGGACTTCATTTTATCAGTGATTCCATAAAAGACAGGAGTACCCACATGATTGATCTGTCCGTACTGATGCTTACCGTATTCTATGCCGCATTCGGCATCCTTCTCATGGTTGTATCCAACATAGTGATCGACCTCTTCATCCCCGGCGACTTCGCCGAGGAGATTCGGCGCGGCAACCGCGCGGTCGCGTGGCTGTCGGCGGGCTCGTTCATCGGCATCGGTGAGATCCTGCGTGCTGTCATCATGTCTCCCACATATGAGGCGTTGACAGCGGACTTTGTGCAGGGGGTTGTCGCAAGTGCCGTCTACGCAGCCGTCGGCATCCTCTGTTTCATCGTCGGCTTTTTCATCATCAACGCGTGGCACCGCAAATACGCGCTTGCCGCCGAGATTCAGCGCGGCAATACGGCGGCGGGCATCTTCGTGTTCGGGATCTTCGTCGGGCTGTCGCTCGTCATCAGCGGCGCGGTGCATTGATGAGCACGCCCACGAAAAAGCCTCCTCCGCTGCTGACCTGTCCAAGAAGCAAGTCCGTAGGACGAAGCTGATGGGGCAACAGGTCGTATGGGAAAACTCTACTGCAAAAGACTCCCCCGTGCACCACGGGGGAGGGGGACCGCTTGCGGTGGAAGGGGCGCTTTGAACGATGACAGGAGAAGCAACGTAGAGGAGGTTCTGCATGGAAAACATAGGGCGCAAGGCAGCCATCCTCGCCGCCGCATTTGCCTCCGTCGGGGCACTCGGCGCAGCGTATTTCTATCGCCATGACATCGCTTTTTCCATCGCCGATGCCGTGCATCCCGAGTGGAATGCGGGCGAGGCGCGGCTTGCGGATGCCTATGACCGCCGCTACACCCTTCTCAACAACGGCGACGGCACGGAGACCGCGCTCTATGACGACAGTACTGCCGTCACCTTTCGCCACGACGGTGCGGGCGACCTCGTCTGGCTGTTCGGGACGGCGAGCCTCCTCGCCCCCCTCGCGCCGAACTACTTTGCCTTCCACGGATTTTCCTACGCGGGCGGCAGGATGGATCTCGCGCAGATGACCTACCGCGCAAACGCGCCGCTCACGCCGCTTCCCGAGAAATATACCGTATCCGGCACGGGCGCACATGCACACGTGATAAATCACAGCTATGCGGGGCGCAGCTACAATGAGCGAAAGAGTTCCCAGTCGGGCGAGGTCAGCCGCAGATCTGGCTTCGGGCAGGCGGGCATCCGCTCCTCGGGAGGTTCCTAACGTGAACAGCACACAGAAAGAGACCTACATCGACGCACTTGACCCGACAATCTTCACCTATATCCAATACGGTGACTATGCTGACCGCTACCCCACACATACGGTGCAGGAGTTCCCACAGGACTTCTATGACGAGATGCGCCGTGCCTCAGCGGGGCTGTTTCACATCTTCTGCAAGGCAGCGCAGGTGCTGCAAAACGCCCCCGACGACTTTGCGCGTGCGATGGATCTGCCACGCGAACTGCTTCCCTATCTGCGCATCCCGAATGCGTTCGGACTGCCGACGTGGCTCTCGCGCTTTGACTTTGTCCTCGACAAGAAAGGGCATATCCGCATGGTCGAGATCAATGCGGATACGCCCTGTTTTATTGTAGAATCCCTCTATGCCAATGGCGTTGCGGCAGCGTACCATGGCCGACGTGACCCGAACGCGGGCACACGGGCGCAGCTGCGGGATTTCCTCACGCGCATCCACAATCAGCTTGCCGCGCCCATCGCCGATCTAAAGCGACAAACGCTCACGCACCGCCCCGTCGTATTCAGCTGCTTCGACGACTATCCCGAGGATCTGGCGACAACGCGCTTCCTCATGGAACAGATGCAGGAGGGGGTTCCGCACGGCGATATCCGCTTCCTCTCGTTCTACGAGATGGAGATTGACGATAAGGGTATCCCTCTCACAGACAGTAGATATGCGACAGCACTCTATCGTCTGCATCCAATGGAGATATTGATTGATGAGCGCACGGCGGACGGTGAACCGCTCGGTGCGATGTTTCTGGATTTATATAAGGAAGGAAAATTTGCATTGATGAATCCGCCCGAGGCGATTCTCCTGCAAAACAAGTCCTTTATGGCACTCGTCTACGCACTCGCACGGACGGAGCAGTTCCTAACCGCCGAGGAGTGTGCGCTTGTTCGCCGCTATCTCGTCCCCTCATATTTCGAGGAGGATTTTGCCGCGCTCATGGACGGCACATACATCCGCAAGGAGATCTGGGGGCGCGAGGGGAAGAACGTCCGTCTGGTCGAAAAGCAGGGCGGTCACGCGAAAACCGTGCATGAGAAGCAGCCTGACAACGTGGACGAGATCATCTGCCGCCCAAGCCGCGCGGCAATGTATCAGGACTTCGTCCGTCAACCACGCTTCGTCCACACGGTCGACTCCGGCACGATCGACGGCTGTCTGACCCTCTCGTGCTTCATGCTCTTTGACACGCCCTCTGCCGTCGGTGCACGCTTCTCCCCCGCCGAGATCGCGGGGACGGAGGCGTACTTTCTGCCGCTTGTTGTGGGGGAGGACAGCAGCTACACGGATTCATTCTCTACAAATGTCTTTTGAATGGCAGTCAATTTTATCCGCAGTTCCGGCATATCATCGGAAACAATCTCCCAAATCAGACGTAGATTTACTCCTTCGTAGTCATGAACAATGCGGTTTCTGAGACCATAAATTTGCGCCCATGCTACTTGAGGATTTTCCACTTTGACCGCATCCCCCAATTTGGTGGTGAGCTCTCCAATCTGACTGAGATTGAACACACAGGCTTCTATGAGCATATCATTGGTGCGGAAATCATCATAGGAAAGCTCTTTGCAGTACGCACAACCTTAGCAGCATATCTGAGCATTTTGTCAACGATGACTCTATCGCGCATAAATCTCAATCCCCGTCTGTCTGATTTCCTCGGCAATACGTGACTTCGGCTCGACATGAGTGATGTCGAATACGTCCATCTCCTTATCGTCCAGAGCCTCCCGCAGTTCCTCGACGAAGCCCACGAATCTCAGCCCACGCAGGTCACTGTCCACGAGCAAATCCACATCACTGGTCTGCGTGGCATTTCCCTTTCCATACGAACCAAATAGAATTGCCTGCCGGATTTGATGACTGATAAATATGGGCTGCAACCTCCGCTTAATTTCATTTGGTGTAAAAATCATGTCTTCGCCTCCTTTCATACTTTTCATTGTAGCAGTCCCGTTGGGGAACGGCAAGAAAAAAGACGGAAAGGCAATGCGCCTATTCCGTCAATCGAAACTTTGTGCTATACTGAATATGTGGCTGACGATCGTAGGTTTTCTCCCGCAAGGGAGGTGATGTGCATGAGCCTGTATGAAATACTTTCGCTCGTGCTAGCGGCGGCAACGCTCGCGGTCAACATCATATTCTTGTTCTCTAGGTAGACAAGAAAAAAGAGCCTTACATACAAGGTGACGAAAGCTCTTCCTTCAACCAATGAAGTTATTCGGGAGAGACCGACGTTCCTACTCGTCAGTCACTCTTTTTGTATCTTTATTATACCCGCATCAAAAAAACCTGTCAAGTCTCCCTGCTCCGCTCCCACCAGCTTCCCGCGAGGAAGAGGACGAGCGAGGCGGTGATGCCGACGGCGATGGGGTGCAGTCCGAGCGGTTTGAATCCCGCCGCCATCGCCGCGCAGTAGATGAGCGTGCCGCCGCCCATTGCGGCGAGTGCGCCCGTGCGCCGCGCCCATGTGGTAAAGAGCCCAAAGACGAGCACCCAGAAAAACGCCGTCTCAAGCCCGCCGAACGCGAACATATTGATGAGCCAGATGAGCGACGGCGGCGCAATGGCAAGCACGAACACGATGATGCCGAGCGTGGCGGTGACACCCATCGAGAGCCGGCGCAGCGTCTTTTCCTCGACGCATTTGCCGCGCTGCTGCTGATGGTGGAGGTAGACATCCTTTACCACCGCCGACGAGGCGACGATAAGCACGCCCGAGATGGTGGAGATCGACGCCGCCAAGGGGCCGATGATCGCAAATCCGAGGAGTTCGGGGGGCATGACCTGCGCCATGAGCTGCGGAATGACACTGTCTACACCACCGAGTGCTTTTGCATCGACACCGAGCACCCCGCGTCCGAGTACACCGACGAGATTCACGGCGATGTTCATAAAGGCGATGACGACCGTGCCAATGATCATGGCGCGGTGCATATCGCGGCTGCTCCGATAGCTGATGCCGCGTACGACCGACTGCGGCAGGGCAATCGTGAGTGCCCCCACGAGCAGCCACTGCGAGATGTAGAGAGAGATGGGCATACGTCCCGCCGCCGTCGGTGTCAGCATCTCGGGATGTGCCGCACGCAGATTCGCGAGAATCGCCGCGAGTCCCCCGCCCGCCTCAAGTACATAGTAAAACAGCAGGACGATGCCGAGCATCATGACAATCGCACAGCAGGTATCTGTCAGTGCAACGGCGCGAAATCCACCAATCGATGTATAGACAACGACCACAATGCCGAACAGCACCAATCCGAGTTCGTAGCTGTAGCCCGTGACGGCGGCAAAGAGCTGCGCCCCGCCGACGAACTGTGCGACCATCGACGCGGCAAAGAAAATCACGATGGCGAATGCCGCGAGTGCCGCAAGAGCATCCGACTGATAGCGGTGACGGATGATATCGACAATGGTGACAGCGTGGATGCGCCGCGCCAGACGCGCGACCTTCTTGCCGAAGATGCCGAGCACGAGGAAGATCGTCATGGTCTGGATGACCGCCATGTAGATCCAGCCAAAGCCGATCTCGTACGCCATACCCGGCCCGCCGACAAACGAGCTGACCGAGCTGTAGGTCGCGACCATCGTCATCGCGAGCACGAACGCGCCGAGCGTCTGCCCGCCGACGAAGTAGCCCGAGAGGAAGCCGCCCGCGTGACTTTGCCGCCGCACATAGATGCCGAGCGCGAGCATTGCCGCCATGAAGCCGAGGAGCGGCAGGAGCACCATGAGATTCCCGTTCATCGTGCCGCCCCCTCTCCGCGTTCATCGAGGGGAACGTCCTCCGCTGCAAATGCCAGATAGACGGCGAGCACAGCCCCCACGGCGAGCACGCCGACCGTTGACGTAACCGCCCAGAGCGGGAAGCCCGCGATTGTCACATCGAGCCCTGCAAGGCCGAAGCCGAGCACCGTCCAGAGTACGGCAAAGAGAATACCTGCGGCAGCGGTACGCCTCGCCTCGCGAGCGATGGCGTCCGCCGCCTTTTTTTCATCATGCATGATGAACCTCCTATGAAATTCCTGCCGTCAAAGGCGCATGGCTCTTTGCGGCGCAAATAATACATATCCTACCATACTATATCTCTCAATGCAACGCGTTGAATGATGCGAAAGCACCCGCTTTTTCTCTTATTTATCATTATTTTCTGTTTTACTAGAAATATGTGATGTATTACCTTGCTTTTCTATGCTCGGAGGTATAGAATTTTATTATCTATATGTTGAGGAATCGCTGATAAGATGCGGTCTGCCAGATTGGCATAGTGTTTTCTGTCAAGAAAACAAACCGAACACACAGCAAAAGCTATGTTTAGGATTGATCGACGATGGCAGTGCCGAATTTATCAGTGCTTCCTGAATAACGGTGATAGAAAGGAAGGAGTACTGTGGGGATCAAGCAAAAACTACTTCTCATGGGAACGCTGATGGCGCTCCTCGTTGTGGCGATCTGCGGGGTCGGCTACTACAGGGCGCAGGATGCCCTGACGGAGAGCACCTCGGGGGAGATCAACGCCATTTTGGATGTTGGGGCAACGGATCTGAACGCATGGCTCACGCGCAAAGAACAGCAGGCAGTGAGTGCGGCGAATCTGCTGGCAGCGTATGACGGCAACCCCATCACGATGGATTCGTCGATCATGAGCCTTGCCTCCAATGACAAGGACGTTCTCGACCTCTCCTACGGAGCAGAGGACGGACGCTTCATCAGCTATGTGGACGGAGACATCTCTGCCACCGATCCACGCGGGCGTGACTGGTATCGGGATGCAAAAACAGCGGGCAAGCCGATCTTCACCGAGGTCTATCAGGATCTCACCTCGAAGAAAATGGTCGTATCCATTGCCGTCCCTTACAACGGAAAAAACGGTGCATTTGCGGGCGCGGTCTGCTCCGACATCACGCTCGACACGCTTGACACGCGCGTCAAACAGTTGAAATATCACGGCGAGGGCGAGGGCATCATCATCGACCCGTCAGGGCTCATCATCGCTTCCTCCGAGGGCATGGCAATGCACAAGGTCGAGGAGAATCCCGTCCTAAAGGAGAACTTCTCCGCGATGCTGAAGAACAAGAACGGCTACTTCGCCACGGAAAAGGACGGCGAGGAGCAGATCATCGCCTACGCAACCGTCCCATCAACCGGCTGGATTGTCGCCGTCGCCGTGCCCGAGCGCGTCGCATTTGCACAGCTCGCAAGCCTCAAGACGACCTACAGTGTGCTGAGCATCATCGGCATCCTGCTCGTGGCGGGCATCATCATCGCCCTCCTGCGCTTTGCCGCGACCATCACAGGTGCGACCGAGCGTCTCATGAATCACGTCGATGCACTCGCACAGGGCGATCTCAGCCAAGACGATCTGCCGGTCACGTCGCAGGATGAGCTGGGACAGCTCGCCGCGAACTTCAACACGATGATGAAGAATATCCGAGGTGTCATCCGACAGGTCGCGGGCACTGCCGAGCAGCTTGCCGCCGCCTCCGAGCAGCTCACAGCGGGTGCGCACCAGACCGCCGAGGCAGCGACCGAGATCGCGGGGACCGTCAGCACCGTCGCCGACGGCACGGATCGCCAGCTCGAGAGCCTCGCGGGCGCGAAGAAGAACATCGGCATCGTCTCGGGCGACATCGAGCGTGTTACGAACGAGGCGGAACGTGTCGCCGGAAGCTCCGCCGCGACGGCAGAGGCCGCCGAAAAGGGCGAGGCTCTCATGAACGATGCCATGGCAAAGATGACGAGCATCGAGCAGAGCGTCCTGCGCTCTGCCGAGGTTGTCGAGAAGCTCGGCGAGAGCTCCAAGCAGATCGGCGAGATCGTCGAGACCATCTCCGCCATCGCCGACCAGACCAACCTCCTCGCCCTCAACGCCGCCATCGAGGCAGCGCGTGCAGGGGAGACGGGACGCGGCTTCGCCGTCGTCGCCGAGGAGGTCCGAAAGCTCGCCGAGCAGTCCCGCGAGGCAGCAGATCAGATCAAGGAGCGCATCGCGGGCGTCCAGAGAGACACGGCACAGGCAGTTGCCGCCATGCAGAGCGGCACGAGCGAAGTGCAGGCGGGTACCGCCGCCATTCGCGAAGTCGGTACACAGTTCGAGAACATCACACGCATGGTCGACGAGATGAAGGAGCAGATCGCGAACATCAACAAGTCGCTGCAGACCGTCACACAGGGGACGGAGCTGATTATCCAGTCCGCCACCATGGTGAACGAGATCACGGAGAAGACTGCGGACCATATGCAGAGCATCTCCTCCTCGTCCGAGTCGCAGTCCGCATCGAGCGAGGAGATCGCCTCCGCATCCCAGTCGCTCGCAACGCTTGCGACCGACCTCCAGAACACAACAAACAAGTTCAAGCTCTGAGCATAAATGAGTGGAGGATTTACCGACAAAAACGCGCAAAAAAGCACTAAGACGGCGCACCTGAATTTACCTGTGCTTCCCTAACCCGATAAACACCTGCTGCACGAAATGATACCTTTCGTGCAGCATTTTTTATGAATTCACCCCTCTTGCTTAAAAGGGAAAAATCATATATCATGTTGCATAAGTAAAAGCACGGATAAATTCGCAGTATTCGTGTAAAACATAGGAGATGAAGGGAAGGGATCATATTTTGAGTATTAAGCAAAAATTGCTCCTCATGGGAACGCTGATGGCGCTTCTCGTCGTAGCGATCTGTGGCATCGGCTACTACAAGGCGCAGACAGCACTTGAGGAGAGTGTATCGGGGGAAATCAACGCTGCGCTCACTGTCGAGGCAGAGAAGTTGGACGGATGGATGTCGCGCAAGGTGCAGCGTGTCGAAAGTGCCGCAAATCTCGTTGCCTCGCTTGACGGCAACCCGATCGAGATGGACCCTGCCGTCATGAGCCTCGCCATCGGCGACAAGGACGTGATCGACCTTGCCTACGGTGCGGAGGACGCGCGCTTTATCAGCTGGAGCGACGGTAACCTCACGGGCGAGTTCAACCCGCTGGATCGTCCGTGGTACACGGATGCAAAGGCGGCGGGCAAAACCATCGTCACCTCTGCCTATCAGGATGCCATCTCCAAGAAGATGGTCGTCTCCGTTGCCGTTCCGTACAACGGGGCAGACGGCAAATTCCGCGGTGTCGTTGTCTCCGATATCTCTCTTGATGCCCTCGGCGAGCGTGTCAACGCTCTGAAATTCCACGGCGCGGGCGCGGGCATCATCGTCGAGCAGGACGGGCTCATCATCGGCTCCACCGAAGGCCTGACCATGCACAATGCGACCGAAAATCCCGTGCTCAAAGAGCGTCTGCCCGAGATGCAGCAAAAGAAAAACGGCTACTTTGCGATGGAAAAGGACGGCGAGCAGCAGATCATTGCGTATGCGACCGCCGCTTCCACCGGATGGATTGTCGCCATTGCCGTACCTGAGAGCGTCGCCTTTGCACAGCTCGCAAGCCTCAAGACGACCTACAGTGTGCTGAGCATCATCGGCATCCTGCTCGTGGCGGGCATCATCATCGCCCTCCTGCGCTTTGCCGCGACCATCACAGGTGCGACCGAGCGTCTCATGAATCACGTCGATGCACTCGCACAGGGCGATCTCAGCCAAGACGATCTGCCGGTCACGTCGCAGGATGAGCTGGGACAGCTCGCCGCGAACTTCAACACGATGATGAAGAATATCCGAGGTGTCATCCGACAGGTCGCGGGCACTGCCGAGCAGCTTGCCGCCGCCTCCGAGCAGCTCACAGCGGGTGCGCACCAGACCGCCGAGGCAGCGACCGAGATCGCGGGGACCGTCAGCACCGTCGCCGACGGCACGGATCGCCAGCTCGAGAGCCTCGCGGGCGCGAAGAAGAACATCGGCATCGTCTCGGGCGACATCGAGCGTGTTACGAACGAGGCGGAACGTGTCGCCGGAAGCTCCGCCGCGACGGCAGAGGCCGCCGAAAAGGGCGAGGCTCTCATGAACGATGCCATGGCAAAGATGACGAGCATCGAGCAGAGCGTCCTGCGCTCTGCCGAGGTTGTCGAGAAGCTCGGCGAGAGCTCCAAGCAGATCGGCGAGATCGTCGAGACCATCTCCGCCATCGCCGACCAGACCAACCTCCTCGCCCTCAACGCCGCCATCGAGGCAGCGCGTGCAGGGGAGACGGGACGCGGCTTCGCCGTCGTCGCCGAGGAGGTCCGAAAGCTCGCCGAGCAGTCCCGCGAGGCAGCAGATCAGATCAAGGAGCGCATCGCGGGCGTCCAGAGAGACACGGCACAGGCAGTTGCCGCCATGCAGAGCGGCACGAGCGAAGTGCAGGCGGGTACCGCCGCCATTCGCGAAGTCGGTACACAGTTCGAGAACATCACACGCATGGTCGACGAGATGAAGGAGCAGATCGCGAACATCAACAAGTCGCTGCAGACCGTCACACAGGGGACGGAGCTGATTATCCAGTCCGCCACCATGGTGAACGAGATCACGGAGAAGACTGCGGACCATATGCAGAGCATCTCCTCCTCGTCCGAGTCGCAGTCCGCATCGAGCGAGGAGATCGCCTCCGCATCCCAGTCGCTCGCAACGCTTGCGACCGACCTCCAGAACACAACAAACAAGTTCAAGCTCTAAAAATCAATACAAAATGCCCCGCAGCACATCTGCGGGGCATTTTTATGAGAACATATTGCTTTTTTTCGTTGGTTATGTCTATAATAGAAATGGAACGTCCTCGGACAACGGCGGTGTCTTTCCCCCGAAAGGGGGTGAGCGAATATGTCTGAAATCGGTGCGATCCTGTTTTTGGTCGTTGCCACAGGCTATATTTTAGCGATAAGCCAAAAGAAATAACCGCCCAGCTCTGACCAGTTGAGCGGTTCATAGAAAAACACGCGATTCTGGAAAGACACCGCCCGAGGCGTTCCTTCTGTTCTTATTATAGCAAAGCATCATCAAATCTGCAAGATAAAAGATCGGAGGCTTTCGTGACCGACATCATCGACATCCACACGCACAGCATCGCCAGTATGCACGCCTACAGCACGATCCGCGAGATCGCGACGATGGCAAAGGAGAAGGGACTCGCCCTCGTCGGCATCTCCGACCATGCGCCCGCACTGCCCGGCACGTTTCACGAGATGTACTTTCGCAACTTCAAGGTCATCCGCCCCGCCGCCTACGGTATCGACATCATCATGGGCGCGGAGCTGAACATCATGGACTACGAGGGCGGCGTCGATCTGCCCGAGCGCGTCCTGCAAAAAATGCACTATGCCATCGCAAGTCTGCACGATGTTGTGATTGCGCCCGGCACGCAGGAGGAGAATACGCGCGCCCTCCTCGGTGCGATGGCAAATCCCTACGTCACGGTCATCGGACATCCCGACAACCCTACCTACCCCGTGGACTTCGATGCGCTTGCCCGCGCCGCCGCCGCAGAGCACGTCCTCATCGAGGCAAACAATGCCTCGCACAACCCGAACGGTCCGCGCGTCGGCTCGGAACTTCTCGCGCGGGATCTCCTCGCCGCTTGCCGCCGTCACGGCGCACACATCCTCATCGGCAGCGACGCGCACATCGACATTGATGTCGGCGAGCACAGTCATACGCACGCCATTCTCGCAGACATTGATTTCCCCGAGGAACTCGTGCTGAACAGCGACCCCGCCCGCCTCAAGGCATGGATTGCAGAGCGTCATGCACGAAACGGCGTACACGGCTTAAATTATTTTTCCTAATTGTTTTCTTTTTATAGCTATTTATGCATATTTATCGTTATTTATTTTATGAATACAAAGAAACTGCCTCCGCCGATTTATTTTCGGTGGAGGCAGCTTCTTTTTTATCCGATCATCAGAAGTCGTATGTCAGACCGAGCCAGTAGCTGCGGCGGGAGAGATACGAGCCACCCGCGATGCCGTCTGCGTCGATCTCGTCATAGTAGTCGCCGTACTTCGTGCCGTCTGCTGCCGTCCTTGTCTGGTCGAAGTTGCGGTTCAGCAGATTGTTGACGGCGAACTGCATGGAGAGCCCGTCACGCAGCTTGTGCGTCACGCCCATGTTGAGGACGGTGAACGGACGATAGTGCGAGGCAATCCCCGCTGCCTGCTTCGAGCGGTACATCCCACTGCGGTACTGCGCACTGAGCCAGACACCCGTCGCATCCGTCGGCATCCAGTCGAGTCTCAGGTTGACCGCCTGCTTCGGTGTGGAGCGCAGCGGCTGACCGACATTCTTGCCGCTCTTTATCTGACTGGTGAGCAGCGTCCAGTTCAGCCCCGCCAACACCTTTGGCGCGATCGCGAACTTCGTTCCGACCTCTACACCGTGGATGCGTGCCTTGCCGACGTTCTCATAGGTGCGGACGGCATCGATGCCAACATTCACCGCATCGCCGAGGTCGATCTTGTTCTTGAAATCCGTGTGGAAGAACGTCACGTGTGCATCCGTATCGTGCTCGTTGTGGTAGTAGAACCCGATTTCCTCCGTCGTCGACTTCTCCGGCTTCAGCCCCGTATTGCCGCGATAGATCTCGCCCGTGATATTGAGGTGGATGTCTACGGGCGCGGACTGGAGCATCGTCGGAGCTTTGTAGCCCGTTGCAACGCCGCCCTTCACCGTGAAGTTGCGGTTCGGCATATAGATGAGGTAGCCGCGCGGGCTGAGATTGTCGTCGTAGTCCTCGGGATGATCGTAGCGCAGACCGTAGGTAAAGACGAGCTTCTTCGTGAGTGCCCACGTATCTTCGCCGTAGAGCGCCCAGCTCGAACGCGAGAGACTGCCGTTGTCGTTCGAGCTGCGCTTACGCATCATATTGACAAACGGCAGCGGAGCCCAGCCCGTCGGCGCAATCGTCCGCTTCAGATGGTAGTCCACGCCCTCGCGCTGCCAGCGTGCCCCCACCGCGAGTGTGTGATCGTCGCCGAGCGGCGTGACATACTTCGTATCGAACGTCACAAAGTCATTCTTCACGTTGTTGCGGATCTGTGAGCGGATCGGAATGCGCAGCAGCGGGATGTCCCGCTTTGCCGTCCCCGTCATATCCGCATCGAGGTGCATCTCGTTGTGCAGGAAGGACAGAGTGTTCGTCCACGTTCCCTCCTTGCCGACCTTGTTCTCCGCGCCAAGTACGATCTTCATGCGGTCGAACCGCTGCGCCACATCGCCGTCGAGCTTCGTCACCACCTCTGCGTTCGGCGGGGAGGGCGGCTTCATTTTGCCGCGCTGGGCAAAATCACCGTCGCGCATGTTCTGCCCGCAGTCGATGTCGAGATAGTAGCTGTGTCCTGCGGCGGGCGTATAGGTCACGCGCGTCCCGAGATTCCAGTTATCGTAGTCACGCTTCTCCTTGTCCACGCCGAATGCCGATGGGCCGCGTTTCAGATAGCTGCCGCGCATCTGCATCCCGACCTTGCCGCGCGTAATGGGCCCCGCCACGTTGAAGTTGTATTTCATCGTGTTCGACTTGTCGTCCGTCGTCTCAAGGATACTGCCGACGGAGACAGAGCCGTGGAACTCGTCCGTCACTTTCTTTGTGATGATGTTGATGACACCACCCATCGCATCCGAGCCGTAGAGCGTCGACATTGGGCCGCGCACCACCTCGATGCGCTCGATCTGGCTCGGTGTTGGCAGGCTCGTATTCGCGAGCTGGTTGAAGCTGCGCATCATCCCGCCCGCGATGCCGGGGCCCACCTGCGCCACCCCATCCACGAGGAGCAGCGTATAGCCGTCGTCCATCCCGCGAATCGAGACCGCAGGCGTATCGAACCGCCCCGTCGCGCCGAACGTGTCGACACCCTCCACCATATCAAGCACCTGACGGAGATCTGTATAGCCGCGCTGGGCGATCTCATCCGCCTTGATGACCGAGATACTCGCGGGTGCAAAGCGCACATCCTCCTCAAAGCCCGATGCCGTCACCACAACGGGAGCTGTCTCATAGCCCTCTTTCTGCGCCTGCGTATCCTCTGCATAGACGGCGTGTGCCGTGCCCGAAAGTGTGAGCGCGACCGCCGCCGCAAGAGCCCTCTGCTTTGTCATTCGCATACGATTCCTCCTCATCTGTCCGACACATAGACGCCTTCGTTCGCTCTCCTGATCCACCTATTTTTTGCTGACGACGGCGATGTATGAGAACTCCTTGTTGTGGTCAAAGAAGAAGTTGAACATCTTGCGGAAGCGGTCGAGATTTTCCGTCCGCAGCCCGTTGCGGATGATCTTCATCGCGCCGTCGAATCCCTCGTCGCGCACGAGCCCCGCAGGGTCGAGCAGTGTCATATCGCCCGTCTGCACCTCGATGGCAAAGCCCGCGTCGCGCAGCAGCTTCTCCCAGAGTGCGTGCGGGAGCGGATCGACGTTCACATTGATCGCGCGGGAGATGCCCGCACGCAGCTCCGCCGCCTCCGCCTCATCCGTCACGCGCAGCGCGACATCATGCGTGAGGAGCACACCGCCCGGCTTCAGTACGCGGAAGTACTCGGCAATCGCCTTTGCCTTGTTCTCACGCGGCAGCATCGTGAGCATCGCCTCGTTGATGACGACATCGAACGTCGCGTCGGGGAAAGGCAGCGCGAGCGCATTTCCCTCCACCACGTCGATCACATCGTTCAGCCCATGCGCCGCGATGTTCGCACGCGCCTTCTCCAGTGCCTTCGGGTTCATGTCGAGCCCCGTGATGCGGCAGCCGTGCGCCTCCGCAAGGGCGACCATCGTCGTGCCCATGTTGCACGCGACCTCAAGCACGCGCGTATCTGCCGTAAAGTCAACGTGGCCGAGCAGCCACTCCGTCGCCTCACGCCCGCCCGGACGCAGTCGTGTCTTGCCTAGACGTGCAAGGAACTCATGTCCCGGTTCGTTCTTCTTTTCTTCAGCCATTGGTATCGCTCCCATCTATAATGATTGAAAATATCTATCATCTATGGGAACAGTATAGTTGAGAATCATCCCCAGTTCTGTTGCAAAAGTCACAAGTTATCTAAAAAATTGCAAAAAAAATAAAGGGGCGGTTACACGAAGTTTTTAGCTTCGTGTAACCGTCCCTCGTGTGTGCCGTCCCCTTGCGGGGATGCTGCTATTTTGGCTTCCCCCGTCAGTACGGGGGAAGTGCCGAACGTAGTGAGGCGATAGGGGCACTTGTGGCGAATGCCGTTTTCTCACGGCAGACAGCCTTTATCGTCCATAACGCCCCTACCACCGCTTCGCGGTCCCCCTCCCCCGCTGCGGCAGGGGAGGCTGGGGCATGGCATAGATGTGGCGGTCAAGTTTCTTTAGCGATTTTTCGCCTGAATACTAAAAACGACATGATAGTTCACGACAACTGACCTGACCCCCAAAAGTTAGACTTATAGGATCTAACTTTTGGGGGTATTGTAA
>CAUVVR010000021.1:0-48497 GCA_963555475.1 uncultured Selenomonas sp.
ATACCCCCAAAAGTTAGATCCTATAAGTCTAACTTTTGGGGGTCAGGTCAAAGACCTCACGGACTGCCGCCGTTTTATGTTTTATTGTAACGTCGCTCAGGGAATCGCTGATAAAATGAAGTCCGTCAGATTGGCGTAGATTTTTCTGTCCGATTGAGGAGGCAAACCGGACGCATAGCCAAAGCTATGTGGAGGATTTGCCGACAAAAAGCGGGCAAAAAAGATACGCTAAGATGGCGTGGCTGAATTTATCAGTGCTTCCCTCAGATCAGTGCCGCCGGCTCGTACTCCTCTGGCAGGATACGGCGGAGGAAGCGGCGCGTGCGCTCCTCGCGCGGCGCGGTAAAGATCTCCTTCGCGCTGCCCTCCTCAACGATGACACCGTCTGACATAAAGACGACATGGGTCGCAACCTCCTGTGCAAACTTCATCTCATGGGTGACGACGATCATTGTCGTTCCCTCCTCGGCGAGTGTCTTCATAACCTGCAGGACCTCGCCCACGAGTTCGGGGTCGAGTGCCGAGGTGGGCTCATCGAAAAGGATGACATCGGGTTTTGCCGCAATGGCGCGCGCAATTCCGACACGCTGCTGCTGTCCGCCCGAGAGCTGCGCGGGATAGTAGTCCGCACGCGCCTCCATGCCGACGCGGCGCAGCGCCTCCATTGCGATCTCGTGCGCCTCGTCCTTTGCGATGCCGCGCCCGACGGTCAGCCCGAGCGTCACATTCTCGAGCGCGGTCTTGTTCGCAAAGAGGTTGTAGTTCTGAAAGACGAATGCGGTCTTTTTCCGCACGTCTGCAATTTCACGGTCACTCGCCTCCGCAAGGGAGAGCTGCGTCCCATGAAAGTCCATCGTGCCGCCGTCGGCGCGTTCGAGGAAGTTGAGGCAGCGCAGGAAGGTGGTCTTTCCCGAGCCGCTGGGTCCCAGGATAACGACGACATCCCCCTTGTTCACCGCCAGACTGACATCCTTCAGCACCTCGGTCTGCTCAAAATTTTTGCGTACATTCTGAACCCCAAATAGCATACGCCACCTCCTAGAGACTTCGGAACGCCCCGACACGCCGTTCTGCCGCTGCAAAGAGCAGCTGAACGATGGTGCAGAGCACGAGATAGACGATGAACACATCGAGATACGCCTCGATATAGTTGTAGCCATAGGACGCGGCAATCTTGCCGACCGCCATGATGTCCTTGACCGTCATGAGGAACGCGAGCGACGTGCCCTTGATGAGATTGACCGTAATATTACAGATACTCGGCAGTGCCACGACAAGCGCCTGCGGGATGATGATATGCAGATAGGTCTGAAATGCGCTCAGCCCGCTCGCAAGTCCTGCTTCAAGCTGTCCCTTCGGGATCGCAAGCAGTGCCGCACGAAATGCCTCGGTGAGGAGGGCAATCGTATTCAGTGTAAAGATAAAGACCGCGTAATAAAACGGATCGACTGCCTCAAATACGTTGATCTCCAGCCCCAAATCCTTCACCGCAGCATTGACAAGGCTCGGCAGGAGACTGTAGAGCAGAAGAATCTGCAGGATCAACGGCGTACCGCGTACAAAGGAGACATAGAAGCGTGCGATCGTCCCGCCGACGTGCCGCCCGCGCACGCGCAGGACGGCAAAGTAGAACGCCGCGGGTGCGGCGAGGATGAGAGAAAGGGCGGTCAGCGAGAGCGTCACGCCCGCCCCCTGCCACACGAGCAGGAAGGTTTCCTGCATAAAGTCAAGATCCAACTCCAACGGTGTCCCCTCCTCTCCCTGTCGCTTCCTTCGTATCCGCAGCGCGCAGACTTGTACCTACATCAAGACGCTTTTCCACCAGAGCAAAGACCTGCTCCAGCAGGAGCACGAGCACCCAGTAGATGAGCAGCGCGGCAAGGTAGACCTCAATCCCATATGCTCCGAAATTCTGTGCGATGATGAGATTGCCCTTGCCGATCATATCAATCAATCCGATTGTATAGGCGAGAGACCCCTCCTTCAGCAGATTGATCGTCGCATTGCCGAAGTTTGGCAGTGCCACGAGTGCCGCCTGTCCTAGGATCACGTGCCGGAATGCCTGAAACGGTGTCAGCCCCGCACTCACCGCCGCCTCGTACTGCCCGCGCGGAACGGCTGTGTACGCCGCGCGGAATACCTCCGAGATATACGCACTGAAGAGCAGCGTAAATGTAATGATGGCAAAGACCGCACGGTGCAGCTCATTCATGTCGTACCGAAATGCCGCCTCCATGAGCTTTGGCAGACCGTAGAATACGATGAACAGCAGAACAATCGATGGTGTGCAGCGCATGACGTACACATATGAGAGTGCCGCCCATCGGAGCAGCGCAGCACCACTGAGATTTGCCCATGCAAGAAGCCCCCCAAGGAGAGACCCGAGTGCAATGCTGACAAGAGCCACAAGGAGAGTTACATCGAGATATGTGAGGAGGTCGGGCAGCACCTGCGCGATCATTCCTATGTCAAATGCCCGTGTTTCCATCCCGTGTGGCTCCTTTCATCAGTTCAGATATGCCGACAGGCTCTCCCCGAAATATTTCTGCTCAAGCTCCGCAATCTTGCCCTCAGCACGCAGCTCCTCGATCGCCTTGTCATATTCATCCGCAAAAGCCTGTTCCTTCTTGTTAAAGATCGGATAGGTCGGAATCCCCTTGTAGCGGATGTACGTCAGCTTGTCGCTGAACGCATGATAGGGCGCATCCTCCTTCTCGATGTTGTTCTTGTAGCTCAGCTCGACCTCAAGATAGCCGTCGTAACGCCCCTCCATGACCCAGCTGTATGCGTCCGCATTCTGGAAAGCCTCGGACGAGGTCAGCTTAATCTCGTTTCCGGGGTTCTCCTTGTTGTAGGTGTCGATGACCATGTAGCGCGCATCCTGCGGCGCAATCGGGACGAGTTTGCCGCTGAACTTCGCAAAGGACGGCAGATCCTTGATCTCATTCGCCGTATCCTTGCGGATCGCGAGACCGATCACGCTCGCACCGATGTTGTTCTTCGGAAACACATACTTCTTCTTTCGTGCATCCGTGATCCAGATTCCCTTTGTACCCACATTGTACTTGCCCGACTCGACACCGATCAAGAGATCATCATCCGAGGTCGGTACAAACTTGAATTCATACTGCGGCAGTTTTTTCGCAACTTCCTTCATCACGGCGACCTCAAATCCGTCCGACTCGCCCTGCTCGTTCACGTAGTCATACGGCACATAGTAGTTCGTGTGTGCGACCGTGATTGTCTTCTTGCCGTCTGCGGACTTTGCGCCGTCCGCGCTGTCCTTGCCGCAGCCGGTGAGCCCTGCTGCGAGCGCCGCCGCGAGAAGGCCCGTGAGTGCCGCCTTGCCGATTTTCTTGAGGTTCATGTCATTCTCTCCTTTTAGCGTGCGCCTGCCGCGCCGCGAACCCAGTCAAAATGCTTCCAATCAATATCACGCGGAACGGTGCAGTCCGCCCCGAGCAGGATTCCTGTACGTCCCGCCGCTGCAAGGATACGCTCCGTCTCCGCCTCGATCTCCGCACGCGTGCCGCGATAGAGTACATCCTCGGGCAGATTGCCGAATCCTCCGAGCAGCGCATGCTGCGGGAAAATCCTGCGCCCCTCCGCAAGAGATACTCCCTCGACAACCGCCGCCCAGTTGATCGTCTTGGCATCGTAGTCCCTGTACCAGTCGAGCTCGTTGCGGTGTCCTGCATAGCCGCAGATGTGGAGGATATTGTAGGAACTCGCCGCATTTGCGACGCGCAGGATCTCCTTTTCCCCTGGTGCAAAGACCTCCTCATAGACCGCACGATCTGCCCCCTCGCCGACGAGGTTCTGTAGGCTGAAGTAGATGCCCGTCACGCCCGCCTCCGTAATGACGCGGTGTGCGAGTTTCGCCAGATCCGCAGAGATCACATCAAACGCCGCCTTGACCGCCGCCTTATCCTCACGCACAAGCTGTGCGAGGAATGCCTCATCCTCGGCAAGTGTGCCCGGCTGCATGAACTTGATCGTCGTGCCCGCGCAGAAGAGATTGTAGAATGTCGCGATTTCGCTGCCGTAACGTCGCGTGATCTCCTTTGCATAGGCGACCTGCCGCGTAAAGAAGGGGTGATCGTCGGGAAGCGGCTGCACCTTAGCGAGCTCCGCAGCCGTACGTGCCTTCTGGACGGCAGGGTTCGGATAGGAGAAGAAGCCGTCCGTCATGATCTTCACGAAGTCGGGCTGTGCCTCCTCAATGTAGCGAATCTCACCGTCCAGCACCTTCTGCTCCAGCTCCGGATGCGTATAGGCATCCGCATGGATCTCATCGTCGAGAAAGTGAAACCAGAATCCTGCGGGTACGCGCTCCACTGCTTTGCGATCCATCGCATTCAGTACCAGTTCTTTTTTTCCTGTTGCCATGTTATACTCCGTTTCTAAAACATTGTTTGTTTATATGTTTTACTTAATTTTGTGCATATCATACACGGAAATAACATTCTTGTCAAGTATGTTTTATATATTTTATTATTGACATGGAATGGAACGGGCGCGTATAATGGAAGCCAAACGAAGGTATAATTTGAGGGAGGACATATTTATGAAGGATTTCTCTGTCGAAGTACACGGCTGTCATAGCTACGATGCGACGGGCGCACTCACAACGCCCATCTATCTGTCCGCGACGTTCCGCCATCCCGCGTTTCGTAAGAGTACGGGCTATGACTATGGGCGCGTCGCGAACCCGACGCGCTGCGATCTGGAGCGGGCGATTGCCCTCCTTGAGGGCGGCGGCCGCGCGTGGGCACTCTCCTCGGGCATGGCGGCGGTCAACCTCGTCTTTGCGCTCTGCAGGGCAGGCGATCACGTCCTCCTGCCCGAGGATCTCTACGGCGGCACCGTGCGACTTGCCAACGACATTTACAACCATTACGGCATCGACTTTGAGTACATCGACATGCGCGACACGGCACTCGTTCGGGCAAGAATGCGGAAAGAGACAAAGCTTGTCTTCATTGAAACACCCTCGAACCCTATGATGTTCGTCACCGACATCCGTGCACTCGCAGAGATCGCACACGCGCATGACGCTCTCCTCGCTGTAGATAACACCTTCCTCTCACCGCATTTCCAAAAGCCGCTCGAACTTGGCGCAGACATTGTCCTAGAGAGCGGCACAAAGTATCTCTGCGGTCACAATGACGTGATCTGCGGCACGCTCACAGTGCGGGATGCGGACTCCAACCTCGCGAAGGAGATCGAGCTGCTCGTCAAATCCGAGGGGCCGAATCTCTCGCCAATGGACGCGTGGCTCATGCTCCGCAGTCTCAAAACACTCGGTGTGCGCGTCGAACGTCAGGCAGAGAACGCTCTTGCCATCGCTGAATGGCTGCGCACTCTGCCCGAGGTCACGGATGTCTACTATGCGGGGCTCCCCGATCACCCGCAGTATGCGCTGCAGCAGTCGCAGAGCACGGGCTTCGGTGCGATGATCTCGTTCAAGGTAAAAACGCCTGAAATCGCGCAGAACGTCCTCGCCCATCTAAAGCTCATTGCATTCGCCGAAAGCCTCGGCGGCGTGGAGAGCCTTCTCACCTACCCCCTTGTACAGACGCACGCGGAGATGCCACACTACCTCATCTCGCGCACAGGACTGGATGACCGCCTTCTCCGCCTCTCCGTAGGGCTTGAGGATGTGGACGATCTGAAAGAAGATCTGGAACAGGCACTCAAGAAAGCCGCTCAGAAAGGATAATGTATATGCCCATCAATTTTGACGAAATCATCGACCGCAGGAACACCTCCTGTCTGAAATACGACTTCGCCACCGAGCGCGGCTACCCCGCAGACATTCTGCCATTCTGGGTCGCGGATATGGACTTTCGCACGCCCGCCCCTGTGATTGACGCGCTGAAAGCACGCGCCGCACACGGCATCTTCGGCTATACGCAGGTGAAGGACGACTATTTCACCGTCCTTCAGAACTGGTTCCGCACGCGCCATGACTGGACCGTCGAGCGCAGCGACCTCATCATCACGCCCGGTGTCGTCTTTGCCATCGCAAACGCCATCCGCGCATTTACGAAAAAGGGCGATGCTGTACTCATACAGCAGCCCGTCTACTACCCGTTCGCGAACGTGATTCGCCAGAACGAACGCGTCCTTGTCGATAGTCCCCTCCACCTCATCGAGGGGCACTACGAGATCGACTTTGAGGACTTCGAGCAAAAGGTCATCGAGCACAGCGTCAAACTCTTCATCCTGTGCAGCCCGCACAACCCCGTCGGACGTGTCTGGACGCGTGCGGAGCTTGAGCAGCTCGCCGCGATCTGCCTGCGCCACAACGTCATCGTCGTCGCGGACGAGATTCACGAGGAGTTCGTCCGGCCCGGCTTCCGTCACATCCCGTTCGCCGCGATCTCCGATGAGGCGGCGGCAATCACCGTCACCTGCACCTCGCCGAGCAAGACCTTCAACCTCGCGGGACTTCAGATCTCGAACATCTTCATTCGGGACAAGGAGCTGCGCCACCGCTTCAAGGAGGAACTGAGCCGCACAGGCTACGACGAGCCGAACACGCTCGGGCTCACGGGCGCAAAGGCAGCGTACGAGCACGGCGCAGCGTGGCTCACAGAGCTCCTCGCCTATCTGGAAGAGAACAATACACGCACAAAGGCATTCCTCGCGCAGCACCTCCCGAAGGTGACGCTCATCGAGCCTGAAGGAACGTATCTCCTCTGGCTCGACTTCTCCGCCTATGGGCTTTCGAATGAGGAACTCAACGCAAAGATCATCCGCGACGCGCATCTCTGGCTCGACGACGGCCCCATCTTCGGTGCGGGCGGCAGCGGCTTCCAGCGCATCAACACCGCCTGCCCGTGGAAAACGCTCGAGCATGGATTGAAAAACCTCGCAGTGGCATTTGCCGAATAAGTGCATATACAAAAACGAGGCACGACAGCATTTCGCCGTCGTACCTCATTTTTTATTATCCGATTTTCTCCCGTTCTTTGCGCCGCGCACGCAGCGTTTCAAGTCCCTGCGGATACTCCTGAAGCAGCAGCAGGAGATTCGCCATCGTGCGGCTCGGCAGAACTTCGCCCGATTCGTACTTCTGGAACGCACGCGCTCCGCCGCCAAGGATTGTCCCCGCCTGTTCCTGTGTCAGTTGGAACTTCTTCCGAATCGAACGGATTTCTGCGGGAGGTGGAAGCCCTTCAACTCGTGCTTTGAGAATACGCAATGCTTGATCTGAGTATTTCATATCCTCCTGAGAATGTTCACTCGTCTCACCATCTGCAGAATACCAACCAGGCATCTCAATCGTAATGCTCTCCCCGTGATATGTCAATGTCATTGGTCTAACACCACGATGCAATTTTTCGCCTGTTTCACAACTAGTGATGACTTCCTCGACCTCTCTCCTTTTCATGATCCATCCCTTCTTAAAGTTATAGTATAGTGTTTATTATTTTTCTTTAAATGATAGCAAGGTAAACTCTGAAATACAGTCATTTTCAGTAAATTTAATGTAGATAATATAATCCCCATCCGGTACATGGTAGACATCCTGCCAGCTCGTATGATCGTGATACGCTGTCATCGACTTATAAAATTGTTCTCGTTTCATTGTAGCAACAACTCTATAAATGTCCTCTTTTAAATATCCAATTTGGAAAGCAGTTCTTAATGCCGTACCTGTTACTCTATAGTTTGACGACTTGAATTTTTCCAAGTCATGATGTGGCTTTCTTTTCTCCACATAGATTTCCTCCTTTCTTTATTTTACACCATATTGGTGTAAAGCACAATCCCCACCGAAAAAATTTCAGTGGGGATGCCCTATCATTCATTTTCCTTAAAGTACTGCCACGCATCCATGACATCGAGGAACGCGCCGTCGAAGCCTGCCGCCATGATCTTGTCAAGATAGGCATCGGAGCTGCCGTAGAGGAGGTCATGCCACTCCTTCGACCAATAGCGTGCCTTGTAGCTGCCCGGCCACTCGGGATTCGGCTCGGCGAGCCAGTGCGGGCGCTCATCCGTCCACGAGGGCTGCCAGTAGGTGCGGTAGTCCGCCGCCTCACCGACGCTCATGTAGGATAGAAGGAGCCGCTGCCCGCCGTTTGCCTTGCGCTTCAGCCGCGCCGTCTCTTCCTTGGAGAGCGGCTGGTCATCATAGTAGAGATCAACGATCAGCAGATCGTAGTTTGTCTCAGAGAGTGCCTTGAGGTACGCTTCCCGCGTCTTGTAGTGCTCGGGGTTGAGCAGCACGAGGAAGTTCTTCACCTGCCGCAGCTGCGTGATGTTGTTCGCGTTCTCGTTCATCGGCCGGCGGTCGGGGATCACATCGAGGAGGCGGTCACCGCCGTCGGCGATATAGCCCTCCGCCGCGCCCCGCTCCTGCACATGACGGATCTTCTTCCCCTTCACATAGTCGAGGACAAAGACCTGCTTACCTGCAAGGAGGGGCTTACGCAGCATCGCGGCGAGAAACGCATCCGTCTCCGCATCGTTGCGCTCCGCCTTCTCCCCGTCCTCCTCGTAGCCGTCATAGAAGCGCGACTCCATAAAGAAGCCGTCAAGGGCGCGGATGAGACGTGCGACGTTCTCCTCAGAGTTATCCTCCGTCGCTTCAAGAAGCCCCGTCGGCCCATTGCCGACGAACAGGAAGCCCGGCTGCTTCCCGCGTGCATAGTCACCGAGCTGCTCTGTGAGGTCGATCATCGCCGTCTCCGGAACAATGCGTGTCTGCCGTGCAGCCTCATTGACATTGCTCCCACAGGCGTGCGGCAGCTGATTCAGCCCGAACAGCCCCGCCGCACCGACAAGAAATGCAGCAAGCCCCTTTTTGATAGTCCCCATACATCCTCCTTACAACGTCTCCTGATACCAGAATGTAACACCCCAGCCGTTGTAGCCGAATCCGCCATCATCACTGCGGACGTACCGTTCCGCCTGGAAGGTGAAATTCTTGCGCTCGGTGATCTTCCACTCCACCCCCGCGACGAGAGCCTTGCGCTTGAAGCCGCCGCCTGTGTTGAGTGCCGTGCGCAGCGGGTCGGAAGTGCTGCTGACATCCGAGTAATGCGCCATGAGCAGCCATGCAAGCTTGGGAGAGACGCTGTGCCGCAGCCCCAGACCGTAGTACTGGCGCGCAACACTTTGCGATGCAATGCCGCTCGCCGCCTCTGTCAGAGCATAAATGGCGTAGAAGCGAACTTCGTCCTTTTTTGACACCTTCTGATTGTGGAAATAGCGCAGCTCCCAATCGTCACCGTCGCGGTAGTTGTTCTTTCCCGTGATCGTGCGGCTGTCCGTATCCACCGCATCCTGCTCCGCACGCCCCGTCATATCGTGATAGAGCTGCACCATGTACTGCTTCTTCTCGCCCGCATGAAGGTATTCCACTTCCTGCGAAAAAATATTGCCGGGAGAAACGCGTGCACTTGGCATTTCCTTCGAGTAGTCGTAACTACTGCGCATGGTGTAGCTCAAGCGTCCCGTCAAACGATCACGCTCCGTGATGAGATGCACGACTTCGACGCTCGGGATGTACTGCCAGCCCGCACCGAAGTCCGTAAAGCGCGCCAAACTCTCGGGCACGACCGCATAGCGGGCAAAACGGCTCTGTCCCGTCGGTACACTAACACCAAATCCATAGTAAACGCGATTGATCGCCTTCTCATTGCGTAGTGTAACACTGAGCTGCGTATCTGTCCAGCCCGAGACGCTGCCATTTTCATAGCCTGTATCGGACTTTACATAGCCCGTCGAAAGTCCATAGTCGAGCTTCGTCTTGCCCGCATGGGTGCGTGCGAAGTAGGAGAATGGCAGATAGAGCTGATGCCCCGCATGGTCGCCGTGCCAGGCATAGTATTCGAGCCCCGTCTGATAGCCCTTGCCCTCGCCGAGGTACTTCAGCTCGTGCTCGCTCTGTGCGAGCTGCTTCTGTGCCGTCACCTCGTCGCGTGCCGCCTCGGATGCCCATGCCCGTGCCTCGCGGTCATAGTTCTCCGCCTCGACGCGGTCGCTCTGCAGCTGCGTGAGATCCGCCTCGCTCGCAGTCAGCTCCTGCTGATAGTCCGCAACCAGTTCGCGCGCGTCACGCTCGGCATCCTCCGCCATCTCGCGTGCCGCCGTCAGCGCGTCAAAATGTGCCTCCACGGCATCGAGTGCCGCCTGCGCCGCCGTCAGCTGCGCCGAGATGGCATCGAGCTGCGTTGTACCGCCTTCCGCTCCCGTGCCAACAGTGCCGCCCGCCAGTGCCGCCTCGACCATGATCTGCGCGTCCACGATGCGGTTCTGCTCATAGCCGACTTCGCGCAGAACGCGTGCAACGACCTCCGCGCGGCGCGAGCCGGCGGCACTGCCCGTGCCCGTATCCGTGAGACGGCTCTCCTGCGCACTCAGCGCGTTGACCTGAGCACGCTGTGCGTAGACCTGCGGCGCATAGTCCGCCTCCGCCTGCTGTGCGGCGATCGCCTCTGCCGTGCGTGCCGTACTCGCCTCCTCGGCAACCGCGAGGGCGGTGCGGACAGCGGCGAGATGATCCTCGGCAGCTCTGAGGTTCTGCCCGACGAGGACGAGGTTCTTCGCCGCATCCGCCGTCGCCGTGCGCGCCTCCGTGAGATTGTTCCGTGCATTCTCCAAGTCGATCTTCGCCTGTGCAAGACCATCCACCGCCGCATGGTAGGAGCGAATCTCCCCCTCCACATTCGACATATAGGAGAAGTAGCCGGGGACATCGTGCAGGATATCGTGACTTGCCGCCATCGTCCCATGCCCCGTGCCAAAGGCGCAGAGCGCACACACTGCTGCCGCCGCAGGGCGCACGAAACCGCTGCGCCGCATCCGCCGTCGTAGCATACTCATGCCTTTTCCATCCTTTCCAGATCCGGAAGCGCATCCCCATAGAGCCAATTTGCAATCGTGTAGAAAATCCCCGCATTCGCCTGATAAAAGACGGGCTGTGCGCAGAACACATAGTAGTTGATCCCGCGCCCGAAGCGCATGAGTGCCCACACGCTATAGGCGAGTGCGAAGGCCGTCGCGAGGAAGAAGCCGAAGCCGTAGCTTTTCTCCCCGAGATACAGGCTGAGAATGCCGAAGACGAGATTCGCCCCCGCCGCGATTGCGCCAATCCGCCACACGCCGCTCTGAAAGTCGAAGTACTCAAGCATAATCATCAGCACCTGCAGCGCACCCGCAAAGAATGCGGCGAAGAGCATGACGTTGAACATATTCACCGAGTTGTAGTCCAGCCCCGCAAACGAGAGCACATAGTTGCCGAACGCGAGGAAGACCAGCGTAAAGACAAACTGGAACTCAAACGCCTGCCGCAGCTCGAACCACATGACATAGAGCAAATCCTTGCGCGCGTCCTCGATCATGTGGAGGTTGCCGCCGTGCGTGATCGCCGTGAAATAATGCGCGTAACGCTCGTAAAAATGCGTCTCCACCTTCACGACGAACATCGTCGTGAGCGGCAGAATCGAGAGCAGTGCATAGAACACCACCACGTCATAGCGCGGCGCATAGAGGAAGGTATCCTGAATCAGCACCCCCCACGGCCCCTGCCAGATGATGATGTTCGGCAGGAAGAGCCCAAGCGTATAGCCAAACGCCCCGATGAAGAGACGCCCGTGCCGCCCGAGATACGGGAGAAAGGCAAACAGCATCCCGTCCTGCGGCAGTCCGAAGCGACTTGTCACGCAGAGGAAAAAGAACAGGACGAGCACGCCCATCCCCACATTCATCGCCAGCAGCGCCGCTGCAGCGGGCGGCAGGAGTGCCGTCTGCAAAAAGACAAACGCCAGTGCAAGGCTGATGAGAACCCCCGCGACATAGCCGAGGATCAGATACTTGAACTTTTTGACCGCCGTGAGGTAGACACTGCCGACCCAGACGAGGAGCAGCGCAGAAAAGAAGAGATGCGACAAAATTTTCAGCTCGAAGGAAAGCGGTTTCCCCCAGAAGAAAAGGACCGATGCGATCATCCCCAGTACGAGCAGGATCGCACTCATGCCGAACATCGACGGTGTCACGTCACGATAGTGCTGCACGGTAATGCAGTCCGCAAGGTAGCGCGTCAGAACAATGGTAAAGCCGCAGGAGAGGAGCTGCGAGAAGACGAAGGAGTAGACCACCGCCCCCAGAAAGACCGCCGACGCATCCGCGTCCACATTGTAGTTCTGAAACAGCATCTGAATCGCGAGCACCATGCTCGTGAGGAGGGCAAATGGCCCTGTGGTGACAATCGCAGAGTACGAATATGCCTTGAGATGCCCCGTCGCCGTGCGTGCACGAAAGAGCCGTTTGAGTTCAAATCCGACGCCCGCCATGTGCCCCCTCCTTTCGTTCGCGTTCGTATGCTATTCGATACGATTCAATAAACTGTTCATAGGTATAGTGCGCCTGCGTCCGTGCAAAGCCTACTGCCGCCATCGAGCGGCGCAGCTCATAGCTGCGTGCGAGCCGCAGGATCTCGTACGCCATCGCCTCGTAGTCCATCGGCGCAACCACGGCCCCCGCTGTTCCAAGGGTATCGTTGCTGTCGCCGTAGATCAGCTCGCGGCAGCAGCCCACATCCGTCGTCACATAGGGACGGTGTGCCGAGAATCCTTCAAGGACGGCGAGCGGCTGCCCCTCACTGATGCTTGAGAGCAAGAGAATATCCATCTTCGGCAGATACTCCGCCACGGGCACAGAGCCCGTGAACGTCACATCCTCAAGACCCAGCATCCGCACCGTCCGATGACAGACGGCAACGTAGTCGGGATCCTCCTCAAGCCCCCCCATAACAACGAGCTGTGCATCCTGCATCTCGCGTTTGACGATAGCAAAGGCACGCAGCAGTGTCAGAATGTCCTTGATCGGCACGACGCGTACGACCGCACCGATCGTGATCGGTCCACCGTGGTCGACGAGCTCTGGAATGTGTGAAAATCGCTCCATATGCACCCCGTTCGGAACGATGTTGATCTTTTCCGACGGGCAGCCGAGCCCCTCGGCGATCTTCCCATTGTGCTCGAACAGTGTATAGAGGTGATTTGCCGTGTGGTACGAGAGACGCGCAAGATAATAAAAATAGCGAATCCAGACACCCTTGAAATCCGTCTTTGCCCAGTCACTCTTGATGATCTCCGCCTCGCGCTCGCGCGAGTAGATCCCGTGCTCAGTAATCATATACGGCTTGTTGTAGATCGTCGCCGCCATTGCACCGATCACGCCGCAGTAGCCCGTTGCGACACTGTGGTACACATCCGCCTCGGGCAGTTTCTGCTGGAGCAGGTAAAAGAGCGGCAGGAGCATCGAGCGCATCGTCCAGAAAAAATCCGTAAACGGGAGATTGTTATACTCCTCACGATAGATCCGCACGATGATATCAAAGAAATCGCTCGACATAAATACCGCGAGCGGCGATTTCCAGCGTCCGTAGTGAAAAATCTCTGCGAGGTGTTTCAGCGGCACATCCCGCTTCCCGCTCACAAGCTCGTAGAGCGTCTGCTGCTCCTCCCCCGTGAGGATGTTCTCCATCATCTCCGAGCCGCGCAGGGAGAGAATTTCATCCAGAAAGGCCTCCTCGACCCCGACGCAGTTCTCGGGCAGCTTGTACTTGAATTTACCGCGATCCTTCGCCTCCGCACCGACGGAGTAAATGACAAACTCATGCTCCGGCAGCCCCGTCATGAGCATCTGAACCCACGAGGACACCCCGCCCACGACGTAGGGATAGCACCCCTCCGCGAGAATACAGATCCGCATCAGGGCACCTCCTTCCAGTAGATACGCGCCATGGGGGCATGGGTGCGAATGAGGTAGACCCCCTCATCCGCCAACTCCGCCGTGCAGCCCTCCGTACGCTCGATTGTATGCGCCGTGTGCAGGAGGAAGCGCAGCTCGCCCGCACAGCCCCATGTATAGAGCTCCATGCCGTCCGTCATCCGCTGCACACGGTAGTCCATGTCAAAGTAGTCTGAGAAAAACGGCAGGCTGTCCGAGATCGTCTCTGCCGTCAGCCACGGAAAACGCGTGCGGATCTTATGCATGAAGGATCTCAGCCCGGTCTCCATGTCATGCCACGTCGTATTGGCTGCCGTCTCATAGAACAGCTCGTCGGGATGGATGAAATGTGAGAACACACCGATGTAGTTGAGCGCACTGATCTCCTGCCAGAGCATGAGTCCATCGTCCTCGTGCCCCGAGCTGATGCGCGGAAGCTCGAACACACCGTCCTTGCGCTCGAAGTTCTGGTAGTAGGCACGTTCATTCGCAGGGCCGTCAAAGAGCGATCCAAAGGCGATGACCTCGGGGAACACCTTGCAGATCGCCTCTTTGCCCTCAGGGCTCATGATGTTCGACGGCGGCACATAGAAGCGGAACTCGTAGTCGGGATAAGCCGATTTCACATAGTTCCGCAGCTCGCGCAGTGCCTCCTCCATATCCGCCTGACTTTCCCACGGGACATAGTTCAGGCGCGGCTGACCGTAGCCCTCGGGCGCGAGCGGCTGATGATTGTAGCCGTGCAGGCCGAGCTCGCCGCCCATGTTCAGCAGCTCACGCCCATAGATGATGAGACCATCGTGCGCAGCCCTGCCGCCGAGTGGACGGAACGGCCCTTTGACCTGATTTCCGTACGTCTCGATGATCGCGCCCGTATAGCGGATGTCCTCCTCCTCGCCAAGACGGCGGATGAACGGCCACCAGATCTTACGGTAGAACGTCTCCGTATCCACGCCAAGCTCATCGTAGATGCGCTCAAAATCGCCCTCGGGGACAGGCGCGGGGAAGTCGTCCAGAACAAAGAGCTTCACACCGACCACGGGATAGATCGTGTCCGTCCCACAGTGCGCCATCAGCGCGGTAAAGATGCCGAGATTCGTCTTGTCGTCACGCTCCACGCCGTTGTAAGCATAGATGCGCCCTTCGCCGAGCGGCTTCTCCCAGAGGAGCGGCATCCCTTCGATGCTCGCGATGTGCACCGTTGCATCCGTAGTCAGCGTGACCGCATTCGCATGGGTCGTGAACGCGGAACCCTCGCCAAAATGAAAGTCCTTGCCGCCAACGAGAAAGTTCGTGTGCAGATGAACACCGAACACATCCGTGACCCCACCCAACTGCGCAATGCCAAAGTCCGCAAGCGTCGACGCGTCGATGGGACGCTCCTCCATCGGCTCGATCTTTTGCAGAGCGAGCACCGTGCCGCCTGCGCGTGCATAGTCCATAATCTGCGGCAGCACGGATATGCTGCCCAAACGCCCTGTCGCAAGTGCGATGCCCTGATAGGAGTCGAGGAGGGGCTGCGCGTCGTCGAGCGGACGGCTCTCGAACGCCTTGCGCTTCTCCGTCAGGATCTTCTCCATATTGTGCCGCGCATACATACTCAGCACATCCGTCGGATCGTAGATGATGAGGTACTTCTCGCGCGGCAGGTCCTCATCGGTCGGGGCAGAACTGAGCAGCCGCTCCCTGAGCGGGCGATTGCCCACCGTCCCCAGATGGAGAAAGCCGTCAAGACGGCTGTACTGGAAGAACAGCCCCAGCAAGAACGCAATGCCGAGCAGAATACACAGACTGCGTTTATTCACGAGGCGCACCTCCATCCCAGTAACGGATCGCCTGCATCGCCTCATTGCTAAGGCGGGTCGGCAGTTGCTTCAATGCCTGAACGGTCTCCTGCAGACGCTCCATATCATGCGCCGCCTGAAAGAGGTTCAGCATCAGGAGGAGGGGCAGCTCCTGCGTGGGGTGCTGCGCACGGAACGCCGCACATGCCGTCTCTGCCTCCTCCAACTGTCCATTGCGAATCAGCCCACGGATCTCCTCCGCCTGATAGGCGGGATGGTCGGGATGACGCTCGGCGAGGATGCGCAGCATCTCCATATAGCGCGTACGCTGCTGCTCCCGCGTCACAGAGTCACCGTATTGACGCAGCAGGAACTCGCGCACCTTGTCCACGTATTCGTTGAGGAGATCATCATCATCCGCGCCGCGCTTCATTGCCTCCTCAAGCGCGTAGATCTCCTCGCTCAGCTGCTCCATGTGCGCCGTCATCATCGACACGGCATAGTATGCAATCTCGCGGTCACTGTCGTGCACTGCCTCTCTGAGAATCGCCTGCCGCTCCACAACATCCTGCTTGATCGCATCGGTAAAGAACTTGCGTTTGAGCTTTGGGTCGTCCACGAGGAACACGTCGCGCAAGGGCACGATGTCCCCGCTGTAGGCGTGCTCGCCGAAGGACATGCTGAGATCCTCGTCCTCCTCCTTTGGCCCCGTTCGCTTCATGAGCCCGAGCATCTGCCCAAAGAGCTCGTACAAGACGAGGATGAGGAGCCCCATGACCGGCATCGCAAGGGCAAAACAGCCCTTTGCAGCCGCCGAGATCCTGCCGCGCCGCCGTACCTCGAACGCCGCATAGAGAAGAGCGAGCACGGCATTCAGTGCAAAGATGTACGCCGTCTCTGCAAATATACTCCCCATCATAGTGCCTGACTCTCCCCGGTCCCCACACCGACCTTGGCCAGACGTTCGCGCACCATGTCGAGCGTCTTGCCCGCGACATCGGGCAGCAGCAGAGAAACGCCCTCCGGTGTTACGCCGATGAAATCCTCGCCACGTATGCTGTTTGCGATCTGATGATCCAGTTCGCTGTAGCTGCGTCCCGCAGACTCGACGGAAAGAAGGGTAACAGGATAGTCCGGCTGCATGCGCCGCCGCTCGCGAAACTCCTCGATGACCTTGTCGAACTCCTCCATGCGCAGGATACGCGTCTCGTCCACGTACTTGCGATCTGCCGTCTCCTTCTCCCACGCATACGCACGTCCAAGCGAACTTGAGACGAGCCGTGCTGTGATTGAGAGGAGGTTCTGCTGATAGAGACTCCACTGCTCAAAGTCCAGATTGTAGATTTGGAGCACGGCAATGACGCGCCCCTCATACGAGATCGGCGCGGCAAGATCGGGCAGCCCTTTGACAAGATCCCGATTGACAAATATTTTTTTCTCCTGGAGCATCTGCACGAGATAGGGATTGTCCTCGACGCGCACCGAACGCGGCAGTTCATGTGTACTGCTGCCGAGACGCACCTTCTGGCGGAGATACCAGCCCCCTTCGCCAACAATGTAGACCACAACGTCCTTCACACTCAGGATGTCGGCCGTCACCGATGCCGTCTGCGTGTAGAGGTTCTCCGTCTCGACGGAGTCCAAACGCGAGACGATGCGGTAGAGGCGCCCGATGCTGTCGTCCGAGTTTACAATCTGACGATAGAGGCGGTCCTTCACCGCAAGATTTTCCTTAAAGACATTCTCGAGAAAGGAGTAACGGTACTGGAGACGACGTTTGATGCGGCTGTCCGCACGCAGTCGGTAGCTCTCACGGTCGGCAAAGTAGCCTGTCAGCACGGCGGCAAAGAAGTAGGAGACGAAGTGCAGGAACTCGCGCGGGTTGTAAAGCATTGCAACGAGATCACCGCCCTGTGCGAGAAGGCTGTGAATGAGCAGGATGAGGGAGAAGATTGCCGCAATGAGTGCCTGCTGCTTTCCGTAGAGCAGCCCCATACAACCGATGTAGAGAAAGGCAAAGTCGAACGCTGTCATGCTGTTGACCGAAGTGCCGCCCTGCAAATACGACACCCCCGCAGTCACAAGCGCACCCGCGAGATTTTCCGCATAAGGGACGATCTTCTGACGAATACGTTCCAGCCGTGCGCGGCGCGAGAGTGCACGGATATCATCCACATAGGCATCACGCGCCGCCTGCATCGCCTCATACGTCTCCTTGAGACCTTCGGCGAGCGGCCGCCGTGAACGCCAGCCCAGCTCGCGCTCGGCGATCGCACTGTGCAGGACGGCATGTCCCTGCGGTGCGCGCGGCTTCGCTCCCATACGCATGGACGGGAAAAAGGACGCGCAGATCCGATAGAGCTCCTCCATCGTCGTCGTGCACGGTGCTGCGATGTGCAGATAGGTCCCCTCAAAATTGCGCGTCGCCGCCTGATAGACGGCGTAGACCGCATCGCGCGCATCCAGAAGACCGTAGAAGACCTGTGCCGGGTCATCATACTGCGGCAGAGCACGGCCCATCAGGGACGCACCAAAAAGACGCCCGATCAATCCGTCATCGGACGTCTGTCCCGGTGCATACAGCTCCGCCATACGCAGAATGGAGACAGGAAGCCCCTGTTCGCGATAGGCGTTCCCCAGTGCCTCAAGACGCGCAAGCAGCTGTCCCTCCTCCGTCTGCGGGGATGGCGCATCCGTCTCCACGGGGGTCGTTCCGGGTGCAAACACCTCAGTCCCCGAGAGCAGAAAGACGCGTCGCACCTTCGACTGCCGCGCCAAGCGCAGCAGCACATCCAGACGCTCCATTGCATGCGCGGGATCACGTTCCAGCCGATAGACGAGAAGATCCAAATTTTGCACGGCAAAGACCGTGTGCGCCTCCTCACTCTCCGGTGCGCAGTCATACGTCTGAATGCCCTGCGGTGGATTTTCCCCTGCCGCACCGCGCAGACGGCAGACCTCCCACGCCTCCTTGCGGAAGCAGGCGGCGAGAAGCTGCTCGAAATAGCGCGGCAGACCCACAAACATCACTTTTTTTGTCCAAGTACTCATACGATTGTCCTATACACCCCATTCGCTTTGCAGACACAGCAACGCTCCCTATGCCCGCACATCCATTGTACACAGAAAAATACGGCTCATGCGAATATTCTTACATATCCATGCTTTCCTGTATGCAATGCTATATATATTTTACCAGTATATATTGATTTATCGTATGCAGCAAGCGATTCATAAGCATTTTCATTTAAATATTATTTTTAACACCTTCTTTATTCAGGTTTTTGTCCTAGATAATCACTAATGGAATGAAATCGTTCAGATTTGCTTAGAGAATCGCTGATAAAATGAAGTCCGCCAGATTGGCGTAGATTTTCGTCCGATTGAGGATTTGTCGACACCGTTCGGACAAAAAAACGCATCAAAATAACGGTGCTGTGATTACCAGTGCTTCCCGAACATAAAGAGAGGGACTGTTGCACGAGTCTTTTAGCTTCGTACAACAGTCCCAGTTTGATGCAATATGGTCAGCGGTCGAGGAAGAGGTCCGTCGAGAGATAGCGATCGCCGCCGTCGGGCAGTAAGACGACAATCGTCTTGCCCGCGAAGTCCGGCCGACGTGCGAGCTCTGCTGCCGCCGCGAGTGCAGCCCCCGAGGAGATGCCGACAAGTGCGCCCTCACGCTGTGCAAACTCCCGACCGTAGGCAAAGGCATCTTCGTTCTTCACCTGAATAATCTCGTCATAGACTTTGGTATCGAGCGTCGTTGGTATGAATCCCGCGCCAATTCCCTGAATCTTGTGCGGTCCCGGCTTGCCGCCGGAAAGCACAGGCGAATCCGTCGGCTCCACCGCAACAACGTGAATGGACGGGTTCTTACTCTTGAGATAACGACCGACCCCCGAGACCGTTCCGCCCGTACCGACACCCGCAACAAACGCATCCACTTTTCCGTCGGTATCCTCCCAAATCTCAGGTCCTGTCGTGCGCTCATGCACCGCAGGGTTTGCAGGATTCTCGAACTGCGACGGAATGAAGGAGTTCGGGATCTCCTTCTGCAGCTCCTCCGCACGCGCAATCGCCCCCTTCATGCCCTGCGCCCCCTCTGTCAGGACGATCTCAGCACCGTACGCCTTAAGCAGGTTGCGACGTTCCACGCTCATCGTCTCCGGCATCGTGAGAATCGCACGATAGCCGCGTGCCGCGGCGACCGAGGCGATACCGATGCCCGTATTTCCACTTGTCGGTTCGATCAGCGTCGCGCCCGGTGCGATCTTCCCCTCGCGCTCCGCCTGCTCGATCATCGCAATTGCAATGCGATCCTTCACCGAGCCCGCCGGATTGAAATATTCCAGTTTCACCACAATATTCGCCGAAAGATCGTGCGCCTTGGCAAAGGACTTCGCCGCCAGCAGAGGGGTCCGTCCAATGAGTTCCGTAACCGACTGATAGATATTTGACATGATCCATTCTCCTTTATTTCACAGCATTTTATTAAACATATCGAAAAAGTATGTTTATATACTACTCATTTTTTCATGGGATGTCAAGGGGCAGACACAAAAAAACTGCCGCACGAAAATATTTTCATGCAGCAGTCCCGATAAACTAGGAGGCGACTCCACTCGCCAGATCCTCGGCATCGAGATCATCCATGTGCAAACTTGCAATTCCCTCATGCGCCAGGCGCTTGATCTCCGCCAGGAGATCGCGCATCGCCATCGAGCCGTTGAGCTTGCGGCGTGAGGTCAGAAGGTCAATGAGGAGCGGCAGGTTGAGCCCCGTGACGATGCCATAGTTCTCATCAGCGGCAACCAGACGGCTTGCCTCGTTGAACGGCGTACCTCCGAAGAGATCACAGAGAAAGAGAAGTCCGTCCGAGCAATCGAGCTGCTCAATCGCCTCCTCATACCGCTGCCGTACAAGGGATGGATCCTCTCACATCTGGAAGGAGACGGCACAGACATTCTTTTGTATGCCGCAGATCATCTCGGCTGCTCGTACGAATTCCTGTGGCAAACTTCCATGTCCACATACGATAACTCCAACCATAATGAACCTCCTGTCGCTCATCTTTTAGTATAGCTGTATTATACAGAATAATTCTATTTTTCGCAAGCGTTTTCAAATAAATCTGTCAAAAATTATTATGTATAATTAAATAGTCCGAATAAAACAATTTTTGATAAAAAGAAAAAACAGGAAGGATTATAGTCCCTCCTGCGCATAAACAAAAGCGAAAAGAAGACATTTCCAATGCAGGCTTTATGTCCCACTCTTCCTCAACAAACAACAAAAATAGATTTTTCGACAAAAATAAATTTCATGTTGCCTCAAAATATACTTTGATATGCGTTCCCTGATCGACAATATCATTGATTCTAAGACTCTGACCGACCGCAGCGCCCGTGCCCTCGCTCTCGAAGAAGAGCCCGCGCTGCTCGGCGAGACGTGCCGCCTCACGCATGGAAAGCCCTGTGAAGTCCGGAACGAGCGCCTTCCCCTCCGGCGGGGTCGCGACCGCCTCCATGCGTTTTTCCTCCGTACGCGTGCGTGTGTTGACATCCGTCTCCTGCTCCTCCTTGGCAAAGGCATTGCTCGACGGTTCGACGTGCGCGTAGCGCAGGAGCTGTGCGAAGATGCGCGATGCAACAGGCGCAGCGATCTGTCCACCGTAAAAGTTGCCGCCGCGCGGGTCGTCAATCACGACAAGCACGGTAAAGATCGGATCTTCGACGGGGGCAAACCCACAAAACGAGGCAATATAACGCCCCTCGAGATACCCCGTGATCCCACGGCTGGTCTTCTGTGCCGTTCCGGTCTTGCCCGCAATGCGGTATCCCTTAACCCCCGCCTTTGCACCACCGCCCGTCGCAACGACCTGCTCAAGGAGACCGATAAGCGTGCGGTCAACGGTCTTTTGCAGTGTCTCGCGCACCTCCTGCGGCTGACGCTCCTCGTAGATCGAGCCATCGGGGTTCTTGATCATGCGAATAATGTACGGGCGCATGAGCGTGCCGCCGTTCGCAACCGCAGACATCGCCGTTACGAGCTGCAAGGGGGTCACGGCAATGCTCTGCCCGATTGCAGCGGTCGCAATGTCCGAGTCGAGCATCTCGTCGGGTTGGAAGAGGATTCCCTCCTCCTCGCCCGGCAGGTCAATGCCCGTGCGCTCACCAAAGCCGAAGAGCCGCGTATAGTGCATCAGTTTTTCCGCACCGAGCGACAGCCCAACCTGTGCGAAGCCGGTATTGAGTGAGTTCTTCACAATATCGACAAAGGTGACTGCACCATAGCTCTCATTGTTCCAGTTCTGGATACGACGATCCGAAACAATAACATAGCCGGGGTCGTAAAAGACCTGATTCGGCGTGACAATGCCCTCCTGCAGTGCCGCCCCCGCAACGATCGCCTTGAACGTCGATCCCGGCTCGTAGTTGAAGGAGACAGCACGGTTCTTACGCTGCTCATCCGTATACTCCCAAAAGCGGTTTGGGTTGTACGAAGGGCGTGATGCCATCGCCAGAATTTCGCCGTTTTTCGGATTCATGACAATCGCAGTGACGGAGGATGGCATATTCTCCGCCATGGCGCGGTCAAGTTCCTGCTCTACCATAAACTGAATGGTGCTGTCGATGGTGAGCACTGCCGTCTTGCAGTAGTCACCGCCATAGGTGCGCCGCCCGAAGAAGATGGAGTCGAGGATCGGACGCCGCTGTCCGTCGACGGTCAGACGCTCCTCACGCACCTCCCCCTTGAGCAGCGGATCGAGCGCATGCTCCACACCGCCCAGCCCCTTATCCTCCAAGCTGACAAAGCCGATCACATTCGCCGCGAGGGCATCGTTTGGATAGTAACGCTTTGCCTCATTCTGGAAACCGAGGCAGTCGCTGTAGCCCTTCTCACGAATGACCGTGCGCACTGCCTCGTATTCATCGTGCTCAAGCCATCGCTTGACCCAGACAAAGCCGCCGCCAACAGCAATATCGTCGAGAACCTCCCGCTCCGTGAGGCCGAGGACGGGCGCAATATCGGCAGCAATCTCCGCAGGATCATGCGCGTCATAGACATGGTTTGGATCGATAAAGAGGGATTTTGTCATACTGCTGACCGCGAGCTCTTTGCCGTTGCGGTCGAGAATCGGACCGCGCAGGGTCTGAATGCGGAACTCGTAGCCGCTCTGATCACGCATCCGCTGCGCGAGTGCATCCCCCTGAATCACCTGCAAATAGGCATAGCGGAATGTCAGGACCACGAGCACGACAAACATGAGCAGCGCAACACGCGCAATGCGTCCCTGCACCGTTGCCCGAATATTTTTCATTGGATTGCGCTCCCCCCCATTTCTCGGATCATTCCCCTATCATCATATCATAAACGCGTACGAAAAAAAAGCCGCCGCAGCGCTCTGCGCCGCAGCGACTTTCGTCAATAGAACGAAATCAGTGATGATCTTCCTTCTCTGCCTGTTCGATCTCCTCGCGGGTGACAACGCCCTGTGCGATGAGTTCGTTCACCCACGCGCCATGGTGATGCGCCGCATAGGAAGCCTTGATCGTACCATCCTTCATACCGTGCAGGGAGTCCGGATTGACACCCGCCGCAAGATAGATGTGTCCGAGTGCCGCAGCAAAGCAGACTGCAGCTGCGATGCTGTGTACAGGGATGGCAAGTGCCGTGATGGTCGCGGGCAGGATGCTGTCGCCCATCCAGAGAATCACACCCGAGAGGGCAATAACGAGGGCGAGCGCAAGCTGAAGCGCGATGTTCATCTTCTCACCGCCGTTGTAGAAGCCCTGCGGCGGCATATGGGGATCTTTCCCCATGAGCTCGATCGGGAACTTCTGCATGAACTCCACATCCTTCGCGCCGAAGCGGAAGACTTCCTTGATCATCGTCATATAGCCCTCACGTGCGATGAAGAAGCCGATGATCGGTGTCGCGATAAAGATGACACCAAATACGCGGTGTGCGTACATGAGCGTCTTATCACCAAAGATGTCGTACATGAAGCGGAAGGTGTCCGCATACAGCGGCAGCGCCGTGAGGAAGAGCATGAAGAACGCGAATGCGTTCACCCAGTGACAGAGGGCAAATGTCTTCTGATGGCGCGGAACAAATTTCTTGTTGATCAGCATTGTGCTCACCCCTTCTCCTGTTCCTTCGCGGCTTCCTTAGCGCGTGATTTAACCATCTTGCTAAGCACCATGGCGCCGACGATGCCGGCGGCAGCACCGCCGATGGCGAGTTTCGTAAAGGTACGGCCTGCCTTCCAGAGGTCAATCGAAAGCGGGGTCACGGGGTTCGCCGGGAGGCCGAACACCTCGGGCTTATCGGGCAGGACGTAGATCATGTGCGTACCGCCGACCCCTTCGGGGCAGTAGATATTCGCGTTCGGATGGTTCGGCTGAATCATCGCGAGGCGCTCTGCTGCGAGCTGCTTCATCTCCTCAATGGTGCCGAACTCGAGCGCATGTGCCGTGCAGGTCTTGGCGCACGAGGGCTTCAGAATCTCCCCCGTCGTCTCGTAGCCGTGCGCGATGCGGTCATAGCAGAGATCGCATTTCGTGGATTTGTGACGGATCTCGTCAATCTTGGGAATGTGCCACGGGCAGTTGTGCTCGCAGTAGTGGCAGCCGACGCACTTTTCCTCGTTGATAACGACGGTGCCGTTCTCGTTGCGGTCGATAGCGTTTTCGGGGCACCCCTTCGCGCAGGCGGGATCGCCGCAGTGGAAGCAGTTCTTCTTGAAGAAGTCCCAGTGGAACTTCCCCTTTTCGTCGACGCGCTCCTTCATCTGGATGAGCGTATAGACGCGTGAGCTGAGATCCTTGTGCGACTGGTACTGCCCTTCAAACGGCGTATCCATATCGGGCGGCAGGTCGTGCCACTGTTTGCACGCCACCATGCATCCGCGGCACGCAGTGCAACGCGACATATCATGCAGCATTGCGATTTCCTGTGTCATGACGTTCGCTCCTCTCCTTATCTTAGTACCTGTTTATTCCAGTATTGGGTTGCCCTTTTTATGAAGCCCCTTCTCCTCGGCGAGGAGATCGAGATGAACGCTCGCCCAGTCCTGTCGGTAGATCGCATCCTCCGGACTGCCTTCTACGGGCCCGCGATAGGTCTTGATATAGCTGTCGCAGGCATCGCAGATGTCCAGCCGGATTGCGCTGTCATGTTCCGGCTCAAGGGTGTGCATCTTCTCCAGATTCGTGTTGCCGCAGTAGACGCAGCCGACACGCGCATAGATCCAGCGCGTACCGCAGCCGCCGCACACGAGATGACGAATGCGTCCCTCGCGGTGCTTGCGCAGATCCGCGACCACCGGCCGCCGCCCGCAGACAGGGCAGAAGTTCTCGCGGAACTCCGGTCTGTCCGCATCAGGTGCCCACGTCTCCGGCTCTTTGAGCGCGGGTGGCGTGAGATGTGCGATGATACGCCAGATCGTACTGCGGATAAAGCCCTCGTTCAGCGCACGTGCTTCACAGGTCGCGGCAAATGCCGCCTTGTTCTGCGTGAGGACTTCCGTGATGAGCTGTTCCTTTTCACCCTTGCGCATGGATTTCAGCGCGGCGAGATATGCGCGTGCCGATTCCTGCATGAGCGGCGGAACATCCGCCTCGGCAATGCGGGCGAAGACCTCCTCCTGCAGGAGGTAGACTGCACGCACCATGCGGCGGCGATAGGTCTCCTGCTGCAGGATGGGCAGCTTCTCCGTCATCGTCTTATGGACGGCACGTTCGGGCAGCTGGATGGTCTCCGGCGTGCCGATCGCCTCATCGACGAAATGATAGATCCGCTCGCTTTCCTTCAGAAACGGGTATTTCTTGAGGAAGCTCTTCATCGGATCTGTTTTCTTGGCTTTCATAAAAGGGTTCTCCCCGCCTTTTCAGACGTTATTCCTGTTCATATTCTGTGCGGTCATGCCCCATGCAGTTCATGCCGCAGGGGGAGTTACAACCGTTCGACATTGGCAAGGCAGGCCTTGAACTCCTGCTCCTGCACGTTCGGGTCGAGCGCGTCGATGGTGAGGTAGTTTGTCGATGGTCCCTTCGAGAGTCCCTTGAATCCCCAGTTGTAGGGCATCCAGATCATGTGCGTCTCTTTTCCGTTGACCATGAGGGGCTGTGCGCGCTTCGTGACCATCGCCTTGACCTCGATTGCCGAGCGCGTCGTGCTGACGCGGACGCGGTCGCCGCCGCGAATGCCGAGCTTGGTCGCAAGCTGCTCTGAGATCTCGACGAACGGCTCCTTGACCAGCTCGTTGAGGTACGGAATGTTGCGCGTGATCGTTCCCGAGCACCAGTGCTCCGTCAGACTTGAGGAACAGAGGACATACGGGTATTCGTCCGGCGTTCCGATCTTCTGGAGTTCCGGAATACGCGGGTAAATGACGCAGGGGTTGAACTCGGTCTTCTGTCCCTCGTTCATCACGTTCTTTGTCGGGCTTTCGACCGGCTCATAGAACTCGGGCATGGGACCATCCACGGGTACATAGGAATGATCGCGCGTCTCACCGTTCTCCACATCGCTGTGCTCTGCGGCAAACAGGCGTGCAAAGCCCTCGGCATTCATGCGGAACGGCTTCTGCCCGCCGGGGGTATTCGGTCCCTGCGTACGGTCGGCAACGTCGGGAACGTCGTAGCCGTCCCACATGCCCTTCTCCTCATCCCACCAAACGAGCTTCTGTCCGGGACGTACGGGCTTGCCGTTCTCGTCGCAGGAGGCACGGTTGTAAAGCATATGGATGTTGTCGGGCCAGACCCATGCATAGTTCGGGAAGATGCCCATGCCGCCGCGATCCTCTTGACCGCGCCGCTTGGTCATATTCACACCGTCACCAAACACACCTGTGAAGATCCACATGCCTGCCATCGTTGTGCCGTCGTCGCGGATCTCGCGGATGCCGCGCAGGAGATGCCCATCCTTCAGATCGTAGCCGTTGCACTCCTTCATGAGGTTCTCGACGTATGCCTCTCCGTTTGCCTCGGGATCGCCGTAGTTCCATGTGAGAAGCTTGATCGTGTTGTCCTTCGGATCCGTGGAGTCCTTGTAAAGCGAGACGATGCGCTTCCAGAGGTTGTCGCAGATCCAGTAGTCGGGACGTGAGTCGTTCGTCGGATCCGGGCCCTTCATGCGCCACTGAAGCATGCGCATGGAGTTCGTCATCGAACCGCAGCGCTCGAGGTAGGAGGCTGCCGGCAGGAAGATGACCTCCGTCTTGATGTCCGCCGGATTATCCCCCGGACGCTCCCAGAACGCCGCTGTCTCGTTGACGAAGACATCCTGCACGATGAGTGTATCAAGGTTCTTGAGCCCCTTGTTGACGATCGTAAGGTTCGCGTTCGTCATCTGCGGATTCTGTCCGCAGACGTAGATGCACTTGACGATGCCCGCCATCGCCTTTTCAAACATGATATACATGGAGTCGTTGTGCGTGCCGTTGCGGATCGGCAGTGCATTGAACATGTAATCGTTCGAAGCGTTTGCGGCATCCCCGAACCATGCCTTGAGCAGGTTCTTGAGGAACTTTGCGCGGAACGTACCGTTGTGATGCGTCCACTTTGCGAGCGTATCATCCACATGCGTCGGATAGGAGAGGTACGCGGGATAATACTGGAACATAATGCCGTAGTCCGTCGAGGACTGCACGTTCGGCTGTCCGCGCATTGCGTCAATGCCGCCGCCCGAGACACCGATGTTGCCCATGAGCAGCTGGATGATCGTGAAGCAGCGGATATTCTCAACGCCGATCGTGTGCTGCGTCATACCGAGTGCGTACATCATGACGGTCGGCGTAATCGTCGAGAAGAGCTCCGCCGCCTTCTTGATGTCCGCCACGGGCATGCCTGTAATCGCCGATGCCTTATCAAACGTGTAGCGCGAGAAGTGCTTCGCGAGGTGATCCATGACCGTGCCCTTCGTCGCCATCGTAGGGGCTTTCACCGGCTTGCCGTTCGCGTCGAGCTTGTAGCCCCACGATTCCCTGTTGTACGTGCGCGTCTTCTCGTTATAGCCGGAGAAGATCCCCGCATCGAAGTCAAAGTCGTCGCGCAGGAGACAAAAGGCGTTCGTATTGCGGCGCAGATAGTCGGCATCGTATTTCTTGTTCTGAATAATATAATTGATAAGTGCTCCGAGGAATGCGATATCTGTGCCGGGACGAAGCTGGAAGAAATGATCTGCCACGCGCGATGTACGGGTATAGCGCACGTCGACATGGACGATAATGGCTCCGTTGTCCTTTGCCTCCATGACGTTCTTCATCGCCATCGGATGACACTCCGCCATGTTCGAGCCTTCGATCCAGATCATCTTTGCGTGCTTGAGGTTGTACCACGAGCCCGTCATTGCACCGCGCCCGAACGCCGCATTGAGTGCCGGCGGTGTCGTCGCATGGCAGACGCGCGTCTGGTTGTCAATGAAAACAACACCGAGTGCACGCGCCATCTTGATCAGCTGGTAGCACTCCTCGTTGTTGACCTGCGAGCCGCCGACAAAGCCGATGGCATCCGTACGGTTGCTCATGAACTTGTAGCCGTTCGCCTCATCCTGACCGACCCAGTTCTCATCGCGTGCCTTCTTCATGGCGCGTGCTGCGCGGTCGATTGCTTCCTCCCAGCTGATCTCCTCCCAGTGATCGCTGCCGGGCGCACGGTACATCGGACATTTCGGGCGGAGTTCCGCATTTGGAATGTGCCCGTAGCCAATTCCCTTCGGGCAGAGACCACCGCGATTGACGGGGGCATCCGCCGCACCTTCGAGGTTGATCAGCTTGCCGTCCTTGACATAGCCGATCGTGCCGCAGCCGCAGCCGCAGAAGTGGCAGACGGAGGTAAATTCGCGACCGCCCGTCAGCTTGTACTCTTTCGCCGCCGCCTCGACTTTGCCGACATCCAGACCGAGACTTGCAAGTGCCAGCCCGACGCCGCTTAGCCCGGTGGCTTTCAAAAAGTCACGTCTGCTAAGGTTCATCGTGATTCTCCTTTCATATCGGCGGAAACCCGCCGACAGGCTCTCCTAAACCTTAATTAACATATCTATGAAAAACGGGGAAATCCCCTGTTTTCACCTAAAGTACAATGCGCTCAGGGTTCGCGTATACACAGAATGAACCGGGCGCCATACGTGCGCACAGCGTAATGCCGAGCTTGCGTGCAACATCGAGCGAGAGCGTGGTCGGTACGGACTTCGCCGCAACTGCCCCGATGCCCATGCGTCCGAGCTTCAGCATCATCTCCGAGGAGCAGCGCCCACTGAAGACGATGATTTTATCAGTAATCTCCACGCGATTTTTGAGCGCCCAGCCATAGAGTTTGTCAAAGACGTTATGGCGGCCGACATCCTCACGGAAGACGAGGATTTTCTTGTTCTCCTGATCGTAAATGACCCCGCTGTGTACGCCGTTCGTCGTGTCATGCGTCTTGGAGAGGTGCGAGAGCAGCTCATCCGCAGTCGCAAGAATGTCGCTCGCATGGAAGCGCACGTCGCGCGGGCGTTCAAAGATCTCCTCGGGGCGCAGTTTCAAAATTTTGCGTGCCGAGAAGTAACGTGGATTCTTGACGGCTTCCTCCGCCCAACGCTGCGCATCCTCCGTTGTTTTAACCGAGGCACGGAGGTGCTCTGCATCCACCGTCAGCTCCGTGATGTCGTCATACGCACGGATGCGCCCCATCTGGGCGAGCATCCCGATGACAAGATCCTCGAAGTCAACGGGCGAGCAGAACGCCGTGGTGAAGTTCTCCCCATTGAGGTCAATGTCGAAGTAGACCTCCTCGGAAGTATATTTATGATCTGCGACGAAGGTATTTTCCGCCGCAACATAACGCGTTACAGGTACGTCGATAAAGTCACTGCGCTGAATTTCCATTTCCCAGTCTTTCCATTCCAATCATTACATTGTCAAAAACATATCACCGTCTGCACCGTAGAGTGGCCGTCCCATCAAAAAGAGCGCAAGGCGCACGGCGGTATCCATATCGTCGAGGTCAAAGGTCAAAAGATCCGTTTCTACGGTACGCCCCTTTGTAAAGTATGCGACAACGCGCTCATCCGACTCAGGTGATCCCATACCACGATCCAGCATGAGTGTCGGCAACGTGCCGCGCGAGCGGCTTTCCGTGATATATAGTTCTACGCTATGGGTATCTAACTTCGCGATAAGATTCTGAAAATCCTTCCGACAATTCGTTTTTTGTTGAATAAAATATCCTGCCGGTGAACTGACTACGACCGCCTCTGCGCCCGCCTCGGCAAAACGCGCCGTGTCCTTTCCCTCCGTATCGAGGTCAAAGCCGTGGCTGTCACTCTTTATGACCGCCGTGCGTACGCCACGTCGTGCGAGGAGTGGAATGAGCTTTTCAATAAATGTCGTCTTGCCCGTCCCCGAAGCAGGTGCGGCAACTGAGAGGACGGGCTTTGTCCGCTGCTCGTTCGCGAGCCGCCCCTGTGCCAGCCGATAGGCGGCGGGCGTGTTCACGTTAAACAACAGCCCCGCATCCACCGTAAGCGGAACTTCACGCACGACGAGTTCCCTGAGGATGATGCCAAGCTTGCGGTCACCGCGTGCAATTGCTGCCGCAAACGCCGTGCCCGCATCCCGTCGATAGAGTGCCGCAAGCGGCTGCCAGTAATCGCTGAGGGTCGGCAGTACTACCTGTGTATCGCCCTCCGCGTGCGGCAGGAGTGCCCGTACCAGCTCGATATCGTAAAAGGGCATATCTGCCGAAAGGACGAGTGCCCATTCCGTCTTCGCTGCCGACAGACCTGCTGCAATCGCCGCCGCAGGACCCTGCGCAGAGATTTCATCCGTAACGAGAATCGCTCCGAACTCTGCGGCAAGTATCGTGAGCTCTTCCCGCGCCTCCTCTGCTGCGAGGACAATGCTGCGGAAGCCCGCCGCGTGTCCCTTGCGGAGCGTGCGTGCAAGCAGCGATTCACCATTCAGCGGCAGGAAGCGCTTGTCCTGCCCCATGCGTGTGCTCTTGCCGCCCGCCGCAACAATGAGTGTGATGTCCCTGAGGTTCATCGTGCGCACTCGCCCGTGTCACCGCGCAGGATCTCAATGCCGTGCTGCAGCTGAGGCAGGATGAAGCCAAGACACTCGCGCACCGCTTTTTCACTACCCGGCAGGTTGACAATCAGCGTGCGCTTTTTGATGCCCGCCGCTGCACGCGTGAGCATGGCGCGCGGCGTCACCTGCATGGAGAGCGCCCGCATTGCCTCGGGGATGCCCGGGGTCTCGCGCTCGATGACCTCGCGCGTCGCCTCAGGTGTGACATCCCGCACGGAGAAGCCCGTACCGCCCGTCGTAAGGACAAGCCCCACGCCGCGCTGTGCCCAGAGCTCCATTTCGCGCTTCAGCTCCTCCTTCTCATCGGGGACGATGTTGAAGCCCGCGACATGGTACCCCGCCTCCGTGAGCATCTCCCGTATCGCTGCACCGCTCGCATCCTCGCGTTCGCCGCGTGCACCCTTGTCGCTCGCCGTAATGACGGCGGCATCAAGAGGGATCTTCTCCGTCGTGATCTCCATTTTGTCACCAACCGTCACCCAGCCGCCGTGGAGCACGCGTGCAAAGACACCCTCACGCGGCATGATGCAGTCGCCGACCTGATGGTAGATCTGGCAGTGGCTGTGGCACTCCTTGCCGATCTGCGTGATCTCGAGAAATACATCCCCGACACGCAGACGCGTGCCGACGGGCAGCTCCTTGAAGCGGAATCCCTCGGCAACGACATTCTCTCCAAATGCACCAAAGTCCACATCCGCGCCGCGTGCACGGAAATCGTCGATCTCGCCAAGACCGAGGAGGCTTACCTGTCGGTGCCAGTCACCCGCATGGGCATCGCCGTCAATGCCGAACTCCGTCATGAAGAAGACACGATCCAACGCGTGCTTCTGCGTCCCACGCTTCTCACTGATACAGAGTGCCCGAATTTCTCCCATATTAACCTCCCACCTGATACATGGCGCGTCGGTCACGCGTCTCTGTGTCCATCTCGAAATAGTGTTCCTCGGGCTTTTTCCAGACCGCATGTGCAATTGCGTCTGCCAGCTGCGCATCCGTCGCCCCACCGCGCAGGAGTGCACGCGTATCCAGTCCAGCATTGCTGTAAAGACAGAGTTTCAAAAAGCCCTCTGCCGTCAAACGCACACGGTTGCATGTCGCACAGAATTTGTGCTCCATTGCGTCGATAAAGCCGAGTGCACCTGCAAATCCCGCAGGTTTTACATAAGCGGCGGGTCCTGTTGGAACAGCCCCCTCATGCGCCGCCTCCCCCACGGGAAGCAGTGCGCCGAACGCGTCCCGCAACCGCGCCCGCACCGCGTCCATCGGCACACCGCGATAGCCTTCCGTGCGGGCACAGCCGATCGGCATGAGCTCGATGTAGCGCATCTTAATCGGATAGTCGCGTGCAATCGCCGCGAGTTCCGTGATCTCATCGTCATTTATCCCCGCAATCGGCACGCAGTTCATCTTGACCTCAATGCGTGGCTCCCGCGTCAAACGTTCCAGAGTCTCCATCACTGCACCGAACAGCGGTCGGCGCGTGATGGAGAAGAACTTGCCGCCGTCGAGCGTGTCGAGGCTGAGGTTCACTGCGTCAAGCCCCGCATCCAGAAGCTCATCCATCATCGTCCTGAGCAGGACACCATTCGTTGTAATCGCAACCGTCTCAATGCCGGGTGTTTCCTTCAGCCCGCGTACGAGATGTACGATATCGCGGCGCACAAGCGGCTCGCCGCCCGTCAGACGCACCTTGCGGATCCCCATCTGAGCGAGCGCACGCACATCGCGCAGAATCTCCTCATAGGAAAGGATATCCGCATGGCGCAGCTTTTTCACACCGTGCGCGGGCATACAGTAGCGGCACCGCAAATTGCAGCAGTCCGTCACCGAAATGCGCAGATATTCAATTTTCCGCTGAAACTGATCCTGCATAATAGCCTTCTTCTATCTATAATCCTCTATCCAACTATGTGACGAGGGTGTGATGATTTCCCTAAGCGAACCCTAGTGGAGCAAGCGGAGGAAGGGCACGTTCTGCCCCCTGCGGATTTCTTTCGTTCAAGCGAAGCGCGTTTAAGAAGTCCGCAGGTATTTAGGCAGATAAGTGCACGACCGCTTGCGTAACGAGGGTTCTGCAAGGGACATCGTCACCGCCACAAACTTCAAAGGATCACTACCTCAACTTCTGTCCCTGCCGCCAGCGGCTTTGTCCCCGCCGGCACATCCACGAACGCATCGCAGCCCGCCGCCGAAAAAAGCGATCCGGACTCATGCTGGTCGGGCAGCGAGACACGCCCATCCGCCTCCATGCGTGCGCGTAGGAAACGCCGCCCGAGGCACTCCTTTGGGAACGCATCCGCGAGCACCGCACGCCGACGTGGAAGCGTAACCGTCGTCTCGCCCGCGAGATGAGTGAGTGCCGCACGCGCCATCAGCTCGAACGTCGCGTACGCCGCGAACGGATTTCCCGATAGCGCGATGCCGAGCATCTTCCCGCGCGTATAGGCAATCGCCGGCGCCCCCGGCTTCATGCAGACGCGCCAGAAGAGACGCTCCGCACCAAGCGCGGGCACAACACCGTGCATGATGTCCTTCTTGCCAACGGACACACCGCCCGAGGTCAGAAAGAGATCCACTTTGTCCGCATAGGAAGCAATCACCGCTGCTGCCCGCTCCACATCATCGGGCACAGAGCCGACAACCGTCACCTCCGCACCGAGCTCCTTCAGTCGCCCTGCGAGGAGATAGAGATTGCTGTTGTAGATCTTCCCGGGGCGGAGAGGCTCGCCCGGCTGAAGCAACTCATCGCCCGTACTCGCGACCGCGACGCGTACACGCCGACGGACAAGAACATCACCATAACCCTCGCTTGCAAGTACCGCCAGATGCGCCGCCCTGATGCGCTGCCCGCGGCGGATGAGTACCGTATCCTTCTTGATATCCTCACCCGCATAGCAGTAGTTCTCATACGGCTCGGACGTGAACGGAACGTGAATCCGCTCCCCGTCCTCCTGCACATCCTCCTGCCGCACCACACAGTCGCAGCCCTTCGGAATCGCGCCGCCCGTCATGATGCGGACGCACTCGCCCGTACCTACAGCACCATCGAAGAACGCCCCCGCGCACTCCTCACCGATAACGCGCAGCGTCACAGGACTGTCTGCCGTGGCATCGCGCGTGCTTGCTGCCGCGAACGTATAGCCGTCGAGCGGCGAGCGGTCAAACGGAGGATTGTCGAAGCCCGCCTTGATGTCTTCCGACGCAACGCGTCCCACGGCATCCAGCAGGGGAACGCACTCCATTTCCGCAACCGGCACGGTATGTGCAAGCAGCACCTCTACCGCCTGTTCGAGTTCGATGTCCTGCATGGTTCCCCTCCTACAATTTTCATGCGTATATCTTTTGCGTGCACTGATAAATTCGGCAATTTCTTTATACAAAATATTTATCGTCTATGTCTGTGTCAAATGTCACATTTTATTTCCCAAACGGACACACAGGATAGTGGCAGACCTTGCACTCCATGCAGAGCCCGCCGATGCCGAGACGCGTGATCTCGCGCCGTGTCCACTCACTGCCCGCAATCACGCGCGGCATAATGATGTCAAAGATCGTCGCAGGCGAGTACATGACACAGCCCGGCAGCCCCATGATCGGCACCTGCCGCCCGTCTTTCTCGTAGTACGCGAGCAGGAACATCGCGCCCGGCAGCACAGGTGCGCCGTAGGTCACAACCCGTGCCCCCGTCGCACGAATCGCGGCGGGCGTGCGGTCGTCGGGGTCGACGCTCATACCGCCCGTGCAGAGCACCATATCCATACCGAGATCGAGCAGCTCCTCGATCGCCGTGCGCGTGTGCTCCGTCCCATCGTCTGAGAGCCGATGCTCATCCACGCGCAGTCCAAACGCACGCAGCTTGCTATCAATGACAGGCGTAAAGGTATCCTTGATTCGCCCGTGAAAGACCTCGGAGCCCGTCGTCACAACGCCGACCTTCATCGTTCGATACGGCAGAATGCGCAGCAGCGGCTCCGAGCCCGCCGTCTCACGCACCTTTTCCATAATACTCTTGTCAATGACGAGCGGGATCACACGCATCCCCGCGAGCTTCGTCCCCACCTTCACAGGATAGTGCTGCGCGATGGTTGCAATCATCACATCCGTGATGTCATTCACCGCATTGAGTGCATCCTCGCGCACCTCGAACACGCCCGCCACCGTCGAGGTCAGCTCAATCTTGCCTTCCTTCGGCTCGCTCGCCGTCATATACTCACTTTGGCAGAGATCCCGCAGAATCGCTGCGGCATCGTTCTCGTGCAGCATATTCTCATCGTCCTCCCAGACGTAGATATGCTCCTTGCCGATACGCAGCAACACCTCGACATCCTCCGCGCGGATCACATCGCCCTTGCGGAATCGCGCCCCCTTGCGCTCACCGCGTACGATCTCCGTGATATCGTGGCAGAGCATCATCCCCACTGCGTCTTGAACGCGAACCTCCCGCATGGCTCCTCCCCGCTTTATCGGCAGTATTTTCAAAAACACTCCGCATATAATACGCATTTACGATCAAATTCAAACAGCTTTCACGACGAATTAATTTCCTTCTAAAAACCATTCTCATTTATACATTCTTCTTATTGATTATACCACACAAAATAAATTTTCTCTATGGTTTTTCGTAAATGAGAAAGGTTTTTTGCGCCCTTTGTCCCGCCTTCATTTCCGCAAAGATTGTGTCCAAACGATTGATTTTCAATGCAAGTTACGCTATGATTAAAACATTCGGTTGGAAAGGAGGAAAATGTATGCCGAATACGGAACTGACGCACTTCGACGAGGGCGGTGCCGCCATCATGGTCGATGTCAGCGGCAAGGAGAAAACGCACCGCGAGGCGATTGCAAGCGGACGCATCTATGTGAGCGACGCGGTCTATGCCGCCATTGAGGGCGGCACGGCGGCGAAGGGCGATGTGCTCGGCGTTGCACGTATCGCGGGAATCATGGCGGCAAAGCGCACGTCGGACACAATCCCGCTCTGTCACCCGCTCCCACTTGCCAAATGCACGCTCAACTTCACACTCGAGGAGATCCCACGCCGTGCCGTACGTGCGGCGGCGACCGTCAAGGTCACGGGCGAGACAGGTGTCGAGATGGAGGCACTGCACGCTGTGAGCGTTGCACTCCTCACAATCTACGATATGTGCAAGGCAATTGACAAGCGCATGGAGATCGGTGACATCCATCTCGAGCGCAAGTCCGGCGGGAAGAGCGGCACATTCGTGCGCTAAGGAGAAAGCTGTGGGCTTTCCAACACACACTCCGAGCAAGGATTATCTAAGGCAAAATTGCTATGATGCCTTGCCTGACGGATTCCGTCACGGGGTACGACTTGGAAACGGTCGTGCCTACTCTATTTTGTAAAGGAGATTACAACTATGAAACTTAGGAACTTACTTACGGCAGGTCTCACCGCCATGGCACTCTTTACCGTAGGCTGCGGCAGCACGGACAACAAGGCGGCAGAGGCTCCGAAAGCTACCGCGCCCGTTGAGCTGCAAGTCTCAGCGGCAGCAAGCCTCACGGACGCGATGAAGGAACTCGGCGGTATGTACGAGAAAGAGCACGGGAATACGAAACTCGTCTTCAACTTCGGCAGCAGCGGCGCACTCCAGCAGGCGATCGAGAACGGCGGGGCTGCCGATGTCTTCGTCTCCGCTGCGCAGAAGCAGATGAATGCACTCGATGAGAAGAAGCTCCTCGCGGACGGCACGCGCGTCGATCTGCTCATCAATGACGTGGTGCTCATCACGGCAAAGGACAGCAAGCTGAATCTCACGGACTTCAAGGCAGTGCTGAACCCAGAGGTTAAGCACATCGCCCTCGGTGAGCCGAAGGGCGTGCCCGTCGGACAATACAGTGAGGAAGTCTTTACGAAGCTCGGCATCCTCGATGATGTCAAGGCACGCGCCGTCTACGGCTCGGATGTCCGTCAGGTGCTCGCGTGGGTCGAGACGGGCGATGCGGACTGCGGCGTTGTCTATGCGACGGACGCAGCGATCTCGGACAAGGTAAAGGTCGCCGCCGTTGCCCCTGCCGACACCCATAAGCCCATCGTCTACCCCGCCGCTGTGCTCAAAGACGCGAAGAACATGGAGGAGGCAAAGGATTTCCTCGCCTTCCTCCAGACCGACGCAGCGAAGAAAGTCTTTGAGAAATACGGCTTCAAAGTGAAATAATGACGGACGAAACGCTATCCCCGCTCATCATCTCACTTGAGGTCGCGGGTCTTGCAACGGTGATCACCTTCTTCGTCGGCATCGCTCTTGCCTATGGTGTCCTGCGGATTCGCAGCCGCCTCGCGGGCACGATCGCCGACGCCGTGATTACCCTGCCGCTCGTCCTGCCGCCGACTGTCGTTGGATTCTTCCTCCTCTACTTTCTCGGGAAGCGCAGTGCCATCGGGAGTGCCCTGCTCTCTATCGACCTGCCGCTCGTCTTTACCTGGCGTGCGGCGGTCATCGCAGCGGTCATCGTGAGCCTCCCGCTCATGTACCGCACGGCACGCGGCGCGTTCGAGGCGATCGACCGCAATATGATCCATGCGGCACAGACCCTCAGCGTCAGCAACTGGCGCATCTTCTGGCGGATCATCCTGCCGAACACACGTCACGGCATCCTCGCGGGGCTCGTCCTCTCATTTGCCCGTGCGCTCGGCGAGTTCGGTGCGACCATCATGTTCGCGGGCAATATTCCGGGGCGTACGCAGACCATGTCCACCGCCATCTATGCGGCGGTGCAGGCGAACGACTACGACCTCGCCTTTCGCTGGGCAATCATCATCTCCCTGTTCTCACTCTTCTTTATCGGAGCGATGAACCTGTACCTCAAACGGGAGGTGCACTGATGGAGCTGATTGTAAACATTGAAAAGCGTCTGCGGGACTTCACGCTTGTTGCAAACTTTACGCTGACAGACACAACCCTCGCGCTCCTCGGCGCGTCGGGCAGCGGCAAGAGCATGACGCTCAAGTGCATCGCAGGGCTCGAACGCCCCGATCGCGGGCAGATCATCCTAAATGAGCGTATCCTCTTTGACAGTGAAAAGCGCATCAACCTCCCGCCGCAGGCACGGAACGTCGGCTATCTCTTTCAGAACTACGCCCTCTTTCCGAACATGACCGTGCGCGAGAACATCATCTTCGCGCTCGATGGTTCACAGGAGGAAAAGGAGCGCATCTTCAAAGAGAACGTCGCACGTTTCTCGCTGGAAGGGCTCGAAAACGCCTATCCGGCAGGGCTCTCGGGTGGTCAGCAACAGCGCGTCGCCTTTGCCCGCATCCTCGCACGCGGCGCGGATGTGCTGCTCCTCGACGAACCACTCTCCGCCCTCGACACACACCTCAAGTGGCAGATCGAGATCGCCCTGCGCGAAATCCTCGCCATGCAGGACATCTCGGCAATCCTCGTCACCCACGACCGCGACGAGGCATTCCGCATTGCACGCGAGATCGCGACCGTCGATCGCGGGCAACTCACACCGCCGATGGATAAGCACGAACTCTTTCGCAATCCGGGCACATGCGCCGCGACCACACTCACGGGCTGCAAGAATATCTCTGCCGCTCACCGCGTGGACGAAACGCACGTCGCGGCGACCGACTGGGGCATCACGCTCCGCGTCGCGGACGCGGCGACGGACGTGCGGCACATCGCCGTCCGCGCACACTATCTTGTGCTTGCGACAGAGAACGATGTGGATGCACTCCCTGCACACATCGCCGAGGTCATCGAGAGCACCTTTACCTACATCGTCATGCTACGCTTTGCAGATGGAGCGATGCCCATCCGCTGGGAAATCGACAAAGCAACGTGGCACGCACACGAAGCCGGCATCGACGATACATTGTATTTCAACTTCCCCATCGAGGAGCTTATGCTTCTGAGGGACTAGAAACACTCTAAAACGCAAAAATCCCGAACAGTGATTCGTCACCGTTCGGGATTTCTTATGCGATTTTTTCCAATTTCCCCGCCGTCATTGTATAGCAGGTATCGGCGTAGTTCCGTGCGTCACTCTCGTGCGTGACGAGGAGGATGGCAGTGCCCGCGTCGGCGGTCTCGCGCAGGAGAGAGAGAACGCTCTGCGTATTCTCCTCGTCGAGATCACCCGTCGGCTCATCTGCGAGGAGGATTCCGGGCTGCATCACGAGCGCCCGCGCAATCGTCACGCGCCTGAGTTCCCCGCCCGAGAGTTCGGACGGCGCAACCGCGCCGAGCTTGCGGATGCCGAGACGTTCCATCAGCGCATCGGCACGCGCTGCGGCCTGCTCCTGTGTCCCCATGAGGAGCGCAGGCAGCAGGATATTCTCGCGCACCGTGAGTGCGGCGAGCGACATCAGACGCTGCGGCACGATGCCAATGTGGCGGCTGCGCAGACGGGTACGTGCGTCCTCCCCCATTGTATAGAGATCCACATCATCCACGAGCACGCGCCCCGTCACGGGCTTCATCATCCCACCTAGGATATGGAGCAGCGTGCTCTTGCCGCTGCCCGAGCGTCCCGTCACCACTGTGAGAGCCCCCGCTGAAAGGCAGAAATCCGTCTCCTGCACCGCTATGAAATAGCCGTCCTTCGCACTATAGCGCAAAAAGTCCTGACTGATTTTTTCCGCACGCAGTTCCATTATCCATCCTCCCGCAGCATCTCACTGATTTGCGCATTTGTCACGCGCCCCACCGTCCACGCTGCTGAGAGAGTTCCCGACAGGATCGCCACAGCGAGTGTATTCACGGCGAGCATTGCAATCGTTCCGACATCCGGCAGGAGATAGGGACGCATCAGCCCCTCCTTCATGAGTCCGGCAAACGGCAGTAGGACAATTGCGCCGATGGCGATGCCTGCCACCCCTCCTGCCGCTGAGGTAATGACAGCCTCCGTCAACATCAATCGCAGCAAAAAGGAGCGTGTTGCGCCCGCGATACGCAGGATCAGGAACTCACGCCGCCGCTCCCGTGCAGACAGATGAAAGCCAATGCCAAGGATGACAACGGCAATCATCCAAACAAATACGATCAGGACACCGACCGTTTCGAGAATGCCGCCGAGCCCCGCCTCCACATGATGCACCATCCCGTGCGCTGCCTTTGCCGAGAGTGCGGGATAGCTCTCATTGATGGCAGCCGCGAGCCCATCGGGCGTGAACCCCTCCGATGTCCGAATCATCACGGCAGAGATGGCATTTTCCGTTGGAATCCCTTGGAAATAATCGAAGTCAAGCGATGCTGCATTTGCCATCATCGCACGCATCGTCTCCATATTCGTATAGACAGCCGTATCCATCCCCGTCCCCGTCGGACTCAGCCGTCCGACCACACGGCATGGCGTGTTGTAAAATGTCAGCATTGCATCCGCAGGAACCGATATACCGCTGCCGACGAGGATGTCCCCGAAGCCGATCGCACCGTCATAGCTCTCCTGCATCCACGGGCGAATCGTGAAATCCGTCGCGGGATCAAAGCCGATCAGCTGCACCGCCACCGAGCAGCACCCCGCGTGTGCCGAGGCGAGAAAAAACTGTGGTGTTGCCTGGGCAACGCCTGCCATTCCGCGCAGTTCATCCAGATAACGCGCCTCCATATAGAAATGCGCAGGCACGCCCTGTACGAGTACGCCCTCAAGCGCCCGTGTCTCTGCCGCCTCCTTCGGCAGTACCACGACATCTGCCCCAAGCCGCTGCTGAAAACGTATGAGCCCCCCTTGAAGCCCGAGCAGCATCTCTGAGCCGCCAAAGATCACGAGTGCGAGAATTGCCACAAGCGCAGCCAGCACAGCGGAACGTGCCGCATTTTTACGGCAGGTGCGCATAGCAAGCAGATATGCAAAGCTCATCCGTTCGCCTTCTTTCGATACACATAGATATTCGCCCCTGCGGTCATGATGTTCAGCAGGGAGAGCACCGTCACTGCTGGCTCCATCACCGTATGGCAGTGCATCGTTTCCATCATGCAGAGATCGATGAGATGATCCGGCACAGCAAAAGCCAATACGGAGACCGGAATCACGGCAAGTGAAAGGCCGATCTTTACCTGCGCGCGCGGAATGACAAGGTGCATGACGGCAATTGCGAGCAGTGCCGCCGCAATCCCCATAAGAGCCTGCCCCGCCCAGTGACACGTCATCCACGAGCCGTCGGGACGCGCTTCACAGGGCGCAAATACCGTCTGTATGCCGACAAAAAAGATAAGATTCAGCACTAGGAGCAGGATGTCCGTAATGCCGCACCTGCGTTTCTTTTCATTCATGGTAACAACTCCTTCAATGAGATCAATCGTCTTCACATCGTAGCAAAATCAAGAATAGTTTTCAATGATTTTTTCAACAAATACAAAAAGAGCCGCACATTTGCGGCTCCGAACTTACAAATGGCAGGGGTAGCTGGACTCGAACCAACGCATGCGGGATTCAGAATCCCGTGCCTTACCAACTTGGCGATACCCCTGTGTCGCTCTTAGCAACATGGGCAATTATAGCGGATATGCACTGCCTTGTCAAGAAAATTTTTCGTCCCCATGTCGCAGCGTATGCTATAATGAGGAAAAACGATGAAAGGAAGATCATCATGCAGCTCACGGAACGAATCAACGCACGCCTACGCGATCTCAGCGATGCGGACAAGTGCATCTGGCGCTACATCGAGAGCAACCGCGCGGCGGCGTGCCGCTCCTCTATCCACGATCTCGCGCGTGCGTGCGCCGTGTCGAGTGCATCTGTCGTTCGCTTCGCGCAAAAGCTCGGCTTTGACGGCTTTGGCGAGATGAAGGCGGTTATGCGCATGGAGAAGACGGCTCATCCCCTCCCCGCAAACGATGTCAGAAACTCGCTCAGCAGCTTCTACGATCAAACATGGCGTACGCTCATGCGGCGCGACTACACACGTGCGAGCCGTCTCATCCATGAGGCGCATCGCATCTTTGCCTACGCCTCCGGCTATGTGCAGACGAACGTCATGCAGGAGATGAAGCGTCTTTTCATCTACGACAACATCCTCATCTACGAGGTCGCAGGACGCGAGGAATTCTACTCCGTCTACCAGACGGCGGGGAAGGACGACCTCTTTATCTTCATCTCGCTCTCGGGTGAATCCGAGCGCGTTGTGGAGTTCGCCGACCGACTGAATCTCAAGGGCGTGCCCATCCTCTCGATCACGGAGATGCGACACAATGCTCTTGCCGCCCGCTCGACAGAGAACCTCTACGTCATGCCCGCCGAGATCGGGCTCGCCGAAAACGAGGCACGTCTCCAGTTCAAATCCATGCTTGCATACTTCCTCCTGCTCGAAATCTGGTATGTGCACTACAGACTTTATGTGCAGGAACAGGAAGATTTTTCCGTAGAAGAGTGACGTAAGGGGATATCCCTAAGCGAACGCTTAGTTGCGCGGGATGTTCCCAACCATTTCTTTGTAACAAGTTTCACCCTATGTACCACGGTACAGTCTCCGTACATCCCTCCCGAATGCCGCGAACCTATTGCGTTCGCGGCATTTTTGCGCTATCTTAGAGACAACGGATTTCATTTTAGTTTCAGTCTCAGTTTCATTCCCGGGAGGCGCGGAGCTTCCCCGCCGCAGAGGTTTGGTTTTGGGATAAGGAGGAACGCACATGGCACTCAGCAAGGATGTCATCATGCAAAACATGCAGCGGTTCGGCGGCGCGATGTATACGCCCGTCATTCTGTTTGCATTCTTCGGTCTGACGGTGGCGGTGTCCATCGTCTGCAAGAACGAGGGGCTGCTCGGCAGTATCGCCGCGCAGGGCACACTCTGGTACGATTTCTGGTTCGTCGTCGAACAGGGCGCATGGACGGTGTTCGCCCAGATGCCCATTCTCTTCGCGATCGCCGTTCCTATCGGCTTTGCGAAGAAAGAGCCCGCACGCTGTGCGATGGAGTCCTTCGTCATCTACATGCTCTTCAACTACTTCATCTCCGCATTCCTCACGCTCCACGGCAGCGCGTTCGGCGTGGACTACAGCCAGCCGGCAGGACCCGGCACGGGGCTTGCGATGATCGCGAACGTCAAAACGCTCGACATGGGCATGCTCGGCGCGATCTTCATCGCCTGCTGCACGGCGTTCCTGCACAACCGCTTCTATGACACGAACATCCCCGACTGGCTCGGCATCTTCAAAGGTCCTGCATTCGTCGTCGCAATCGGCTTTATCGTCATGATCCCGATGGCACTCCTCTTCTGCATCGTCTGGCCGGCGGTACAGCACGCCATCGAGCAGTTCCAGTTCTTCCTCAAGACCAGCGGCATCGTCGGTGTCTGGGCATACACATTCTCGGAGAAAATGCTCCTCCCGGCGGGTCTGCATCACTTCATCTATCTCCCGTTCATCTTCGGTCCTGCGGTCGTCGACGGCGGCATTCAGGCATACTGGCTCGGACACATCAACGACTTCATGGTCAGCGGCAAGTCCCTTGCCGAACTCTTCCCCGAGGGCGGCTTTGCCCTCCACGGCAGCGGCAAGGTCTTCGGTCTGCCGGGCGCAGCGCTCGCAATCTATATGTGCGCAAAGCCCGAAAAACGCAAGAAGACGGCTGCTCTCCTCATCCCCGCGACGATCACGGCGGTGCTCTGCGGCATCACAGAGCCAATCGAGTTCACCTTCCTCTTTGTCGCACCGCTTCTCTATCTCCTGCACGCCATTCTCTCGGCGACACTCTCCGCAACACTCTACGCGATCGGTCTCTCGGGAAACTTCGGCGGCGGTCTGATTGACTGCTTCGTTCAGAACTGGATCCCCCTTTTCTCGTATCACTATGTAACCTACCTTATGCAGATCGGTGTCGGGCTGTGCTTCACCGCGATCTACTTCTTCGTGTTCCGCTGGGTCATCCTGCTCAAGGACTATAAGACACCCGGCCGCACGGACGACGGTGTGGAGGACAAGCTCTTCACGAAAGCGGACTACAAGGCAAAACAGGCAGGTGCTGCAGGTGCTGCGACTGCCGCTCCCGGCATGAAGCTCGACGAGCGCGATGTGAAGGCGCGTGCCTTCCTCGACGGCCTCGGCGGTGCGGCGAACATCAAGGACGTGACGAACTGTGCAACGCGTCTGCGCGTCACGGTCAACGATCCCGAGCTTGTCGCTCCGACGGGTGCATTCACCGAGGCGGGCGCACACGGTCTTGTCCGCAACGGCCACGCATTCCAGGTCATTGTCGGTCTCTCCGTCCCACAGATCCGCGAGCGTTTCGAGGCACTCCTCACGGCTCCCGCCTCCGACGCGGACGAGGTTGCCGTCGGCACGGAGAAATCCGTCGCCATCAATGCAGTCACAACGGGTCACGTCATCGACATGAGCGAGGTCAAGGACGAGATGTTCTCGCAGAAGATGATGGGCGACGGCGTTGCGGTCGAGCCGACCGAGGGCGTTGTCGTTGCTCCTGCGGATGCCGAGGTCACGATGGTCATGGAGGACAGCCGCCATGCGGTCGGTCTCCGTATGGACAACGGCGCGGAACTCCTCATTCACATCGGTGTGGACACGGTAAAACTCGAAGGCAAGGGCTTTGAACTCCTCGTCAAGATGGGCGAGAGCGTGAAGGCGGGTGCGCCGCTCGTGAAGTTCGACCGCGATGTGATTCATGCGGCGGGCTATCAGGACACAGTCATCATGGCGGTCACGAACTCCGCCGAGTACCCGCTCATGAAGAAGACGACGGGCATGGATGCCAAGGCGGGCGAAACCCCTGTGCTGACGTTCTGAGATTTGTATCTGTGGGTCATGCGATGCCCGCCGCGAACGCTTAGTTGCGCAATCGATCATGCGCTTGTATGCTCAAATACCGGCGGACTTCTTAGACGCGCTTCGCTTGAACAAAAGAAATCCGCCGGGGCATACCGCGCATTTTACTCGCTTGCTCCACTAGGGTTCGCTTACGGACAACGCATTTCCCCACAAACTACCAACACGAAATTCGCATAACGGCACAGTAACTTTGCAGGAAAGGAACAAGCATGAAAGCAACGAAATGGTGGCAGAACACCGCTGTCTACCAAATCTATCCGAAGAGCTTCAACGATACCACGGGCAGCGGCACGGGCGATCTGCGCGGCATCACCGAAAAGCTCGACTATCTGAAGGATCTCGGCGCGGGTGCACTCTGGCTCACCCCCGTCTATCCCTCGCCCATGGTCGACAACGGCTACGACATCAGCGACTACACGGGCATCAATCCCCAGTTCGGCACACTCGCCGACATGGAGGAACTGATCGCCGAGGCAAAGAAGCGCGATATGCGCATCGTCATGGATCTCGTCTACAACCACAGCTCCGATCAGCATCCGTGGTTTATCGAGTCGAAGTCCAGCCGCAATAACGCAAAGAGCGGCTGGTACATCTGGCGCGACGCGAAACCCGACGGCAGTGCGCCGACGAACTGGCGCGGCATCTTCGGCGGCTCCGCGTGGACGTACTGCGCGGAACGCGATCAATACTACCTCCATACCTTTGCCGAGGCGCAGCCAGATCTCAACTGGGAGAATCCAGAGGTACGTGCAGCCCTCTTTGCAGCGGCGAACTTCTGGCTCGACAAGGGCGTCGGCGGCTTCCGCATTGACGCGATCACCTACATCAAGAAACCCGCCGTCTTCGAGGACGGCACGCCCGACGCGGCGGACGGCATGGTGAGCGTCCACACAATGACGGCGAACACGCCCGGCATCCTCGATTTCCTCCACGAGTTCCGCAGGGAGGTCTTTGACGGGCACGACATCTTCACCGTCGGCGAGGCGAACGGTGTCAGCGTGGCGGAGCTGCCCGACTGGGTCGGCGAGAACGGCGTATTCTCGATGCTGTTCGAGTTTGCGCACGTCCTCGTCCCCTACGAGGAGGGCGAATGCTGGTCGAAGATGGTTCCGTGGAAGCTCACAAAGCTCAAGGGCGCACTCTCCGCGAGTCAGGAGGGTGTTGCCAAGGAGGGCTGGTATCCGATCTACTTCGAGAACCATGACCGCGCACGCTCGGTGAACTACTTCTTCCCGAAGGGCGGCGATGCACGCCTTGCGGCAAAGGCACTCGCGACCATTCTCATGACTCTGCGCGGCACGCCCTTCATCTACGAGGGCGAAGAGCTCGGCATGACAAACGTCAAATGGGATACGATCGACGCATACGATGACATCTCCTCCCACGGGCAATACGAGCTTGCACTGAAGGAAGGATTCTCGCCCGCAGAGGCACTGTCCTTTGTCCACTTCAACAGCCGTGACAATGCGCGTACGCCGATGCAGTGGAACGATACGGCGAACGAAGGATTCACCACAGGTACGCCGTGGCTGCCCGCAAACGAGAATTATCACACAATCAATGCGGCGGCAGAGGAAGCGGATGCGGACTCCGTGCTCAATTACTACAAGCAGATCATCCGTCTGCGCAAGACGAATCCCGTACTGCTCAACGGGGTCTATGAGGAACTGCTTGCCGAAAACGAGCAGATCTACGCATTCTCTCGTACGGAAGGCAATCGCCGCATCGTTACGGCAGTCAACTTTTCCGCAGAGGAGGCACAGCTTCCCGCAGGATTTTTGAGGGGCGTGCGGCTCATCGGCAGCTATGCGGATGCGCCAAAGGCTGCGCTCCGTCCGCTCGAGGCGGTTGTCTATGAGGAGGAAGTAAAATGAAGGTAGCGGCAAGCGATTACGACGGCACGCTCCTCCGGGGCGGCAAAATCGACGAGGAGACGAAGGAGGGCATTGCCCGCTGGCGTGCCGCAGGGCACAAGTTCGGTGTGATCTCGGGACGCGACTATGGGATGCTTGTCCCGCAGCTTGAGGAATACGGCGTGGAGTTCGACTACACCGTCTGCAACAACGGCGGCATCATACGGGGTGCGGATGCAGCCGTCCGATTTCAGGCGGAGATTGATCCTCGCGCGCTCACGGCGATTGCGTCGGAGCCGAGCGCACAGAAATCCTTCCACTTCGCCTTCTCTGCAGCAGATGTGACCTATCTCTGCCACCACTCCGAGGGTTCGTGGATCGAGCGCGAGGCAAAGGACTGGGATTTCCCCATCGTCTACATCGAGGAGAGCGAGATCGGAGGACTGACGGGGATTCAGCAGTTCTCGCTCGGCTTTCATGAACCTGCTCTCTCGGAAGAATGTGCGGCGGTGCTGAACGCAAAGCTCAGTGACAAGATTCATGCGTTCCCAAATGCGTGCAGCCTTGACATCACGCCCGCCGGCATCAGCAAGGATCAGGGCATCCGCACACTCCTCTCCGTCATGGGATGGGATGGCGTGGAGGTGTTCGCCATCGGCGACGAGACGAACGACCTGCCGATGCTGAAGGCATGGGGAGGCTACTCGCTTACGACCGCACGTCCCGAGATACAAGCACAGGCGAAGCAGGTGTTCCCGAGCGTCGGCGCGATGCTCGATCACTTTTGCTAAGCTATCACTGATAAGTGGCGCCCCTTCCACCGCTTACGCGGTCCCCCTCCCCCGTTTCGAACGGGGGAGACTAGGGCGAACCGATAGGGGCGTCCCCACAACTTTTCTTGGGAGGAGTTACCATGGGTTTTGATCGTGAACGATTTGACGAGACAAAGGCTGCCTTCACCATAGACGACGATACGCTCCGCAGGATCGCCGATGATTTCCGCGCCAATATGTGCGCGGGGCTTTCGGGTGAAAAGGGTGCAACGCTTCGTATGCTCCGCTCCTACGCAGGACTTCCAAGCGGAAAGGAGCACGGCTCCTTCCTCGCGCTCGACTTCGGCGGCACAAATGTACGAGCACTTCGCATCCTCCTCAAGGGCGGCGGCGAATATGAGGTACTGAGCAAGGTCGCAAAGCCGCTCACCCTCCCCGGTGTCTATGACTACGTCAGCGCGGATGCAACGGCGGAAGAAATGTTTGACTTCCTCGCTGAGATCATCGATGAGGCGATCGAGGGAAATCGCACAACGAAATACCTGCTCGGACACACCTTCTCCTTCCCCTCGCAGCAGACCGACCTCTACAATGCGAAGCTGATTGTATGGACGAAGGAATTCGCCACGCAGGGGGTCGAGGGTAAGGTCGTCAACGACCTCCTCAAAGAGGCACTCGCACGGCGCGGCATGAGGAACGTCGAACCCGTCGCAGTCATCAATGACACGGTCGCAGTCCTGCTCGCGGCGGCATACAAGCACGAGCACACCTACATCGGCTCCATCTACGCCACGGGGCAGAACACCTGCTACTACGAGGAGTTCGCGGACGGCAGCGAGCCGCCTACCGTCATCAACATGGAGTCGGGCGGCTTCGGAAAACTGCCCTTCTCCAAATACGATGAGATTCTGGACAGGGAGTCCGAGCAGCCCGGCGCACAGCGTCTTGAGAAGATGGTGTCGGGACGCTACCTCGGGTCGCTCTACGGTGCGGCGCTTGCCGACCTCCTCGGTACGGACGGGGTTTACCCCTTTTCGAGCATTGAACTCTCCGAGATCATCGCAGATGCCTATCTCGACCGCCATTCGGCGGGCGCCGTCATCGAGGCAAAAACGGGCATGACCTTCACCGCCTCCGAGCGTGCCCTTCTGCAGGAGCTCGCGACTGCAGTCATCGTCCGCTCTGCACGCATCGTTGCGGCGACCTACGTCGCCATCATTCAGCACCGCATGGGTGAAAACGCGCTTGAGGACCAGTTCGTCGCCGTCGACGGCTCCGTCTATGAGAAAGTCCCGCTTGTCGCGCATCATCTGCGTGGTGCACTCGACACGCTGCTCTTGGACGAGGCGGTCAACGTCAAGATCATCCTCGAAAACACCGGCTCCGCCCTCGGCGCAGCACTCGCAGCAGCTATGACAGAACGAAATGAAAGGATAAAATGAAATCGGTTCGTTGTAAAATGAAGTTGAACAGCTAAACAAAAACAAAATCCATAGTGA
>CAUVVR010000022.1:0-41331 GCA_963555475.1 uncultured Selenomonas sp.
GCAGGAAATCTCTTTCCTACGCTTTCACGTCTAACTTTTTGGGGTCACTACACTTCCTCGCGGGCTGCCGCCGTTTGCGTGCAGTGCTTCCTATGTATCGCTTGTACTCTTATTGGTCGGAACGACGATTGTGCTGCGGTCTGCGTGTTTCTTTGCAGCGGCAGTCTTTTGATACTCTCTGAGCGCGGCAAGTGCGGTCAGGTCATCCGGCTGCGCGGCCGCAAGTGCCGCGCGTTCCTTCTCCTGCGCCTTCGTGAGTTCTGCATCGCGGTCGGCACGCTCCTGCAGTGCCTGACCGCGCAGTTTCATCGTGTGGTGTTCTTTCGCCTTCATTTCGGATTCCAGACGACCGATCTGCGACTGATACAGATCGCGCTGTTTTTCGATTTCTTTGTCAGTGGCAAAACCATCCGTCACAAGCTTGTCGAGCGCATCCACCTTGCCGTGCAGCTCGCTCAGCTTGTCCTCGTCGGTCATGCCGGCACGTTTCAGCTCGTCCGCCTGCTTCTGCAGTTTTGCCTTATCCTCGTCCGTGAGGCCCTCATCCGTCTGAATGCGCTTCTCGATCTCCGCCGCCTGTGCTTTCTTTGCCTTTTTATCGGCGAGCTCCTTATCATTCGCCGCAAGTGCCAGCTCTGCGGGGGTCAGATCTTCCTCCATATCCGCGCTCTCGTTCAGGGATTTTCCCTTCGCACTGATATAGACCTCGACCGCGCGGCTCAGGATATCTGTCACCGTGCTTTTCTTCTGCTCCGATTTTCCTGCCGCTGCGTTCTCCGTCTGCAGGAACGGGAGCTTACCTGCATTCTCTCCAATACGCATGTTACCATCTCCAATCCGTGGGATACAATTCCTTCTAATAGTATTATCGGGGGGGGCTTGCATCTTAAATAGAATTTGACAAAGAAAATTTGGTGTAGTACATTGTAATCAAAAAGGAGGAGTCACAATGAGTTTTTCGATCCGACTGACAGACACAGAGAAGGCTCTCGCGGAGAGCTATGCGAAGCTGCACGCGATATCGCTCGGCGAGGCATTCAAGCAGGCGCTCTTTGAAAAGATCGAGGATGAGTACGATATCGCGCTTGCCGAGGAGGCGTATGCAGAGTATCAGGCGAATCCAACGACATATTCCCATGAGGAGTTTTGGAATGATGTGATGACATCATGAAGTCCTATCAACTGATTTATTCCGAGCGGGCAAAGAAGGATGTCAAAAAACTTGATCCGTATACGAAGCTAATGATTAAATCGTGGATTGAGAAAAAACTCCTGTGCTGCGAGAATCCGCGCGCATTCGGCAAGGCACTCACAGCGAACCGAAAGGGGCAGTGGCGTTACCGCATCGGCGACTATCGCTTGATCTGTGCCATCGAGGACGATCGCCTTGTCATCCTTGCACTTGCCATCGGACATCGGCGGGAAATATACTGACATCATGAGGAGCGACGATATGCGTTATACATTCGTACCGTCGCCCACTTCAGCTGAAATGATCGTCGTCATACCCCTCGTTCCAGTCGTCCCAATCGTCATAGAGATTCTCTGCGGGCGGCAGATCATCCTCATGCCCATAGATATCCTCATCCTCGTACTGATCTTCCACAGGATAGTCCCATGTATCATCGGGATATTCGTCCGTCTGTGGTGGCACTTCGTCCGTGCGACTGTTGTCGTCCGTGTGTGGCAATATCCCTGCGGCACTGACATCGGGGATGAGGATGCCGAAGAGTTTTGCCGCGATGTATGTGCCAAACACGGCGATCAGCAGCTTTTTCCACCATGCAAGCGGCTTTGGTGGAGAGGCTGCTTTTATCTTTGGACGGCGTGATTGTGCGGGCATGGTCCTCTCCTCTATTTGGTTATTAATGTGCAAAGTGTATTGGAGATACTATTGTTATCATGATTTGCTGTTTTGTGCGTATACACTGCCATCAGAAAAAGACGGTTCTGTTTGGAAAGGAGATGCTTTCCAAACAGAACCGTCTTTTTACTCAGCGTCCACAGCGCGTCCAGAGCCACAGTAGCCGCGTCCAGAGCCACAGTAGCCGCGTCTCTGATTTGCGCTCGCATCGCGTGATGTCTGTGCGGAGTCACCGTCGTAGCAGTAACCTGCATTGCCGCCATAGCAGTACGCCGTGTTCTGACGCTGCACCCCACCTTCCCAGCCATCGGCGAGTACCTGTGCGCCGGTGGCGAGGATGAGCCCCGCAAAGAGCCCTGCAATCATCTTTTTCATAACCATTACCTCCCAAAATACAATAAACTTTCACTTCTATTTTCTATTCTATCATACTTGTCAAGCACAAGAAAAACATAATTGACATATGCTGAAAACTTTGCTAAGATGATAACTGTCATATGACAGAAAAGGAGGAGCTATGCCGCGACCAAAGAGATGTCGACGCATCGGTGCTTATCCGGATTTTTGGAGTTTTGCGCCGGAGGATGCGGAAGAGGAGACGGAGGAGTCCGTTGTCCTCCAGCTGGATGAGCTCGAGACGATCCGTCAGATCGACTATGGGCGACAGACGCAGGAGGAATGTGCCGCCGCGATGGGCGTGTCCCGTGCGACGGTAACGAGCATCTACGAGGCGGCGCGCTACAAGCTCGCGGAGGCAATCATCTGCGGGAAGCGCATCCGCATTGCGGGCGGCGCATATCGGATCGAACATCCGACAGTCCTCGGGATTCAGGATAAAGGAGAGCATACAATGAGAATCGCAGTACCTTATGAAAATGAGAAGATTGAGCAGCATTTCGGCAGAGCAAAACAGTTCAAGTTCTATGATGTCGAGGACGGTACAGTGCAGGCCTCGGAAGTTGTGGACACGGTCGGTGAGGGGCATGGCGCACTCGCGAGCTTCCTCCACAACGCGAAAGCGGATGTTGTGATCTGTGGCGGCATCGGCGCGGGTGCACAGACTGCACTTGCGGAGGCGGGCATTACGCTCGTATCCGGTGTGAAGGGCAGCGCAGATGCGGCTGTGCAGCAGTATCTCGCGGGAACGCTTGAGCGAAGCGCGGATGAGGGCAAGTGTACGCACCGCCACCAGCATCAGCACGGCAAGGATCATGCACACGGGCATGGCTGCGGTCATGAGGGACATGAAGGTCACAGCTGTGGACACGGACATCATGAGCACGGAGAGCACTGTGGTCATCACGGACACGGCGCACACTGAGATTACACGATGGAAAGCACCGCTTTGGCGGTGTTTTTTGTTGGAATAAATATAGTTAAAAGTTATATATAGAATAGTGAATAATATTTCAATAAAGTATAAAAATAAAGCAGAATTGATTTCTGAAGAGAATATGAATAACCATATTCTCAATGGCTTGATATAATTGAGAATACAATTGAGAAAGAATATGTATACCTATAAGATTCCTATATAAGAATGTAAACATGAATTTGATTCATAATTATTTTTTATGATTTTTACAAAAACCCTTGATTTTTTGGAAGACCTGTTATATTATATACATGAATCAAACAGCAAAGATATTCACGTTAATATATAGGAGTGTATTCTTATGGGAAACGATATTGCAGTGATCTACTCCTCGCGTACGGGGAATACGAAAAAGGTCGCGGAGCGTCTGGCGGAAGCACTCGACGCATCCTGCCACAGTGTCAAGGACACGTCGGCAGTGCTCGAGAGTGCGACGCTCTGCGTCGGCACATGGATTGACCGTGGGACGGCGGATGCTGCGGCGAAGAAGTACATTGAGCGCCTGCGCGGGCGGCGCGTGTTCATCTATGGTACGCTTGGAGCAGAGCCGGACTCGGAGCACTGCGCGAAGTGCATCGAAAATATCCGTACACTGTTCGATGCGTCGAATGAGATCCTGGGCGCGATCCTCGTGCAGGGCGCGATCGACCCGATGCTCATCGAGATGTTCAAGAGTATGCCGAAGGACAATGTGCATGCGTTCACTGAGGAGAATGCGGTGCGCTATGCGGCGGCAGCAAGTCACCCGGATGAAAACGATTTCGCGCAGGTCATTGCGGCGGCAAAGGAGGCACTCGCATGAATACGTTTGAGACAAAACTCGCGGCACTCTCGGAGGAGGCACGCGGCTGGCTGCTTGGCACGAAGTCAGAGAATCCGCTGGGCTGTGCCTTTACGAAAAAGCGCGTCGTGCATCCCGGCGCGGGCGGCAAGCGCATGATCGGGGACAAGGCGGAGCAGGCGCAGATCTGGGCGGAGCTGATGGCGCAGACTCCTGACCCTGCCGATGAGCGTGCGGTCTACATTCACATCCCGTTCTGCGATAAGAAATGCAGCTACTGCGGCTTCTTCCAGAATTTCACACGCGAGGAGGCAGTGCATCACTATGTCGATGTCCTCATCGACGAGATCGAGGCGGCGGCGGATACGCCGTATGTTACGGGTGCGCCGTTCCAAGCCGTATTCTTCGGGGGCGGTACACCGACGGCACTCGGTGACGCGGATCTCGCGCGGCTTGTGCGTACGGTACGCGAGCGGCTGCCGCTGACGAGCGACTGTGAGATCACGCTTGAGGGGCGCATCCATGACCTCAGCGAGAGAAAGGTGGATGCTGCGATGCGCGCGGGCATCAATCGTTTCTCGCTCGGCGTACAGTCCTTTGACACGCGTGTCCGTCAGTCAATCGGGCGCATCGATGACCGCGATACGGTGATTGAGACGCTGCGCCGCATGGTGGAGAAGCAGGGAGCTGTCGTCATTGCAGACCTCATCTATGGGCTGCCCTATCAGTCGATGGAGATCTGGGAGAACGACGTGCGTACGCAGTTCGAGCTCGGTATTGCGGGCGGCGACCTCTACCAGCTCAACGTCTTCCCGGGCAGCGAGCTCGCACGCCGCATCGATGCGGGGGATCTGCCGATGCTCCCAAACACGGAGGAACAGGCGGAGTATTTCAAGCGCGGACTTGAGATTGTTGCAGAGTATCCGATGGCACGACGTATCGACACGACGCATTGGACAACGGACCACCGCGAGCGCAGCATCTACAACACGCTCGCCAAGCGCGGCAACGACGTTCTCGCATTTGGCTCGGGAGCGGGCGGCTTCATCGGTCAGATGATGTGGCGCAATCACGGTGCGCTTGTACCGTATGAGAAGATGGTGGAGGAGGGTACGAAGCCGTTCCAGTTCATGGGCGAGCAGGCAGATGAGCATCGTATGCACAGCGAGATCGGCGATCAGATCGAGCATGGCTACCTGTATGCACCCTTCTTCGAGAAGAAGTACGGTGTCGATCTCCTCACCGAACTTGAGCCGCTCCTCGCTGCGTGGGCGGAGAACGGTCTCATTACGCGTACGGCAACGGGATTCCGTTTGACACTCGCGGGTGAGTTCTGGCACGACAACCTCATCCAGGGCTTCCTTGAGGCGTATGCCCTCACGCAGGAGGATGAAGTAAAGTTCCGCAAGGAGAATGTCGCCCTGCAGGACATGATTCCGAAGTCTGTGCGCTCCATGCTTGAGGCGATGTTCCCCGACGGGATGCCCCAGCAGATGGCGGCGGCACTCTCGGGCAAGCCGACCACCGAGCTCGAGAACCATCCACATATGCAAATGCTGAAGAATCTCATCGAAAAGGAACGGGAGAAGGAGCGTACCGCAGACCGTTCCGACCTCGACCTCAATACCGTCATGCGTACGCAGTCGCGTGAGCTTGGAAAAGCTGTGTAATATAATATGATAGACAGACAACCCGCTCGGATGTCAGCACATCCAAGCGGGCTGTCTGTTATTGTGGCGTGAAATATCCGAATGCGGCAGGGATGCTGTAGGTATCGGCAAGCTCTTCGCGGCGCACCCAGAGGAGTGGGGCGGGCGCGCCGTCCATCTCCTCTGCCGCCATCAACGGCGGCTCGTTCGTGTCGGCGACCGTGACCGCCCAGCCTGTCAGATCCCACTCAATATGTGAGAAGATGTGGCGTGCAGACGGGAGCGGCACAATGTCGCATACCTCGAAGCCCTTGGATTCAATGTGTGCGCGTACGGCGCGTTGCGACAGCTTTCCTTCGAGATTTGGATATTCCCAAAGACCTGCGAGGAGTCCCCGTGCAGGTCTTTTTCGTATGGCGATTTCCTCACCGCAGGAGAGGAGGAGGACGGTGCGTCGTTCTTTGCGGCGCGCCTTGAGTGCCGTCTTGACGGGATAGTCCTGCTCCGTGCCGCGATCATGAGCGAGACAGAGCTGCGCGGCGGGGCACGCATGGCAGAGCGGAACTCCGTTCGGCAGACAGACGGTCGCACCGAGATCCATGAATGCCTCGTTGAGAAGTCCTGCGTCGCGTCCCGTGGGATAGGAGGACGCAAGTGCCATCTCAAGTGCGCGCTTCGATGCGTCCTTTGCAATGTCGATGGGATTCGCCGTGACGCGTGCGGCGACGCGCAGGAAGTTGCCGTCAACGGCGGGGCGTGGCTGTCCATAGGCAAATGATGCAATCGCGCTCGCCGTATAGCGTCCGATGCCGGGGAGGGCGAGCAGCGCGTCAAAGTCATTTGGCAGCTGTCCATCGTGTTTCTCAACGATTGCCTCTGCCGCACGCTTGAGGTTGCGGGCGCGGCTATAGTAGCCGAGTCCCTGCCAGAGCTTCATCAGTGCGTCGTCATCCACGGCGGCGAGGGAGCGGACGTGCGGCAGGATTTCGAGAAAGCGCAGATAGTAGCCGCGCACGACGGCGGCGCGTGTCTGTTGGAGCATGATCTCCGAGATCCAGACGTGATAGGGCGTTGGCTCGTCGCGCCACGGCAGGTCGCGCACGTCGGGCGCGGATTTGCGCCAAGCAAGCAGCGTATTGCAGAGGGCGGGGAAGACCGTGCTTCCCTCCCACGGTAAAATTTTCATGAAAGAGCTCTCCTTTTTACGAGATTTTACTACGACACTGTGAAACGCGGATGAAGAAGGTGGTCTTTTCTTTACAAAGTGCGCCCTTTGTACTATGATAGCAGATAACAAACTATATGATGGAGTGATTTCTGATGTTGGATATGAAATTTGTGCGCGAGAATCTGTCGGCGGTGCAGGAGATGCTAAAGAACCGCTGCAACGCGCTTGATCTCTCACCGTTTGCGGCACTGGATGAGCGTCGGCGTGCGATCTTGCAGGACGTGGAGGAGAAGAAGGCACGGCGCAACGCTGTCTCGAAGGAGATCGGCATACGCAAGAAGGCGGGCGAGAGCGCGGATGATGTGGTCGCTGAGATGCGTGCGCTTGGCGATGAGATTACGGCGCTCGATGAGGAGCTGCGCACGGTCGAGCAAAAGCTGCGTGAGCTGCTGCTCCAGATTCCGAATATGCCGAAGGCGGACGTCCCAATCGGAAAGGACGATACAGAGAATCCCGAGGTGCGCCGTTGGGGCACGCCTCGTACATTTGATTTCGAACCGCAGGCGCATTGGGACATCGGCGAGAAGCTCGGTGTGCTTGATGCGGAGCGTGCGGCGAAGGTCACGGGGGCGCGCTTCACGTTCTACAAGGGGCTCGGCGCACGGCTTGAACGCGCGTGCATCAACTTCATGATGGACCTCCACGCGGAGAAGCACGGCTACACGGAGATGCTTGCGCCCTACATCGTGAACGAGGCGAGTATGGTCGGGACGGGGCAGCTGCCGAAATTCGCGGAGGATATGTTCAAGCTCGATGGGCTCGACTACTACCTCGTGCCGACGGCGGAAGTGCCGACGACGAACTATCACCGCGATGAGATCCTGGATGCGGAGCAGCTGCCGGAGTACTATACCTCCTATACGGCGTGCTTCCGCGCGGAGGCAGGCAGTGCGGGACGCGACACGCGCGGGCTGATCCGCCAGCATCAGTTCAATAAGGTAGAGTTGATTAAATTCGTCGCACCCGAGACGAGCTGGGACGAGCTTGAGACGATGGTGGAGGCGGCGGAGGACGTGCTGAAGACGCTCGAACTGCCATACCGTGTCGTACAGCTCTGCACGGGTGACATGAGCTTTACCTCGGCAAAGACCTACGATATCGAGGTCTGGATGCCGGCGCAGGACAAATACCGTGAGATCTCTTCCTGCTCGAACTGCACGGACTATCAGGCACGCCGTGCAAACATCAAGTATCGCCCCGAGCGCGGGGCAAAGCCCGCCTTCCTCCACACGCTGAACGGTTCGGGCGTTGCGGTCGGCCGCACGGTTGCGGCGATCCTCGAGAACTATCAGCAGACGGACGGCTCCGTTCTCGTGCCGAAGGCACTCGTGCCGTATATGGGCGGCGTTACGGTCATCCGATGAAAAAGATTGTTGTCGGTATCACGGGCGCAAGCGGCAGTGTATACGCCGTTCGCCTGATTGATGTTCTGCGGGAACAGGGCATCGAGGTGCACGTCGTCATCACGGACAGTGGACAGCGTGTGCTGGACTACGAGTGCGGCGTGACGATGGAGGAACTTTCGCGGCGTGTCGATGTTCTCTACCCGAATACGGATGTGGGCGCGGCAATCGCAAGCGGCTCGTTCCGCATGGATGCGATGGTCATCCTGCCCTGCTCGATGAAGACGGCGGGCGCAATCGCCCACGGCGTGACGGACGATCTCCTCACACGTGCGGCGGATGTGACGCTCAAGGAGGGGCGGCGGCTGCTCCTCGTGCCGCGCGAGACACCCATGCACGAGATTCATCTTGAGAACCTGCTGCGGCTCGCACGTGCGGGGGCGGTCATCATGCCCGCCGCGCCCGGATTTTATCATCGACCGGAGACACTGGATGATCTCGTCAATATGATGGTGGGCAAGATCCTCGACCGTCTCGGCATCGAGGCGGAGCTCTTTACACGTTGGAGGTAATGGATATGACTTTTTTCAAAGCCAAAATGACAGCACTCGCAGCTGTGCTTGCGCTGAGCGCGGCGGGGACAACTGCAGCTGCGCCCGCAGAGGCGGATGGGCATACGATGCAGATGCACATGGGAGATTCCTCGGCGCAGGACAAAAAGGCTGAGATCCAGATGGACTATCTGGAACATCGCGGCGAGCGCCGTTACATTGATCTCTACAACCTGCACGTTTTCCGCCAGTACAAGGAGATGCACGGGATGTCGCTCCACTGGGGACTGACCGTCTCGCGTGCCGTCGGCTCGTGGGCGGAGAAGGACACGCCCGACGTGCGCCTCGACTCGTCCGCTGTTGGTGTGGGACCCGCGTACATGGTGCGTTGGACAAAGCCGCTCGGCTCGAAATGGGAGGCATCGTTTGACGCGACGGGTGCGGTTCTCGTCTACAACGACGTGCACCCTGCGCACACGCGCAACTATGACTTTATGTGGCGGATCGGGCCGCGTGTGACGTATAAGTTCAATGAGAAGAGCGCTCTGAGTGTTGCCTATCTCGGGCATCATGTGTCGAACGGACAGCGGACGAAGAACCCCGGCTACAACGGCATCGGGCTCTCGATCGGCTATCGATACACGTACTGAAGGACGTATTGTGGCAAAGAAATTTTACGCCGTGAAGCGTGGGCGCAAAACGGGCATCTTCACCGTATGGCCAGAGTGTTCGGCACAGGTGCAGGGTTTTCAGGGCGCAGTGTATAAGGGGTTTATGACCGAAGCAGAAGCGCGTGACTGGCTGGATGGTGCGTCGGATTCAACTGCGCCGCGTGCTACAAAGAGCGGTACAGCGGCGAAAAAATCGTCCGCGCCGCCCGACGAAGAACCTGTTGACGCGGACTATATCATCCACACGGATGGCTCGTGTCTTCGCAATCCCGGCGGCGCGGGCGGCTGGGCTGCCGTCATTGAGACGGTCGCAACGGGCGCGGTCAGAGAGTACAGCGGCGGCGACCCTGAGACGACAAACAACCGCATGGAGCTGACGGCGGCACTTGAGGCGATGAATGCTGTTCCTGCGGGCGCACGCATCGCACTCTATACCGACAGTCAGTATCTCAAGAATGCGTTCACGAAGTTCTGGCTGCCCGCGTGGAAGAAGCGTGGGTGGAAGAAGGCGGACGGAGAGCCTGTGCTCAATCAGGATCTCTGGATGCCGCTCGATGCGGCGTTTGCCGCGCGTCGTGTGCAGTTTCACTGGGTCAAGGGGCATGCGGGCAATCCGCGCAACGAACGCTGTGACGAGCTCGCGCGGAGCGAGGCGGAGAGATTCAATAGGTGATTTTTGATTGTCTCGTGCAATGTCCCACGCGAACGCCTCGTTGCGCAAGTGATCGCGTGCTTGTACGCTCAAATACCGGCGGACTTCTTAAACGCGCTTCGCTTGGACGAAAGAAATCCACCGGGGCGTACCGCACACTTTCCTCACTTGCTCCACTAGGGTTCGCTTAGGGACATCGCATCGATACGTCGCAATCTAAGCCTCCCTCTATGACGGGGGAAGGAGACCTAGGGGCACATACAAAATCTACGAAAGGAGGGAATCCATGCAGCGCATATTCGAGGTGGTGGGTCGCTTTGTCCTCACACACCTCGCGAACATCGGACGCATCACCCTCCTCTACGCCGAGACGGCACGTCAGGTCACACAGCGTCTGCGCGTGCGGAGCATTGTCTACCAGATGGCGCACCTCGGTGTGGATTCTCTCCTCATTGTGGGGCTTACCCTCCTTTTCACAGGCATTGTGCTGACCCTCCAAATTGCGCACGAGTTCATCCGTTACGGAGCGCAGAGTACTATCGGTGCAGTCATCGCCATCGGCATCGGGCGCGAGCTCGGCCCCGTCCTCGTCGGTGTCGTCTGCGCGGGACGCGTGGGCGCGGCGATCACGGCAGAGGTCTCCACGATGAAGGTCACGGAGCAGATTGACGCGCTGCGCGTCATGGCGGTCAGCCCCGTGAACTACCTCATCGTGCCGCGTATGCTCGCGTGCATGATCGTCGTGCCCGTCCTCACCGTATTCGGCGACGTGATCGGCGTTCTCGGCGGCTACCTCACGGCGGTGCACTACTCGGGCATCTCACCCTATACCTTTACACACTCCATTACACAGTTTGCAGAAATCTACGATATGACGGGCGGACTTATCAAGGCGATCTTCTTCGGCAATGTCATCGCCGTCCTCGGCTGCCACTACGGGCTGAATGCGCCAAGCGGCGCGGAGGGGGTCGGCAAGGCAACCATGCAGACCGTTGTCACCTCGATCATTGTCATTTTTATTCTGAACGCCGTCTTGACATTCTTCTTGTTCTGAGGACACGCTATGATACGACTGAACAACGTCAAAAAGTGTTTCGGGGACAAGGAAGCACTCAAGGGGATCAGCCTCACCATCGAAAAGGGCGAAACCATCGCCATCATCGGCGGCTCGGGCTCGGGTAAATCGACCCTCCTGCGCCTGATGATCGGACTGGATCGTCCCACCTCGGGCGAAATTTATCTCGGCGGTGACAACATCACTGCGATGAGTGAGGACGCACTCGACCGCGTGCGTCTGCGCATGGGCATGGTGTTCCAGTACTCCGCACTCTTTGACTCCATGAGCGTCGGGGAGAATGTTGCCTTCGGGCTGCGGGAACATACGACAAAGAGTGAGGCAGAGATTCAGCGCATCGTTGCGGAGAAACTTGCACTTGTCGGACTGCCCGACGCGGCAGCGATGATGCCGCAGGAACTCTCGGGCGGCATGAAAAAACGTGTGGGGCTTGCGCGTGCGATTGCGACCGATCCGGAGATCATCTTCTACGATGAGCCGAGCTCGGGACTGGATCCCATCATGACGGCAAAGATTGACGAACTGATTATTGATATGCAGCGAAAACTCGACGTGACCTCGATTGTCGTCACACACGACATGGCGAGTGCGAGCCGCATTGCCGACCGCATCGCCATGATTTACGACGGGCAGCTCATCGCCGTCGATACGGCGGAGCGATTTCAGGATATCAAGGATGAGCGCGTACAGGCATTCTTTCGTACGCTGCACCATCGCAGGGAGGTTGGAGCATGAGCGCAGAGGCAAAAGTCGGAGCATTTACACTCGGGGGGGCGGCACTCCTCGTCGCCGTCGTCATGTTCTTTGGCGGCCTGCGGTTTGGCGGCAGTCAGGACTATATGCTCTACGCAGGATTTGGTCGCGCCGTCGGGCTCAACCCCGAGGCGCAGGTGCTTCTCTCGGGTGTTCCCGTTGGACAGGTCGAGGAGATCGTGAGCGATGGGCTGGGGGTTACTGTCTCCATGCGAATTCGGGACGGTGTGAAGATTCCACGCGGCTCTTCCGTCACCATTGGGCAGCCGGGCATCATGGGGGATAAATTCGTCATCATCACACCCTCGTCCAATGTCGATTTTTACGCGCATGGAGACTATCTCTACGGCGAGAACGAGATGGGCATGGATACCATGTTCACCGAGCTGAACAAGATGATTATTCAAGTCGAGGCAATGCTCACCTCTATCAACAACATCGTCGGCGCGCCCGGCTTCCAGAGCTCGATGGTGCAGCTCATTGTCAACATGGAGCAGATGACCGCCCACCTCGACGGTCTGACAGCGACCCTGGAGCAGATGGCGAACGAGAATCGCGGCGACTTGCATGCCATGCTCGCAAATATGAACGCAATGTCGTCGAATCTTGCACAGACCACGGCGAGCGTCGAGCGCATCATGGCGAATCTTGAGACCGTCGGCGCAGATCCGCAGACAGCGGAGAATCTCAGAAAGACACTTGAAAACATCACCGCCTCCTCTGAGCGCATCCTGCGCATCGCCGAGGGCATTGAGGCGGTCGCGGGGGACAAGCAGATACAGGAGGACGCGCGTGCCCTCATTCACAATGCACGCACCATGACAGATAAGGCAGGCGGGCTCATGGGGCGGCTGCAGAACGTCAAGGTTACGCCGAAAGTAGATGCGATGTACAGCGGCAAGGTGGATGACTGGCGCACAAACTTCAACCTTGACGTCGGCGAGAAGCAGGGAATGTACGCGACATTTGGTGTGGATGACATCGGCGGAGGCGATAAGTTTAATGCACAAGTCGGCAAGCGCGGCACAGCCTTCGGAGCACGTGCGGGGGTTGTCGCGGGTGCAGCGGGGGTCGGCGTGGATGCGTATGCGGGTGAGAAATTCAAATTCTCCGCTGATGCCTACGATCCGAATGACTTTACCCTGCGGCTGCGTGCGCAGTATCAGCTGAAGGACAGCACCTACCTCTTCGGCGAGTGGAACGATGTGAACGACAGCAAACACCGTGCGTTCTATACGGGCGTGCGGCAGGAGTTTTGATTGACGGACGGTAGAATATATGTATAATATAATTATAGGCATGCATGTCACTTGGGATGAAGAGAAAAATCGCTCTAATCAAAAGAAACACGGCGTATCTTTTGAAGAAGCGACGACGGTCTTTTACGATGACAACTCCGTTTTGTTTGATGACCCCGATCATGCCTTTGGGGAGGAGCGGTTTCTTATCATTGGCATAACGGACACAGAACAACTCTGTATTGTCAGTCATTGTTATCGTGATGACAACGAAGTCTTACGGATTATTTCAGCAAGAAAAGCAACGAAGAATGAGCAGAACATCTATTGGAACAACTTAGTAGGGAGGTTATAAAAATGAGAGACGAATACGATATTATGAGTTTGAACCCGCGAAAGAACCCCTATACCAAACGGCTAAAAAAACAAATCACAATCAACATTAACAATGAAACTGTGGCATATTTCAAAGCTCAGTCGGAGGAAGTCGGCATACCCTATCAGACACTCATCAATCTGTATCTGTCTGACTGTGCAGAGCACGGAAGAAAACTGAATCTATCATGGCAATAAAATCAGGGACTGTTGCACGCAGCTAGAAAACTTCGTGCAACAGTCCGTTTCGTATTTCTATAGATATATGGGCAGCGGTATCGCTGCTTTTTTATTGATTAAACTGCGGCTTGCGCCCTTCCAAAAATGCCGTCACCGCCTCACGGTGATCGGCAGATTTCCCTGCCTTTGCGAGATTCTCCGCCTCGAGACGGCTGTACGCCATGTAGTCGTGGTAGAACACCTCATAGTAGAGTTGCTTTTGCATTGCGAGTGCGCCGAGTGGGCGGCGCAGCAGCTTCGCAGCAAAGGCATGCGTTTCCTCTGCGAGCTTCCCGTCGGAGGCAAGCCGCGTTGCAAGCCCCAGATGCAGAGCCTCCTCACCGTAGACGGGCGTACTCAGCGCCATGAGTTCAATCGTCCGCGCGAGCCCGACGATCTGCTTCAAATGATAGATGCAGCCTGTATCACCGGGGAGCGCGACGTTCGAGAACGCCGTAAGCAGACAGCTCTCCTCCGTCATGATGCGGAAGTCCGCACCGAGCGCAATCCCGCAGCCCGCACCTGCGGCAGCACCATTCACCATTGCGATCACGGGTTTCGAGCACTTGCGCAGCGCGAGCGATGCCTGTCCAGTCAGAATGGAGAGATCATAGCTGATGAAGTCGAACGATGCCATCTCCTTGATATCACCACCGGCGGAGAAATTCTTGCCCGCGCCCGTAATGACGAGAACCTTCACCGTATCATCTGCGTCACAGTGCTCCACCGTGCTGATCAGATCGCGAAACATCGGTGCATTCAACGCGTTGTTTGAGGAAGGGCGGTCGATCGTGATCGTCGCAATGCCGTCCTCGATATGCAGGTTAATATGTTTGTCCATGGGAGACCTCCTTTGGGAAATTGTGTCTTGACACAGCTATCGTAAGCCCTTTGGCAATCAGGATTGCGGCAAGTTGATTCAGACTGACACCCTCCTCCTTTGCCGTCATTGCCAGTTCCTTATGCAGACTTTTCGGCAGCCGTAGATTAAAACGTCCGCTGTAGTCTTCTTTGTGTGCAGGTTCGGGAATGGTGATATGCTCCTCAAGTGCTGCCTCCAGCCATGCAGCTTTCGCATCGGCTAACATATCAAGCAGCTCCTGCCTTGTTTCTGCTTGCGTGATACAGCCGGGCAGATCAGTAATGTGACCAACAAAGCCACCGTCCGGATCAGCTTCGATTACCTCTTGGTATGGCAGAGACATGTAGTACGCCAAGTCTTTTTTCATATTATTCACCATCTTCCCTATTAAGCATGTTTATGACGATCTTGACATAAGTTTCTTTTACGTATGGGTTTCGCTCAGGGATTGTGATCGGCATACAGCCGTTCTTGCGAAATGTCCAATGACTGGTTCCACTCTTTGGTTTCTTTCCTTTATAGCCCATGCTTTCCAAAATCTTCTTTACTTCATCAAAGCGAACCGTTTTCGGATTGCAGCGAATCCGTTCAAGTAGTTTTTGCCACTTGCTCATCGTGTCGCCTCCTTATTCAATAGTACCGCATTCAGTACCATAACACAAGGAAAAATTACTTCTCAGCTACAACCTCGCTGTTGTCGATGGCAAAGTCAAGCAGTAGTCCGATGAGCTCGTTGCGCGAGCGCCCCGTCTCGTCGGCAAGAGCATCCAGTCGATTGATAATATCTTCCCGAACGCGGATGGATAGGATTTTATGCCCGTCCTCTCCGCGTTTTCTTTTGGTTATCATCAGTTTTGTGTTCATATCTATCACCTCTTTTATAGTGTATGTATGAACAGAAAAACCTTATATATTATCTGTCATATTACATAAGTTTGTATTAAATGTTTAAGTTGTTATATAAAACGTACGATATAGTGTGTGTAAAAATGTATTATAAAATATGTTATAAAGTGAAAGGTGAAATGATGGAGATACATCCTGCTGTACAAGGGGGCGCCGAGCAGGGAAGCGCACGCGTCGGCAGGGGACAGGGAACGTCTCTACCCAACCATGTTTTCCAAGAGGTGCTCGATGCGGCTGGCAGCCGCACACGATTTTCCTCACACGCAAAGACGCGCATTGAGCAGCGCGGTGTTCGTCTCACGGCAGACGACCTGACGCGCCTTGATGATGCCATCGACCGCATGGCGGCAAAGGGCGTGCGTGATGCCCTCGTCTATATGAGCCGAGGGCTCGCGATGGTCGTCTCGGTCAAGAACCGCACCGTTATCACCGCGCTCGATGAGGCGAGTGCCAAGGAAAATATCTTTACCAACATCGACAGTGCTGCAATTTTATAGGAATGAGTAAGGGAGAGATGCAACTATGATGCGTTCAATGTTCTCAGGGGTCTCGGGACTAAAGGGACACCAGACCCGCATGGATGTCATTGGCAACAATATCGCCAACGTCAATACCACAGGCTTCAAATCGAGCCGTGTCACGTTCGCAGACATGATCTCGCAGAACCTCTCGGGTGCATCCTCGCCGACGGGGAACATCGGCGGCGTGAACCCGAAGCAGGTCGGTCTCGGCATGAGTGTCGCGAGCACCGATCTGATCTACACAAACGGCTCCGTACAGCAGACGGGCAAGAACACGGATGTCGCCATCTCGCGCGGCGATGGTCTCTTTGTCGTCAAGCGCGGCAATCAGCAGTTCTATACGCGCAACGGTGCGTTCAACTTCGACGCTGACGGCAACCTCACCATCCCAAGCACGGGGCTCTACGTGCAGGGCTACATGGCGAACAAGGGCGAGATCAATGTCGCGGGCGACAACACGACGAATATTCAGATCCCTGCGGGCAAGTCTATGGAGGCGACGAAAACAGATCTCGCAACGTATACAAAGAACCTCAACGCATCCTCGCCAGGCTATGAGATTGCCAATACCCTTGTGCGCTATGCGGACGGCACAACTGCTTCGACGAACAACTACAGCCCGACCGAGGCGGGGCGGATCACACTGACGTTGAATACAGGCGATAAAATTTACATGAGCCACAATCAGACACCGCAGGCGATCGGCTCTGCTCCGTCGGGGCTGCTCTATACGTCAAAGGTAACGAGTGTGACGGCGATGGGGACATCAGCGCCAGTCAATGCAACACTTTCGACAGATCCTGATGATCCCTCCAGTCCGCTGTCGGTTAATGGCGGTACAACACTTGCAGCAGGTGGTCTATCTTCAGGGACGTATGCGTGGGGGGATAAGTATACGATTCGGGGGACGATTTCGGCGGCGACAACCATCGCTAATACAAATAATGTAAGTCTGACAATCAATAATACAAATATTTCGGGAATGGCAACCATGACCGTGGTCGTTCCGCGTCCAACCAATTTTACCTACAAAATCGGTGACACCTATACAGGACAGATGAAGCTTACAAACTTGATTGCCGCTCCGGGAGCAATCGTGAGTACACAGGACGGCAACCGTCTGCCGCTGACTTCGGCGCTCACTATAAACAGTGCAAACACTTCGTATACTCGCAACGGGAGTGGCGGAACGATTACGGCGATTACGCGCGAAGCCGTGTATCAGCATGACGGCAAGACCGTCTCCTCCGTTGCGGTGAATACGAAGAGCGGTGTGTTGATGGAGGCTCTTGTCGGCAAGAGCTACGCAGCGGGTGACGCATTCTATCCGTCTGTGACAACGACCATTACCGTTTACGATTCGCTCGGTGCGGCGCATTCCGTTCCCGTTGTCTTTACGAAGACGGCAAACAATCGATGGCAGCTTTCTCTCGGCAACGGTAGTGATACTTTTACGATTACCGAAAAGGACAATACTACGACGAAAATTTCCCTCACAAAGACGAATCTCGAGTTCGACACTAAGGGGGCGTATGTCAGCGGTACGGCATCGTTGAAGCTCAAATACGAAAACGGCGCAGCAGAGCAGGAGGTTGCCCTGAATCTCGCTGCAATCACGCAGTATTCCGGTACGTCCACAATTTCAGGTACATCGAACGGCAACGCAGCGGGCACACTCGCAAGCGTCGACATCGACAGTTCGGGTGTTATCACGGGTACCTACACGAACGGTGTCCGTCAGAAGGAGGCTCAGATTGCGATGGCGCAGTTCAACAATCCGTCGGGTCTCACAAAGATGGGCGGCAACCTCTATCAGGAGTCGAACAACACCGGCACGCGTACGATCAGTGGTGCATCCGACATTGGCACGGAACTTACTACCTCGGCACTTGAGATGTCGAACGTCGATATCGCCGACCAGTTCTCGGACATGATCATCACGCAGCGTGGATTCCAGTCGAACTCGAAGATCATCACTGTCTCGGACGAGATGCTGGAGACACTCATCAATATGAAGCGGTAAGGAAGCAGAATCGCATATGATTTTGGAAAGGGCCGTCCTTAGGGGCGGCTCTTCTCTGTACCTAACAATAAATTTATTTGAAAAAAATTGCACAAACTGATAAAATGAGAGAACCTGTCAATACGGGGTTATTGTGTTGACTTTTCCGGAGCAGCCCACCGTTCGGGTGCATCCGTTACGGATGAGGAGGAAATGGTTTTGAAAAATAGGGGACGTTTTGCCAAGCGTTTGCTGAGGGCACTTGCTCTTTCGGCGGCGGTCGGTATTTTCACAGGAACGGCATCCGCAGAGACGGTGCAGATTGATCTTTCGCGCTCGGTGCAGATGGCACTTGAAAATAACCGCACGATCAAGCAGGCACTTACGGATGTAGATGCGGCGCACGCTTCACTCGCGCAGGCGAATCGTACGATGGGACCGACGCTGACGTGGCAGACCTCGGCGAACCGCGTCGGAGGCGAGGCGTACAAGGGCTCGGGGGTCAAATACAACTACGGCAATACGGGCACGGTCTCGATGCCCGTCTACAATGCTGCACTGAATGCACAGCGCAAGGCGGCGCGTTACGGGCTCAATGCGGCGGACTTCGCGCTTGAGCAGATGAAGCAGTCGATTCGCCTGACGGCGACGGTGGACTACTTTAACATTCTCCAAGCGCGCAATCTGGTGAAGGTGCGTGAGGATACGGTGGCGACGCTGCAGACGCATCTCGCAGATGTAAACGCACAGTTCCGCGTTGGTACGGTGGCGCGTGCGGATGTGCTCGCCTCGGAGGTGGAGCTGGCGAATGCGCAGCAGAATCTGACGACGGCGAAGAATAACTATGAGGTTGCCGTGGCGACGCTGAACAATGTGATCGGTATGCCGACGGATACGATGCTCACGATCAACGATGAGCTGCGCTATACGAACTATGATCTCTCGCTCGATGACTGCACGGACTATGGGCTGCTCTACCGTGCGGATGGTGCGGCTGCGGTCTATGCGGTCAAGCGGGCAGAGGAGGGCGTGCGTACGGCAAAGGCGGGCTATCATCCGACGGTGAACGCGTCTGCGACGCGCTCGATCGCGGGCGAGCGCCCCTTTCAGGACGATCACACGAGCAGCGATACGTGGGCCGCAGGGCTAAGTGCGTCATGGAATATCTTCGATAGCGGGGTGACGGCGGCGCAGGTGGATGCGGCGAAAGCGACGCTCCACAAGGCAGAGGAAGCTCTCGCAGCAGCGGATGAGCAGATCCGTCTCGATGTCCATACGGCATATCTGAATCTGCGGGCGGCAGAGCAGAATATCAAGACGACGGAGACCGCGGTTAAACAGGCGGAAGAAGACTATAACATTGCCCGTGTCCGCTACAATGCAGGCGTGGGGACAAACCTTGAGGTGATGCGTGCGTCGGACAATCTGACGACGGCACGCATGAACTACTCGACCGCACTCTATACCTACAATACGAGCAAGGCTTCCCTTGACAATGCGATGGGCGTTCCCGTCGATCTTGACGCGGTGCGTTACCGTGCGGCGGAGGAGGAGGGGCAGCGTGCTCCCGCTGCGCGTGCAGCGGCACAGCTGCATGACGGTGCACTTTTTGAGACACCGAAGGGAAGCGAGGTGCGCCCTGTTCCCGCGCGTGCGCCGCAGGATGCCGCGACGGCTGCTGCGGCACGTGTGACAGCGGCAAACGCTGCCTATGAGGCGGAGATGAACAAATAAGAGGTTTCTATGAGACGGAAGGCGTATGTCGGGATTGCGGCAGCTGCCGCAATCCTTATCTGCGCAGCAGTTCTCATCCACATGGTACGCGCCCAGTCGTTCATGGCTGAGGCGGGGCGGATGGCAGAGAGTCTCTTGGCAGAGAAGCTGGGGACAGCTGTGCACATCGGTGCGGTGGAGATCCGTTCTCTGCATGAACTGGCACTGGATGATGTCGTGATCTATGATAAGCAGGCGGAGGCTGTGCTCCGTGCCGATGAGGCGCGGGTGACGCTTCGTCTGCTTTCGTTGCTTTCGACACCGGAAACTTCGATTGATGAGATCCTGCTCACGGGCGCGCATGTGGATGTCGTGCGGCGAGCGGACGGTTCGTGGAACTACGACGATATTGGTGTGGATGATGGAAAGCCAAGTACGTTTGAGGGGCGTATCCGCCTTGCGGATGCGACGGCGAATGTCGATGTCGATGGGCGTTCCTACGACCTGAGTGCGATCACGGGGACGGTGGATATCGACCGCAGCGATGTGTCCTACGATCTCACAGGGGCTCTTTCGGGCGTTCCCCTGCGCGTGCGCGGTGCGTATGTCGGTGGAACGCAGGAACTCGATCTGAGCGCTTCGGATACGGATGGGATGCCGCTGCTCAAATATCTGCCGGAGAGCAGTCTGCCGGAGGAGATCCACGTGGATACGCTTCACGCGGATCGTGTGCACATGGAGATGCGGCGCGTGGACGGCGTGGCGACGTTCGACGGACATGTGGACGGCGTGCGCGGCATGGCGGATGTCTACGGGACGAGGGTGCAGCTGGAGAGCGCGGCTCTGCGTTTCAATGAGCGGGAAGTGTTTCTTGCGGCGACGGCGGAGGCGGAGGAGCAGCGTGCTCGCGTCGATGGGACGATTCGTCTGGATGCGGACGAACCCTATTTGGATCTTCACGTGACGGCGGCAGATTTTGCGGTGGATCGTGTGCGCACGGACAGTGCCTATACGGGCGGCGTGACTGCGGATGTGCATGTGACGGGGACGCTCGCCGCACCGATGGCTGCGGGTCGGCTGACGGCTGCTGCGGGGGCGGTGAATGATGTCACGTTCCAAAATGCGGCGGCGGATGTCTCCTATGCGGACGGTGTGCTCGCGGTGGAACAGCTGTCGGCTGCAGCGTTCGGCGGCACGGTTGCGGGCAGCGGTATCTACGATATGCGCGCACATTCCTATACGGCGCATCTGACGGCGGACGGCGTGCGGCTCGCACAGCTGCGAGTACTCTCTGCCTCTGTGCCCGAGGAGATCGACGGTGCACTGCATGCCGATCTTGGGATCGACGGGCAGGGGACGGATGTGCCCACCGTTTATGGCAGCGCAGAGGTCACAGACGGAAGTTATCGTAATATTCCTGTGGAGCGCGCGAGCGCATCCTTTAGCGTACGCGAAAACAATGTGACGATCGACTTTCTCAGTCTGCATCTCCCGAATGATACAGGGGTTGGTGTTGAAGGAACGATCACGGGCGGCTCTGCGCTCGATCTGCGCTTCTACGGCAGTCATGCCGATCTCTCGCTGCTGAACCGTTTGGACGATCGCCTCAGCTTCTCGGGACTGTCGGATTTCAGTGGAGTGGTGCACGGGGATATCCATGATCCGCAGGTGGAGATGCAGGTCTCGGCAACGAACGGCGATCTCCTGTATCAGCCGTTTGACAGCCTACTGTTCCGCGCGGAGGGCTCGCTCTCAGGTATTGGCATCCACGATTTTTCGATGGAGCGCGGCGGGCGCGAGGTCTGGCTCGTGAACGGCACCATCGGTTTTACGGGTGAGCGGCGCATTGACCTGCAGATTGACACCATCGGCGCGCGCATGGAGGATGTGGCGGCACTCGTCGCACCCGATCAGCCGATTACGGGCAATATCGATAATATCATTAAGTTTACGGGGACGCTCGATAATCCGCATGCGGTGGGCTATGTTCACTTCTATCGCGGCAGCTACGCGGGCGCGATTCTCTCGGGTATGGACGGCGACTACTTCCTCGATAACGGCATCATCCGTGTGCAGGTGTTCCACATCTACTCACCGATGGTTGATATGGTTCTGAACGGGACGATCAATACGCTTGGTCTGCTCGACTTTGACGCGGAGGTGCGCGACCTCGACATGAAGCGGTTCGAGCACAAGCTCCCGTACGAGGTCTCGGGGCATGGTGTCTTCAACGGAAAGGTCGGGGGGACGATCTCCCGTCCGATCTTCCGCGGAGAGCTGAAGGCGGATGCAATTACGATGAATGGGGTGGAGCTGCGCGGGATCCACAGTTTTGCCCACTATGAGAACGGTATCATCGAGCTGGATGATACGGGCTTTCATCAGGGGGCGGATGGCTCTGTGACGGCGCGTCTCCACTATGATACGGCGACGCGTGCGATCAGCGGGCAGATGCAGATCGAGCGGATGGATGTGCAGGCGCTCCTCGCGCTCGCAAATCAGAAGGAGGATCGTCTCACGGGGCAGATCACGAGTGCGGTGCGTCTGGGCGGCACACTCGACAATCCGTCGATCTCTCTGACGGGCGAGATTGCGGAGGGAACCCTTGCCTCCTATCCCATCAGTGATGTTGCGCTCGATGTCACGCTCGCGGATCGCGTGCTGACGGTGCGGAAGCTTTCGGGTACGCAGGGGGACGGCTCGTTCTCTGCCGTTGGAACGATGGACTTCGACGGGACTGCCGATGTGGATGTCACGGCAACGGACATCGCGCTCGGGATCTTTACGCGCTTTGGCGGTGTCGCAGAAGCGGTGACGGGAACGACCTCGCTGACGCTGCATATCGGCGGTTACACGCAGCAGCCGGAGGCGGATCTGAAGATTACGGCGAAAAACGGCGGCGCACGCGGCGCATCGTTTGATGAACTGACGGGCGAGGCGAAGCTGCGCCATGCCGTCATCCATCTGAATAATCTCGCTGTGACGAAGTATATCGACGGCATTGCCTACACGGCGAGTGCGCATGGGGAGATCCCGCTGCGTGCGCTCACGGCGGAGCGCAGTGAGCTTGTGACCGCCTATGACGAGATCAACCTGACGGTTGCACTTGATAACGCTGATCTCTCCCTCCTGCCTGTGTTCTCCGAGCAGGTGGAGTGGGCACTCGGACGGACGGAGGGCAGTCTGAGGCTGCATGGGACGCTTGCCGCCCCGCGCCTTGATGGCTCGCTGCGTGTTATGGGCGGTGCACTGAAGTTCAAGTTGCTTGAGAATCCTCTGACGGATATGGAACTGCGGGTCGATGCCCGCGGCGACAATGTCATCGTGCGCGAATGCACGGGACACATGGGCGCGGGCAGCTATATGCTGACGGGGCGCATGGGGCTCAACGGAATCGAGCCGACGGCGTATGATTTTACCTTTGTCATGAATGATCTTGCAGTTAAGACGTCGTTCTTTGACGGTCCGATCAGTGGATCACTGCAGCTGACGGAGGATGAATACTGGGGGGAGAAGCTGCCAAAGCTCGCGGGCACGATCAACATCGATCGCGCTCTCGTCTCCATTCCGTCGATTCCCGATACGAACGATGAATTGCCGCACATCATCCTCGATGTGGGTGTGACGGTGGATCGTCATGTGCATTTCTTCAGCTCCGGAATCTATGATATCCATCCGTCGGGATATGTGCATTTCGGCGGGACGACGCATCATCCGCATACCACGGGCATGATCGGCGTGCGGCGCGGCGATACGGTGAGCTATCTGCGGACGGTGTTCAAGATCCACGAGGGGACGGCAACGTTCAACCAGCCGGAGTCGTTCCTGCCGGAGATTGCATTTCTCGCAGAGGCACGCCTGACCCACACGCGCGTCTATCTCTCGGCGAACGGTCCGCTTGATCACATGGATTTCCGTCTCTGGTCAAGTCCTGAGATGTCGCAGGAGGAGATTATCCGTATGCTGACGCTGCGCAGTGCCTATCGGAGCGGCGAGGGCGGCATTACGGCGGCAGATGTGCTCTCGATCGGGCTTCAGATGAGCATTCTCTCCGAGGTGGAGGATTCGCTCAAGGACTTCCTTCATCTCGATGTGCTCCGCCTTTCGAGTGGGAGCGGCGCACTCTTTGAAATGAAGGACGACGAGGCGGTCAAGAAGAATGAAGATGCGTACAACATCGAAGTGGGCAAATACTTCGGCGACCGCGTGCTCGTGCGCTATGTGCAGGGGCTTGGTGCGGCATCGGACAAGCATCGCTACGGGATTCAGTATGATTTCAGCGATAAGTTCGGCATCTCGTATGATCGTGAGGGCGCGGATCAGCTCTTTAGCGTGGAGGCACGAATCAGATTCTAACAAGGAGGTGTGCCTATGTTTTCGGACTATGTAAAAAAGCTCGCCGTTGTGCAAAAACTCACGCCGGCAGAGGAGGGGGAACTCTGGCGCGCTTACAAGGAGACGGGAGACGAGACGGCACGGCGGCAGCTCATCGAGGCCTATCAGCCGCTCGTTTTCCGCGAGGTCATGCCTTACCGCAGCCTGTCCTCTGTGATGGATGCGGTGCAGGAGGGGACGATCGGTCTGATCGAGGCTGTGGAACGCTATGATCCAACACGCAATGTGGCGTTCAGCCTCTATGCCGTACATCGTGTGCGTGGGCGCATTCTGAACTTTCTGCGGCGTGAGGGGCAGGTGGATCTGCCCTGTCTGGAGGCACAGACGGATGCGGCAGAGACTGCGAAGGAGCTGCTTGTCGATGAATGCCCCTCGGTTGCAGAGGTGGCGGAGCGTCACGCCCTCGTCGGTGTGCTCGGTGCTGCGATGGAACGTCTGCCCGCGCGGGAGCGTCTCGTGCTTGAGGGCGTGACCATCGGCGGTGCACGTGCACAGACGATGGCGGACGCGCTCGGCGTAACGCCCGCACATATCTATCGGCTGCAGCAGAGCGGCATCCGCCGCGTGCGCGGGATGCTCTCGCGCTTTATGCAGCATTGGAATTAATGTTTAGTACCATGTTTTAACTTTGCTTTCTTGAATCTACCCTATGGAGTGTAGTATAATCAAGGAATCGCTGAGTTTGTCAGTGCTTCCTTTGGGGGGAGGGAACGGCGATGGACGCAGACCGCAGGGAACGTGCGAAGTCGATTCGTGCTGCGCGTGAATGGCTCACAGGGGCGGAGGTTGCGCTCGCGGGCGAGGATGATCTCGCAGGGGATCTGAAGCTCATGCTTGCGCGTGCGGAGCTTGCCCGTCTCGCGGCGGATCGCCGCGCACGTGTGCGCCGATGGGCGGGACGGCTTCTCCCGCCCGTCATGGTTGCGGCGGCGATTCTCGTGTGGATGATGTGGATGTCTCCCCATGGGGAGGAGGTCGCCACACCTCTGCCAATGCAGACGGCGGAGATACATGCAGACGTGACTGCGTCCGCCGCAGCCATCGTACCACCGCCCCCTGTCGAGGAGCAGCGTGTACGGGATGCAGTGCAGACACCCACTGTACCACAGATGGAGGAGGTGCATCCATCCATCGAGGAAAGTGCCGCGCAGGAGCACAGAGCGGACACTGTACCGACGCATATGGAAACACCGGCAACGATACCGGCTGTGACCGCACCGCCCCGTATGCCGAATGCCGATATGCAGCGGCTCATGCAGGTCGGCGGTAAGATTCTGAGAGAGTAGCAATCTGTCCCCGCAATGTACGGTGGATTGAAACAGCGCCGCTCACGGCGCACATCTAGGAGGTTTCGCCCTTGAACAGCAAGAAATACCAGAGACTAACGCTCGCTATCGCCCTTGGCGTGGGCGTATCCGCAGCTGCTTTACCGCATGGCTTTGCTGCTGCAGAGAGTGCGGCGGAAGGAGCTCCCGTCCTGAGTGACACGGCCTCGTCTGCCGCGCACATGAATGTGGATGCACCCATTGCCAATGCGCCGACACTGACGACATCGCCGGCTGCATCGAGCTCTGATGAGCGTGCCGCAGCATGGGCGGCGAAGCGTCCGGCGGAGGATGAGATCTCCAAGTATCTCGCGGCGCAGGTCGGCAAGACCATTGTAGAGATCAATTTCACCGGTGCATCGGCGGCAACCGAGCCGACAGCACGCGCGGCACTGGCCATGCACGTTGGGGATGCGGTCTCGGAGGAAGGGCTTGTGAAGGATCGCGATGCGATCTATGCGACAGGCTATTTCTACGATCTCTATCCGACGTTCGAGCAGGTGCCCGAGGGCGTTGTGCTGACGTATCACGTGCTTGAGAATCCTGTGCTCAAGGAAGTAAAGGTCGAGGGGAATACGGTCGAGACGACGGAAACGCTGATGGGGCTTATCACCGTGAAGAACGGTGAACTGCTGAATGCACGCACCTTACAGGAGAATGTGCAGGCGATTCAGGAGAAGTACCGTACAGACGGCTATATCCTTGCGAAGATTACGGACCTGAACATCGCGCAGGACGGTACGCTTACGATCAAGATCAGCGAGGGCGTTCTTGAGGGCTACAAGGTCAAGGGCAACAAGAAGACGAAGGAGCACGTCATTCTGCGCGAGATGCGCCAGAAGACGGGCGAGCCGTTCAATGCGAACCTCGCGCGGCGCAGTATGCAGCGCGTTTACAACCTCGGCTTCTTCGAGGATGTCAATGTCAAGATGAACCCTGGTGTCGAGCCGAACGCGGTTGTCATGGAGATTGATGTCAAGGAAAAGCGCACGGGCTCGTTTGGTATCGGTGCGGGCTACTCGAGCGCCGACGGCATGGTCGGCATGGTGAGCGTCAGTGACACGAACTTCCGCGGGATGGGCGACACCATCAGCCTCAGCTACGAGATCAGCGGCGACGATACGGATGCACGCGGCTATACGTTCATGTACCGCCGCCCATGGCTCGACAAGAAGGAGACGGCGGGCACGCTGCGCGTCTACAACCGCACGTATGAATATGATGACTACGATGAAAACGGCAACCACAAGGAATCGTTCATGCGGAAGTACTCGGGCGGTGAGTTTACGCTGAGCCGTCCCATGAGCGAGTATTCGACGAACTTTGTCACGCTGCGCAACCGCAAGGATAAATACGTCAAGCATACGGAGACGGGCAATGCCGGCAACCGCAGCAGGAATACGGCGTGGCTCAACGATAATTTCGGCACGACGCGCAGCATTACGTTCGAGCATGTGACGGATACGCGCGACAATGTCTATGAGCCGACAACGGGTGCACGTGCATCGCTCTCGGCGGAGTTCGCAGGACTTGGCGGGGACTTTAATTACCAGAAGTTCATTCTCGGCGATGCGCACTATCTGAAGGCAGGACGTTCGCAGGTGTTTGTCCTGCGCGGACAGTACGGGGTCAGCCATGGCTCCATCTCCGAGTATAGCCAGTTCCGCATGGGCGGTCAGGACACGATCCGTGGTTATCGCGAGGATCAGTTCCGTGGGACGCGTATGGCACTCGCCTCGCTTGAGTACCGATTCCCGATTGTATCGAAGGTAACGGGTGCACTCTTTACGGATTACGGCGGAGCGTGGAGTGATGGCTTCATGCCGGAGAAGATGCACGGGAGCGTCGGTATCGGACTCGGGCTCAACACGCCGATCGGTCCGCTGCGTCTTGACTACGGGCGCGGTTCGCAGGGTGGCCGCGTGCATTTCCGCGTCGGCGGCACGTTCTGATGAGATCGGTCTGCCTACCTTTGCGTTTGTGGGCGCTCGTTCTTCTCGTATTTGCAGGATGGGGGCCTTCTGCCCCCGCATACGCCGCAGCGTCCTCCCGTGTGGAGGAGACTGCGGCGATTGTCATAGGTGACAAAACCGTTCCATCCATTGTGCGTGCCCGTATGGAACGCACGGTTGCGGCAATTGCGGCGGAACGCATGGAGGGACGTGCGGTGGCGGCGATCTCTGCGGAGGAGGAGGCGGAGATTATCGGTGCGGTCTTTGACCGCCTGCTTGTCGGCTATACGGTGACGGAGACGCTTGTACGACCTGCGGTGCACACGGAGGTGGAGATCCACCTTGCACCGTGGGCAGATACGATCCAAAGTGTCGCTGTCGAGACAGCGGTCGAGGGGATGCCGTCTGAGGTGGAGGCTCTTGTGCAGAACGATCTCGCAGGAGTCCATGAGGTCTTTTCGGAGGCACTTGTGGGTCTGCCCCTTGCGGCGACGGACTGGGCGGCGGGTGCACTCAAGCAGCAGCTGACCGCATATATGGACGCGCATCTGCCGGAGTTCCGTGCCGACTATGATCTCGACGTGGATCGGGCGGCGCGGGTTCGCCTGACGGTCTATCCGCGTCTGCCCGTTGTGCGGACGGTCGATCTCTCGATGCGTTCGGACACGATTCCGAATGTCACGCTGCTCACGCGCCGCCCGGCGATGGAGACTGCGGTGAACCGCCTTGTTGGTGTCCCCGTCGCCTTTGTTGCACGCCACCGCACCTCGTTCGAGCAGCAGCTCGCGGAGACGCTCGATGCACGGAGCGACGTTCGCCGTCTCCACCTCGTCTCACGCGTGACGATTACTCCGGCAGAGCAGATGGCGGTCATAAGCCGCACGGATACAAGCCGCTATCGTCTGCGTCTGACGGGCTGGCTTGACATCGGACGCACGGCGGAGCCTCGGGACGGTGCGCGGCGCGATCTGAATGTGCGCCTGCACGCGGGACAGATGTTGGGTGCGCGTGACGAGCTCTATGTGGAGACGGATGCAGCACCCGAGGATGTGCAGCTGGACTGGCGTGTGGGCTATGCACGCACCCTCCTGCCGCATCTGACGGGAGAGCTGCGCTATGATTTGAGCGATGCACGGTTCTCGCTTGCGGGCAGCTATGCACTGCATCCGCGTTGGCTTCTGCGCTACGAGCATTGGACGGATACGGGGGCATACGAGTGGGAGTTGCGGTACAAGCTGCACGACTTTATGAGCATCGCAGGAATGGTGAACAGAGACGACCGATGGCTGCGCCTGATCGGGCATTTTTGAATGAGAGGAGGAATGGAGACGGTGAAGCGGATCTCGATCGTGGTTCCGGTCTACAACGAGGAGGAGAATATCGAACATTTCGCGCAGTCGGTGGCGGAGGTCATGGGGGCTCTGCCCTATGCGTACGAGATTCTCTTTATCGACGACGGCTCACGCGACCGCAGCCGTGAAATCCTACGCGAACTCGGCGCACGCGATGCACATGTGCAGTCAATCTTTCTCGCACGCAACTCCGGGCATCAGATTGCACTGACCTGCGGTACGGATCACGCGGATGGAGATGCGGTTGTCACAATGGACGGCGATATGCAGCATCCGCCGGAACTCCTGCCCGTGCTCCTGGCCAAATGGGAAGAAGGCTTTGAGATCGTCCAGACGGTACGTCTCACGACGGAGGGCGCCTCACTTTTCAAGCGGCTGACTTCGAAATATTACTATCGCCTCCTCAATGCGCTCTCGGATGTGGAGATTCAGGAGGGGGGCTCGGACTTTCGCCTGATGGATCGAAAGGCAGTGCTCGCCCTGCGCCGCTACCGCGAACACGCGCGATTTATCCGCGGAATTGTCGGTTCGATGGGATTCCGCAAGACAACGGTGGAGTTTGTGGCGCATGAGCGCTTTGCAGGGTACTCGAAGTTTTCCCTGCACAAGATGATCTCGTTTGCGCTCGACGGTATCCTCGCCTACTCGGTACAGCCCCTGCGCATTGCGTTCTATGCGGGGCTGCTTTCGGCACTGCTCGCCGTGCTGCTCTTTCTCCATGTGCTCTTTGAGACGCTGAGTGGGGCGACGGTTCCGGGCTGGTCGACGATTGTTGTGTGCAGTCTGTTTTTTGGCGGGATGCAGATGATGCTGCTTGGCATCTGCGGCGAGTACATCGCACGTATTTTGCAAGAGGTGAAAAATCGTCCGCTCTATCTGATCGCGCAGGACAACCGCCGTCGGAACGGACAGCAGGGGGAGGAATGTGATGAATGAGCGGCTGACAAGCTTTGTGGCGATCTTCTGTCTCGTGGTACTGTATTTTTGGGGCAACGGAGCGCTTCCCGTGACTGCGCCCGTCGAGGTGAACTATGCGCAGACGGCCAAGGAGATGCTCGCGGCGGGGGACTGGCTCTCGCCGCAGATCTACGGGAACTACTGGTACGATAAGCCGATCTTCTTCTACTGGGAGCTCGTTGCGGCGTTCTCCATGTTCGGCGTGACGGATTTTGCCGCACGGTTTTTCCCTGCGCTCTTTGCAGCGGCAGGGCTTGGGCTGACCTATGCCTTTGCCCGACGAATCTACGACGAACGAACAGCGTTCTGGGCAACGATCATCCTCGGGACGGGCGTGCTTTACTCCGTGCTTGCAAAGCTCATCCTCACGGATATGAGCCTCTTCCTCTTTTTCGGCGGGACACTTGCGGCATTCTTCATCGGCTACTATGAGCGCGCGCGGGAGTATTTCTACATCGCGTATGCGTGCGCAGGGCTTGCCGTCCTGACGAAGGGGCCGATCGGACTGCTCCTGCCGGGGCTTATCATTTTGGTGTTTCTCGCTCTGGCGCGCGATCTCTCGGCACTGCGGCGCATCTGTATTCCAACGGGGCTGCTTGTCTTTGCGGCGGTCTGTGCACCTTGGTACATCTATATGTATCTCGCGCACGGGGCGGACTTTGTGAACACCTTCCTCGGCATCCACAACGTGCTGCGTGCGACGGTCTCCGAGCACGCGCAGTGGAATGTCTGGTATTTCTACTTCGGCATCTACTTCATCGGGATGTTCCCGTGGAGTTTTGCTCTGCCGCTCGCTCTCTATCGTGCGTGGCGGATCCGTCCCATCATCGACGTACGGACGGCCTTCCTGCTTGTCTGGGCGATCATTGTGCCTCTCTTTTTCCAGTGCATGGCGACCAAGTACCCGACATACAGCTTCCCCGCGTTCCTGCCGACGGCGATCCTTACGGCGCGTCTGCTCGCGCACAACCAGCGCGTACTGCGGGCAGGAGCAATCGTTGGGATGGGACTCTATCTCGCCGTGGTCTTCGTGGTGACGAACTATGCGGAGCGTGACGGGCATTTTAGCGGCAAGGGCGCGGCGGCGATTCTCTCTCAGACGATGCGCGCAGACGATCTGCTTGTCTGTTACGGCGACTATACGGCGACCGTTCCTTACTATACCGGGCACACGATGTATGCGCTCGCGACGCGCGAAGAGATTGCCCGGCGCGCACCGAAGGAGATGAGCTGGAACAGCAAGAATGTCATGCCGTTCCTCCCGATGGACGAGCTGCCTATGGATCGGACGGTGTATCTCGTCGTAGAGCGGCATGCGTTCGACGCGTTTGAGGCAAACCTCGCAGCACAGGGCTGGGAGGAGCTCGGTGCACTGCCGCGCGAGGGGCGGACGAAGCTGCGCATCTATCGGCGGTCTTTTTTGCCAATATCCTTGAATGAAGGCACAGAATAGTGTATGATGGAGACGTATTTTAGAGAGTTCTATCAGAAAGAGGGGTTGTCATGATGAAAATCAATAAACTCGGTCTTGTGGCGGCAGCTTTTGCAGCTTCGTCGATGCTTATCGCAGGCTGCGGCGGTGCAAAGACTGCGGATCGCGCGCCGGGACCCGGGGCACTGCAGGGAAGCTATGATAAGCAGGATGTCATCACGAAGGAGAACTTTGATGGGCTTCGTGCGGATCTGAGCCTCAGCGATCTGGAAGGAATGTATGGCAAGGCAAATCTCGTTCAACGAACCATTGTGGACGGTGTCTACAGCTCTACTTACCGCTTTCAGGATGGACCCAAGACCGTGGACGTGACCTTTGCACATGCGAATTGGCTGAACAATCCGCTTAGCTGTCCGAAGATCGTGGACATGGAGTTTTCAGAGATGCCGCTGCTCGCCTACCGCGCAACAAAATGATATTGAACTGTACGCCGCTCTTTGCTATAATGGGGGCGTTCGGTCATCATACAAATGTATGGGATAGAAAAGGAGAATATATTCATGATCAAATTGCAGCAGAAACAGGTTAAGATTATCAGTATTCTGATCGCTGTCGTCTTCGTCGGTTCCGTAGTTGCACTTGCACTCACGCAGAGCGGCTCGGGGATTGCCTCGGCGGCAACGTCCTCCGTCGGCGTGGTGGACTACCGTCAGGTCGGCAGCCAGCATCCGCAGCTCGCAGCGGCAAACGCTGAGATGCAGAAGGCTTCGCAGGAGGCACAGGCAGACTTTGAAGCAAAGTCGGCGAGCATGAATGACCAGGAGAAGTCGGACTACTACCAGCAGACGATGCAGCGTCTCCAGCAGAAGAATGAGGAACTGATGGAGCCCATCGAGAAGAGCATCCAGGATGCCGTCAAGGCTGTCGCTGAAAAGAAGGGGCTCTCCGTTGTCATCGAGAAGGGCGCAGTGGTCTACGGCGGACAGGACATCACGCAGGATGTCGTCAAGCAGCTGGGCAAGTAATTCGTAGAAATGCGCATATGTACCGGGCAGAGCTCTGCTCGGTACATTTTTATAGGCAGAGGAGGGACGACTGTGCGAAAACTATGGCAGACAAGGCGCAGGGAGATCCTTGCGGGCGCTGTATGCATCATCGCCCTCCTTGCCGTGCTCCTTCTCCGCCCCGCATCCGAGACCCCGATGGCGGAGAGCGAGATCGGAACGATCCGGCTCGCGGAAGTGCTTGCGGCGCATCCATCCTATGCACATCTGCGCGACCTGCGTGCAGAGGAACAGACACTTACCCTGTTCCTGCGTGATCTCCCAAAGCTGCCCGAAATTGAGCCACCCAAGACGGATGATGCACCTTTTGAGGACTCCGTCTGGCAGAAGAATGCGCAGACGGTGGTCTCGGCACGCGTTGCGCTTGAGCGCGAGCAGAAGCGTCTGACCGAGGTCTATCGCAAACAGACAGAGGCGGACTATGAGGCGCGTAAAAAGGCAATCGACGATGCGTATTTGAACGCTATCCTGAACATCAACCTCAAGATTGACAATCAGCGGGCGATGCACGGTCCCGATGTGTCGGAGGAGGAGCTTTCCCGTGAGCGTGCCGCGTGGGAGGCGGAGCGTGCGGCACTGAAGCAGGAGCGCGGGGAGCGTCAGATGGCACTCTATCGGCAGTGGCAGGAAGAGATCCGCGCCCGTGTTGCCGCACGTATCGAGCCTCAGCAGGCGGCATGGAACAGACAGGCACAGGAGACGGTAGAGGCACAGAAGGTGGAGGCGGTGCGCCTGAAACAGGAAGTAGAAGAGCGCAGCGCAAAGGAAATGGAGCGTGCGCGCGCGGCGCAAGATACACAGTCCGCGCAGAATCGTCGTGCCATCCGCCTTGCCGCCGTGCGTGCGGAGGCGGATGCGCTCGAGGCGGAGATCCTGCGTGATGTGCGCAGCCGTGCGGCGAAGATCGCGCTCCAACACCACTTTTCGCTCATTCTCGCCGGTCCCGAGGAGAGCGGCTCGTTGCTTCTCTCCGCGGGTAATCCGTTTGACGTGCGCCGCTATGCGCCGCTCATCAGCAACACAGCGCGGGATGTGACGGCGGAGATGGTGCGCGAGATGCAGAGCATTGCGGTTGCCGCACAGAAATGAAGCAATTTATTTCGATACTCATGAAAGGACTAATTTACAGATGAAATATCTCAATAAGGCGGCTGCGGCTGTCCTTCTTACCTCGAGTTTCTTCGCAGCGGGCTGCGGTCAGGTGCATATTGGCACGCTGGACAGCTCACGTGTCCAGCAGGATGCACCGCAGATCAAGGCGGTGATCGATGAGGCGAATACCAAACTTATGGAGGCGCAAAAGGAGGCGCAGACGAAGTTCGAGACGAACCCGAACATGACGACGGAGGAGGCACAGCAGCTTCAGATGGAGACGCAGCGCAAGCTGGCGGGGCTCAATCAGATGTATACGATCCAGCTCCAACAGAAGCTGGATGTCGCCGTGCAGGATATTGTCAAAGAGAAAAAATTGGATATCGTGCTCGACAGCGGCTCCAAGACACAGCCGAGTGTGCTCACGGGCGGTGTGGACATCACCGATGAAGTGATCGCCAAACTCCAGTAAGAAGGGTACGAGCATGGAAAAGACAGTCAACGAGATTGCGGCACTGGTCGGCGGCTCAGTCAGCGGCGACGGCGCACGCGTGATTCGCGGACTTGCCGCATTGGACGAGGCGGGCGCGGACGATCTCGCCTTTGCCGTGCCGCCCCACATTGAGGCGGCACGTGCGAGTGCAAAGGCGGGGGCGCTTCTTTTGCCGACGGGAACAGAGGGCTTTGACTGCTCTGTGATCTTTGTCGATGAGCCGAAGGCGGCATTTGCGAAACTGCTGACGATCTTTGTTCCGCCCATTGAGCATTCCGTCGGCATCAGCGATGAGGCGTACATTGGGCGCGGTGTAGAGATTGGGGAGGGAGTGACCATCCTGCCCTTTGCCTATGTGGATGACTATGCGGTGCTCGGTGCGGGCGTGACGATCTATCCCCATGCCTATGTCGGGCAGTACAGCGTGATCGGCGACCACACCGTCATCTATCCGAGCGCGACCGTGCGCGAACACTGCCGTATCGGTGCTCGCTGCACGATCCACAGCTCTGCCGTGATCGGTGCGGACGGCTTCGGTTTTACCACTGAGGCGGGCGTGCATACAAAGGTGCCGCAGGTCGGAGGTGTCATCATCGAGGATGATGTGGAGATCGGGGCTCACGTTGGTATCGACCGTGCGACGCTCGGCGCGACTGTCATCGGCAAGGGCACGAAGATCGACAACCTTGTGCACATCGGACACAACTGCAATATCGGAGCGAACTGCCTCATCGTTGCACAGACGGGCATCTCCGGCTCGACGAAGGTCGGGCACAACGTCACCTTCGGTGGGCAGGTCGGTACGGTCGGGCACATCAATATCGGTGCGAACTCTGTCTATGCCGCGCGGTCCGGCATCATCGCGGATATGCCCGAGGGGGTCTTCTGTGCGGGCTTCCCCGTGCAGCCGCATACGGAATGGCTGCGCGTACAGGCGGCGATCCGCCGTCTGCCCGAGATGGTGAAAAAAATAAAATCCCTCGAGAAAGAGCTCGAAGGACTGCGTGGGAAGGACTGAGATGTTCTCCTACTATGCGATGAAGGGACTCAGTCGCCTGATCTGCTTTTTGCCGCACAGCATTGCCATGACGCTTGGTGAGGGCCTGGCGCTGCTTGCGTGGAACTTCATCCCCGCGCGGCGCAAGGCTCTCGCACAGGAGCAGATCATGCGGTGCCTTGACGTTTCGGCTGCGGAGGCGGAGCGTATCGCGCGTGCGAGCAGTCTGCGTTTTGGTCCGATGCTTATGGAGGTGCTGCGCTTTCCCGTCATGCAGCCCCGCATGAGTGCGTATGTTACGCTCACGGGGGCTGTGGAGGAGCTGCGCACGGCTGTCGCCGAGGGAGGCGGAGCGATCTTTGCCACCTCGCACAGCGGCAATTGGGAGCTCATGGGCGCTGCATTCGCCTCGGCGGGATTTCCTGTGGTGGGCGTTGCAAAGAAGCAGAGTTCGGCAGGGATGGATCGCTTCATTAATGAGTATCGTACGCTCGTCGGCATACACGTCACCTATCGCTCGGGCGTGCGCGAAATGTTCCGCATGATCGACGAGGGGTGGATCATTGGGCTTATCAGCGACCAAGATCCATCGCTGCGCGACGGTGTTATCATCGACTTCTTCGGGCAGCCGACGAACGCGTTTACGGGGGCGGCGGCGATCGCACGGCGGTGCGGCGTGCCGATTTTTCCAGTGTTCATTCACCGCGAATCGAACGGACATCATACCGTCACCGTCGAGCAGGGCATCGTGGTCGAAAAAACGGATGACCGTACGGCGGATGTCAGGCGCGTGACACAGACCGTGAGCGCGCGCATTGAGAACTGGATCCGCAGATATCCAGAGGAGTGGTTTTGGCTGCATGACCGCTGGAAATCTCTGCGGGAGGAAATAAACGAAAAGGGTGAGCTATGAGGCATTTGCTTCATGGCTCACCCTTTTCGTGTTGGGGTCAATCGTAGCGCATAAGGGAGTCGATGGTGATGTTGTCGCCGCCTTGTGCGGGGGCAGGAGGTGTCTGGGGTTCTTTCGGGGCGATATCTGCGGCGTTCTGCGGCAGATGTGCGCGCGCGGCGATGCCGGAGAGGATGGCACTTGCTGCAGGAGCCTCCTCCGAAGATTTCGCTGCGGCTGCTCCTGCGATGTCGAGCGGTGTGAACGCAACTTCGAGTGTGTCACCTGTATGGATGGGACTGGTGAAATCCGCCTTAACCCCGTTGACAAGGAGTGTGAAGGTGACGCGGCTTGTCGCGGGCGGTGGTGTGAAGCCGACGGCGAGCAGAGCCTCGCTGACGTTCGCTGTGCCCGCACCCTTTTGATAGGCAATGACGGCTCCGTCCTCGACCACCGTCCCCGGCGATGCCTCGCGCCCGTTGATGGTGAGAGAAAAGCCGGAGGCGGGCACCTGATGTTCTCTGCCCTCATAGGTGATGGTTGCGTAGGAGGCGGCGGCGGAAAGATCAAGGACGGATTCAACGGTCGGGATGGCAGTCTCCTCGTACTCAATGACATCGCCCTCGTGCAGCATGGTGGAGAGCGGCGCGGGGGCATCGTTCAGTGTAATCTTCGGCAGAGAGGAGAAGCGGCGCGCCTCGCCGTTCAGTGTGTAGGAGATGCGCCGTCCTGTGGGCGGGAGATGCTCTGCGCGCAGAACCTCACCGAGGGTGCGCTCGCGGCGTGAGACAATGACATCCCCGTCACGCAGGACGGGATCACCGTCGGGTACGCTCTCGTTGACGAGAATGCTTGCTGTAACCGTTGTTTCCTCACCGTTGAGAATGACGGTATAGCTGTCCACTGTGCCGACAACCTCACTCAGATGCACCTCGGGCTGTGTTCCGTTCTCACCCGCAACGAGTTTGATTCGGCAGTCGTCGTGAATGGGAGAGTCAAGGCTCGCGCTTTTTCCGTCGATTGTGATCTGCGCGAGCGTGCCCATTGTACCGGGGAAGCTGCGCCGTTCGCCGTTCACGGTAATCATCAGCCCCATGCCGGGGCGTCCGTTGTATTTTCGCAGGCTGATGCCGGCGGCGAGCAGGGCATCGGAGACGTTGAGTTCGCGGAAGTTGAAGAGGCTGTACTCAATGTCGTTGATCCAGACGGCGAGGAAGTGCAGTGTATTGATGGAGGCAATCTTGAGAATGCCGAGCGGCGTGACCGCATCGGGCGCGTGGAGCTCGGCGGGTAGATCCGCAACACCGTCCACCTCGTCCGGCTGACGCACGGCAACGCGTGCCTCGGGAATGCCAAGTGCAGCCGCCACAAGCTCCGGCATCATGGGTGTACGCGCACCGCCGCCGACAAGCATGACCGCCTGCGGCGGCTCGCCGTTCAGCTCAAGGATCTGCTTTGCAATCGCATTTGCGAGATGCTCTACGCCCGGCTTGATCGCGGTGAGTACTTGATCGGCACTGAGCGAGAGCTTCATGCCGAGGATGTCCGTGAATGAGACATCCTGTCCGTCCGCCGCCTTGCGTTTGATGTCCTCGGCAATGTTGAAGTCGAGGAGGTACTCGCGCGAGATCGCCTCGGTGATCTCATCGCCCGCCATTGGCACCATGCCGTAGGCAATGACGGAGCCGCCGCGCGTGATGGCAACGTCGGATGTGCCTGCACCGATATCGACGAGGACGAGGTTCAGGTGGCGCATCGTCGGCGGAATGAGGACGTTGATGCCCGCGATCGGCTCGAGGGTCAGAGCGCGCATCTCAAGATGTGTCTCGCGCAGTGCCGACTGCATGGAGTCGACGACCTGACGCGGGAGGAAGGTTGCAATGACCGTCGCCTTTGCGTGCCTACCGCGCTGTCCGACGAGCGTCTTGAGTTCGTTGCCGTCGAGCTCGTAGCGGATCGTGCTGTAGCCGACGCAGTAGTAGCGCGTCGGATCATCGACCGTATGCGAGTGCGCGAGTTTTCGCTGCGCAGCCTGAACGCCGGCAAAGTCGAGATCGCGCTGCTGCGCGGGTGTAATTGTGCCCGTGATGTCCTGTTCCGCGTCGGCAGTCATCGTGTAGAGCGCACGTCCTGCCGCAGCGACGGCGGCACTGCTCAGTGTGCCTGTGCGCTCGGTGAGGCGACGTTTGACCTCACGGATGATGGCAGCGACCTGCGGCACATCGTGAATCTGACCGTCGAGCATGGCGCGCGTTTTGTGCTCCAACCGCTCTGTGGCGAGGATGTGGAGCTGCCCGTCACGCTGCTCAGCAACGATGCCGATGACGCTGCGCGTACCGATGTCCAGCGCAAAGACGAGCTCCGTGGGACGTTCGCGGCGCACCGCAGCCGGGCCGACCGCTGTCTCACTTTTTTTCGGACGACCGCGTCTTTTTGCCGCAGTGTCCTCCGCCTCCTCCTGCACGCGTTTCTTTGGACGGCCGCGTTTTTTTGCGGGTGCGTCCTCGGGTCTCGCTTCGTTCGTTTTATCCAGATCCGACATGTCGATCTCCCCTGATCCTTTGTAACCTTGTATAACATTATATTTATTCGTGTCTTTTTGAAAAAATCCTGCCACTGTGCGCATACAAAAAAGGTCAGAACAGAGCCGCCGCAGGGGCAGTTCCACTCTGACCACAAGAGAGGGGTCTGAAATGCCGTATGACTTATATGTCTATACCTGCGTAAAGCAGGTGGGTATCCTAAGTCCGGCTGCCGCGTTCACCGAAGCGCATCGCGTTCACCGAAATCAATTCGGATTCCCTGAAAGATCTGTAGGTTAGACATTGCTAAGGCACACGCACACCTAAGGCTCACCTTCTTGTCCATTATGATATCATAAAAAAAATCGACCCGCAAGACTTGACAAATGCAGTAAGAACAATTTGCCGCAACAATTTGAAATCTGTCTTTTCGGAAAACTTTGCAGAAATGTTTGAATCCTCTTTTCCTGTGGAAAATCCCGTGTTATAATGTATAAGAGAATATGGGGAAGCACTGATAAATTCAGCCACGATGTCTTGGCACATCTTTTCCGTCCTCTCTTTGTCGACAGGACGAAAAATCTGTACCAATCCGGCGGACTTCATTTTATCAGTGATTCCATGGAATCATGTAACTACTGGGAAAGTTGGTGCGATGGAGATGGCATACGTAAGGGATGCGGTGAATGCAGTCATCGCTGCGATTATGGCGCAGAAAGATTATCTCACGGCAGTGGATGCAAAGACCGGAGACGGGGATCACGGTCTGAATATGGCGCGCGGTTTTACGGCGGCGGAGGAACGCCTGGCGGAACTGCCGCCCGATGCGCCGGTCAAGGAAGTGCTCCATCACATCGGACGTGCATTTATTGAGAATGTCGGCGGCGCGGCGGGCCCGCTCTACGGTATTGCCTTCGTTCGCGCGGGAGAGGCGGTCAGCGACAAGACGCGGCTCGACGTACATAGCTTCGAGAAGATTTTTACAGCCGGGATCGACGCGATCCAGCGGCGCGGACGCGCTGAGCGCGGCGACAAGACCATGCTCGATACGCTCATCCCGATTCGCGACGCGTTCCGCGCGGAGAATGCGGACGGCAAGAGTCTGCGCGAATGCCTTGAGGACGCACTGAACGCGGGACGAACGGGCGCGGAGTACACAAAGACGATTGCGGCACGACGGGGGCGCGCTGCCCTGATCGGTCCGCGCAGCATCGGCATCGAGGACCCGGGCGCGATGAGCTCGCTCATCATGTTCCGTGCGCTGTGTAGCTATCTGCGCGGCTGAGATTATAGGAAGCACTGATAAATTCAGCACCGCCGTCTTAGCACATCTTTTTCGCCCTGTCTGTGTCGACAAATCCTCCACATAGTCTATGCTATGCGTCCGGTTTGTCTCCTTGACAGGACAAAAAATCTGCACCAATCCGACGGACTTCATTTTATCAGCGATTCCTATAGCATTGCAGTTTGGAGGAAATATACGTTGACCACTACGGAGATTCGCACCCGTTTTGCACCGAGCCCGACGGGCTATATGCACATCGGCAACCTGCGCACGGCACTCTATGCCTATCTCTTTGCGCGTGCAAATGACGGGACATTTATCCTTCGGATTGAGGATACCGACCGAAATCGTTACGTTGCGGACGCGGTGGACTTTATCCGCCGCACACTCGATGCGGCAAAGATTGTGCCCGATGAGGGGCCCGATGAGATCGGCGGCGACTACGGTCCCTACGTTCAGAGCGAGCGTATGGAGATCTACAAGGAATACGCCGAGCGGCTTGTTGCGAGCGGACACGCCTACCGCTGCTTCTGCAATCATACGGAGGAGGTGGAGCCTGCGGACGGCGAGAAGTCGTTCGGCGGCTATCCGCGTACCTGCCGCGACCTTAGTCCTGCCGAGGTGGAGGAACATCTCGCGCGTGGTGAGGAATACGTCATTCGTCAGAAGATGCCGCTTGTCGGTGAGACGACATTCTACGATGTCCTGCACGGCAATGTTACGATCCCGAACACGGAGCTTGAGGACCAGGTACTCCTCAAGCGCGACGGCATGCCGACGTATAACTTTGCAAATGTCATCGACGACCATCTGATGAAGGTGTCGCATATTATCCGCGGAACGGAGTTCATCACCTCCACGCCGAAGCACGTGCTCCTGTACGAGGCATTTGGCTGGGAAGCCCCTGTATTCGTCCACCTTGCTCCTGTCATGGGACGCGACGACGAGACGGGCAGGACGAGCAAGCTCTCGAAGCGGCATGGCGCGACGAGTTTCGACGATCTCGTAAAGATGGGGTATCCCGCCGAGGCGATTGTGAACTATGTTGCACTGCTCGGCTGGAATCCGAAGACGACGAATCAGGAAGTCTTTTCGATGGATGAGCTGATCGAGGCGTTCTCGCTCGAAGGGCTCTCGAAGTCGCCCGCCGTCTTTGACTACGACAAGCTCGGCTGGATGAGCGGGGAGTACTTCAAAGCAATGACGGATGCGGAGTTTGCCACGGCTGCACGCCCCTATGCAGGGGAGCTGCCCGCACATCTGGAAGCGCAGTGGCCGGCGATCGCCCGCCTCCTGCGCACGCGCGTGACGAAGCTCTCCGATGTGCGCCCTGCGATTGCATTCCTCATTGAGACACCGCCGTTCGATGCGGCCCTTTATGAAAACAAGCGCAACAAGGTGACGCCGGAAGCGGCAAAGGAACTCCTGCCCGCGCTTATTGACATCCTCGCGGCACTGCCCGCAGAGCACTGGGAAAACGATCTCCTCTATGCCCTGCTTGAGGAGTGCATCGAGCGCGAGGGTTGGAAGAAAGGCACAGTCATGTGGGTGCTGCGCATCGCAGCGGCAGGGCAGGCGGTCACGCCTGGCGGCGCGACGGAGCTCCTTGCCATCCTTGGCAGAGAGACGGGACTTGTGCGCCTGACGGAGGCGCTTTCCCATCTTTCGGCATAAAGTGTGGGCTGAAAAAAATGCTTGCGTTTTCCAAGATTCCATGATATAGTATCTCCTGTTGACATAGTGGCGCCTTCGTCAAGTGGTTAAGACACCGCCCTCTCACGGCGGGTTCATGGGT
>CAUVVR010000023.1:0-32880 GCA_963555475.1 uncultured Selenomonas sp.
AGAGCCTCCCGCATGGGGGCTGCTACAGGCAGATTTTTTCACAAAGAATCATTAGCCATCTTCCCCTCTCTTGTGTTATAATTTTCTTATATTTGAAACGTAGGAGGGAAGGCCCTTGTTTGCAAAGACCTATGGTGCGACGACCCTCGGGATAGATGGACAGATTATCGACGTTGAGGTGGATGTGTCGCCCGGGCTGCCGGGCTTTGAACTGGTGGGGCTTCCCGATACGTCGGTGAAGGAGTCGAAGGAGCGGGTACGCACGGCGATTCGGAACTCCGGCATTCAGCTGCGGCAGGAGAGGGTGACGGTGAATCTTGCGCCCGCCGATGTGCGAAAGGACAGCTCCGGGCTTGATCTGCCGATTGCCGTCGGACTCCTTGCATCCTACGGTATGGTTCCCGAGGCGGCAGTGCAGAGCGCACTGTTCTCGGCAGAACTCTCTCTCGATGGGAACTGCCGTCCGATCAGCGGCATCCTTCCGATGGCGATTACGGCACGGGAGAACGGTCTGACGGAGTTCTACGTTGCACCGTCCAATGCAGACGAGGCACTTCTTATTGACGGACTGAAGGTCTTTGCAGTAGAGAATCTGGCGCAGCTTGTGCGTCATTTGACGGGCACGGAGAAGTTGACTCCTTCTGCGCCAAAACCAATCAAAGACACAAAAGACAATGCCTTTACCGATGACTTTGCGGATGTGCAGGGATAGTATCAGGCGAAGCGTGCGCTTGAGATTGCAGCGGCAGGAGGGCATAACGTCCTTATGGTGGGTGTACCCGGCTCGGGCAAGATGATGTTGTATAAATAAAGTTGACAACTTCTCTGCAAGGATTTTAGATAAAGTCAAAGAGGAGAAGGAGAGATCAAAATGGCAACAAACAGACAATACGATCACGAATTTAAGGTGCAGGCAATCAAGCTGGCGCAGGAAATCGGTCAGGCGAAAGCCGCCAAAGAGCTGGGAATTTCCAAGAACACAATGTATACATGGATGCGTGCTCATCGGCTTGGATATTTGGATCTTGGGTGTGGCACGCAAACACCGCAGAGTGCCCTAAGTCTGCACGAGGAACTCGTACAGCTTCGTGCACAACTCAAAGCACAGGAGAAGGAAATTCGACGGCTAAAGAAAGAGAATGACTTTCTGGAGGAAGCAAGCGCTTTTTTCGCCGCGAGCCGTCTGAAGTCAACAAAAACGAACGCATGAAGTTGATTGCGTTCAAGACCTCAGATGGCGCCCTCAAAGGAAATATCAGCTTCTGCTGCAAGATGCTCCATGTCACGAGACAGGGATTTTATCAGTATTTGACGAGCAAAGACCGCCCATGGAAATATCAGGAACTTGCCGACGCCATGATGCAGATTCATGCAGAGGACGAATGCAACGACACCTACGGAAGAATCCGCATGTATCAGGCACTCAAGATCAAACAGCCGGAAGGCGTCCGTATTCCGAGTGAACGAACTGTTTACCGTGTTATGGAAGAGATTGGCTTAAGTCATCGCCCCAATCATAGACCGAACGGTATCACCAAAACAGATCATAAGGCACAGATGTCAGAGGATCTCATGGGGCGCGATTTTACTGCCGACACACCTCTTTCCAAGTGTGTCACTGACATGACAAAGATTCCGGCGTATGACGGAAAACTCTACATTTCAGCACTCTTTGACTGTTATGATGCCAGCGTGCTCGGACTGTCTATGGACACGAACATGAAGGCTTCTCTATGCGTAAGGATGCTGGATAACGCTATGCTCTCCTACCCAAAGCTCAGGGGAGCAATCCTGCACTCGGATCGCGGCAGCCAGTATACGAGTCAGCTGTATCGGGAGGCAATTCATACCTATGGGATTCGTCAAAGCATGAACAGTGCCGGTGGACGCTGTCATGACAATGCGCGCTGTGAGAGTATGTGGGCGCGCATGAAGTCCGAGCTGCTCTATGGACGCTATGACACAAAGAAGATGACAATCGAAGAGTTGAAGGTACTGGTTTGGCGATACTTCATGAGCTATTGGAACAACCGTCGGATTTGTTCAACAAACGGGGGGCTTCCTCCGATGGTGAAGCGGCGTCAGTTCTATGACTCTATTGCCGCAGCTACTTAAGCGTTCATTCCCTTGTGAGAAATTTGTCAACTGTTCTTGACAATATCATCCGTTGTGGTAGAATGGGGGTAATCCATAGTGCTCCTTTGCTGATGTTTTGTAGCAGAACCATTATAGCACGGGATGTCACTATGGATTTTGTTTTTGTTTAGCTGTTCAACTTCATTTTACAACGAACCGAATTATAATAACATGGAATATTTCAACCAATGATTGTACGAGAGGAGAAAACGTGATGAGCAAGGCGATTACAAACGATTTCGAGACACGCCGTTATCGTCTCGCCGAAGTGGCGAAATCGGGCGATGTCGCGACGCGCACACCGATCTACGCGACGGAGTCGACGAGCGGGGTTGTTTGGGTGCTAAAGCCGGGGCAAACAATCAAGCCGCACGGACACGCCAAAGCGGACGATATCTGGATCTGCATTCAAGGTGAGGGCGTTTTCTATCCAGCAATCGGCGAGGAACGCCCTATCGAAAAGGGGGATGTCATCGTCTCTGCAAAGGGGATGTGCCACGGCATGAAGAACACGGGCACAGAGGACTTCATTTTCGTTGGCATCCTTGCCCCCGTTCCGGCAGACTACTTTCCTATCGAAAAATAGCTATTATTTTAATCGCTTAATTTTCTGTGGAAAATTCTCCAGTGGGAGTAGTAGAGCGTTCAAATAGCAAGGTTGAACTTTATTATCAGTATTTTACTAAGATTTCTCACCACAGAGATTCCATTCGCTCTACCTGGACGTCTGGAATCTCTCTTTTTTGTTGCAAAGAATCATTAGCCATCTTCCCCTATCCTGTGTTATAATTTTCTTATATTTGAAACGTGGGAGGGAAGGCCGTTGTTTGCAAAGACCTATGGTGCGACGACCCTCGGGATAGATGGACGGATTATCGACGTGGAGGTGGATGTATCGCCGGGGCTGCCGGGCTTTGAACTGGTGGGGCTTCCCGATACGTCGGTGAAGGAGTCGAAGGAGCGGGTGCGGACTGCCATTCGCAACTCCGGTATTCAGCTGCGGCAGGAGCGTGTGACGGTGAATCTTGCGCCCGCCGATGTGCGAAAGGACAGTTCCGGGCTTGATCTGCCGATTGCCGTCGGACTTCTTGCATCCTACGGCATTGTTCCGGAGGCGGCGGTGCAGAGCGCACTCTTCTCTGCGGAACTCTCCCTTGATGGAAACTGCCGTCCGATCAGCGGCATTCTCCCGATGGCAATCACGGCGCGTGAGCGGGGACTTACGGAGTTTTACGTTGCTCCCTCCAATGCAGATGAGGCACTCCTGATTGACGGGCTGAAGGTCTATGCGGTCGAGAATCTGGCGCAGCTTGTGCGCCATCTGACCGGCACAGAGGTGCTGACTCCTGCCGTGCCACATGCAACAGAACAGAAAAAGGATGCGGCCTTCACCGATGACTTTGCGGACGTACAGGGGCAGTATCAGGCGAAACGTGCGCTTGAGATTGCAGCGGCTGGCGGACATAATGTCCTCATGGTTGGCGTACCCGGTTCGGGCAAGACGATGCTGGCACGTCGGATGAGTTCGATCCTGCCGGAACTGACGAAGCAAGAAGCCATCGAGATCACGAAGATTTACAGCATCTCGGGGCTGCTCGGCAAGGATACGGGGCTTGTAACCACGCGCCCCTTCCGCAGTCCGCATCATACATCCTCGACGGTGCCGATGATCGGCGGCGGGAGCATCCCGCGTCCGGGCGAGGTGACACTTGCGCATCACGGCGTGCTCTTTCTCGACGAGCTGCCGGAGTTCAGCAAGAAGACGCTTGAGGTGCTGCGCGAACCGATTGAGGATCGCCAGATTACCGTCTCGCGTGCGAACGCAACACTGACGTTTCCCTCTAGTATCATTTTGGTAGCGGCAATGAACGAAGTAACGTCGATAACGATACAATGTAACGACGAACGAGATTCTGCTTAATGCTTTATTGAATCACACAAATCAATTCCATAAAACTATAGGGTCGAGTGCATGGGAGTTTCTTATGCCTCGACCCTATAGTTTCAATTGTTGATTTTCCAGTGTCCGAATCGCTTGTTGCCGATGCGCTCGATGCTGCCTGTTTCACGAAGCAGTTTTACCTCGTGCTCAATTGTTCTTTTTGTGACACCTAGCCTTTCTGCCATTTCAACCATTGTTATTTTAGGATTAGCTACGACCAGTTCCAGAATTTTATACGCTATACCGACATCCAAACCGACATTATGTCGGTTTGGGGATTTAGGATGAGAGACAAGTGGACTATGGGGAGCCTTAAAATGAACTCGAAGTCCATTTCCTCGTAATTCATAAAACGGAAGGTCTGCCCCCAACTCCTTGCAGGCCTCGCAGAGCTGTGAATGTCTTTTCACAAATGTGCCAGAAGTTCCTGTAGGAGAGCCTCATCTTGCAAAAGCGTGATGGCAAAACATTTCTTTCCGGCATCTTTGAGCGATGCGCCAATGTGATATGCCTCTTGGTGGTCAAGAATCAGGAAGCGGTCATGAAATGCATTGGTATGATTGACGGTAAGCGTTGGATATTGACTGTTGAAGGTCGCAATATCTGCTGCCGTCAATCTCGTATTGTTGAATGTGTGGATTTCCACGGAAACATTAGCTTGTTTTTTTGCCAGCAGATTGAGCGTTCCTATATCTACATAGCCGTCAATGAGAATGATGTCCTTGGTTGCCTTTTGAATCAAGCTCGCCAATAAGCTGAATGCATCGTAGATTTGCCCGTTGAAGAATATCTTTTGACTGGACTCCGTGTGGGCGTGGATAAAGTCAAAGACTTGCTCGAATTTTTCATCGGTTTCTTTTTGAGAGACGAGTTGCTTTAGCTCCATTCGTTCTATGCGCTCGAAAAGATAGGCATTGCTGGCGATGAAATGTCGCATCTCAACAAAAGCCCGCATAATGCCGATGCTGACCTCTATGGCGACATCACTTCGCAGTACTCCGGACAGCATGGAAATCCCTTGCTCGGTGTAGACGTAGGGGAGATAGCGTCTGCCGCCATGCACAGTGTCACTTGAAATCCCAATTTGGGATTTCAAGATTTCAAACTCATCTTCTGTGAGTTGAAAGCGAAAATCCTCTGGAAAGCGACGGGCGTTGCGGGCTACATTACGGTTCAGTATCCTTGTTTCTACCTGATAAAGCCGCGCCAAATCTGAGTCTAGCATGACTTGAATGCCACGAACGGTGTATACCAAATTCCGTATGTGGCTTGTGTCTATCGGCGCTATGGATGTCTGATCAGGGGCTTTCTCACTCATAAAAGTTCCTTTCCTTTTGAGGTGCCAAATTGGGATCTCAAATTTTGCTGGTGAATAGCAATTAACCAAATTTTCTTGAGGTAGTCTTTACTAATTCCACAGAAATATTCCTGCGGAGAATTGCTGACAACATAGCTATACTCTGTTCGGTAAACGCGTAAGGCAGGATTCGCCGCCCGCCATGTGCGGAACTTGACATCACGATTTGTGATGTCAAGTTTGCCTCCTCCTTGGTTAACTGGAAGCAATATCTTTCGGGAAATCTTTTCTGATTCCGCTTCACAGCCTGATTCAGAACCCGTATCTCCACTTGGTAGAGCATAGCAAGATCGCTGGCAAGCATTACCTGTTGATTACGTAGTGTAAATAAATCGACTGATATTTGGAGTGTCTGTGGCCGACGAGATGGACACTGGTTGAATTTCTTTCATGATGCTTTACCTCCTCGATAACTGGTGTGTTGCATCCCTCGGTTTTTTATGTAGCTGGGCATGAGAAGGAAAAATTAGCTTATCCCTTACACAAGTTGTTAAACGTTATTGGAACTTCCTGCCTGTGTAGTTATTGAAGTGATAAACAGAAACTTGGAATAGGGGGATTGCGAAGTTTGAGCTACTGAAACAAATCAAACAAATCGTCGCCAACAGCCTGCTCTTTATCGATAAGTTCCTGCATATATGCTCTAACGGCTAAAAACTCTACCCTTATCGGAAAGTCATCACTTTCAAGCAAGTGGATAGTGTCTTCATGTTTCTCTGGATTTCTTAGGATGGTCTCGATATCAATTTCATAAGTTTTTCCGACGATCTCAGGCTCTCCAAACTCCTGCACATAGTCCCAAGGTGCTTCGTCCAAGATTATCAGTGAATGAGGTTCGTAATCAGGAGATTCATAATCTGAATCAAGATAGCCCCACTTAGCGGTAAGATATTTATCGTCATGTGGAAGTTCATCAAAGTCCAAAGTCGCAGCTATATCTTGGATTCGAATAATAGCGTTGTAAATAAACGAAGTTGGTTCGTTGTCGCTCCACGTATTTGTCTCTCCGTTCTCATAGTACAGTATAGGATACAGTTCCTCAAGAAAAGTCCAATAACCGTCCTTGGTATCACACATCTCGAAGAGTGATTGTAAAAATGGAGAGAATATATACTCTTCAATTTTCTCCGGGATCATGTCATACAGCATATTGAACGTCTGATCTGAATAGTGACGGCGATTCTTGTTTTCAAAAAAATCCCCAATTGCTTTCAACGTCTTATCCTTTTGTTTTGAAAAGTACAAGGCACAGAAATACTCTTGGAAAGAGCGATGGGTAAAATGATACTTTCCGTTCTCGTAAAACATAAGGCACATATTTTCAACGAGGTCATCTCTGAAATCCGATTCCGTCACCCTATGCAGTTCTTTTGTGCGTTCGTGCAGACTGTTAAAATACTGATCAAACAGAAGATCCGTAAATTCAAACTTCTCATCACGATAGCTTCGTGCACAGAACTCAGCAAAATAATCTGCAAACCGATCTGCAGTCAATCCTGTCTTTAAGACTCGTTTGTATGCTCCTTTGCTTGCATCGTGCTTTTGGGATAATGTGATGTATGCTTCCCTGTAAAAAATATGCATTTTTGATGGAATTTCTGCAAATTGCTCATACGTCATAAGCATGATGGTGAGAAGGAGTGGATTTTCGGTGAACTCCATATGTGTACGAAATAGGGAGTTATCTAATTCATTTCGGAAATTCGCCTTGATTGCCGGCTCGTCCGGTCTAAAATCCAACTTGTCAATCAGTGAAAGTGCCTGTTCTTTAGTAAATGGGCAGAGGTTGAGTACGGTAAATCTATGAAGGGATATAAATGCTCCGGCTGGGCGAGAGGATATGATGAACATGTTATCGGTGTACTTGTCGGCAAAAAATTCAAGGTCATGTTCGAACTTCTTCCTACAGTCTGATTTTATTTCATCTAAGCCATCAAACAGTAGCAAGCACGATCCATGTGAGAGTAGTTTTGAGAGGTCGTTTAGTTTTTTAGATCCACCGAGACCCTCAAATTTTTCAAAAATGTAATTCAATAAGCTGTCATAGGAATCACCATAGTCCTTCAAAGGAATAAAGACAGGAATTTTCCCAAATTCATCAAAACGCTCTATGGAATCCAAAAGAAGGTGGCGCATCATCATCGATTTTCCGAGACCACCTGTACCGGAAATCAAAATAAAATTTGAACACTCGTGCAGTAACTGTGCTGTGCTGTTTTCTATAATTTTCCTGCGGTAACTGTTCTTTTTAATATAGATTCTTTGCTCGATGTTGTTGCAGATGTAAAAATTATAAAACTCCACGGGCGCATCGTTATAAAGAAGCGTCTTCAATTTATTGTATTTTTCACGAGTATTTTTAAGATATGTGCGGTATTCGTCTTGGGGAGAACGCATTTTCCCCCGGGCCGCCCAATCCAGATCAAAATCGCTAGACCTCTTATCGACAAGAATCTTATGTGATCTGATGAAATCTTTATGCTCTCCTGATACAGGTTCGTCGACCTGAATTATATGGACAGAAACACTATTGCTCCAGTTCTTTCCAACCTCTGAATTAAACTTGCGCCTTGCTCTCTTTACAGCAGGTCTATCATGCCATGAATCAATCGTAGTTGCACCAACGGTGTTATCTGCTCGGTTCGATAAAATAAAATGCCAAACACCAAGAAGAAACGGCTGCAGTTCGATGTTCTGCGCCGTGAGCAGATGCTTTTTATCCATTGGATGACCGTTTTGGTCAACGTAGAATATTTCATCTGTGATACTGGGATCTCGGCTGATCGTATCGAGAATGGCGCGAATGAGCCAGCTCCCCATGTTTTTCTCATCGATGAAGGACGATGAAAATTGGCACATGCGCTGAAGCGGGGAGGAAAAAGTCTCTTTTATCTCATGGTCAAAGGTGTGGATGAGCTCCTCTTTATCGAATGGAAGATATTCATTGGCAGAGAGCCTGCACGCTTTATATGATGAAGTGTGAGTTCGGATCGAACGTCCCGCAGGAGAAATATAGTCGGGGAAAGCCACACGGATGAGACCTTCAAGAACCTCGCTGTCATTCAGACCGTCCTTTTCGCCAACCGCATTTTTCCTGGCGGCGGTTCTCTGTTTTCTTGCCTGAAGAAGAAGGGTGAAGAAGGTACCGCCGCATAATGCGTATTCTTTGTTTTCCAGCATGAAAACACCTCATTTGCAAGTATTGACACTATTAACGCAGTTGACGCTATTGAGTGCTGTTCACTGTTTACAGCAACACTATTGTATATAGGATGAGCCTCAGAGATTGAATCTCTGGGGCTTTATTTTTTGATGATTGTGCATGTATCAATTATAGCACGGTTTTTCTCTTTTTATAAGGAAAAATTCTAATCAAAAAGCGGTGACCAAATCGGATGTATGTGTCCGCTTCTATGTAGAGAAAGATTTTTAAGGTGGTGGTAGGAAGAATCACATTCGGTTTCCCTAGGTAAGTCAATCTGTTGTCCAAGATGGCCATAGGACGGCGGGATGCGAATAGGGATGCTGACAGGTAATGAGCTTGTCAGTATCTCTATGCTCCCACCGTGCTTCTTTATGCCCATTTTCAGATAGAAGCCCGTGCGTAGTTTTGCATCCCGCCGTTCGGCAAGAACGAAAGGAACGCAAAACTATGAAAATCCAGCTCAACGGCATCATTAAAGACTACTCCGCGCAGGAGGTCAAGGCACTCCGACAGCAGGGACATCTTTTTCAGCTCAGTAAGAAGCTGGGCGTGTATGTCCCCGCCCCGATTCAGATCCACGAAAATGGAAGATTTCGGGATACGGGCATGGACGAACTCGTCCGGCGAAAGGCTGCCGGAGAAAAGTTCCTCAAGGCGTCGGAGCGGGCAATTTATGCACCTGTCGATGCCGAGCAATACTCTGCTGTCATGCGACCGATCTGGCGGGAGGACAAGCGGGAAAAGCGTGGGCAGCACTGTATCTATGAAGGAAAACCCTGCTGCGCCAACCGCAGCTGTGATGGATGCTCACATCCCGTGTATCGGACAATCTCCTTGGAGCGTGCGGTGGAACTCAACGATCCCGCGCTTCCCGTTCACGAGGATGTCACCGAGACCGTCAGTTGCAGAGAGCGCAATCGCAAATTGTACGAGGCTCTCGGTGAACTCGATCCCATCGACCATGAAATTCTCGTCCGCAGAGCGGCGGGAGAGTCGGAGCGTGCCATTGCCACCGCTGTCGGCTTCAAATCTAAGGAAAGCATTCGTAAGCGCATGAATAAGTTCATGCCAGGGCTTCAGGCACAGCTCAAAGATTTTATGTAAAAATCGGTGACCAAAACATACGGCGGTGTCCTCTTCTTTATAGGAAGGTGAAAATACCCGCAGTCAATCGAAAGGAAGTGATCTCCATGCGGGAGGAAAATGAAGCAATAGTCGAGCTTATCGGCGCTCTTCACCGACTGGTTAATGTCTTGGAGGAATTCGTGCAGAGTTCCGAAGGAGAGGAACCGTTGCCAACGGAGAAGACAGAAGCACCGACCCTTGAGGAGGTACGCGCCGTACTCGCGAAACTCTCTGTCGAAGGACACAGTGCCGCAGTCAAGTCCCTGATTGCCAAGTTCGGCGCGGATAAACTCAGCGACATCGCACCGGAGCAGTATGCGGCACTCTTGAAGGAGGCTGAGCGCATTGGCACGTAAGCATGCCGTTCTCTCCGCATCCTTTGCCGCACGATGGATTGCCTGTCCGCCGTCGGCACGGCTCAATGCGGAGAAATCCGACACGCCGAGCGAGTATGCCGCACAAGGTACGGACGCACATACGCTCTGTGAGTACAAACTTTGCAAGGCTCTGGGGGAGCGGGTACGCGATCCGACTAAGAAGCTGTCCTCCTATGACAGCGAGATGGAAGAGTGTGCCGAATTCTATGCCCAGTTCGTTATGGGGATTGTGGCGCAGTTCCGCGAGGAGTCGAAGGATACGATGGTGTCGGTGGAGCAGCGCGTCGATTTCTCTGCGTTTGTACCGGATGGCTTCGGCACAGCCGACACGCTCATCATCTCCGGCAAGACCGTCTGCATCGTGGACTACAAGCACGGAAAGGGCATTGAGGTCAGTGCTGAGCGCAATCCGCAGATGATGTGTTACGCGCTCGGGTGCATCCAGATGTTCGACGGTCTCTATGACATCGAAGAGGTGCGGATGGTGATCTTTCAGCCTCGTCTCGCCAACATCTCGGAGTTCAGCATCTCGAAAGCCGACCTTCTGGCATGGGCGGCAGATACGCTCGTTCCTGCCGCGAAGTTGGCACACGCAGGAGAAGGTGAGTTTTGCGCTGGAGCGCACTGCCAGTTTTGCAGGATTAAGGCAACGTGCCGCAAGCGGGCAGAGTACAATCTGGAACTGGCTCGGTATGACTTTGAGATGCCACCGACACTGGAAGATTCGGAAGTAGAAGCGGTGCTTGCAAAAGCCGACACACTCGCGGCATGGGTCGGTGACATCAAGGAGTACGCCTTGCAGCGGGCGATCCAAGGAAAACGGTGGACGGACTGGAAACTGGTGGAAGGTCGCTCGAATCGGAAGTACACCGATGAGGCGGCAGTCGCCAAAACCGTCAAAGAAGCAGGCTTTGAGCCGTATGAGCAAAAACTGCTCGGGATTACGGCGATGACCGGTCTGCTCGGAAAAAATAAGTTTGAGGAACTGCTCGGCGGTTTCGTTATCAAGCCGCAGGGAAAACCAACCCTCGCTCCGATGAGCGACAAGCGGCCTGTGATGAATACCGCAGCAGAAGATTTTAAGGAAAGTTGAGGAAAACACATCATGGCAAAAATTATGAATCCGACAAAAGTGATCACGGGTGTCAAGACACGTTGGAGCTACGCGAACGTCTGGCAGGCAAAGTCCATCAACGGCAGTGCGCCGAAGTACAGTGTGTCGCTTATCATTCCGAAGAGTGACACCAAAACGGTGACAGCGGTCAAGAATGCCATTCAGGCGGCATACGAGGAAGGGCAGAGCAAACTCAAGGGAAACAGCAAATCCGTCCCCGCGCTCACGGCGATCAAGACGCCGCTCCGTGATGGCGATGCGGAACGCCCGGACGATGAGGCATACAAGGACAGCTACTTCATCAACGCCAACTCTGCGACTGCGCCCGGCATCGTGGACACCGCCCGCAATCCGATCATTGAGAACTCGGAGGTCTACTCCGGTGTGTACGGACGCGCAAGCATCAACTTCTATGCGTTCAACAGCAACGGCAATCGCGGAATTGCCTGTGGGCTGAACAACCTGCAGAAGATTTCCGACGGGGAACCGCTCGGCGGCAAGACACGTGCCGAGGATGATTTCGCCGATGAAGATGAGGATTTTCTCAGCTAAATAAGCACTAGGTGTCACGGGCAGCGGAGATTCTTCCTCGCTGCCTTTGTCACGGAAGGAGAAGTGACATGAAGTCCATTTCTATCGATCTTGAAACTCGGAGCAGCGTAGATATCAGCAAGAGTGGAGTTTACCGTTACGCAGAGGCAGAGAATTTTGCGATCCTGCTCTTTGCCTATGCCGTGGATGGAGGCGAGACGCAGGCCATTGACCTCGCCAATGGAGAGCAGATTCCGCAGGAAATTTTGGACGCACTGATCGATGAGAGCGTCATCAAGTGGGCGTTTAATGCCAACTTTGAGCGTGTGTGTCTGTCGCGTTACTTGTCGGACTTGGGGATAGACCTCGATCCGTTCCGTGACAATCATCCGCTCTCTACGGAGTGCGCTCACTTCCTGAATCCTCGTAGCTGGCGATGCACAATGGTCTGGTCTGCCTACATGGGACTGCCGCTCTCACTTGCCGCCGTCGGACGGGTGCTTGGACTGGAAGAACAGAAAATGACGGAGGGCAAGACACTCATCCGTTATTTTTCAACGCCTCCGTTCCATGAGCCTACAGGAGAGAAGTGGGAACTCTTCAAGTCGTATAACCGGCGCGATGTCGAAGTGGAGATGGCGATTCAGCAGCGTCTCTTCAAATATCCTGTTCCGCAGTCGGTGTGGGAGGAGTATGTACTCGACCAGGAGATCAATGACCGCGGGATACGTCTGGATATGTCCTTGGTGGAGAACGCCGTCAAGATTGACGCGCACACCAAAGAAAAACTGACGGACAGGCTGAAAACTTTGACCAGCCTTGAGAACCCGAACAGTGTCACGCAGATGAAGGCATGGCTCAAGGAGCAGGGAGTTGAAACCGAGTCGCTCGATAAGAAGTCTGTGACGGCTTTGCTCACAACTGTCCAGTCTCCTATCTCCGATGTGTTGATGCTTCGGCAGCAGCTTGCAAAGTCCTCGGTGAAGAAATATCAGGCAATGCAGAATACCGTTTGTGCGGATAGCCGTGCACGGGGGATGTTCCAGTTCTATGGTGCGAACCGTACCGGGCGGTTTTCGGGACGCCACATTCAATTACAAAATCTTCCTCAGAATCATCTCGCCGACCTCGAATACGCCCGCAGCCTCGTACGGCAGGGGAATTATGAAGCACTGGAAATGCTCTATGAGTCTGTCCCAGACATCTTGTCTCAGCTGATTCGCACAGCCTTTATCCCCAAGGAGGGCAGAAAATTCATCGTTGCGGACTTCTCTGCCATTGAAGCACGGGTACTGTCATGGCTTGCCAAGGAGCGATGGCGTATGGACGTATTTGAGGGGAACGGCGACATCTACTGCGCTACAGCGGGCAGGATGTTCCATTGCAATGTGGTCAAGCATGGAGAGAACGGGCATCTCAGGCAGTACGGTAAATTAGCAGAATTGTCGAGTGGATACGGCGGCTCCGTTGGTGCGCTGAAAGCATTCGGTGCATTGGAGTCCGGGATGAAGGAAGAGGAGCTGAAACCGCTCGTGGATGCATGGCGTGCGGCAAATCCGAACATCGTGGACTTCTGGTGGGCGGTGGATCGCGCCGCGAAGGACTGTATCAAGGAGCGCAGCACAAAGGTCACACACGGCATCCGGTTCATCTATCGGGGCAGCATGATGTTCATCGAGCTTCCGAGCAGTCGCAGGCTCGCCTATGTGAAGCCGCGCATCGGGGAGAATCGGTTTGGCGGCGAATCCATCACCTATATGGGACTCGACCTATCGAAAAAGTGGGCGCGGATCGAATCCTACGGCCCGAAGCTCGTGGAAAACATCACGCAGGCAATCAGCCGTGACATTCTCTGTTATGCCATGCAGACGCTGCGAACGATGGACATTGTCGCGCACGTCCATGATGAAATCATTATCGAATGCGATGAACGCACCTCACTATCTGCCGTTTGTGAGCAGATGGCGAGAACCCCGCCTTGGGCAGAGGGGCTTCTGCTCCGCGCCGACGGTTTTGAATGCGCATTCTATCAGAAAGACTAATTTCCATCCTCCCAGAAAATTGGGAGGATTTTTGGTGACCAAAACCTCCCTGTTCGTCCTCTTACTGATGAGAGGAACTAATCAGTTTTCAAAGGGAGGAAATCTTATGTTCTATGTTAAGGAAAACATCAATGATGCTCTGGAGGTCACGGTGGAAATCAACGATGAGAATGTCTTCTGTCACTGTCCGCGCTGCGGAGCGGAAGTGCCCGTTGACCTCAACGAGTTCTTCGGCGATGCGGAGTTCGACCTCTTCGGCACGGCGATCTGCTGCACGGAATGCAGCAGGAAGATGAGGTGCGAGAAATGATTGAGCGCAGAAACCACGAGGGCTATGCCGATCCTACGGCGCACGCCGCTCTCACAAAGGTAAGCAGGGAGGGCAGATTTGTTTATATCTGCTCTCCCTATCGGGACAATCCGCGCGTCAACGTCATGCGGGCGCGGCAGTACTGCAAGTTTGCTGTGGGCAGGGGGCGGATACCACTCGCGCCGCACCTGTACTTTCCGCAGTTTCTGTCGGAGGCAGATGAACGCGAGAAAGCAATGGACATGAACTTCGAGCTTATGAGGCTGTGCGGCGAGGTCTGGGTGTTCGGCGAGCAAATCACCGAGGGCATGGCAGCGGAGATTGCTCATGCCGGAAGACTGCGGAAGAACATCCGCTATTTCACCACGAAGTGCGAGGAGGTTTCGCCATGAAGGTAATAGAGACAGAATACAAGGGTTATCTTTTCCGCTCACGCTTGGAGGCGCGGTGGGCAGTGTTCTTTGATGCCTGCGGTGTCCGTTGGGAATACGAGCCGGAGGGCATCATCCTCAGCGATGACTCATGGTATCTTCCAGACTTTTATCTCCCCGATTTTCACTGCTACTTCGAGGTGAAGAGAAACAGTGTCAAAGGCTCTGATGAAGGGGAAAAGGCTATCTGGAAAATATCAAACGGTCAGTACACGGATGAGTGGGCGGGTATCATCGCCTTTGGTGATCCGATGGATGATGATCTTTATATCTTCTGCCAAGAAAGCGATGATGGCGGTGCCGGCTGCTACGATAACCCAGTAACAATCGGTCTCCATCCAGCAACACTGGAGCCGTGCCTCTTTGCCTATAATGACAGGCGTGACCGAAGTTTTCTGACGACATTCAGTGAGAACTCCGAGTATATCCCGATGGAAACAAACGAATACGGGAGATACAGCTATAAGGACTTTGTGAGCAGGCGAGTTTACGAAGCTAGGAAAATCGCGAGACAGGCACGTTTCGAACACGGCGAGAGGCCGGGGAGGTACAGATGAGAGACTTGGCGATTGCCTACGGAAACAGCCGTCAGGCAAAGAATTGGGTGAATAAAACCATTCGGTACGAGGATTTGAAGGAGCGGCTCAAGGTCACCATCCGTACAGCGGAATCTGCGGAAGAATACGCAAAGATGTCAAAGGCACAGAGAGATGCGGCAAAAGACCACGGCGGATTTGTCGGCGGTGCGCTGAAAGGCGGTCGTCGCAAGGTTGATGCCGTGGAACTGCGCTCGATGATCGCTCTGGACGGCGACCGTATTGACAAAGCGTTCCTCGATGACTATGAAACGAATGCGTCGTACACTTCATGCCTTTACACCACGCATTCCAGTACGGAGGCAAATCCTCGCGTAAGACTGGTATTCCCGCTGCTGCGGGATGTCACCTCGGAGGAGTTCGTGGCAGTATCCAGGTATCTGGCGCAGATGCTGGGCATTGACTTTTTCGATGAATGCTCCTATCAGCCGAATCAGCTGATGTATTGGCCGTCCTCTCCGCAGAACGGTGTATTCGTATTCAAGGAAGTGGAAAAGGAATGGCTCGACCCGGATGCGATCCTGTCGGCGCACCCGGAATGGACGGATCCGACGAGGCTTCCCACATCCTCTCGTGAGAGCAAGGCGAATCAGGTCACGCAGCAGAAGGTGCAGGATCCTCTTGAAAAAGAAGGCACAGTCGGAATCTTCAACCGGGTATTCTTTCCTGTCACCCGTGCTCTTGAAACCTTTCTTGCCGGCGTATACGAGCCGACCGAGAGCGAAAGCCGCTGGCATCTCATCGCTTCCAGCAGCATTGCGGGCGTGGAGATCAAGGATGAAAAGTTTGTCTATTCCCACCATGCGAAAGACCCGGCATATCTGAAACTCTGTAATGCCTTCGATATCGTCCGCGTCCACAAGTTCGGTGATCTGGATGATAAGGCATCCTTCCGCGCCATGTGCGATTTTGCCATGCGGCAGGATGAGGTCAAGATCGTGGCGGCAAACGAGCGACTGAGTGAGGCAGAAAAAGACTTTGCGGAATCTGTCGATGACGAGTGGAAGAAACGTCTGCAGCGCAATAAGAACGGTGTACTGGAAAACAACCTCCACAATATCCGGCTCATCATGGAGAACGATCCGTACATGAAGAACATCGTGTTCAACCAGCTGGCGGACGGCATGGAGATTCGCGGCGCGGTTCCGTGGAAACATCCTGCGCGGTTCTGGCGGGATGCGGACGATGCACAGCTCATCTGCTATATTGACGCAAGCTACGGATCCTTTTCACAGAGAAATTATGACATTGCCGTGACCAAGGCCGCAGATGACCGCTCCTACCATCCGATCAAGGAGTATTTCGACGGTCTGCCGGTGTGGGACGAGATGCCGAGAGTGGACACCGTCCTGATTGATTATCTGGGGGCGCAGGACAACGCCTACGTCCGCGCTGTGACCAGAAAGGCACTTTGCGCGGCATATATGCGTATCTATCATCCCGGCATCAAATTCGACTACATCACAGTGCTCAACGGAAATCAGGGCATCGGGAAATCCACGCTGATCGCCAAACTCGGCATGGAGTGGTTCGCCGACAGCTTGACGCTTTCCGACATGAACGACAAGACGGCAGCGGAGAAGCTGCAGGGCTACTGGATTCACGAGATCGGTGAGATGGCAGGTATGCGTAAAGCAGAGCTTGAGAAGGTGAAGGCGTTTGTATCGAGGCAGGATGATAAGTACCGCGCCTCTTTCGGCAGACGGGTCACACCTCATCCGAGACAGTGCATCTTTTTCGGCACGACCAACAGCGAGAACGGGTATCTTCGCGACATTACGGGAAACCGCAGGTTCTGGAACGTCAAGGTTACGGGTGACGGCAGAATGAAGCCTTGGGATCTTGGCCAAGAGACGGTGGATCAAATCTGGGCGGAGGTCATCGTTCTTTCCAATGCCGGAGAGGAACTGTTTCTCGACCACACCTTGGAGGACTATGCCAGAAAGGAACAGTCCGAGGCGATGGAGCAGGATGACCGCGAAGGGCTTGTCGCACGTTATCTCGATATGCTTCTGCCGGAAACATGGGACACGATGGACGTGCATCAGAGAAGGGATTATGTGCAAGACCCGGACGGTCTCCTGAATGCCAAAGGAACGATGCGCCGAGAGACCGTTTCCAACATCGAGATATGGTGCGAATGCTTCGGCAAAGCGAAGGAGGACATCAAACCTGCGGACAGTTATGCCATATCTGCGATTATGGCAAGGCTTCCCGACTGGTCGCGTCCTGAAACGAGGCGGCGCATTCCGATATACGGTCTTCAGCGCCTTTATAAAAAGATGTGACAAGACGGTGTGACAAGGTGGTTCGTGTGACAACGGAGGTAAAAGTTGTCACACTTCCATTGCCGTGTTTCATGGCAGTTATGACGATTTGTGACGGACAAGACAGTAAATTCTATATAAGAGAAAAACAGTAAATATATACCCATAAGGGGAAAACGCACACATATTCGCGCGTATAGGATTTTTAGTCACTGTCGTCACGGGGGAAAACGATGAGAGAAAAAGACATTGAGAAGGAACTTGCAGCAAGAACCAGAGCGATGGGCGGCATCGCACCCAAGTTTACCTCACCGGGATTTGATGGAATGCCTGACCGACTGGTACTTCTGCCGCATTGCAGGATGGGATTTGTGGAACTGAAAGCACCGGGGAAGAAGCCGAGAGCCTTGCAGCTCGCCCGTCATAGGCTACTCCGACGGCTTGGATTCAAGGTGTATGTGATTGACGGCATCGAGCAGATTGACAGCGTATTGGAGGAAATCGACCATGAATGAACTTACGGTATTGGAACACAACAGCATCCGTGTCATGACCACGGATCAGCTTGCCGAGGCGTATGGATGCAGGGCAATTCATATCCAGCAGAATTTTAAGAACAACAGGGAGCGATTCGTTGAGGGGAAGCATTACTTCAAACTTGAAGGTGCTGATCTCAAGGCTTTCAAGGACTCACTCGAAAATATCGAGTCAGTTGTCGGGAGTCGCGCACCGTCTCTGATTCTTTGGACGAAACAAGGCGCGGCGCGCCACAGCAAGATGCTGGGAACCGAGCGGGCATGGGATGTTTTCGATGAGCTGGAAGAAAGCTACTTCAACCCTATGAGGAACATGACGCCCGAGGAATTTCTGCTATACAGTGCACAGCGAATGGTGGAACAGGCGAAGGCAATCAAGGCGGCAAATGCTCGTATCGACAAGGTGGACGAGCGGCTTCTTGAGGTCGAGTCCAAGCAGATGACCATCGATGAGCACCACTACACCATCATCGGCTATGCAAACCTCACGGGAGTTCGTGGCGTTGGTCGGGATGTCGCTGCAAGACTCGGACGCAAAGCCTCGGCAATGTCCAGAAAGCAGGGTTACCACATCGGCAAGGAGTACGATGCCAAATATGGCATGGTGAATACCTATCATGTGGATGTGCTGCAGGAAGTGTTTCGGTAATGGAAAAGTTGATTTTACAGATCGGAGGTGATGCCCCGTGAAGTTCATACCGCATGATTATCAGCAGTACGCCATCGACTTTATCGAGAGTCATCCGACTGCCGCCGTACTCCTGGATATGGGACTTGGGAAAACTGTGATTACCCTCACAGCCCTCAATAACTTGCTTTTTGATTGCTTCGAGATTTCCCGCATTCTCGTTATCGCGCCGCTCCGTGTGGCACGAAACACGTGGCCGCAGGAGATCGGCAAGTGGGAGCATCTGAATCATATCCGCCATTCCGTAGTGGTTGGGACAGAGAAAGAGCGTTGGGCGGCTCTTCGTAAGCAAGCCTCCCTCTACATCATCAACCGCGAGAATGTTCCGTGGCTCGTGGAGAAAACCGACTTCACCTACGATGCCATCGTGATTGACGAACTCTCCTCGTTCAAGAATTGGAGCAGCAAGCGATTCAAGGCACTCATGAAAGTTCGCCCTCTGGCAAAGAGAGTCATCGGACTTACGGGAACGCCATCCGGCAACGGATTGATGGATCTCTTCGCGGAGTTCAAGGTACTGGACATGGGCGTGCGTCTGGGGCGGTTCATTACGAAGTATCGGCAGGATTACTTCAAGCCGGACAAGCGCAACGGACAGGTGGTGTTCTCCTACGTTCCCTTGCCCGGAGCCGAGGAGCGGATCTACGAGAAAATCTCCGACATCACCATCTCCATGAAAGCCGCCGATCATCTGAGGATGCCCGCGCTGATCGAGAGCGAATACTCGGTGACGATGAGTGATTCTGAGCGAAAGATGTATGCCGAGATGTGCGAGCAACTTGTCCTCCAACTAAAAGGCGATGAGGTGACAGCGGCAAATGCAGGTGTCCTGTCGGGCAAGCTCGCACAGATGGCAAACGGTGCAGTCTATACGGACGATGGAACTACATTGCATATACATGACCACAAGCTCGACGCCTTGGAGGACATCATCGAGAGCATGAACGGCAAACCGCTCCTCGTTGCGTACTGGTTTCGGCATGACGCAGAGCGCATTGAGGAGCGCGTGCCATGTGTCCGACTGGATACGGATGACGCAATCGCCCGTTGGAATCGCGGAGAAATCCCCGTTGCCCTGATCCATCCTGCAAGTGCAGGACATGGTCTTAACCTTCAGAGCGGCGGTTCGACCCTCGTGTGGTTCGGTATCACATGGAGCTTGGAACTCTACCAACAGACCGTGGCGCGGCTTTATCGGCAGGGACAGAACTCAAACACTGTGGTGGTGCAGCACATCATCGCTGAGGGCACGATTGACGAGAGAATCCTCCGTGCCTTGAAACGGAAGGACAAGACACAGGCGGCACTGATTGAAGCCGTCAAAGCGGAGGTATCATCATGAACTATGAGATTCTGGCAAACGCCATCGTCGAACAGGCGGCGAAAGACTATCGGTGGGCGCGGACGGCACTCGGCAAAGCGGCAGAGAATGTCGAGGCGATAACGATGCGCAGCGACACGGAGCGGTTCTTCCGTTCGGCATGGTTTGGTCAGTTGACGAGTATAAACGGAGAGTGGCTTCTCCAACAGTTAGAGGGGGAATTTGTGTGACAGCAAAGGAATATCTCAGTCAGGCATATCGTATTGATCAACGGGTCAACAGCAAACTCCGTCAAGTGGACTCCTTGCGTGATCTTGCCACCAGAGCCACATCCACAATGGGAACGGAGCCTGTCAGCGGCACGAGGAATGTCCATCGCTTGGCGGATACCATCGACAAGATTGTTGACTTGGAGAATGAGATCAACGATGATATCGATCATTTGGTGGATTTGAAGCGTGAGGTTATGGCGACCATCAGCAAGGTACAGGACACCAATGCCCTCATGCTGTTGGAACTTCGGTATCTCAGCTTCATGTCGTGGGATGAGATTGCGGGCGAGATGCACTACACGTCTCGTTGGGTGCATATTCTCCATTCCAAAGCCCTCGCAGCCGTGGATAAGATTCTTGTAGAGAGATGAAATCCATCCCGTTTTGAAATCACGCAAAAAGACTTCACTATAATTCTCTTGAGTTCCAGTGTTGACATGGTAAAATGGTGTTATGAAAAGTATGCTTAAAGGCTCGACCTCCAATGGGAGCAATCCCTACGGAGGTTTTTTCATGTCGAAATGGAGAAACGCAATGCCAAGAAAGCCGAAGCGTCCCTGCCGCATGACGGGCTGTCCGAACCTTACAGACCGAAAAAGCTGCTACTGCGAGGCACACGAGAAAGTCATGCAGCGACACTATGACCACTTCACGCGTGGGTACAATCAGCACGCCAGATATGGTAGCGTATGGCGCAGGATTCGTGACCGATATTTGGCAGGGCATCCACTCTGCGAGAAATGCAAAGAGCAGGGGAGATATATCCTCGCGATGCTTGTGCATCACATCAGGCCTCTCGCCGACGGTGGCACACATGACGAGAGCAATTTGATGTCGCTCTGCGTATCCTGTCATGAGCGGATTCATCAGCGCGGCAGAGGCGATGGATACCCCCTAGGGGGCGGTTAAATCTCTAAAACCACGCCGTTACTGGACCGGGGAGGGGGCGTACGCACAAAAACGTCAGTTCAAACGGGGTATTAAAGAATGTGCATAGAAAACGAGCCATCAAGTCGGAGCGGAACCCCACACAAACTTGATGGCTCGTTTTACAGATGTGCTTTCCAGTCACGAGGAAAGCCCAAGTGGTATAAATCAATATCATCTGCATATTTTTGAAAGAGTTTTTCTGCACGCGGGACAAATTCTTCACTCCATTTTTGAGGGGAAGGATAGAGTGCTTTTATGACAAGCATAACAGCCCACATGCGCCAACGAACGCCGGCAGAGAAGTTAAATCCGGCAGGAGCTGCAGAAAACACACGATAGTACAAACGACCATAATGCGCACAGATATTTCGCGCATCTGTACAACAGCGCAGCCAGCTTTTTAAGACCGTATGGCTTGTGTTATATTGCCGCGCTATGGCTTTTTGATCTTGTGTGAGTAAGTCGCTATAAAAATATGACAGCATACCGAATGTGAATAACTCGGTAATTACCCATACTGGAAAATAACCGTGATATTTCTGTTGATGATGCTGTACAAAAGGGACGTTCCGATTACTGGTAATCTCTCTTTGTATATTTTCTAAAAATCGATCCGTGTTATGTCGCGCGTTAAAATTTGCAGAGTCGAGGTATCCAAGGGCGCCGTAACGTAGCCCGTGCAGATATGAAAGACGTGCCCGCAAAGCGATTTCAATGGACTCTATCGCACTGAAAAGGAGCGACCGCAACTCCCGATCAAACTCGTAAATACGATAAATTTTTTCAAAAGTTGTGTCCGAAAGAAAACTTCTGTCCTCATTTCTAAAGGGGAGGAAATAAGCAGACAGGCGGTAATAGTTGATGGTTGATAAAATTTCCTCTGCAAAAGTGGAATCGGAAATGATACAGCCATGATCTTTTAGAATTGCAATTTGTTCAGCAATGGTCGTAGGACGTTTTGTTTCTGTCATGATACATCATCCGTTTTTATAAAAAAATGTCTCCCCTGGGACACATCGTTGAGAGGTGCGGGGAGTCCTGTTACTTTGTATTATACACGAATTTGGCAATAAATCAAGGCAGCAGAATACCAAAAAAGTTCGTGTCTATAGTTTTGGAAAGGGGGCGAGAAGATGGCGCGTGACGGAACAAATCGCGGAGGACGGCGCATCCGGGCGGGAGATAAGCCTGAACCACTGGCAGACAAGATTGCGGGCGGGCGCACGGCGCACATCATGGAGTTCCCGATGACGGAACTGGACGGTGCAGACCTTGTGGATGCCGCCGACCTCTACGGCGAGGAGATGCCAACCCCGAGCGAATTCCTGTCTGCGCGACAGCGGAACGGAAAGCCGCTCGGCGCGGATGAGATTTTCCGCGAGACATGGCTATGGCTCAAGGAGCGCGGCTGTGAGCGGCTTGTGAATCCACGGCTCATTGAAAGCTACGCGCAGGCATTTGCCCGTTTCATCCAATGCGAGGAGGCAATGAGTCAATACGGGCTCATCGGCAAGCATCCGACCACCGGAGGGGCAATAGCAAGCCCCTTCGTCCAGATGGGACAGGCATTCCAGAAGCAGTCCAATTTGCTCTGGTATGAGATATTTGACATCGTAAAGCAGAACTGCACCACCACGTTTAGCGGTTCGCCGCAGGAGGATCGGATGGAGCGGCTGCTGCGTTCGAGAAAGTAAGGAGGGAAGTCATTTGAACAAAACAACATCGGAGATGAAGCTCGTTCCGATCAGTAAACTCGTTCCGTATGCCAATAACGCACGAACACATTCGCCCGAGCAGATCAACAAGCTGCGCGGCAGTCTGCGGGAGTTCGGATTCGTCAGTCCCGTCATTATCGACAAGGACTATGGAATCCTCGCAGGACACGGGCGCGTTATGGCTGCGCGGGCAGAGGGGATGGAGAGCGTTCCGTGCGTATTTGTCGATCATCTGACGGAGGCACAGAAGAAGGCATACATCCTTGCGGACAACCGTTTCGCGCTTGACGCAGGATGGGATGAAGATATGCTGCGCGTCGAGATGGAAGCCTTGCAGGGTATGGACTTTGACATCTCACTCACGGGCTTTGACGAAGCGGAGATTACCGACCTGCTCTCACTGGATGATGGTGAAGCGCAGGAAGATGACTTTGATGTGGAGGCAGAACTGGAAAAGCCGTGTGTCGCCCAGTCAGGCGATGTCTGGCATCTTGGCAAGCACCGTGTCATCTGCGGAGATTCCACTCTACCGGAGACATACGAGCGTTTGCTTGGCGGCGAGAAGGTCAATCTTGTCTGCACGGACCCGCCGTATTTTGTGGCACTGGAAAGCACGTCGGGGAAAATCAAGAATGACGATCTGAATGACAAGGATGCCTACGAGTTACTTAAATCCGCCTTTACCGCCTTCCACTCGGCAATGGCGACGGACGCTTCCATCTATGTATTCTACGCAACAGCAAAAGCCCGCATCTTTCATGACGCCTATGAAGATGCGGGCTTTAAAGTTGGCGCAGGTCTAGTGTGGAAGAAAGACCGCCTCGTCCTCACACGGACGGATTGGAAGTACATCCACGAGCCGATTATCTGGGGATGGAGGAAGGACGGACGGCACAGGTGGTACGGCGATCAGAAGCAGACCACTGTCTTTGCATTTGACCGTATCAAGGACTCGAAGAAGGACGGATGCGGACATCCGTCCTCGAAGCCCGTGCCGCTTATCGCATATCTCATCAAGCAGTGTACGCAGACGAACGGCATCGTACTCGACGGCTTCCTCGGCTCGGCTTCGACGCTGATTGCCTGTGAGCAGTTGAACCGTATCTGCTACGGCGTGGAGCTTGAGCCGAAATTCGTGGATGTGGCGGTCGAACGGTACATCCAGAGCAGAGAAAGGAATGCCGAAGATGTGTTTTTGGAACGTGATGGTGAGCGCATTCCGTATGCGGATGTGCTAAAGGAGGAAGCATAATGCGTGTGTTTTTGAATCCGGGTCATGCACCGGATGGCAATCCCGACCCCGGCGCGTGCGGGTATGGACTACGAGAATGCGATGTGGCAAAGAATGTCGCTGACCTTGCGGCGGGCTATCTTACTGCCGCAGGTGTGGAAGTTGTAGGGAGTCTCCAATCCGACAGTTTGCATGAAGTCGTTACGGCTTCTAACCACAGCGATGCGGATGTATTCCTCTCCATCCATTGCAACGCCTGTAACGGCAGTGCGAACGGAACGGAGGTTTGGCACTTCTACGGAAGCGGCGCAGGGGAGACACTGGCAAACTGCATTCAGAATCAGATTGTCACATCACTCGGGACTACGGATCGCGGCACAAAGGGCGCAAAGCCCGGTGTCAACGGGCTGTATGTTCTGAGCAACACCGATGCGGTCGCCGTACTTGTGGAGCTTGCGTTTATCGACCATGCGGGCGATGCGCAGCTTCTTGGGATGCAGCAGGATGAATTTGCCCGCGCCATTGGGCGTGGGGTAACGGATTATGAAGGAGCGTGTTGAAGATGAAACTGGAACACATTCAAAACGAACTGAAGAATCATGTGGGGGACTTTGTACGCACGGAAGCGAAGGAAGCGACCGTCCTCTGGCTGCACGAGAAGGGGCTTCCCGCGGCGCGTGAGGTGTCGGCGGCATACACGGCGGCACTTCGCGAGAGTGCTGAGAAGGAGACGGGATGGTGCAGATTCCGTGACCGCATCTTCCTGCCGCTTGTCATTGACGGGGCAATCTGGATGACGGGCAAGATGCTCGAACGTATGACGGCGCGAGGGAGCGCGTGAATACGCAAGTGCCGCTCACGCTTGGCAGTCTGTTTGACGGGAGCGGGGGCTTCACACTTGGAGGGATTCTTGCGGGGATAGAACCGAAGTGGGCATCGGAGGTAGAGCCGTTCCCGATTCGCGTCACTACGAAGCGGCTTCCCTCCGTCAAACATCTCGGAGACATCCATCGGATTCACGGCGATGAGATCGAGCCTGTGGACATTATCACGTTCGGCTCGCCTTGCACGAATCTCAGCATCGCGGGACGCAGGGACGGGCTTTACGGTGCGGAATCCGTACTGTTCTTCGAGGCAATTCGTATCGTACGGGAAATGAGGAGGGGGACGGATGGAAAATATCCGAGATTCATCGTCTGGGAGAATGTTGCGGGCGCGTTCTCGAGTTCCGGGGGACGGGACTTCCAATCCGTCCTCACGGAGATCGTCCGCATCAAAGAGCCGGAAGTACCCGAGGTGCCTTTGCCTCAAAAGGGTGGATGGGCATACGCAGACATTCTCATGGGAGACGGATGGAGCATTGCGTACCGGCTCATGGACGCGCAGGGCTGGGGAGTTCCACAGCGTCGGCGCAGGATCTACCTTGTCGCAGATTTTGGAGGATCGAGTGCCGGACAAATACTATTTGACACCGAAAGCGTGCGTCGGGATCTTGCGCCGTGCTTCGCTGCGTGGCAAGGCACTGCCCGAGAGTCTGCGGATGGCACTGGAACGTCAGGCGGGCGGGTAAGTGCAGGTTTTTGCACCGAGCATTCCGCACAGAGTCGCAGCATCGGCTATGCGGAGGAGAAATCTCCGACACTTCGTGCTGAAACCGTTCCTGCCGTGTTCGAGTCACACGGCTCCGATGCACGGTACAACGGCCCCCTGGAAATCTGTCCGACCGTGCTTCGGCACTATGGCACGGGCGGCAACAATCAGCCGCTTGTCCTAAAGAACGTACAGGCATACGGAATCTCATCGTTTCAGTCCAACGCCATGCGTTCTGATAATCCGCACGCCGGCATCTACGAAACGGAGAAGGCGCGGACAGTAGATAAGAACGGTGGAAATCCCTCGTGTTGTCAGGGTGGTGTTGCTGTTGTTTCCATCCAAGGCTCGATGATCGGTCGCTCTGTAGAGAACGGACCGCAGGGAAGCGGCATCGCAGAGAATGTGAGCTTTACGCTCAATACCGCTGACCGTCATGCCGTCTATGCCATGACCACGGGCTGCCACTCTCATTTTGCAAAGGAGAAATGTCCGACGCTTATGGCGCGGGATTATAAAGACCCGACGGTCGTTAATCAGCCCGTCTATGCCGTACGTCGGCTGACACCGACCGAGTGCGGACGCTTGCAGGGCTTTCCCGATGGATGGTGCGCGGGACTTGAAACGGATAATCCCACGGAGGAAGAGATGGCGTTCTGGCGCACGGTCTTTGAGACGCACCGAAAAATCACAGGCGGCAAGAAGCCCAAGACCGATACGCAGATTCGGAGATGGCTGAAGAATCCGCACTCGGATGCGGCAGAGTATAAGATGTGGGGCAACGGCGTTGCGCTTCCCTGTGTGCTCTATGTACTTACAGGAATAGCACATATCGGGCATTCGGTGTATACAACAGAATCCGCTTGCTAATTCTTCCCATACGAGTGATGAATGTAATGACCAAAGTTCATAAAGGAGGAAACCACCATGAAGGTCAATTACAACATCCAAAAGGAAGAGCGCAAGGCGATGGTCGGGATCATCGGCAAGGTGCTCGGTGAAAAGCCCGTCTACTGCGGCGCACCGACATTTTCCTACAAGATCGGAGCATTCGAGATCATGAAGGACGGCAGCCTTTGGTTCGACGATGCCACCGATGAAGCGACACTTGCGCGTGTGCGCACGGCACTGCGCGAGGAGGGCTTCATGTCCGAGGATGGGGAGGACGAGACTTCCTGCGCGTCCACAGCGGCAGACGAGCCGAGCCGGACGGAAACCGCGACGAGCGAGACTCCCTGCGAGGACGCTGCGCAGAATGATTCCACCCCGATGGAGACAGCAATGGATACGCCGACCTTTACGGAAACGGCGAATGTTTCCACCCCAACGGAAGCGGCAGAAACCGATGAGGACAGCCTTTCCATCAGTCTCCCACGCAGCCTTTTCACGGAGACATCACTGAAGAATCTGGACGCACTCCTTCTGAGCAAGGGGCGGCTGATTCGTCACGCCTTCGACATCAAGGAAGCGACCTACACGCTCACCGATGACCGCATCACCTTTTCATGGCTGCACGGGACGATCACCGACGAGACGGCAAAGGCATACGCCGAGTTCATCAGCAAACTCTGCCTGATGGCACGGACGCAAAAGCGTGTCACGGCAAAGGAGAAGATCGTGGACAACGAGAGATACGCATTCCGCTGCTTCCTCCTGCGCCTTGGCATGATCGGAAATGCCTACAAAGAGTCGCGCAAGATTCTTCTGCAGAACCTCACGGGCAGCAGCGCGTTTAAGAGCGGACATCGGAAAGGAGATGAGTGCCATGCATTTTCCGAGTAAGGAGCAGATCGCTGCACTTCAGCGGCAGTGCCCACGCGGGACAAAGGTGGAACTCCTCGGCATGGACGATCCACAAGCCCCACCGACAGGAACGACGGGCGAGGTCATGGGCGTTGACGATGCGGGACAGCTTCTCGTCCGATGGGAGACAGGATCATCACTGAGTCTGATCCCCGGTGTGGACTCCTTCCGCATCGTGCAGAAAGGCGGCAAGGCATGAGCGAGAAGATTTTCTCCCAGATCATGCACATCCGCGACTCCGGGCGGGTGAATATGCTCGACGTTCCCGCCGTGCAGCGCATGGCATTCGAGATGGGATTCTACGAACTCGTCTGCTTCATCGAGGATGACCGTGCCGCATATATCCGCTTCATCCTCACGGGCGAAGAGTAAGTTTTACAGCTTCTTGCACAGCCTTTCGGGGCTGTGTTTCTCTCGAAAAATAAGTGTGATTTATCGAAAATAAGACTTGCTATATTCTGCGTTTAGAGGCATATATACACATGACGAAGGGAACAACCTACACACAGAAAGCGAGGAACACAAAATGAAGAACGCAGAAGCAAGATGGCCGAAGACCACCACGATGGAGCACCTCGATGAGATGCGGTTCGGGACAAGCGGCGCGATCCTTCGCTACGGCGAGCAGATCCTTGTGGTCGGGATGGAATGCTGGGGCTTCCACGCAGCCATCTACGAGATGGTCGAAACGCCGGAGGAGACGGGATTTGCGGACATTGAATGCCGCCTGAACCTCGTCGAAGCCAGCATGGAGCTTTTCGAGGACGGCGGGCACGCGATGGCTTGGTGCATGAAGCGCATCTAATGATTTCACACCGTCGCAGAACTTCGAGGGGAGTGGAATGACGTATCATGACTTTATCTCCGCACTCTTCGGATGGACGGCAAAACTGCCGCAGTGTCAGATCAATGTGTTCATACGGGGCGACACGCTCCATATCATTCAGCGTGGCATGGAGGAATCCGTGGTGGATATTACGAACTGGCCGCACGCGCAGCCGACCATCGAGCGGAAACTCGTGCGCTCTATCTGGCACAGCTCTCACAACGATTCTAGCGGAGCGCACAACGAGGAGGACAGCGTGCCTGTTCCTTTCACCGGCACGATTTCCTTCAAAGAGATCAGCCGAACCTACTCCAACGGCTTTCTCATGCGCGAGACGAATGAGAACGGCTACAGCACCTATTCCTATGATGGGGAATATCTCGCCGAAAAGCGCACGCACAACGTGGACGGTTCGACAAGCCGCACGGATTACGCATACGCCTCCACGGGGCGCGACGTGTATCTCTTTAAGGAATGGGAGCGTACAACAGAATCCGTCAATGATGGAAAGAAGCACACGGAATATGACTGGGAGGATTGGAGCAACGAGAAGGGAACGGAGCGCATTACCTACCACGCGCCGCTCGGCTATGGCTGGTATGCAACCACGGTTTATGTCGATGGCGCATTGGAGGGGAGCAACTTGTCGCAGGGAAAGCCCGGCGGCAAGGCAAGTCAGTTCACCGTCGAGCAGTCGAATCTCAGCCTTGGCGCACAGTACGGGGGAGACGGTACATTGCCGTATTCCTCGCTCATCGACACGGAATTTCCCGTTGTGGGCACGGACTATCTGCGTGTCTTGACACGAGAGATCGAATGGCTCAATCGCAAAACGCAGGAGACAGTTACAGTGGAGATTCGCGCACGGATTCAAAACGGCGTTCCCGACATTGACCACATCGTCGATTTCACCGAGCGCATCCGCTTCGAAGGACACGAATACTTCTTGCAGTCGAACACGGTGGAACTTATGCCGCGCCTTCTGCGGCAGACGATCAAGATGGTGAGGTGGTGCGGATGAACGGCATTATGGGGCTTGCAGCGGCAATCCGAGCAGGACTGAGAAAAGGAAGTACTCAGGAATCTCGCGCACAGCGCGGAAGGATTCAGAATGGACGTGTTCATATCGGCGAGCGGTCGTATCCCTTCCGTGCGGCAGTGGACTGCAATACGTCAGAGGGCAGTTTGGTGTGGGTACAGATTTCAAGGGGTGGTACCGCCGTAATCGTGGGAGCGTGAGACGATGCACAGGGCTAGAGTGAAAGCAGTGCGCGGGAATCGGGTGCTTGCTGATGGCGTATGGCTTACCTGTATTGGGAATCGGACAGTCTATCCGGGCGAATGGATCTGGACGGACGGTCGCTGCGTCTACGGGCATGAATCCAATGGGGGCAGCAGTTATGTTCCGACGAATGCCCTTTCCGGCATACCGCTCCTCCAGATAAAGTGGAAGGATCAAAAAAACCAGATGCTCCATTCGTACTATGCAAAAGGAAAGATTCATCCGCTCGGTTTTTCCAAAGAGGATATATGGATGGTCAACAGCCGTCGCCACTTCGCGTATGTTACAGGCTATGGAATGCTTGATGCCGAAATGGATGAGCGGGGAAATCTCTATACCCTCGAAGCTGTCAATGCTCTCGTGTTCCCGCTCATCGGGGCAGATCAGCGTGACAGTATTCTCTCTGTCAAACGCAACGGAGAGATCATCGCCGCATACGATCTTGTGCAGATGTTTGGTGCTCCCGCCGTATCCGGTCCCACTGACCTCTATAGCTGTCAAACAGAAGGCGGGCGGGTGGATAAAGAAGGGAACTTCAAAGTAATGATATGGCACTCCATATCAGAGCATGGGGAAAACGGAAGCCATGTCAGCACAGACCGTTATGTGTTCTTCGATGGCAGCAATCTTGAGCCTTGGATGGAGAAAACCAAAACAACGTCAAGAGACTCTGTTACAGGGGAATCCCATACTTCGGAAAGCAGATGGAGCGCACCGGATTACAGCATCCGCTATCCTCTCCATGATGGAATGTATATGCGCTTTCCTGCAAATCTGGATTATCTTATCTCCGGGAAAAGGTATATTTCAAAGATTTACAGTGCAAAGGACGAGCTGCTCATGGAACTGGAAACGAATCCGACTGCCCGTACAAGTCTCTGCCCTCTGGGACAGGGGAAATATCTTGTCAGCACAGGCTCGCCCTTATATTTATGGAAAGACGGTCAGTTTACGGAACTGATGCGCGGATGCTACAACTACCGTCTGCGCAGGATGAGCAATCTCAATAAATGGAAAAAGGCAGGAGGTCTTTGATGATGGATCATATTCTTACCATACGTCTTTATGTGGCGGGCATTGGCATCGTGGTTGGGGAGTTTCTTGGCAGCTTCGACGATCTGCTCTATGCCCTTGTCGCGTTTGTGGCGACAGACTACATCACGGGAGTTCTCCGTGCGATTGTGGAGAAGAAGTTGTCCAGTGCGATCGGCTTCAAGGGCATTTGCAAGAAAGTCTGCATCTTCACTCTTGTCGGCGTGGCGAATGTGTTAGATGTTCACATCATTGGAAGCGGATGCGTCCTGCGCTCTGCCGTGATCTTCTTCTACATCTCGAACGAAGGAATCTCGATCATCGAGAATGCAGCGCGGATGGGGCTTCCCGTTCCGCAGAAATTGCAGGACATGATGCACAGTCTCAGAGATAAATAACTGCTTTAACCTCAATGCCCGGCGAATCTTCGTCGGGTTATTTTTATGCCCGAAAAGGTGACCATGAGAGCCGTTTTTGTCCGCTGTTCCATGAAGGGAGATGTTGAAATGAGCAAGGAAGAAGGCCTTCGGGAAATGACGTATCAGATGGTGATGCGTGCTTCATGGAAAATGCTGCAGAGCGGACTTTTGTCAGAGGACGAGTATCTTGCGTTTGAAGCGAAAATGCGCGAGAAATATCGCCCCATCATCGGGCTTCTATTTTCAGATATTGACTTGCTATCGTGCGGATAGTACGGGAATATGGGACTCGAAAGGAGGGATTGCCTTGAAGATTCATAGGGTCAAGCCCCCAAATACTGCACTCAAGCCGAAACTGCGTGTTGCGGCATACGCCCGCGTTTCTGTGGATACGCTTCACCACTCTCTTGCGGCGCAGGTCAGTTACTATAGTGCTCTTATCCAGAAGAACCCCGCATGGGAATACGCAGGAGTGTACGCAGACGAAGGCATCACAGGGACAAGCACTACACACCGAGATGAGTTCAAACGACTGATCGCCGACTGCAACGCCGGGAAGATTGATTTGGTACTTGTCAAAAGCATCAGCCGTTTTGCCCGTGACACCGTGGATTGCCTTCATACCGTCCGACGATTGAAAGAGAAGGGGATCGCCGTTCGTTTCGAGCGAGAGAACATTGATTCCACATCCGAGGACGGAGAACTTCTCTTGACGCTGCTCGCATCCTTTGCTCAAGAAGAGAGCAGAAGCATTGGTGAAAACATTCGGTGGGGCGTGCGGAGGCGGTTCGCACAGGGGATCCCGAACGGGCATAAAGCACCGTACGGCTACCAATGGGACGGTGAGATGTTCCGCATTATCCAAGCAGAGGGCGAGATCGTCAAGGAGATATTCCGTAGATACCTTGCCGGGGAATCTGCCTACACCATCGCAAAGACACTCGCGGGACGTGGAATCACAGGACGGCAGGGGAGACCAATCGAGCAGACCACGGTCAAGGATATCCTCTCCAACATTTCCTACACGGGGACGATGGCACTCCAGAAGAACTACATCAGTGAGGGACATATCCGTAAGCGCAATAAAGGTGAGCTGCCTATCTACATGGTTGATGGGATGTTCGAGCCGCTCATAAGCCGAGATGACTTCGATAAGGCACAGGAGATACGGAAACGGAGAGCCGTGCAGTCCGGCAATCGGAATCCTGTGTTGATGCCGTTTTCCGGAATGGTGAAATGCGGATGCTGCGGAAGCGGATTCAGCAGAAGAACTGCCGGGAAGTACAGACGGTGGGGCTGCAACACAAGAGAGCGTAAAGGCAGAGAATCCTGTGACAGCCGTCCAATCAAGGAAGAGGAGCTTGTGGCTGCGGTTAGAACCGTCATGGAGAAGGATGATTTTGATGCCGCCGAACTCAGGCGTAAGGTGTCTAAGATTGTCATTCACGGTGATCGAATCGACTTCCATCTTGTGAACGGACGTATAAAAAAGACCGCCCGAATCTACACAGGGCAGCGCGGCAGCAATCCCTTCACCAACAAAGTGTACTGTGCTTCCTGCGGCAGCAAGTGTGAGCGGGATACATGGACGAAGGGAGCAAAAGTGTGGTCTTGCAGTCAGCCGCGCATGAAATGCGGATTGAAACGGCTGCCCGAATCCGAACTAAAGGAAGCGGCAGAATCCTTGTTCGGTGATGGCTATGAGGGCAAGATCGTACAGAACGTCGAGCGGATCACCATATCCGATGATGAGGTCATATTTCAACTCAAAGAAGGAGGCGCATACCGATGGCAAAGACAGT
>CAUVVR010000024.1:0-32536 GCA_963555475.1 uncultured Selenomonas sp.
CACTGATCCAGAAAGAGTATACGGCAGACTTCCTCGATAAGACGCGACGGAAGAATACGGGTGAGATTCCGCAGTATTATGTGGAGGAGCATCATGAGGCGATTATCCCACCGGATTTGTTCGATTTTGTACAATCGGAGATGAAGCGTAGAGAGCAGAACGGCAAGCACAGCGGTGTGAGCATCTTTGCGAACAAAGTCAAATGCGGCTGCTGCGGAGGTTGGTATGGGGCGAAGGTGTGGCATTCGACGGATAAATACCGCAGAGTCATCTACCGCTGCAACAAGAAATATGCCCACAAGGGCAAGCCGTGCAGCACACGGCATTTGACAGAGGATGAGATCAAGCAAATTTTTGTCAAAGCACTGAACTCCTTGGTGGAAGTCAAAGAGAACGTGATTGCAGAACTGCGATCTCTGATTGACGGCGTTTGCCAAACGGGGGAGTTGGTGGAGGAATATGATAGTGTAGAGCAGGAACTTCACGGCTTGGCAGAACGACTTGAAACACTGATTCGTGAGAATGCACGGGTGGCACAGGATCAGACGGCATATCTGAAACAGGAAAATGAGATTCGCGCTCTCTATCTGGAAAAGCAGGGGGCTTTGGAGAATTTGAATGAGCAAATTGCCGAGAGGGAGAGCAAGAGAAAGACCTTGGAGACCATGATTCAAGTGGTATATGGTATCAACGGAGAACAAGTCGAGTTTGACGAGGAGCTATGGAGTGGGCTGCTCGAGCACATTGTGGTTAAGGATGGCGGAGCGGCAGTCGTTGTTTTCAAGGGTTGGATTGAGGTTGATGTTGAGGAATGAAGATATAAATTCAAGAGATCACCTTTCACGCAAAAGATTCCATTTACCAGAAGTAGCCTCGCAACAGACGCCGCAAAAAGGACGACCTTTCAGTCGCCCTAAGAAAGATGCCCTTCAATCATCGGTATGGGGCAGCAACACTCAAATCGTCACCGTTCCACTGTGTTCCATATCGACGGTCACTGTCGCAGTGGGAAATGTGATCTCGTAGACAATGAGTGCGTCACCGACCGCAGCAATTGTTTCGTCGTAGCCCGGAATCTTTGCTGTGAAGGTATCGGCGAGGTCGAAGATACTGCGCTTGCTCTTCGCGGCAGTGCCGACGGCACGGACGTGTGCCGTTCCCCCGTCATGAGGGATCGTGGTGAACGAAACTGTATGGTTTGCGTCGATTTCACCAACCTTTGCATTGTCTGGAAAGGTTGCGAAGTAGACGAGCTTTTTCTCCTCTGCATAGACAAAATTAACAATGCGCACATGGGGTGTATTGTCCACCGATGTTGCAAGTGCGAGGTCTTGATGTGCTGCCATCAGGCGCAGAAATTCGTTACTCAGGTTCATATTCATACTCCTTTTCTTTGTGTAATAGTTGTAGTATAGTATAAAAAGGTGTCAATTTGCGGCATCTTTATGGAGGATGTGTATGAATAAATCCGAGCGTCTGAACGATATGATACGTTATCTTTCGGGAAAGAACTCTTTTCGACTGCGTGATCTGATGGAGCGATACAGTATTTCGCGCAGTTCCGCTCTGCGCGATGTGCGTGCACTTGAGGAGTTGGGACTGCCAATTTTCACACGCGTAGGACGTGGCGGGTCATATGGGATTCTACCGAATCATCTACTTACGCCGATCCTTTTTACAGTAGATGAAATGTATGCGCTCTACGTTGCCATGCGTACGCTCGACTCATATCAGACCACACCGTTTCATCTGGATGTGGTGCGTCTGCGGGAGAAATTTGAGGAGTGCGCTCCTCTCCACAGGACATCCCTGCATCGTATCGCGGATATTTTACGCCTTGATGTAACGAAGCACGCGAATGAGAGTGCATGTTTGCGGGATATTTTACAGTTTGCTGTAAAGGAGCAGCCCTGCGTGATTTATTATCAAAAGAAAGAACTGCGCCGCTATACAGTGCAGTTCTTCGAGATTCGCGCAGCGTATGGGCAGTGGTATGGGACGGCACACGATTTCGAGATGGGGCAGACGCGTGTCTTTCGGTGTGACCGCATCACTGCGGTGGAGGAGTGTATGGATGTGGCGGGGATGCCTCTCTCGTCCTTTGCACGCCCCTCAGAGGAACTTTATCGCCGTGCAGATGCTCTCTCCTTTGTTGTCGAAATTACAGCAAAAGGACGAGATTTTTTTTATAAAGAACACTATCCATCCATGCGACTTGTGGAGGAGAATGGGCGGTACTATATCCATGGATTTTACAATGTGGGCGAGGAGGAGTTTATCGCGGATTACTTTATCCACTATGGAGATGAAGTTCAAACGGTCAAGTCTATGGCACTCAGAGAGGTGATCCGTACACGGCTACGTACGTTGACGATGCATTATAAGGAGATGGCTTAATTACTCATCGACTACATTTTGATTATGTGCAGAACCTCCCGCATAGGGAAACTGTGGCAGGCACAAACGAAATGCGAAGGTCTCGCGATCAACGATACCGATTGTCTGGTCGCTATCGTATAGGGCGAGAAGGAACTCTGCCATTTGGTTGCTTGTGTGATAGGTGCCGAACGCCTTGTCATAGTCATAGGCGGCGTTGTTGTTCGCGACTGCGCCGAACTCGGTCTGCGTTGCAGCGGGGGCAAGGAGCTTTGCACGGAGCTTCGCGCCGCGTGCTATGAGTTCATGTGCGAGTCCCTCGGTGAATGCACTGACATAGAATTTTGTCGCGCAGTAGGTGACAGCAGTTGGGACAATGGTGTAGCCGCCGACGGAGGAAATGTTGATCAGCTGCGTATCTTCTATCTCAGCGAAGTCTCGTACGAAGAGTGTGGAAAAGACGGTCAATGCCTCGATGTTTAGATGAAGCATTTGTCTGATTTTGTCAAGGTCGGATGTGCCGACTGCGCCATAGCTTCCAAAGCCCGCATTGTTGATCCATGTCCCAATAGGTAAGGCTTTTATTGTATCATAGACTTGTGTGACGTTCTCGACAGAAGAGAGATCGGCAGTTTTGATAACGATGTCCAGTGCCGGATGTGCGGCAAGAATCTCTTCCTTTAGGGCATTTAGTCGCTCTGTGCGCCGTGCAATAAGGATGAGGTGGTGTCCGCGCTCAGCGAATGCTTTTGCTGTCGCCGCTCCGATGCCGGAGCTTGCTCCCGTGATGACGGTGTATCTGTTGTTTTGTTTGCTCATGATGAAATCCTCCTTCTGGCACTACTTTACAATGTAGAGTATACTCTATGTCAAGGAGAGGGTTTTATGGAATATAGTATTGGTGAATTTTCACGGAAAACGGGGCTGGGAATTCATACGCTGCGTTACTATGAGCATGAGGGACTGCTCCTGCCCGAGCGTACGGCGGCGAATCGGCGGTGCTACTCTGAACGAGATGTTGCGTGGGCAGCATTCATCCTGCGACTCAAGGAGACGGGGATGCCAATTCGGGAGATTCGGCGCTATGCTGCGTTGCGGGCAGAGGGCGACGATACTCTTTCAGCGCGGATGGAAATGCTCATAGGGCACCGTGCCAATCTTGCGGCAGAGGTGGAGAAGCTGCACGCACATATGGAGGCACTCGATGCCAAGATCGCATTTTATTGTGAGGCGATCGAGGAGTATGGTAAAGAATGATTTGATGCGGAGTGATCCATGTCATATAATCTGCAAAAAAGTGTTGAAGTCATACATGGTCAGACCCATATATTGAAGAAGGTTTGGGAAAGACGTATTTTCTGTGTTATACTCTTTTTAAGAAAGCTAGTCATAAGGGAGAATGATGAAAATATAGAGAAGCAGTTGAACTTTACTTGCCAATAAATGGGGGATTGTTATGCAGATTGGTGTTAGAGATTACATCGATCCCAAAGCAGAAAAATATTATGAGTCATACTATGATGTCCTGCGGACGCAGGATTTCGACGATAAATCAAGATTGTTGAAACCAGGATATGGGAAAAAGATTCTAAGGGGATCAGAAAAAAGATGTAGATTTTGTGGTAAAGGGGGAGAGGCGGTAACTTTTAAGAAAATAGCTCACGCTTTTCCAGAATCAATTGGAAATAAAACTCTAGTATCAAACTATGAATGTGATGTTTGTAACCAGTACTTTGGAAATACTATTGAAAATGATTATGCGAAATTTTTTTCCTTGTATCACAGCATTATGCAAATAAAAGGAAAAAAGGGTCTACAAAAATGTGAATTTAAAATACCTTGCTCAAAACGTACTATTGAATGTGCTGACTATTGTATAAAAATTTCCTTTAAGGAGGATGAACCGGCTATTTATTGTTGTAAAGAAGTCAATAAACAATATCTGGATTTATCGTATAATGCTATTACAATTGCACAGCCAATAGCTAAGTGTAGCCCCATTGCTGTGTTTAAAGCCATCGTAAAAATGGCGATAACGGTTATGCCAACTGAAGAGTTGCCATTATTTACTGATGCTATAAAATGGATTCTTGAATCAGAGCATAAAAATTTTTATAAAAATAGAAAATTACTTGTTAGATATAAAATGATTCCTGGATTTAATGTAACGAAATATCCGCATTATATATTGTTTCGTCGAAAAAGATACATTTGGAATAAACCATATGTGCTTTTTAATTTGACGTATGGTTGCTTTTCCTTATTTGTAGAAATTCCAAGGATTGGCGGGGAGGATAATGAATCTGAGTTTAATTTTATGCCATTTCCTTCTATCCCTTTTTATACATCGACAGAAGGCTTTTGGAATCTTTCGGAAATCGAGACACATAAAGGAGATAAGCATAGTATAACATTGAATTTTGACTCCATTATGGACTATGATGAAAATATAAAGACTGAAATACCTATATGACTTTATCATTTATGAAATAATATTTCACGCCAAAGAGATTTCCATTCGCCCTACCTAGCGTTTGGAATCTCTCTTTCTTTGCAAAGAATCATTAGGCATCTTCCCCTCTCTTGTGTTATAATTTTCTTATATTTGAAACGTGGGAGGGAAGGCCGTTGTTTGCAAAGACTTATGGTGCGACGACCCTCGGGATCGATGGACGGATTATCGATGTTGAGGTGGATGTGTCGCCCGGGCTGCCGGGCTTTGAACTGGTGGGGCTTCCCGATACGTCGGTGAAGGAGTCGAAGGAGCGCGTACGCACTGCAATCCGCAACTCCGGCATTCAGCTGCGGCAGGAGCGAGTGACGGTCAATCTTGCGCCCGCCGATGTGCGAAAGGACAGCTCCGGTCTTGATCTGCCGATTGCGGTTGGTCTGCTTGCATCCTACGGTATGGTTCCAGAGGCGGCAGTGCAGAATGCGCTTTTCTCTGCGGAACTTTCTCTCGATGGAAACTGCCGTCCGATCAGCGGCATTCTCCCGATGGCGATTACGGCGCGGGAACATGGTCTCACAGAGTTCTACGTTGCTCCGTCCAATGCAGACGAGGCACTCCTGATTGACGGACTAAAGGTCTATGCGGTCGAGAATCTGGCACAGCTTGTGCGCCATCTGACTGGCACGGAGACACTGACTCCCGCTGAGCCACACGTAACAGAACAGAAAAAGGACGCCGCCTTCACCGATGACTTTGCGGACGTACAGGGGCAGTATCAGGCGAAGCGTGCGCTTGAGATTGCAGCGGCGGGAGGGCATAATGTTCTGATGGTCGGTGTGCCCGGCTCGGGCAAGACGATGCTGGCACGTCGGATGTCTTCGATTCTGCCGGAGCTGACGAAGGAAGAAGCCATCGAGATCACAAAGATTTACAGCATCTCGGGGCTGCTCGGCAAGGATACGGGGCTTGTGACCACGCGCCCGTTCCGCAGTCCGCATCACACGTCCTCGACGGTGGCGATGATCGGCGGCGGCAGCATCCCCCGTCCGGGCGAGGTGACACTCGCGCATCACGGCGTGCTCTTTCTGGATGAGTTGCCGGAATTCAGCAAGAAGACGCTTGAGGTGCTGCGCGAGCCGATCGAGGATCGTCAGATTACCGTGTCGCGTGCGAACGCGACGCTGACCTTTCCCTCTAGTATCATTTTGGTAGCGGCAATGAATCCATGCCCTTGTGGATTCAGTGGCGACAAAGATCATATATGTGAATGTTCTGCGGGGGAGATCAAACGATATACGCGTAAGTTGTCGGGACCGCTGCTCGATCGCATTGATCTTCATATTCGTGTGTCACGCGTGGCATATTCGGATCTTCACACCACACGTAGGGCGGAATCCTCTGAATCCATTCGTCAGCGTGTTGTGGCAGCTCGCATCATTCAGCGCGAGCGATTGCAGAGACACAACCTCTTTTGTAATGCACAGATGAATCACAGCATGATAAAGAAATATTGTCGACTTGCGCAGGAGGCAGAGGGATTGCTTGAGGCGGCATTTCACCGCATCAACCTATCGGCGCGTTCTCACGACCGCATCATCAAGGTAGCACGGACGATTGCCGATCTCGGGCAAAGTCCCGTCATCACGGCGGCGCATATTGCTGAGGCGATACAACTGCGCTCGGATGTTGGATTGAATATCGAGTGATGTTACAGATGGAGTGTATATAATGGATGCGCAAACGAAATATGTAAAACTCGAAATCTTTATCCCTGAAACACATTTTTCGCAGCTTCGGAATGCACTGCGGGCAGTGGGAGCGGGGCAGAGCGGAAACTATGACAGCTGTCTCGCCTATTCGCATGTCATTGGCTCATGGCGTCCGCTTGAGGGCGCTTCGCCGTACGAGGGGACAATCGGGGAGCTTTGTGAGGCCCCCGAGCTCAAGGTGGAGGTTCGTGTGGAGCTGAGTTGTCTGGAGAAAACCATGGCGGCAATTCGCGCTGTACATCCATACGAGACACCGGCCATTTTCACGATTCCGCTCTTGGATGAAAACGAGGTATAGGGACTGCAAGCCCTTTACAGATTGTGATATAATAGAGGAAATTTGTGTTTTGGCGTAGCTGTATGAATATAAAATGGAGGAGACCGATTTGGCTGAACAAATTCGACCCGATCTGCTCTCTTTTCTTATGCCAAATACTGCTCCGCTGCGTGTTTTAGTTGTTGAGAGCTTGACCTATTTATCCGAGCTGCGCAGAATGTTCCCGCAGGCGGAGCTCTATGCCGTTACGTCTGAGGCAGATGCGATGGAAATGGACGCTTCTGCGGGCGTTCATTGGCAGATTCTCGACTATCTAAGCGTTCCGCTTCCATATATGCGTGGATATTTTGACTACATTATTTCGGATCTTACATTGGAACAGGCGGACAATCCACAGGATATTGCCGCAGGCTTTTCGATGTTTCTCAAGGAGACAGGGGCGTTTCTGACTAGTTTTCGCAATATACGCCACTGGTCTATACTGAAAAATTTAATGGAGGGGCATTATTATAATATTGTATCCCGCCTCTATACGAGAGCCGAATTTGAGAACCTCCTCTATGCGTCCTTTTACAAAAGTATTCGTGTGCATCGGCAGAAGCGAGAGGCACCAGAGGAACTGCTTGATCGTCTCATCACTGCCGGGTTTGAGAATGAGCTTGATGATCTTGAGACAGAGTTCTATTTTGTACGTGCGGACCGCTCCATGCCGGAGTTGTCACTCCTCAAATCGATGTATACGAAGGCTGCGCGTGAGCAGATGGTGCGCTTGATTCATCGAATTGAGTACGACGTAGAGCGAGAGTCTTCGGTACAGTCCTTGTGGGCGTTACTAGATTGTCTTTCTGCATTCCCTGCCTATGTATCTGCTTTGGTTCGTGAGACGGTTGTTCATACAGAAGCATTCTATCGTCGTTTATCTATGAACTCTGTTGGACGAGATGTGTTTATTTGTGAGATGTTGGACGTGAGCGCGATGGAGAGTGTTGATCCAATGGATCAGGAGATGTACCATCGTTTGCAGAGAGAATTTACACATGGAAAGAAATAGAGAAATCATGGATTTGGATCGAAATAAAATAGCATTTATCTCCTGTGTTAATGATGAAGATATGTACAGCGAATGCCTTTTGTATTTGAAGTCGTTGCGTGTTCCACATGGTATGTCAATCGAGTATATTCCTGTACGAAACGCTGTCTCCATGTGTGCGGGTTACAACGAAGGTGCGCATATGTCCGATGCAAAATACAAAATCTATCTGCATCAGGATGTGCTTGTGGTGAACAAGAATATCATATCGGATTTGCTTTCGATTTTTGAGGATCCGACCATCGGTCTTGTCGGAATGATCGGTTGTCGCAGTTTGCCTCGTTCGGGTGTCTGGTGGGATGGACTGCGTACCTACGGGCGTGTTCTGCATCACTGTGAACCCGAGAGTGTGGTGGACTCGCACTGTATGGAGCCGGATGGTGCATACATTGACGCGGAGGCGGTGGATGGCCTTTTTCTCGCGACACAGTACGGTATTCGCTGGCGTGAAGATTTGTTCACGGGGTGGCATCTCTATGACACGTCGATGTGTATGGAGATGAAGCGGCACGAGTTTCGCGTGGTTGTACCGAATCAGGAAGAGGATTTTTGGTGTATTCACTGTCCGCGTGAGAAGCCGCTTGCCCCGGAATATAAGCGATATCAGAAGATATTTTTGCATGAGTATGGCGATGAACTGGAACCCGAAGTATAAAAGAAAGGAGGGATCTGTGTATGCAGGACCAGCCGCTCAAGGCTGAACATGCGGCAGAGGAAAAGATCAACTGGCTGAGACTTGCCACGAAATTTTCTGATGATGGGGATTTGAGGGGAATGCGTGCCTGCGCCAAAGAGGTGGACAAGCTCATGGCGGGCGATGTCGACGCAATGGCGGTCAATGCCGAGGTCGCGCTTTACAGTGGACGCATTGATGAGGCAGAGGAGCTTGCCGGTAAGGTGCTGCGTGTTCAGCCGCGTCATCCGCGTGCGCGCATGGTGCAAGCGGGACTTGCCGCGTTGGAGTTCCGTCTGGACGATGAGATCCCTCTGCTTGCGGACCTGATTGAGGAGCTGGCGCATAAGGCAAAGGTGCTGGGGGAGGAGGATCTCTCCTACACCATCTATCATCAGATGCTGAAACGCGCACGCGGGTGGCTTGCCGATGCACTCTATCTCGCGGGGGAGGCAAAGGGGGCGGCGCATGAGCTCCTCATGTCCAGCCGTCTTGCGAATGAGCCTGACAATGCGGCGGAGCTCTACAGTAAATATCTCTTTATGCGTAACTATCGTTATCTCGGTGCAAAGGATGGACGGCTTAAGGCTGAGGTCTATGAGAGGATGAACGCGGTACGCCCCTATGCACATGACAATGTGGCACGATTGCCGCAGAAAAAACTGCGCATCGGCTATATATCACCTGACTTTCGTGAGCATTCGGTCTCCTATTTCTTGACACCGCTTCTTCGTCATTTTGACGGCGAGCAATTTATGGTTTTCTGTTATGCCATGGGACGCAGTGATGCCATAACGGCGCGGCTTCGTACACGCCGCGTGACATGGCGTGATCTGCGTGGTCGCCCGCCACGCACAGCGGCGCGGCTGATTGCAGAGGATAAAATCGATATACTGGTCGATCTTTCCGGACACTCACAGGACAACGCACTGCCAATCATGGTATATCGTCCTGCTCCTGTTCAGATCTCCGGTATTGGCTATACGAATACAACGGGACTTCATGTCATCGACTATTTTCTTTCGGACGAAACCTGTATTCCGAAAGGGGATCTTCAGGCAGAGGCTGGTTTTACTGAGCGCATTCTAAGATTGCCGCATTCGCATCTTTGTTATGCCCCCGAGGAAATCCGTGCGATGCCTGAGGCTGGATATGAGCCGCCCTTGCGTCGAAACGGATATGTGACGTTTGGCTCATTCAACAATTTTGCGAAGGTTACGGATGAGATGCTGCTCCTATGGCGCGGTATTCTTGAATCTGTGCGTGGCTCGAAACTTGTCATCAAGGGGAAGATATGCAGCATTGATTCCGGCATACATTTTGTCAAGAAACGTCTCTCCATGCTCAGCTATGACCTTACGCGTGTAGAGTTCCGTCCGTATAGTCAGGACTATCTGGAGCAGTATCGGGACATTGACATTGCGCTCGACACTGCGCCATACAACGGTGGGCTGACGACGTGCGAGGCACTCTACATGGGGGTTCCCGTTATTTCACTGCGTGGGCGTACACACGGCTCTCGTTTTGGTGCATCCATTCTGACGAATGCGGGCGTGCGCGAGCTCGTTGCCGAAAATGACATCAACTATGTACGGCGTGCCGTGCAGCTTGCCGAGTCTCCGAAGCTGTTGGAGGCGTATCATATGGGGCTGCGTGCAAATATGAAGCGATCCCCGCTCATGAATGTCGAGAACTATATGGAAGAACTTGAGACGGCATATCAGGAGATTTGGGAAGACTTCTGTAAAAACGCTGCACGTGCGTAATGCATAAGAAAGGAGGAACAGAATGGCCTTTGCCCATCTGCATGTGCATACGGAATACAGTCTGCTTGATGGCGCAAGCCGTGTCAAGGAGCTGATCCGACGCACAAAGGAACTTGGGATGGATTCGGTTGCCATCACCGATCACGGTGTCATGTATGGTGCTGTCCGATTCTATAAGGAGGCAAAGGCGCAAGGGGTTCACCCTGTCATCGGCTGTGAGGTCTATCTGGCACCGGGCATGCGACAGGAACGTGCGGAGGTGGACGGAACTCGATACTATCATCTGATTCTTCTTGCTGAAAACGAAACGGGCTATCGCAATCTGGTTGAGCTAATATCCCTCGCAAATATCGAGGGATATTATTATAAGCCGCGTATTGACAAAGAACTTCTTCGTCAATACCATGAGGGAGTTATCGCACTCTCTGCATGTGTGGCAGGGGAGATTCCACAGGCAATCCTGCGCGGGAACAACGAGCGGGCAGAGGCTCTGGTCGCAGAGTATGTGGAGATCTTTGGGCAGGATAATTTTTTTCTGGAGATTCAGGATCATGGACTGCCCGAGGAAAAGACAGTCAACCGTGCTCTGCGTGAGCTTGCAAAAAAATACGATATCGGACTTGTTGCAACAAATGATGTGCACTATGTCCATGCGAATGACAGTGAATTTCATGACATCCTTCTCTGTGTGCAGACGGGGCGGACGATCAATGATCCCGATCGTATGCGCTTTTCCGGTCCCGACTACTATCTGAAATCAGAGGAGGAGATGGCAGCTCTTTTTGCCGACTACCCCGAGGCACTTGAGAATACGGCGAAGATTGCCGCACGCTGTCAGGTGGACTTCACCTTTGGGGAGCTGCAGCTGCCGTTTTATCCATTGCCTGAGCACTTTGAGAGCGACGATGCCTATCTGCGTGCACTCTGCGAGGAGCGTCTTTCCTCACGCTATGCGGATGTTACGGACGAGATTCGCACGCGTCTGGACTATGAGCTGGACGTGATTCACGGCATGGGATATGCCAGCTACTTTTTGATTGTCTGGGACTTTATTGTCTATGCGCGTGGACACGGTGTAGAAGTCGGCCCCGGGCGCGGTTCTGCGGCGGGCAGTATTGTCGCCTATCTGTTGGGGATCACGAATATTGACCCGCTGCGCTATGCGCTCCTCTTTGAACGATTCCTCAATCCCGAACGCGTATCCATGCCGGATATTGATATCGACTTTGATGATATCAATCGCGGTCGGGTTATTTCGTATGTCAAGGAGCGTTACGGCGAGGATCATGTCGCACAGATTGCCACGTTTGGAACGATGGGGGCAAAGGGCGCGATTCGCGATGTTGGGCGCGTGCTTGAAATGTCGTTCAGCGAAGTATCTGCCATTACCAAGCTTGTTCCTGCGGAACTAAACATCACGTTGGAGCGCGCCCTCAAAGAGTCGTCGGACTTCCGCCGTCTCTATGACGAGGACGAGAGTGTTCGCAGGGTGATCGACCTTGCGCGGAGGATCGAGGGACTGCCGCGCAATATCTCCATTCATGCGGCAGGCGTTGTGATTGCGAAGGAGCCGCTTGCGAGCCAGGTGCCCGTCTGGGTCTCGGAGGGGACGCTCGTTACGGAGTTCGACAAGGACGATGTGGAGGCACTCGGTCTGCTCAAGATGGACTTTCTGGGGCTGCGTACGCTCACCATCATTGCAGATACGGTACATCATGTTCGTGCGTCGCATGGCATCGATCTGGATGTTGATGCGATACCGCTTGTCGATGAGAAAACATCACAAATGCTGTGTGATGGAGATACGGGAGCTGTATTCCAGATGGAGTCGGCGGGCATGACGAATCTTGTCAAGGATCTGCAGCCGAAGGGATTTGTCGATCTTATTCCGACGGTGGCACTCTACCGACCGGGACCACTCGGCAGCGGCATGGTGACGGACTTCATCGATGGTCTGCATGGGAAAAAAGAGGTTGTCTATATGCATCCTCTCCTTGAGCCGATCCTAAAGGAGACATTCGGCGTTGTGCTCTATCAGGAGCAGGTCATGCAGATTGTGCAGGTGCTTGCGGGGTTCAGTCTCGGACAGGCGGATCTGCTGCGCCGTGCAATGGGGAAGAAGAAACATGAGCTCTTGATGGCACAGAAGGAAATCTTTTTGCAGGGCTGTGCGAAGAACGGGCTTGAGACATCGCTTGCGAACCATATCTTTGATCTCTTGACGCACTTTGCGGACTATGGGTTCAACAAGTCTCACAGTGCCGCCTACGGTCTGCTCGCTTGGCAGACGGCATATCTCAAGGCACATTATCCCGTGGAGTTTATGGCGGGCGTACTGACGAGCATTATGGACAAGACGGACAAGATCCCCGTCTACATTCAGCTCTGCCGCCAGATGGGGATCAGGATCCTGCCACCGGATATCAACTCAAGTGCGGCGACGTTCGGCATCGAGGATGGCGCAATTCGCTTCGGGCTTGCTGCTGTCCGCAACGTCGGCGAGAATGCGATTGTAAGCATGGAGCGTGTACGTGCGGAGGGCGGGAAGTTTCGTTCGCTTGTCGATTTCTGTGCGCGTGTTGATATGCGTGCGGTCAATAAACGTGCGCTTGAAAGCCTCATCAAATGCGGCGCGTTTGACAGCATCGGTACGGAGCGCAATCAACTGCTTGCATCCCTCGATGCTGCGATGCAGGACGCAGCTCGTCGTCAGCGCGATGTGCTGAGCGGACAGGGCGGGCTCTTTGGCGAGGAAACGATGGAGGAAGTTCAGCAGATTGCCGTCTCCGCAGATGTTCTGCCGAGTACGGCACGCGAGCGTCTGACGTGGGAAAAGGAAGCGACGGGTTTCTACATTACGGGGCACCCGCTGGACGATTACAGTGATACGCTCTCCGCCCTGCTCTCCATCGGTGAGATCCCGAATACCGTGCGTAAGGATCGCCAGCTTGTACGTATCGGCGGTATACTGACGAGTACGAAACGCTTTACAACGAAGAAGGGCGACACGATGCTCTTTGCGGAGCTGGAGGATTTCAGCGGTAAGATTGAGGTGACGGTGTTTCCGCGTGTGTTCTATGCACATGTCTCCGCTCTGGAACCGGATGCGATCATCGTTGTGGAGGGGCGCGTCGATACGACGGGTGAGGAGCCAAAGCTGCTTGCCGAGGAGATCTGGCGGATGAATGAGTATCGCTCTTCCTTCTACCTGATTCCGCAGACAAATGTTGATCGCCGTACGCTATGGACGGCGATGCAGGAGATTTTTGCTGCGCACCCGGGAGATCATCCCGTCTATGTGCAAAGTGAGGGACGATGGCGCAGGCTGGGCGAGACGTATTGGATTGACGGTTCGAAAGAAGCGCAGAGCGCACTCACCCGCCTGATGGGCGAAAGTGCTGTCAAAATGCGATAGGAAGCAAAATGGAAGAACGATTGCAGAAAATCCTCAGCAATGCGGGCGTGGCATCACGTCGTGCGGCAGAGGAGATGATTCGTGCAGGGCGGGTCAGTGTGGATGGTGCTGTCGTGACGGAGCTCGGCTCGAAATATGACGTGGCACATCACGTGATTGCCGTCGATGGCAACCGTATTCAGCCAGAGGAAAAGCGATTTTACATTCTCCTCAACAAGCCGCGCGGCTATCTCTCGACGGTGCGGGATGATCGGGGGCGCAAGACCGTGCTCGATCTCCTGCCCGATCTCCCTGCGCGGCTCTATCCCGTGGGGCGGCTCGATGCCGATACGGAGGGGCTGCTCCTCATCACGAACGATGGGGCACTGACGCAGGGGCTGCTCCATCCACGCTACGAGATCGACAAGGTCTACCATGCAGAGGTGATGGGAGAGGTCACGGCAGAGGGGTTGGAACAGCTGCGCCGTGGAATCCTGCTCGAAGACGGCAGAACTGCCCCTGCACGTCTGCGTGTTCTCCGTGCCGACGGGGGACACACGGTGGTGGAGACGATCATCCATGAGGGGCGCAACCGACAGGTGCGCCGCATGTTTGCCGCGATTGGCTGCCGTGTCGCGGCACTTAGGCGCGTGCGATTTGCACGACTGACACTGCGCGGACTTGCCTGCGGTGCATACAGGCATCTGATGGCGGAGGAGATTCGGGAGCTTCGTGAAATTGCGGGGGTGACAGAGCGTGAAAAGAATCATTGTGGTGGGGGCGGGACCTGCGGGCATGATGGCGGCGGCGGCAGCGGCAGAGTGCGGCGGGAGCATTCTGCTGCTCGAGAAGATGCCGCGTGTCGGCCGCAAAATGATGATTACGGGAAAAGGCCGCTGCAACGTCACAAGCGCCGATGATGTTCCCGATCTCATCAAAAATATTGTCGGAAACGGCAGATTCCTCAACAGCAGCATACGTGCCTTTGACAATGCGGATGTGATGGCATTCTTTGAGGGACTGGGCGTTCCGCTCAAGACCGAGCGCGGCAACCGTGTCTTTCCGACGAGTGATCGTGCCGCCGATGTCGTGGATGCCATGCTGAAATACCTGCGTGATCAAAAGGTCGAGATTCGGACGAATGCGGCAGTCAGTGCGCTCATCATCGAGCATGGAGAATTATGCGGTGTGCGTCTCGCGGATGGTGTGAGGGTCGAGGCAGATGCCGTAATTCTCGCAACGGGCGGCGCATCCTATCCGGCGACGGGCTCGACGGGGGACGGCTACGCTCTCGCACGCGCGGCAGGGCACACAGTCACGCCAATCTTTCCAGCACTTGTCCCTCTTGTGACGCAGGAAATGTGGGTGAAGGACGTGCAGGGGCTATCACTGCGGAATGTGCGAGTGACCTTGTATCATGCGGGAAAGAAAGAGCAGGACTTTTTTGGAGAGATGCTCTTTACGCATTTTGGCGTAACGGGACCGATCATCCTTCAACTGAGCCGTCGCGCTTCCGAGCTGCTTATGTCAGGAGTGAAGGAGCTTTCGCTTCGCCTGAATTTGAAGCCCGCGCTGACGCATGAGAAATTGCGGGAGCGTGTGGATCGGGACTTTACGGCGTACGAACAGAAGCAGCTTCACAACGGCATGATCGACCTTCTGCCCAAACGGCTGATTGACCCCGTTCTTCGTGCAGCAGAGCTTTCACCCGAGCGCGTCGTCGGACAAATTTCGTCAAAGGAGCGGGAACGACTCGTGCGTACATTACAGGCACTCCCACTCACGATCATAGGGACACGTCCCATTGCCGAAGCGATTGTGACGGCGGGCGGTGTCGCGACGCGTGAGATCGACCCGCGCACGATGGAATCCAAACTTGTGAAGCATCTCTATTTCGTCGGCGAACTGGTCGATGTAGATGCCTATACGGGCGGCTACAATTTGCAGGCAGCGTTTTCGATGGGACATGCTGCCGGCTGCCACAGTGTATGGGATTTGGAAGGGGCGTAAGTGAATGGCTGAGATGAAAACGATTGAAGCCGCACGGCATGGATGGCGGGGCGCGGTTGATATCCCCGGAGACAAGTCCATCTCGCACCGCAGCGTCATGTTTGCGGGGCTCGGGGATACGCCTGTGCATATCCGCAACTTCCTCCATGCGGCGGATTGTCTCTCGACGGTTCATGTGATGCGTGCGCTCGGCAGCACGGTCGAATTTCTGAACGAAAACGAACTGATTGTTACGGGAAAAGGTCTGCATGGACTGACAGAACCGATGACCGTACTGGATGCGGGAAACTCGGGGACGACGCTGCGCCTCATGATGGGGCTGCTCGCGCCGCAGCCGTTCCTCTCGGTGTTCTGCGGCGATGCGTCGCTGACACGCCGCCCGATGGGGCGCGTGCTCCTGCCGCTCTCCGCGATGGGCGCACGAATCTACGGGCGAAATACAAACAACAACCTCCCGCTTACGATTGTACCGACGGGAGAGAAGCTGCGCGGCATCCACTATGAGAGCCCTGTTGCGAGCGCACAGGTCAAGTCTGCGATCCTGCTCGCAGGGCTCTATGCGGATGCACCGACCACCGTAACAGAGCCGTATGTATCACGCGATCATACAGAGCAGATGCTCGCGGGCTTTGGCGTGCGTTTGGAGCGCACGGGGACGAGCGTCACCGTTTTCCCAGTGGAGGATGGGGCTTATCGTGCACCGGAGGAAATCACGGTGCCGGGGGATATCAGCTCGGCAGCATACTTCCTCGTCGCGGGCAGTATCATTGAGGACAGCAGCCTTTTGCTGCGGAATGTAGGCATCAACCCGACACGCACGGGCATTCTGGATGTACTTACTGAGATGGGGGCGCGTATCACGCTCCGAAATGAGCGCATGAGTGGCGGCGAGCGCGTGGCGGATCTCGTGGTCGAGGCAGCCCCCCTGGGCGGTGTGTCTTTTGGTGCGGAGATCATGCCGCGCCTCATCGATGAGATTCCGATTATTGCTGTCGCCGCACTCTTTGCCGAGGGCGATACCGTCATCACGGGCGCGGGCGAACTGCGCGTGAAGGAGACGGATCGTCTCCATGCGATTGCGACGGAGTTCCAAAAGCTCGCTCCCGGCAGCATCGAGGAGCGCGAGGATGGGCTTATCATTCATGGAAAAACAGAGATGAAGAGGGCACAGGCGAGCAGTTACGGCGATCATCGCATGGCAATGTCGCTTGCTGTTCTCGGTGCGGCGGCGAAGGGCGTTATCATCGAGGAGCCGGACAGCGTGAATATTTCCTACCCGACATTTTTTTCCGAAATCGAGCGGCTGTGAATGAGGAGGATTTTTGATATGAAACGTGTGATAGCGATTGATGGACCTGCCGGTGCGGGCAAGAGCACCGTTGCAAAGATTGTGGCGGAAAAACTTGGTTATACCTACATCGATACGGGAGCGATGTACCGCGGTGTCGCGTGGAAGACGCTGCAGCAGTCGCAGGAGGCGCGTGATGAGGATATACTGCGTGCCGTCCAAGACATCGACGTGCGTCTTGCCTGTACGGAGAGCGGCACGCGCGTCACGGTCGACGGCGCAGATGTGACGCGTGAGATCCGCACGCCTGAGGTCACGCATATTGTCTCGCGTGTCGCTGCACTTGGTCCTGTGCGTGAAAAGATGGTGGAGCTGCAGCGTGCGATGGCGGCGGACGGAGCAGTCGTCATGGATGGGCGCGACATCGGGACGAACGTGCTTCCGAATGCCGACGTAAAGATATTTCTGACGGCATCCGTCGAGGAGCGTGCACGTCGGCGGTATGACGAGATGAAGGAAAAGGGCTATGCGGTCGATTTCGACGAATTGAAACAGGAGATTGCCTCACGCGACAAGCAGGACAGCGAGCGTGCGATCTCGCCCCTGCGTCAGGCGGAGGATGCCGTTTTGCTCGACTCGACCTCGCTCACGATTGATGAGGTTGTCGCTCGTATCTTGAAGCTCTCGGAATAGGCGGTCACTATGCTGTACGGATTTTTACAAATCGCATTTCGGCTCTTTTTTTACATCGTCTTTCGCACGCGTGTCTATGGACGTAAGAATATCCCTGCAGAGGGCGCGGTGATTCTCGCCGCGAACCATGCGAGCAACATTGATCCGCCGCTTATGGCGAGTCTCATCGACCGCCCTGTCAGCTATATGGCGAAAATTGAACTGTTCGAGAACCCGATCTTTGGCGCGGCGATCCGCCGTTGTCACGCGTTTCCCGTGAAGCGCGGCGAATCTGACCGCGGTGCGATCAAGGTGGCGGTCACAGTGCTGAAGGAGGGGCGTGTGCTCGGACTTTTCCCGGAGGGGACGCGCAGCAAGACGGGGGAACTGCAAAAGGCGGAGGCAGGCGTCGCACTGATCGCAGCCATGACAGGTGCACCGATTGTACCCGTCGCCATCCTCAACACACACCGCATCTTCTCCAATGGCGGACTTATCCCGCAGCTGCGCATCATCTACGGAGAGCCGATCACGTTCGACGGCGACCGCAAGAGCAAGGAGGCACTGGATGCGTTCTCTGCCGAGATCATGGCACACATCGCACGGATGAAGGATGAGCTTGCACAAAAATAAGAGAGTGGGATGGGATCATGGAACTGTTTGATGTCCTGCCGGAGCGTTTTTTTGGACTTCTGGCGGGGAAATGTCGGCGGATCTATGCGGAGGCGGGGCTTTGTCTCTATGAGCAGTACCGCCTTGCCCAATTTGGGATCGAGCAGGAGATTCTGCGCGATAAATTTCAGGAGCTCATCGAGAGCTGGGCGGAAGCCGGCGTTGCATATGAGGAAGACGATTTTTCGCTGCAGGATGCTGCCGCAGAGGAGTCACGGGCGAAGGCGAACCATATGATCCGCCGCATGAAGGAGTTCGGCTGGCTGGATTTTGAGCAGCGCGAGAACTTCAAGATCTTTATTTTGCTCCCACATTACAGCAGTCGCCTGTGGGGGCTTTTTGCTAATTTGTGTGAGGGACGGGCAGTCGAGTATCAGCGGTTTGCCTTTACCACCTATCAGGTGCTCTCGGGCGAAGGGGCAAAGGTGCAGCCGAGCATGGCGGTGCTTGAGGCAGAGCGGCTCGCAGAGGAGTTCGTCGAGGAACTGCGGATTCTGCTGAACAACATCAAAAACAAGATGGAACAGGTATCTGCGCAGACGAGTCTGCAGGACGTGCTCTCGCATCATTTTGACGAATATCGTTCGGATATTGTGGATCGGAGCTATCATAGACTCAAGACCTCGGATCACGTCTCGCGCTACCGCATCCGCATTCTGCAGGAGGTACAGGAGATTCGGCAGAATAAAGAGCGGTTTCGTGTGCTCTGCGATGACGCTGTGAATCGCCAGCTTGCCGACACAATGGAGTCTGCAGAATATCGTATGAATGCTTCACTGCACTCCATCGAGGAGATCTATCGGGGACTCGATGATATGTTTGCACAGATTGACCGCCGCCACAATCAGTATGTGCGTGCCTCCTATGAGCGTGCACTTTATCTGCAGCAGGCGGGAAGTGCGCGCACGGAGAGCATGATCGCAGGCATTCTCCTCGCTCTTGTCGAGGCACGCGATGAGCGGCGGGAGATTCAGGAGCTCCCGCGTCTTTTCCGTTTGCAGACAATGGATATGCTGCTGCCGAACTCTCGTTATGTGCCGCGCAAGAAACGCGTCCTGCGCCCCAATACGGAGGCTTCTGTGCGTGAGGTTGATGCGCAGCTGCGTGCACGTGTGCGGCGTGAAAGTGCGGAGCGTGTCGCACGCGGCATCTCACGACAGAAGATCGAGGCATGGATTCTGGAGGTGCTGGGACAGCGTGGATCGATGGAGATCGGTGAACTGCTGGGGCTCCTGCGGGGGGAGGAGAATCCGGATTTTCTGCAGCTGCTCTATGTCTATCTCTACGGGCATGACGAACTGGCGAAATATCGCCTGGGCGATCACAAACACATAGAGGAACAGGATACGATACGTTACACGAGCCGTACGGTAAAGCGCAGGGAGAAGAACACATGAAACTGGAGGAGCGAAATGACGAGGACCGCGCACGCATTCGGAGCGTCATACAGGCACTTTTGGCATGCAATTTTCTGACGCGCGAACACGATGCAGTGCTCTATCTCGCAGCACGACGCTATCGGGAGGAAATCGCGGAATATTTTCAGGTCATCGGCTGGGAGTTCCGTGTGGACGAGCGTTATGAGATTGTGTGGCTGCTCTCTGCGGGGATGGCGCACAGGCGTGCGCTGAGCCTAGATGAGAGCATCTGGCTGCTCGTCCTGCGGCTCATCTACGAGGAGAAGCGTACGGATCTGAACCTGAGCGCATTTCCGATGACGACGATTGCCGAGATCCGCGCAAAGTATCTGGCACTTCACCTGCCCGACCTCAAGAAAACAGCACTTCAGCGTCTCACCCAGCTCTCGAAGCAGTACCGCCTCGCAGATGTGCTGGACCGTGACCTCTCGGAGGAGGCGCGGATCCGCCTTTTTCATACGCTCGCGCTCGCCGTGGATTGGGAGGAGCTGTCAGAGGTGTATCGTAAATTGGAGACCTATCGACAGAGAAAGGAGGAGGACGATGAAGAAACTGCGGAAGATGAAGGTGATTAACTGGCATTATTTCGATGAGGACGAGATTTCGTTCGGCTCTGCAACGATGCTGTCCGGGCACAGCGGCGCGGGCAAGTCCACGCTGCTCGATGCCCTGCAGTACCTCTTTATCGGGAGTCAGACACAGACGCGGTTCAATGCTGCCGCGACGCAGGAAGCGCGCAGAACGTTGGTAGAGTACCTGCGCGGCAAGATCAAGGCAGAGAGTGCACAGTATCTGCGTGCGGACGAATTTACCTCCTACATTGCGCTCGAATTCTACGATGACATCAAAAAGATCTCCTTTATCGTCGGCTACGTCGTCGATGTTTTTCACGATGACCGCTTGGACGAGGAGTTCTTTCTCCTCGATCAGCGTACGCTCTCTGCGGTCGAATTTCGGAGTGCGGACGGCGTGCTCTATACGCGTGAGGCGTTTCATCGACGCTATGCGCACGGCAGCAGCGTATTTGAGACGGGGAAGAGGCAGTGGCAAAAACGTCTGATGAACCGTCTCGGGCAGCTGTCCGCACGCTTTCTGCCCGCTTTTTCTCGTGCACTCGCCTTTCGCCCCATCGATCAGGTGCGTGAGTTTATCTATGAGTACATCCTTCTTCCGCGTGATTTGAAACTGGATGTGCTGCGCGAGGTGTTTGAGTCCTATCAGCGATTTGAACGCGACCTGAAGGGGCTGCGTGCGAAAAGACTCCAGCTGGAAAAGCTGAAGGAAACCTACGACACCTACTCCAAATGGCGGGATACGGCGCATGAGCAGGAATTTGTACTGCTGTCCTTCCGCCATATGCGCGATGCGGAGAAGCTGGATGCTGGGCGGCAGCAGCGACAGACCTGCCATGATCGATTGATTGCGCTGCAGACGAAGCTGCGCGAAGAGGAGCACCTGTCTGAGCGCAGGGATAACGAGAAGCAGGAGGCGTATGCGGCATGGCAGGGCAACGACATCAAGCGCAGACGTGATGCACTGCTGGAGCAACAGGCGAAGTGTGAGGAGGAACGGCATGCACTCATTGCCTCACGTCAGCATATGCAGGAGAAGCTGCTGCGGGAAGCCGACGGGATTGCTGCACTCTCCGCATATCCAGCGGGTGCATTTTTCGCATTGGCGGAGGGAAATGCTGCAGCACTCACGGAGCTTTCACGCACACTCACCTATGCGGGCGGGGATTCTGTCCCCGTGACGGAGATCGAATCGATACAGGAAAAGCTGCGCAGCGGAGGTGCGATGCTCGCCGAGATCAGCGGAGTGCTGCAGCGCGGCAGTCTTCTTTTGGAGCAGGAGCAGAGTACCGCCACGCAGCGGCAGCAAGAACTGCGTGCGGAGATCGAGGGGCTGCAGCGACGGCAGCGCAAATATCGCCCCGAGATGACGAGGCTCAAGGCACTCCTGGAACAGCGGCTTGCAGGACGCTCCAAGGTCTATGTGCTCTGCGAGGAACTGGAGATCCTAGATGAGGAATGGCGCGATACATTAGAGGGCTATCTCAATACGCAGCGGTTTGATCTCCTCGTCGAGCAGGAGGTCTTTCGCGAGGCTCTGCACATCTACGAGAGCGAAAAGCAGGAACGGCATTTCGACGGTGTGGGGCTCGTCAATACCGCTGCGGAGAAAAAGTATCTGGGCATTCGGGAAAATGGGTCGCTTGCCGCACTCCTGCAGACAAAGAACCCGCTTGCCCAAGCGCGCATCGATCATCTTCTGGGAACCGTGATGCAGGCGCGGGATGAGCAGGAGATGCTTGCGTATAAGAGTGCGGCGACGAAGACCTGTATGTCGTACAAGGGGCTGGTGGCACGCCAGCTTCCCCGTCGCTTCTATGAGATTCCGTACATCGGCGCGGGGGCGATTGAACGTCAGCTCGCGATTCGACAGCGGGAACTGGTGGAGGTGCGTCAACATCTTGCCGCACTTGCCGAAGAAGCCGAGCGGATGGAGCGGGCGACTGCCGTTCTGCGTGAGCCGCTGCATAGATATGCGGATTTTGCGAAGCGGATGAATGTTCTCACCGAACTCGATGCCTGTAGGGCGGAGGGAAAGCGCATCTCAGATGAGCTCTCTGTGATGGATCTCCGTGAGGTGGAGCGTCTGAAACTCGTCTATGAGGAGTCTGTGCAGCGGGCAGATGCGGCATCCCATGCGGTCAAGGCAATAACGCGGGAACTCTCGCACTGTGAGTCTGCATTAGAACAGGCAGAGCGTGCACTCCCGCTTCTCGTGCGTGCGGCAGATACGGCGCAGGAGACTGTTCAGGCATGGCGGGAGGCATATCCGGAGCTCTGCACGGGCGCCGAGGCGCGCCTCTCGGCTCTGATGCAGGAGACGCACGGCGAGCGCAGCATGGAGGAGCGTCTGCAGAGCTATGAGAGAAGCAAGCTCGCGAACGAGACGCGGCGTGACCATATGTGGCAGAACCTTCTCCTCGACCGTGAGCGTTACGGTGTCGAGCATGGCGATACGGGGCATGTCCACGACTTCGACAACAGCTATTATGCACAGATTCTTGACCGACTTGCCGCGACCGACATTCCTTCGTTCGAGGAGAAGGCGAAAGAGGCGCTGGCACAGTCGGAGATGGAGTTTAAGGCGCATTTCATCTTCAGTATGCGTGAGGCGATCGAAAGTGCACGCTACGAATTTAAGGAGCTGAATCATGCGTTGGATCAGTTTCAGTTTCACAAGGACAAGTACAACTTTCTCATCACGCCGAGTGCGAAGTACAAGCCGTTCTATGATGCCGTGATGACGGCGGATTGGGAGATGGCGGGCGGACTGTTTGCCGAGACGGATACGGCGGCGAATGAGCAGGCGATGGAGCTGTTTGACAAGCTCGTTCGCGGCTCGCAGGAGGAACAGGAGGAGTTCGCGGACTATCGCCGCTACCTCGACTATGACATCCGCATTACGGACACGGCGAGGCAAAGCTATCTGTATTCGCGTGTCCTGCGGCAGACCTCGGGCGGGGAGACGCAGACGCCGTTTTACATCGCCATTCTCGCGGCATTTCAGCAGATTTACAACCAAAAGACGATTCGCCTCACCGTCTTTGATGAGGCGTTCAACAAGATGGATGAGGAGCGCATCAAATCGTGCATCGAGCTCATCAAGCGCATGAAGATGCAGCTGATTGTCGCTGTTCCTGACGAGAAGCTCGCGGCAATCGCCCCGCTGATGGATCAGTCGATCATCGTCACGAACGCAGGGAATCACTGCTTTACGGATGAACTGGGGGACATGGCAACGTGGGAAGAGGAGCTGAAGCATGAACCCGACGCAGTACAAGGCGTATTATGAGGAGAAGATCCTGACGCTCCTGTTGGAAAAATATGAAAACAGCAGGGCTGCGGTTGGCGAGAGCGGCCGCCGCCCACAGTTTCGCCTGCTGAAATGCCCGCTTGCCGCAGACTATACGGATGAGCTGGATGTGGAGAAGCGCGAGGGGATTCATACGGCGGCGCAGGCACTTGAGCGGCAGGGGATGATCTCCATCATATGGGAGCGTCACGGAACAGGACATATGGAGCGCATCCTCCTTGCTGCCGATGTGGAGCTTCTCTATCAGCGGATGGGGCGTATAATGCCTCTTGCGCGTGTGGAGGAGTATCGCGCTGCGCTTGTGTCGCTCTTGGATGTTCAAACACCTTGGGTTCAGCGTTTTTGTACCGAGGCGGACAACATGCTCGCAGAGAAGAAACTCCCCGCATTTCTGCCAAAGGAGAAAGCCCTGCGCGAGCATCTGATCCGTGCTATTCTTGCGCTGCCGCGTGCAGATGAGGACATCATACCAAAGCGCGTATTCAGTCAGCGCGTCTTTGGTGACAGCAAATACTTTGAACGCGCGATAGAGGCTGCACTGCTCGTACTTCTGCGTCGTTTTACCGAAGAACCATGCGAATCGGATGCAGAGTATTTGGATATGGCGGGCATCGGCGGCCATCAGGGCAAGGTGTGGGTCGCCGGTGAGATGCTTTTTTCCCTCCACGGCAGGACGTATGCGCTCGCTGACTTTTCGGGTGGGATGGGGCTGCCGTATGAAACGATTGCTGCAATGAACATTGAAAAACTCCCGCATTCCATCCTGACGGTCGAAAATTTGACAAATGCAGAAGCCTTGGCACGCAGCACAGGAGCGGAACGGCTTCTGATCTATACGGCGGGATTCCCGAACCGCACGGCACAGGCATTCCTTGCAAAGATCGCAGACGCACGAACGTCCTCCGTCATACAACACTGGGGCGATCTGGACTATGGCGGGATACGTATTTTTGAATATCTGCACGCGCAGTTCTTTTCGGATCTCAAGCCATATCGTATGGATGTAGAGATATTTCGTTCCTATCTGCCGTTTGCACAGGAGCTGAATACGGCGCAGCGGAAACGTCTCACGGGACTGCTCGAACGTGAGGACTTCGCGGCGTGGCATGGACTCATTCACCTCATGTTGGATGTGGGGAAATGGGTGGAGCAGGAAGTGATGCTGTGGGAAGGATAATCTGCTCCATAGAAATCATGCAGGAAATTTACAGAAAAAAGGGATAATATGAGGGGCAGAGAGGGGGCTATTCGTTGCAGGTAGCAATACTCGCGAGCGGAAGCAAGGGAAATTCGGTCTATGTTGAGCTGGACGGTGTGCGCATCCTGGTGGATGCGGGCATCAGTGCGGCGCGGATCACGAAGGGGCTGCACGTGCGCGGTATAGAGCCGCAGAGCCTCGATGCCGTGCTCGTCACGCATGAGCACATCGACCATGTGCGCGGGCTGAAGACGCTGGCAAAGCAATATCATCTGCCGATCTTGGCGACGCGCGGAACGCTTGCGGGCATTGACGGCGGCGCGGCGTTCGAGGACGATATGAGGGGGATAACGGGCGATTTCAAGATTGGCGAGGTTTCGGTGCACCCCTTTGCCATCTCTCATGACGCAGCAGAGCCCTGCGGATTCCGCATCGAAGGCTCGCACTGCTGCACGATTGCGACCGACCTCGGCGTTGTCACCGATACGGTGCAGGAGGCGATGGAGGGGGCGGATGTCCTCGTACTTGAGGCAAACCACGATGCCGATCTCCTGCGGCGGGGCAGCTACCCGTGGCCGCTGAAACGCCGCATTCTCTCGAATCGCGGGCATCTCGCAAACGGAGAGGCGGCATGGGCACTCACGCGCATGAAGAAACACCCGCGTAAGGTCTACCTCGCGCACCTCTCGGAGGAGAACAACCGCCCCGCGCTCGCGTGTGATACCGTGCAGGACATCCTTTCCTCACGGGGGATGACGCTCGATGTGGAGAGCTGTCTGCCGGAGGGCGGAGCAGAGATCATTCTATAAAGGAGATGTCATGATGAACATCCGATTCCAAAAGAAAAAAGGGGCTGTACTCGCTGCGGCGGCAGTTTTTGCATCCTTTGTCATATTCGGCGGCTGCTCGATGGGAACCGCTGCCGACAACTCTGTCGGCGGTCTGAAGCCCGCACAGGCAGTCGATGTCTCGGGACTCTCGGAGGCACGCAATACCCCCGTCGTTCGTGCGGCAAAGGCGGTTGGCCCTGCCGTCGTCGGCATCACGAACAAGGCGGTTGCCCGTGACTGGTTCAACAACCCTGTCGAGACGGAGGGCGTCGGCTCCGGCGTGATCTTCCGCAGTGACGGCTACATCGTGACAAACAATCATGTCATTGACGGGGCGAAGGAGATCATTGTGTCGCTCTCCGATGGGCGCAGTCTCAAGGGCAAGCTTATCGGAAAGGATGAGTTCACCGACCTTGCCGTTGTAAAGGTCGATGAAAGCAATCTGCCGACGGCGACCTTTGGCAACTCGGATACGGTTGTGGTCGGTGAGCCTGCGATTGCAATCGGCAACCCGCTCGGGCTTGAGTTTCAGGGCAGCGTTACCGTTGGTGTCATCAGCGCACTGAACCGCACGCTCGATGTCAGCGACAAGCGTGTAAAGCTGCTGCAGACCGATGCGGCAATCAGCCCCGGTAACTCGGGCGGTGCACTTGTGAATGCCGACGGTGAGGTCATCGGCATCAACAGTGCAAAGGTAGCTGCTGCTGCCGTCGAGGGGATGGGCTTCTCCATTCCGATCAACACGGTGCAGAACATCGTCAACGAACTGATCGAAAAGGGGTATGTTGCGCGTCCATATCTCGGTGTCTCCGTATTCGACCCGATGACGGCGGCACGCTACGGATATCAGCTGAACATCGACAAGGGGGTCTACATCTTCCGTCTGACCCTCGACGGGCCGTGCGGCAAGGCGGGTTTCCAGCGTGGCGACATCATCCTTGAGATCAACGGCGAGGAGGTCAACAGCGTTGCGGAACTTCGGAATAAGATTGCCTCGTACAAAGTCGGTGACAAGGTAACGGTAACGTATGACCGTAATGACACGAAGCGCAAGGCAGAGGTCACGCTCGAAGAGATGCCGCAGGAGGATCGTTGAAGATTACGATTGTCTGCGCGGGCAAGATCAAGGAGAAGTATCTGCGCGACGGGATCGCCGAGTATGAGAAGCGTCTGCGTTCCTATGCAGATGTGCGCACGCACGAAATCGCAGAAGAGCGTATGAAGGAAAAGCCCTCGGCGGCGGAAAAGGCGGAGACCATCCGCCGCGAGGGGGCGCGTCTTCTAGCGCAGGTGCCGCAGGGGGCACATCTCATTGTGCTCGATGTCGGCGGCGCAGAACTGTCCTCGGAGGGACTTGCGGCAAAGATTGACCGCCTTGCGGTCACAGGCGAGAGCCATATTGCCTTTCTCATTGGAGGACCTTTTGGCCTTGCGGATGAATTGCGTCGACGCGCCGATATGCGGCTTTCATTCTCTCATTTTACGCTGCCGCATCAGCTCATTCGTCTCTTTCTCGTAGAGCAGATTTACCGTGCGTTTAAGATCAGCAGGGGAGAGCCGTATCATCTGTGAATTTTGGAGAAGTGCCGATTTTGGCACTTCTTTTTTGTATTTCCACTGCATATTGTATTCATGCCCGCAATCCCTATACAAACCTTTGTGCTGTGTGCTATACTCTGTCTCGTTCGTTGAACAGTCATCGGGCAAACTGAGGGAGGAATTATAATGTCTGAAATGAAGCAGTATGTCAATGATATTCTCGATCTGGTATCGAAACGTGATCCGGACCAATCGCATTTTAAGAACACGGTCTCTGAGGTCCTGACGTCCGTTGTTCCCCTTTTGGAGAAGCATCCCGAATACAAGCAGCACAAGATCCTCGAGCGCATGATTGAGGCAGATCGCATCATCACGTTCCGTGTGCCGTGGGTGGATGACAAGGGCGAGATTCAGGTCAATCGCGGCTATCGCGTACAGATGTCCAGCACGCTTGGCCCATACAAGGGCGGTCTGCGTTTCCATCCGAGCGTCACGCTCGATATCCTGAAGTTCCTTGCATTCGAGCAGGTCTATAAGAATGCGCTGACAGGACTGCCGATCGGCGGTGGCAAGGGCGGCTCGGACTTCGATCCGCACGGGCGCAGTGACAACGAGGTCATGAATTTCTGCCAGAGCTTTATGACAGAGCTCTATCGTCACATTGGGCCGAACGTGGATGTTCCGGCAGGCGATATTGGTGTCGGCGGGCGCGAGATCGGTTATCTCTTCGGTCAGTACAAGCGCATCCGTGACTCGTATGATGCAGGTGTTCTGACTGGAAAGCGCACGGACTACTGGGGCAGCCTTGCGCGTACAGAGGCAACGGGCTACGGTCTGCTCTATTTCGTACAGGATATGCTTGCAGCGAAGGGCATCGACCTCGCGGGCAAGACGGTCGTTGTCTCCGGCGCGGGTAACGTTGCAATCTATGCCATCGAGAAGGCGCAGGAGTTTGGTGCGAAGGTCGTGACCTGCTCCGACTCGAACGGCTACATCTACGATCCGGACGGTATTGATCTCGCAGCGGTCAAGGACATCAAGGAAGTCCGCCGTGCACGCATCAAAGAGTATGCAGCGACCCATCCGAATGCGGAGTACCATGAGGGGTGCAGCGGCGTCTGGTCGGTGAAGTGCGATATTGCACTGCCGTGCGCGACGCAGAGCGAGATTAATCTGGAGTCGGCAAAGCTGCTCGTTGCAAACGGTGTACAGGCGGTCGGTGAGGGGGCGAATATGCCGTCGACTCTCGATGCGATTGCATACTTCCAGAGCCACAAGGTGCTCTTTGCACCGGCAAAGGCGGCGAATGCGGGCGGTGTTGCGACCTCCGCGCTCGAAATGTCACAGAACTCCGAGCGTCGTCAGTGGACGTTCGAGAAGGTGGACAAGCGTCTCCGCAAGATCATGTCGAACATCTACCGTGACGCAAAGAAGAATGCAGAGCTGTATGCCGACCCTGACGATCTTGTCGCGGGTGCAAACATCACAGCGTTCGCAAAGGTCGCGGATGTTATGCTCGCACATGGGCTTGTGTAAGTGTAGAACCGTATAGAGAAGGGCTGCTTCGGCAGCTCTTTTTCTTGTTGTATAAAGAAAACCACGCGATAGTCGCGTGGTTGGAAAGAGCTTAAGCGGTGAACAGAAAATCCCCAGTGTGCTAAACTATGCGTAAGCCTGCCAGCTTAAAAATAGTGAAGACACTAGGGAGGAAACAGCATTATGTCGAAACAACAAAATGCCGATACGCATAGTTTAGCACACACAAAGTGGAATTGTAAGTATCACGTTGTGTTTGCACCGAAGTATCGGCGAAAAATATTCTACGAAGGGAAACGGCTGGAAATCCGTGAGATCCTAAGAAAGCTGTGCGCGTGGAAGGGTGTAGAGATCATTGAAGGGGAGATCTGTCCGGATCATATCCACCTGTTGTTAAGTATCCCGCCGAAGATCAGCATATCGAGCTTTATGGGATACCTAAAGGGCAAGAGTAGCTTAATGATATTCCAGAAGTATGGGAACATGAAGTTTGCATACCGCAATCGAGAATTTTGGTGCAAAGGGTATTATGTCGATACCGTAGGAAAGAACACCAAGGCGATTAAGGAGTACATAGCTGACCAGCTGAAGCAGGATCAACTGAGCTTGTTTGACCCAAGAGACCCATTTATGGGTGGCAAGTAATCTGTGCATGGCTGGCAGGCCAATAAAAGGCGTACTTGTACGCCGCCAATTACATAAGGGCTATGCCCGAAAATGAAAAACCACCCGCTATGCGGGTGGATATTTATTTTGAACACTCGTGCAGAAATGCGGGAACTGTGCTATAATAGGCGGGATTTTAGAGATCCTTGTTAGAGGAGGAGTACATTTACAGTGGATATTTCATTGATGGAACTGGTGAAGGTCGTCATTCTGGGCATCGTGGAGGGACTGACGGAGTGGCTGCCCGTCTCGAGCACGGGACATATGATCCTCGTTGATGAGTTCATTCGGCTCGATGTGTCGACGGCATTCATGGATATGTTCCTCGTTGTGATTCAGCTCGGCGCGATTCTTGCCGTCGTCGTGTTGAACCTCGAAAAACTCAACCCGTTCCTTAAGAGCAAGTCGGAAGCAGAGCGGCGCGCGACATTCGATCTCTGGGGCAAGGTCATCGTCGCCTGTCTGCCCGCCGCCGTGATCGGGCTTGCCTTCAATAAATATATGGAAGAGCATTTCATGAATGCACCTGTCGTTGCTGCAATGCTGATTCTCTACGGTGTGCTCTTCATCGTGGTGGAACGCTTCAACAAGCGGCGCACACCGCGCGTCGAGAGCCTCGCAAAACTGGACTACCGCACGGCGTTCATCATCGGCATGTTTCAGGTGCTCTCGCTCGTCCCTGGGACGAGCCGCTCGGGTGCGACGATCCTCGGCGGTATCATCTTCGGTGCGAGCCGTTATGTTGCGACGGAGTTTACGTTTTTCCTCGCGATTCCCGTCATGTTTGGCGCGTCCTTTCTGAAGCTCGTAAAGTTTGGATGGAACTACACGGGGACAGAGCTTGTAATTCTCGCGGTTGGTATGGTGACGGCATTCATCGTCTCCATTCTCTCGATTCGCTTCCTCCTGCGCTACATCAAGCGCAATGATTTCACAGCGTTCGGCTGGTACCGCATCGCACTCGGCATCGTCGTACTCGCCTATCTCTTTATGGTTGGCGATCCGACGAAGGAGTAACACATGAAAATCATTGCAGGACTTGGCAATCCAGGTGCGGAGTATGCACAGACGAAGCACAACGTCGGCTTTATGCTGGTCGGTGCGCTTGCGGAGCGTCTGAATGCACCTGCATGGAAGGAGGACTTTTTCTCTGCCATCACCGAGGTGCGCATTGGCGGAGAGAAAGTATTTCTCGTCAAGCCCTTAACCTATATGAATAACAGCGGCGAAGCGCTCGGTCCGATGCTTTCCTACTATAAAATGGATGCGGATGATCTTGTCGTTGTTCATGATGATATGGATATCCCTGCAGGGACGGTGCGTATACGGAAAAAAGGCGGCTCGGGTGGACATAACGGCATCAAGTCCATCCTCACCCATGTGGGCAACGAGGACTTTACACGCGTGCGCATCGGCATCGGAAGACCGCCCGCAGGATGGACGGTTATCAATCATGTCCTTGCGCCGTTTGCGGCGGAGGACGCTCCGAAGATCCACACAGCAATCGACTATCTCCTCCCTGCGGTGGAGTGTATCGTGACGGACGGTGTAGACTTTGCAATGAACAAGTACAATCCGCACAAGAAAAAGGCGAAGAAGCAAGAGGGAAGTCATGAAGCCCAAGAAGCAGGCGGCACATCCGCATAGACATAGGGATGAGATCACGGCGGTATACGCCGATAAGAACGGCAATATTCGTACGGCGGAGGGTATGTGTGCGCTTGGCCGCATCGGTGCTGAGAATGTTCCGCTTCGTTCCGATGATCTCATTCCACTGCCCGAGAGTGCCGATCTCATGTTTATGCCTGAACACACTGCTGTGGGACAGACGGCAGACGGAGTGGAGAAGCGCATTGCTGGAACGGCGGTTGCAGCGATTCTGCCACAGGGCTATACGCGCACGCATCTGCCCTCCTTTGTTCGCGCCGATGGTGCTGCACCGCTGCCACTCTACGGATATACGGCGGTCGTTTCCCACCGAGGTGAGCTGTGCGTCGCCGCCGTCTATACGGATGAAAACGAGAAGTGGGACCCCGCCAACTACAATGGCAAGGAACTGAAGAAGCTCGTGCGGCGGACGATGAAGGAGCTTCCGAACAACCGCATTGTAGAGCAGGTGGGGAATTGCTCACTGAACTACCACTGTCTAACGGCGCAGAATCTGTTTTATCGGCGTTGGGAGTGTGGGGTTCCGACATCGCCCGTCTGCAATGCAAACTGCCTCGGCTGTATCTCTCTGCAGAGTTCGGAGTGCTGCCCCTCACCACAGGAGCGCATCACATTTTCGCCGACGGCAGAGGAGATTGCCGAGGTCGGTATCTACCATCTCTCGCTTGCGCCCGATGGCATCATCAGCTTCGGGCAAGGCTGCGAGGGCGAACCGTCGCTTGCTGCTGATCGCATTGCTGAGGGAATCCGCAAGATTCGTGCCGTCACCGCGCGTGGTCAGATCAATATGAACTCGAATGCGGGCTTTCCCGCAGGGATGAAGAAAATCGTGGACGCAGGGCTGGACTCGCTGCGCGTCTCCATCATCAGTGCACGCGATGAAAGTTATAATGCATATTACCGTGCGAGCTACCCGCTGGACAATGTCAAGGAATCCCTGCGCTATGCGCTCGATCACGGTGTCTATGTGTCGTTGAATCTGCTCCATTTCCCGGGCTTTACCGACCGCGCGGAGGAACTTGCTGCGTGGCAGGAGTTCTTCCGTGCACTGCCCGTGCAGATGATTCAGATGCGGAATCTGAACATCGATCCGACGCTCTTTCTACGAACGATGCCGGAGGCGGTCGGTGCGCCTGTCGGGACGCGCGTGTTCATGGACGAGCTTCATGCAGAGTTCCCGCAGCTTGTCATCGGCAGTTTTAGCCATTATGTCACTGCATGACCAATTGACTTCTCGCGCAATATCGGATAGAATGACCCCATGTACGTTGGTGTATGGGGATTTCTTTTATGAAAAAGATATAGGAATCGCTGATAAAATGAAGTCCGTCAGATTGGCGTAGATTTTTTCGTCCGA
>CAUVVR010000025.1:0-32231 GCA_963555475.1 uncultured Selenomonas sp.
CGCACAATCTTGTGCTCCTCGCCGTCGCGGTTGTCCTGCGAGATGACGTTGTGCGCACGCGGATCCTTCTCCTCGTCGGAGAGTTCGAGATCGCTGTATTTCCTGCGCCCGATGTACTTCTCCTGCACCTCGGTCGGGAGTGCCCTCCATGCGTCGAGATCATGAACATACTTCTGTGCGAAGGCATAGGAACCGTTGATGAACTCCGGATCCTCCGCGCCGATGATCGCCCACTCCTTTGCCTCCTCTCCGACGGGATTCTCCGTTCCGTCAATGAAGTCAATGATTGCACGTCCCTCAAGATAGTGAAAGCCGTGGGTCTCATCCACCACGTCTACGACAGGACGAAGGAAGCCCATGATCTGATCGACGACAAGATAGCTGGTTGCCGCCTGACCCGCACGCACATGGAGAAAAAGATCAGCAGGTGTTGCAGGTGCTGTATGATGTTCACCGTTTACCCCCTGGAAATCCTCAAGTTCCTTCGGCTTCTTTGCCGTTGGAAAGAGATACTCCCACGCACGGTTGCTGAACCCAAACGAGAGCTTCACCGTCTCCGGTGCGACGCGGATGTTCATCGAGCGCTGAATCGCCTCCATCCGATCTGCCATGTCGGCGATGATCTCCCGCTCCTTCTCAATGTCCTCACGCTTCAGTGAGAGCATGACAAAGATGACACTCTCCCCCGCATCCTTGAAGACATCCTGCGCCACATTTGCATTGACCTCCATCGGTCTCCCTCCTATATCCTATCATACATCCAACTTCCAGGGAATCGCTGATAAAATAGCCCCTCAGATTGGCGTAGATTTTTCGTCCGAACGAGGAGGCAAACTGGACGCATAGCAAGGGCTATGTGGAGGATTTGCCGACAAAGTTCGGGCAAAAAAGATGCGTCAAGATGGCGTGGCTGCATTTATCAGTGCTTCCCCAGTTTCATTGTACGACGTTTCTCCACGTAAGACAAGAAAAAAGCATCGATAAAGGAAAATGCCGCTGATGCACCGAATACTACGATAGGAATAGTTTTTACAAGAAATGGGAGGAATCACAATGACAGATCTGCCAAAGATTGCGCTCGGTGCATGGGCATGGGGCAACGACGGCACATTCGGTACAAACTACACAGAGGAGCAGCTGTGCCCTGTCTTTGATGCTGCGATGGCACATGGGCTGAACCTCTGGGACACGGCATACGCATACGGCATGGGTACATCGGAGCAGATGCTCGGCACATTCCTCAAGGGGCGTGCACGCGACACCTACCTCATCGCGGACAAGCTCACGCCGCAGTGTGTGGATCCGTCCTCGGACACCCCCGTAGCGGATATGTGGGAAATGCAGCGGAAGCTGCTCGGCGTAGATCGCATGGACATCTACTGGCTTCATAACCCGACCGAGGCTCCGCACTGGATCGAACGCGTGGCAAAATTCTTTGCGGGCAAAGACGACGCACCGATGATCGGTGTCTCAAACCACAACCTCGCAGAGATCAAGGAGGCGGACGAAATCCTTCGTTCGCACGGGCAAAAACTCGGTGCGGTACAGAACCACTACAGTCTCATGAACCGCACCTCCGAGGAATCCGGCATCCTCGATTACTGCCATGCAAACGACATCCGATTTTTCTCGTATATGGTACTTGAGCAGGGTGCGCTCTCGGGGCAATACGACACACATCACCCAATGCCGGATAACGCAGCGCGTGCAGCTGTCTACAATCCGATCATGGACAAGATCGAGATAATGAACACTTCTCTCAAACTGCTCGCAGACAAGTACAAGGTCAGCATCGCACAGATCCCCCTCGCATGGGCGATCAGCAAGGGCACGCTGCCCATCATCGGCGTGACAAAAGAACACCATGTCACAGATGCCGTACAGGCAATGAAGATAACGCTCACCTCCGAGGAGATCTCCCTGCTCGAGAGCACGGCGGACAAGCTCAACTTCAACACCATCCGCTTATGGGAAAAAGAGATGATCTAGGGAAGCACTGATAAATTCAGCCGCATTATAGGGTCTATTTTATCAGCGATTCCCTAGGGGCTGCCAATCGGAACCAATGAAGTGTCAGACCTTACTGAGAATCAGCTCTCCATATCCATTCAGTACATAGCGACCAAGCCCTGCCGGCAAAAAAATGCTCTCGCCCTGCTGCACGTTTAGAGCCTCCTCCTCCTCGGAGTGCATCGTCAAGCTGCCGGACAGGACGGTCAAACACTGAAAGGAGTCTGCCCCCGCATAAAGTGCAGTTTGCCCCTTTACCGCAAGATGATAGACGGTAAAATAGTCACATGCGGCAAGGAGACGTGCCTCAGTTCCTGCAAATATGTTGCACACCTGCGGCTTTTTCTCCGAACTTGCAGAGGAGCTGAGATGCGTCACCTCCAATGCCTTTTCGATGTGGAGATCACGCGGTTTCCCATCCGCGCCGACGCGGCCGTAGTCATAGATACGATACGTCGTATTCGAGTTCTGCTGAATTTCGCAGATGAGGATGCCTTTGCCGATTGCGTGGAGGGTACCTGCGGGAATGAAGAAAACATCCCCCTTCTTGACCGGCACGTGCCGTACAACATCGAGCAGGGTATTGTTCTCGACACGCCGCCGAAACTCGTCCTTTGAAATCTCCTGTGCAAAGCCGTAGAGCAGCTCTGCCCCGTCCTCGCAGTCGACGATATACCACATTTCCGTCTTTCCATACTCCCCCTCGACCCGCAAAGCATAGTCGTCGTCGGGATGTACCTGTACGGAGAGATTGTCATGTGCGTCGATCAGTTTGATGAGAAGAGGAAAGAAGGGAAACTTCGCTGCATTCGTCCCAAGAGCATCTGCTCCCTCCGCCGCAAGCCATCCCGCAAGTGTCTGCCCCGCCGCTGCGCCGTTTGCGATCACGCTTTTACCATCCTTATGGCAGGAGAGTTCCCAGCTCTCGGCAACCTTCGTCAGCTGAGTTTCCTTACCGTATTCGTCCTTCAGTCGCGTTCCACCCCAGAGATAATCCTTGAGCGGTGCAATGAGTTTCATAGGATATTTCATATATTACGCTCCTTCTCAAGGAATCGCTGATAAAATAGCCCCTCAGATTGGCGTAGATTTTTTCGTCCGAACAAGGAGACAAACCGGACGCATAGCAAGGGCTATGTGGAGGATTTGTCGACACAGTGCGGGCAAAAAAGATGCGTCAAGATGACATGGCTGAATTTATCAGTGCTTCCTTAAAGATCATATCTTGTATTCTGTTATATAATATCTATTTGAATAATGCAAGAAAATCCATTTCTTCCAACGAAGCACGAATGATATGAACGAAATGTGTTTCTCAGCTTGCATTCCCTCCCGTATTTTGCCATAACAATACCCCCAAGAGTTAGATTTGTTAAGTCCAACTGTTGGGGGTCAGTTCACGTTCGGTATGACGAATGGAATCTCTCTTTTTGTCGAATATGGATCAGTTCCAAGGAAGTGTGCTGACGATAGCCTGTACTGCTTCAACGGGGACAGGCTCCTCAAACGAGAGGGAGAAAGTATAGCCGCCGCGCGACCAAAGGGCGAGCCTGACGAGCTTCTCCGTGCCCTTGACACGGATGTACTGGCGGCCGATTTGCACAACCTGATTGACCTCGTAGACAGTGCTGTCTCCGCTGATATCCGCATCGCCCTTCGCCATACGGAATAAAATTTCCTTACCCGGGTCATTGCGGTAGAAGATCTCGGCGATGCTCCTGTCGATAACGATGATATCCTTCTGCGCATAGCCGACGGGCAGGAGTGTCGGCGTGTAGACAGGAAGGCCTGCCACTGCCCATGCGTCGCGCACACTTGTATATGAGACGAGCGGCGAAGGAATTTGCTGTATCGGTTGTTCTGCGTGGACGCTGCCCATACAGAGTGCCGATGCCGCGAGCCCCGCAAGCAGGATGCGTTTCATTCCATATATTGTCATTGGCACACCTCTCATTTCTTTGCTGCTTTTTTCTTCTTCTGAAATGCCGCCTTTTTCTTTCCCGCACCCGCAAGCATTTCGCGTGCGTTTGCCAGCGCCGCCTCGGTGACATCATCGCCGGATGCCATCCGTGCGATCTCACGTACACGCTCCTCGTCGGAGAGTGCCGTCACCTGCGTTACGGTCGTATCCCCCTTGACGGATTTCGCAATGTAGAGGTGCTCGTCCGCCATACAAGCAATCTGCGGCAGATGCGTGATACAGAGCACCTGCTTGTAGTGCGCGACGAAGGCAATACGCTCGGCGACCATCTGGGCGGTGCGCCCGCCGATGCCCGTGTCGATCTCATCGAACACCATGCTTGTCCCGCCCGTGTCGCGTGCCGCAACAATGGATTTGATCGCGAGCGCAATGCGCGAGAGCTCGCCGCCCGAGGCGATCTTTTCAAGGGGCTTCTCCTCCTCGCCCACATTTGCCGAAAAGAGCATACTGAGACTGTCCGCACCACGACTTGTATATTTCTCCTCAGGTGTAACAACAATGTGAAAGCGCGCTTTCTCCATGCCAAGCCCCTGAAGCTCACGCGCAATGTCGGTGGAAAGAGCAGCACCGACCTCCTGCCGACGTACGGTGAGCTCTGCTGCACAGGTTTTGAGCTGCTCATGCAGGGCGGCAATCTCCTTGTCGAGCTGCTCCATATCCACATCGTAGTTGTCGATGCTTTCCAATTCTCTCCGAATGTAGGAAAGTCGTTCCAATACGGCAGGAATCGTCCCGCCGTACTTCTTTTTGAGCCGGTCGAGCACGTCCATGCGCGTCTGCATCTGATCGAGGCGTGAGGGATCTGCGTCGATGCTGTCCAGATAGTCGCGCACCTCGTAGGATGCCTCCTGGAGGGAGATGTATGCCTCCTCGATCATCGTCTGCGCATTCGCAAGAGTATCATCATAACGTGCAATTTCATCGAGTGCATGCGTAATGCGTGCAAGTGCAGACAGGACGGCGAGCCCTTCCTCTCCATCCTCGCTAAGGAGGTTTCCCGCCTCGGCAGCGTGCTCCACGAGACGCTCTGCGTGCGAGAGGCGGCGGATCTCCGTCTCAAGCTCCTCATCCTCGCCCTCCACCGGCTCCGCCTCTGCGATCTCCTTCTCCTGCCAACGCAAAAGCTCCAGACGTTCGCCGATGTCTTCGATCTCCTCGGTGCGCTCCTCGCGTATGCGTGTCTTTTCCTTCCAGACCTCATAGACCTGCGTATATGCCGCAAGACGCGTGCGTAGATCGCTGTCCTCACCCTCAAGCAGGTTTCGCTGTGCGTCCTCGCGCAGGAGGGCAAGGTTCTCGTTCTGTCCATGGATGTCAACGAGATATGGCGCGAGCTTTTTGAGAAAGGTCAGCGTGACATGGCAGCCGTTGACAAGGATCGCCCCCTTGCCCGTACGGGTCACCTTGCGCAGAATGATGAGCTCGTCCTCCTCCTCGATCTCCTGCTCCGTGAGCAGTGTGCGCAGCTCCACGTCACATACATCGAGTGAGAACACTGCCTCGACGCGCAGAGCATCCGCACCGCTACGGATGGCATTGCTTGAGACACGCTGCCCGAGAATCGCGCCGAGCGCGTCAATCAGGATGGATTTCCCCGCCCCCGTCTCACCTGTGAGGATATTGAGCCCCGCACCGAACGCGACGGATACCTCTTCAAGCAGTGCAAAATTCCACACACGAAGACTTTGCAGCATGGTGTTCCCTCCTCCTCAACGAATGAGCTTCTGAATCCGCGCGACAATCTCCTCTGCCGCATCCTTTGGCTTAACGAGGACGAAGATACTGTCGTCGCCTGCGACCGTGCCGATGACCTCCTGCCAGTCCGAAGCGTCAAGAGCAGCGGCGACCGTCGCCGCCGCCCCCGGCAGTGTCTTGACGAGAACAATGTTTTCACTGAAATCACAGCGTGTCACATTGTCTTTGAAGAGACGCTTCATCCGCCCCTCAGAGAAATGCACACCTTCCTGCGAAGATATGGCATAGCGATAGCGACCGCCGCCTGCAGGAACTTTCATTAAAAAAAGCTCCTTGATATCCCGCGAGATGGTCGCCTGTGTAACGTGCATATGCCGCGCACGCAGAGCCTCGGCAAGTGCCTCCTGCGTCTCGATGATCTCTTCCCCAATAATCTTCTTGATGAGTTCGTGACGCCGACTTTTCATTCCACTCTCTCCTAGCAGTTTCTCCAAAGCTTCGTGCGCAGGGTTTGATAGTAGTCCTTGTCCGCAAATTTGATGATACCCGCGCGAACATCCGAACATTTGACAGTAACGATATCATCCGGATGAATTTTGGTCGTTTCCTGTCCGTCCAGTGTGACGATGATACTCTGCCGCGTGTCGACGAGATGGATGTGCACGACATCCTCCACACGAATGATGAGTGGGCGAATGTTCAGTGTATGCGCACAGATCGGCGTGAGCACGAGCCCCTTCACCATCGGGTTCATAATAGGACCGCCCGCTGAGAGCGAGTACGCCGTAGAGCCGGTCGGTGTGGCGACGATGAAGCCGTCCGCCTTGCACTCGACGAGCGGGGTCTCGTTAACCGCAAGACCAAGTGAGATGATACGCGCCGGATCGCCCTTCATCACAACGATATCGTTGATGGCATATCCAAGGAAATGCTCCGCACCGTCCGGCTTCGTCACAAATCCCGCAAGGAAACGTCGCCATTCAACGCGATAATCTCCTGCACATAGCTGCTTGAGACGCGTCTCAAGCTCGCTCTGCTCGATGTCCGCCATAAAGCCGAGCGTTCCCATGTTGATGCCGCAGACGGGCACAGGATTCTCTGCATATCTGCGGCAGATGCCGAGCAGCGTGCCGTCCCCGCCAAGACTGAGTGCAAAATCCGCCGGCTGCTGTTCAATGTCATCTACGCCGCAGTCCTCCATGCCAAACTCGACCGCACGCATGCGCGGCAGGATGATACGCATCTCACGCGCAGCAAAGAACGCACGAATCCGCAGTAGAATCTCGCGTGTCTCCGGCTTCATCAGATTGGGGAAAACCGCAACCGTCCTCATAAATATGTCAACACCTCATCCATCCAGCGTCCGATGCGCTTCTGTCACAATATCGTGCACCGATGCCGCATCAATCCGCTGCGTCTCCCCCCGCACCTTGAGATACAGGAGGTATTCGATATTCCCCTTTGGTCCTTTCACGGGGGAAAACGTAAGTCCTGCAGGGAAAAATTCCTGCGCCTCAGCCACGGCAAGGACGGTGTGAATCACATCCTCATGTACGGCGGGATCGCGGACGACACCGTTCTTGCCCACGCGCTCCCTCCCCGCCTCGAACTGCGGCTTAATGAGTGCAATAACCTCGCCATGCTCGGAAAGCAATGTGTGAACAACGGGCAATACCTTATCCAACGAAATAAACGCCACGTCGATGGACACAAAGTCCAGAGGCTCCCCCAGCATCTCCAATGTCACATTGCGGATATTTGTACGCTCCATATTGACGACGCGCGCATCCGTGCGCAGCTTCCAGTCGAGCTGCCCATAGCCGACATCGATCGCAAACACCTTTGCCGCGCCGTTTTGGAGCATACAGTCCGTAAATCCGCCCGTCGATGCACCGATATCCGCTGCTGTTTTCCCTATAAGGACAGCGCCGAAGACGGCCATGCCTTTTTCCAGTTTCAGCCCGCCACGGCTGACATAGGGAAGGTCCTCGCCCACAACACGCAGCACCGCGTCCACGGATACCGTTGTCCCCGCCTTGTCGATGCGCTGCTCATCTGCGAGCACCTGTCCCGCCATGATGAGCCGCTTTGCACGCTCCCGACTGGGTGCGAGCCCCTGCTCCACGAGCAGGACATCCAACCGCTCTTTCTTCATATCCCCTATTGCTTTCGATTCACGAGATACGCGACAAGATCACGCAGAAAATCTGCCTCTGTACCAAAAATGGAGAGTGCCTTCTCTGCCTCCTCTGCCGTACGACGTGCAAGCTCCTGCGCCTCCTCCAGAGAGGTCAGCGACACATAGGTCGACTTGTGATTCTTCTCGTCGCTGCCGACGGGCTTGCCAATCTCCTCCGAGGTCCCGACCACATCGAGAATATCGTCCGTGATCTGAAACGCCAGTCCAAAGTGATCGGCGTACGATGTGAGTGCTGCAAGCTGCTCCTGTGTCGCGCCCGCAAGGATCGCACCACTGCGCAGTGCCGCATGAAAGAGTGCCCCCGTCTTACCCATGTGAACGCGGCGCAGCTCCTCCATCGAGATGCGCACGCCCTCCGCTCTGAGATCGAGCACCTGCCCGCCGACCATCCCCTCAGCTCCCGCCGCACGGCTGATCTCATCGACCACGCGCAAGAGAGTCTCTGCGGACACGTCTTTCTGCCGCAGGATGACCGTAAATGCGAGTGTGAGAAGTGCATCCCCCGCGAGGATTGCAACAGCGTCCCCGTATACCATATGATTGGTCAGCTTGCCGCGGCGGTAGTCATCATCGTCCATCGCGGGCAGATCGTCGTGGATGAGCGAATAGGTGTGGATCATCTCAAGTGCACATGCAACAGCCAGGAACTTCGTTCCATCCGCACCAACGGCATCCGCTGCCGCCATCAGAAGCACGGGGCGCAGACGCTTCCCGCCTGCCATGAGGCTGTACTCCATCGACTCCCGCAGAATTGGGTCAAGTACAGGTGTCTGTACCAGTTCATCTTTCAGTTCGCACTCGACAAGTTCCTGCCGTTTCTTCCAGAGCTCCTTCATCTTATCCTCCGATCTGCAGCTTTTCTTCCGAGATACCCGCCGCCGTTTCCTTGACCAAAAGATCCATCGTCTCCTCGGCACGTTTGAGTGAGGTCATGCAGACATCAGACAGCTTGATCCCCTCTGAATACTTCGCCATGAGATCGGCAAGGGACAGCTCCCCCGTCTCAATCTCCGCAACAATCTGCTCCAATGCGCCAAGTGCTTCCTCAAATGCCATCTCTTTTTTACGCGCCATGCTGCTTCTCCTTTGCCGCAACCACGGCAGATATTTTTCCATCCGCAAATGTAATGCTCAGACGATCGCCGACCGCAAGATTCTTTGACCGGGTCACTGTTTGCCCATCCTTTTCGACCACACTGAATCCACGATACAAAATCTGCACGGGATTCAGGAGCTCAAGACGTTTCAGCACGAGCTCAAGACGATGACGCGCATTTGTGCGCCCATCCTTTGCCGCGCGGTGAAGGCGTTCCACGGCGCGGTCTGTGCGCTGCATGGGACCTGCAAGCAGGAGCCTTGGATTCCGATACCAAGGACGATCCACGAGTGCTCTGATCCGTGCTTTATGCTGCTCCATCTGACGCGTGCGCCCTGCGTGAAGTCGTGCAAGAAGCCCCACAGCGTACTGGCGCAGCTCTGCCGCATCCGGCACGGCAAACTCCGCTGCCTGTGACGGGGTTGCCGCACGACGGTCACTGACAAAGTCTGCAAGCGTTGTGTCCGTCTCATGCCCGACAGCAGAGATCACGGGAATCTGCGAGGCGTAGATCGCACGCACGACCGGCTCCTCATTGAACGCCCAGAGATCCTCCGCCGAGCCGCCGCCGCGCCCCACGATGAGAACATCCACGGGGTATTTCTCATTAAAGAAGCGAATTGCCGCGGCGATCTGCCCCGCCGCCTCCGCCCCCTGCACGAGTACTGGATGAAGTATCAGCTGCACCGCCGGCCAGCGACGCTTTGCAACCTTGTGAATGTCGCGCAGAACGGCTCCGGCGGATGAGGTGACAATCCCGATACGACGCGGAAAGCGCGGCAGGGGCTGCTTGTGCGCTTCGTCGAAAAGCCCCTCGGTATACAGTTTTTCCTTCAGCTGCTCAAAGGCAAGGGCAAGCGAGCCCGCCCCCTCCGGTGTCAGAGTATTTACATAGAGCTGATACGCACCGTCACGTTCATAGACGGACACACTGCCGCCCGCAATCACCTGCACCCCATTCTCGGGCGTGAAGCGCAGATTGCGCGCATACCCATTGAACATAACGCATTTCATGCTTGCATCTGCATCCTTGAGCGTAAAGTAGCAGTGCCCCGAAGGATAGCGTTTGAAATTTGAAACCTCGCCGCGAACCAGGATATCCGAGAGGATCTCCTCTCCCTCGAACATTCCTTTGATATAGCGTGTCACATCACTGACAGAATGAACGGTCATAAAATGCCTTTCCACGTTGATAAAAAAAGAACCATTGCACGAAACTCTCGTGCAACGGATTCTTTCTTTGTCATTGATTGCTCAAACAGATTTTTGCATTGCAGCAAGGATCCCGTTTACATAGCGGCTCGCGTCATCCGAGCCATATTTTTTTGCAAGCTCGACGGCCTCATTGATCGCAACCGGCGGATCAATACGTTCCTCCTGATAGCGCATTTCATAATACGCCATGCGGATCAGGTTGCGGTCGACAGCGGCCATGCGGTGGAGTTTCCATTCCTTCGCAAGGCGTTCGATCTCCGCGTCGATCTCCGCAAGATGCGCACACGTCCCCTGCACAAGGGAATGTGCATAAGGAAGATCGTTCTCCTTGATCCCCTCGACCTCGCCAACAGCGAGATCACTGGCGTTCTCCGCTGATGCCTCATCCGCACCAAACTCCAGCTGAAAGAGTGTCAACAGTGCGGCTTCCCGCGCGTGTCTGCGGCTCATGACATCCTCCGAAACAGGCGGCTCAAGGCACTCGTATCAATCAGCTCCGCCAAGCCACCGCTGCGCTCTACACGCATCCCGATATACATACCTACTCCCGCACAGAGAAGAATGAACACGATATGCCAAAATCCAAAGAGCAGGACAAAAACGCCAAACAGCGTACCGACCAGCAGTCCCGCTGTTCGCCCACGATGATGTTCCCATTGATCCTGAAGGAGGAGCAGAAGATGTTCTTTCATACCGTCCTCCCGCTATGCCAGTGCCCGCTTCGCGTCACCCGCACTGTTCGAGATCTCCGTTACGCGAAGCGCCACGGGTACATCTGCAATGCCGAGTACATCGTGGAGTTCCTGACGAATCTTTGCCGTTAACTCTTCTGATACCGAATTCAGACTTGTATGATCCACGAGTGTGATCTTCAGCTCCACCTGCATCGGTGTTGCCACAGTCTCCTTTGGCGCATCATGCACTGAGATCACGGCCGTTGCCGTACGAACCCCCTGCATGGAAAGTGCTACACGCTCCACAATGCCGCGCACAGCAGAGATTGCGACCTGAACTGCTCCCGCCGGCGTATCAACCACCATGAATTCGCCATGTGTCCGCACCGTGCTCGATGTATGCGAAAACACCGCAAAGAACAGCTTGAGGCTGACCAAGAAGAATACACCACACGCTGCGAGCAACTCCTGACGAGACAGCGCATAGCGCACCTCGTTCAGCCAGATCCCCTCCGGCACAATCCGCAGAGCGAGGGCAACGACAGCGATGGAAAGAGCCATCGCAACAAGCGTGTAGGGCAGGAGCAGCAGACGATTTATAATACCCATCGCTTCCCTCTCAGCTGCATTCAGCGGACACGCGATTCCTCGGCTTTCGGCTCCTCTTCGGGGAAGCCGACGCCCTGCACATGCACATTGACCTCAATCACGGACAGTCCCGTCATCGTCTCAATCGCACGCTTGACATTCTCCTGTGCCGCAAGTGCGACCTCGGGGATGCGGATGCCATACTTTACGATGATATAGAGATCGACGGCAGCCTCCTTCTCGCCCACCTCGACCTTGACACCCTTGGAAAAATTTTTGCGTCCGAGGATCTCCGCAATACCGCCCGCAATACCGCCGCTCATGCCTGCAACACCCTCGACCTCCGTCGTGGCAAGCCCCGCGATGATGCTGACGACCTCGTCCGCAACGCGAATCGTACCGAGCCCCGTCTCCTTCTTCACTGCATTCTTGTCATTTTCCATGTCCATGCCTCCGTTCTGTACTTATGCACGCTCGATGTAGTTGCCCGTGCGCGTGTCAATGCGAAGTACATCCCCCTCGTTGATGAAGAGCGGTACGCGCACCTCATAGCCGGTCTCGACCTTTGCCATCTTTGTTGCACCCGTCGCCGTATTCCCCTTGACGCTCGGCTCACATTCGACAACCTTGAGGCTGACCGAGTTCGGCAGCTGAATGCCGATGATACGGCCCTTGAACTGCTGCATCGCAACCTCCATGTTCTCCATGAGGTAGTTCAGCGCATCGCCAAGCTGCTCGCGCGAGAGCTCGGACTGCTCATAGGTCTCGGTATTCATGAACGTGTAGACACCATCTGCCTCATAGAGGAACTGCATCGTGTGCGTCTCAAGGTGCGCAGCGGGCATCTTTTCATTCGGGTTAAACGTACGCTCCACCACAGCACCCGTCTCGACATTCTTGATCTTCGTACGGACGAACGCGGCACCCTTCCCCGGCTTTACGTGCTGGAAATCAACAATCTGCCAGACCCCCCCATCGTACTCAATGGTAAGGCCGGTGCGGAAATCGGTGCTGTTAATCATATTATTCGTTCCTCCATATAGTAATCATCTCTGCATATTATAGCGGTTTTATGTGCAGATTTCAATAAATTCTTTTGACGCATGCGTCAGTGCCTCCGAGCCATCCGCCGTGATGAGGACAGTATCCTCGATGCGGATGCCGCCCCAGCTCGGGATGTAGACACCGGGCTCATCCGTGATGAGCATATTCGGCTGCAAAACATCCTTGCCCGCCCTCGAGAGACGCGGCTCCTCGTGGATCTCAAGTCCGAGGCTGTGCCCAAGCCCGTGCCCGAAATACTGATTGAGATTGTGCTCCGCGAGATAATCCCGCGCCACGCGATCGACTTCAATGCCCGTAACGCCGGGGCGCAATGCCGCCAGCGCACGCTTCTGTGCCGTGAGAACCGCATCATAGAGTTCGCGCTGCCGCGCGTCCGCGTGCCCCACACAGATGGTGCGTGTGATATCCGAATGATAACCCGCGCAGACCGCACCAAAGTCCATTGTCACAAGATCCCCACGTGCGATCACCTTGTCGCTCGCAACGCCATGCGGCAAACTTCCGCGTATCCCCGATGCGATAATGGTCTGAAACGCGGGACGCTCCGAGCCAAGCATACGCATGTGATGCTCAAGCTCCGCCGCAACCTCCATCTCCGTCATACCCGGCTGAATGTATGAAAGAATATGGGCAAAGCCCTCGTCCGCAATTTTGCACGCGCGGCGGATGAGCGCAATCTCATCCGCATCCTTCACCTGCCGCAGCAGATCGAGATTCAGCGGCGTATCGAAGGAAATTTCACCGAGCCGTTCGCGCAGCCATATCACCTTGATGTAGACGAGTGCTCCGCCCTCGAAGGCAAGGGAGACAACACCGGCGTCCGCCGCAAGCTCCGCAGCTTTCCCATACAGACCGTCCCGCTGCTCGACAACCTCATAGAGGGGTGCCTGTACCGCAGCCTGCTCCGTATAGCGGCTGTCCGTCACGAGCAGAAGGCGTTCATGCGTCACGAGGAGCACCGTCGAATCTCCGCGAAATCCACTGAAGTAGTGAACGTTCTCCTCCTTTGTTATGAGCACTGCGTCCACAGTCTTTTTAGTGAGCAATGCACGTAAACGCGCAATACGCGCTTCCATGTTCATCGCATGTCTCCCATCCGCAAGATAATGATCTCGAGTGCCGCCAGATAGCTTTCCGCACCGAACCCTGCGATCTGTCCAAGCACAACGGGTGCGATCACAGATTTGTGACGGAATTCCTCTCTCTTATGGATATTCGAGAGATGCACCTCGATGACGGGCACATCAACCGCCGCAATCGCGTCACGGAGGGCGATACTGTAGTGTGTAAGTGCAGCGGCATTCAGGATGATGTAGTCCACCGTCCTGCGTGCACGCTGAATCGCATCCACAAGAACCCCCTCATGATTCGACTGCATGAATTCAATCTCCAGCCCCGCCTCATTGGCACGGCGGCGCAGACGCTCGTGGATGTCCGCAAGCGTCAGAGAGCCGTAGATTTCAGGCTCGCGCGTACCGAGCAGATTGAGATTTGGTCCATTCATTACGAGTATTTTCCCCATATGTACTCCTAATATTTGATGGAAAAGTCACGCTCGCCGTCCACAGGTTCGCGCTCCTCGACATCCAGACGATCCACACAGATGAAATAATTGCCCGCACGCATCGCGGTAAAGGCAGCCTCGACGGCATTGGCATCGCTCTGCAGCTCCATCGTCACCGTACCGTCGGACATATTCATCACCCACCCCGTGATGTCATTCATCACCGCTTGTTGGCGCACGAACATGCGAAACCCTACGCCCTGCACACGCCCTGCAGCGCACGCATAGCGACGAATCACATTTGCCATCATCGCTCCTCCTTCTTCATCGGTACATCGCGGCGCAAAATACTGCCCACCTCAACCGGCTGTGTCATCCGTATGCGGACAATCTGCTGTGGATGCGGTGCTGCCGTGATCTCCCGCCCATCTGCGTCCCACATCTCGGCAAGTTCCTGTCGAAAGGACACGCCCACAGGCTGAAAGATCTCGATCTCCTGTCCGAGCTTCATATTGTTGCGCTGTTCCACCGTCGCAAGCCGTTTTTCTGTGTCATAGGAACGCACCAGTCCGACAAAATCCGAGGTTTGTTCGTAGGAGGATGACCCATAGATCTGATCTTCCGTCGTTGTTTTTCCAAAGAAAAAACCTGTCGTGTAGGCACGGTGCGAGACCTTTTCCAGCTCCGTCCGCCATTCCTCGCGCACCTCATACGGCTTCCCCGAAAGACAAGCATCGAGCGCCATACGATACGCCTTGACCACACTCGCGACATAGTGGACACTCTTCATGCGCCCCTCAATCTTGAGGCTGTCAATCCCACAGCCGACCACCTCATCCAGATACGGCAGGAGGCAGAGATCCTTCGAGTTCATGATGTAGGTGCCTCGCTCATCCTCCTCGATGGGGTAGTATTCTCCGGGACGCGACATCTCCACGAGTGCATACTTCCATCGACAGGACTGCGCACATTCGCCGCGATTCGCGTCGCGCCCCGTAAAATAGCTGCTGAGTAGGCAGCGTCCCGAGTAGGAGATGCACATCGCCCCGTGTACGAACAGCTCCAGTTCCACGTCGGTATATCTGCGGATTTCACGTATCTCCCCATGCGAGAGTTCCCGCGCGAGCACAACGCGCTCCGCACCGAGTTCCTGCCACGCGCGTACCGTGCGCCAGTTGAGATTGTTCGCCTGTGTGCTGATATGCACAGGAAGATCGGGCACGACCTCACGCGCAAGCATAAAGACACCGAGATCGGCAACGAGCACAGCATCCGCGCCCGCCTCTGCGAGAAAGCGCAGATAATCCGGCAGGGAGACAAGATTCTCGTTGTGCGGGAACACATTGACCGTCACATAGATCTTCTTCTCTGCACAGTGTGCGAGCCGCACCGCCGCTGCGATCTCCTCGTTCGTGAAGTTGCCGCCGAACGCGCGCAGACCAAACTGTGCACCACCGAGATACGCAGCATCCGCACCGTAGGCGAGTGCCGTTTGCAGCTTCTCCATCGTCCCCGCAGGTGCCAGCAGCTCAGGTCGCTTCTTCATCCATCAGCCTCCTCAGTGCTCATCGCACCCGATCAACAAGATCGAGGTGATCCGCATAATTCGTCGCATAGTAATTGTTCCCATTGCGATCGGCGACAAAGTACAGATAATTCGTATCCGCCGGATGCAGCACCGCATTCAGCGATGCCATCCCAGGGCTTGCAATCGGTCCCGGCGGCAGCCCGACATTCTGATAGGTATTGTACGGCGATTCGATCTCCGTATCACGGTAGAGCAGATCCTCCTTTGGTGCATCAAGCAGATACTGCACGGTGGGGTCTGCCTGCAGGGGCATACCGACGCGCAGGCGTTTCAAAAAAATCTGGGCGATGATCGGTCGGTCCTCCTCATGATACGCCTCCTTCTCGACAAGTGAAGCGAGCGTCACAAGCTCGTAGATCGAGAGGTTCATCTCTTTCGCACGGTCGCGCATCTCCTTTGTCAGACGGCGGTCAAAGTTCTCCGCCATCATCTCCATGATGCGTGCGGTGTCAAACGCACCGTTGATCTCATAGGTATCGGGAAAGAGAAACCCCTCTGCCGCATAACGGACGTTCTCATGCTCCTCAATGTACGGGTAGGGGCGGTAGGTCTTGGCACGTGCGATAAAATCATCCGCCTTTACCAGCCCATCGTCCTCGAGCCGTGCGGCAATCTCACGCACGCCAAAGCCCTCTGGGATCGTGAATCGTATCGTCACCGTATTGCCATAGACCAGCATCTCAAGAGCATCGCGTTCGCCCATGCCCGTCTCCAGTGCAAAGGTACCGCTCTTGACCTTGTTTTCAAAGCCGTTCAGCTTCGCTGTCCACCAGAACTTTGTCTCACTGTCGATGACACCGCGCTCATGCAGTTCTTTACCGATCTCACGCACGCTCATGCCCGGACGAACGGTAAAGTAGATCTGTGTCCCCGACGCTCCTGTACGGGACGGTGCTTCGGACAACGGAACGATAACGAGGAGAACAATCAAAAAGAATAAGATCCCCAGCACTGGAATCCCGAACACGATCTTTTTTTGGAGCGGTGTTCCCTTTCCGCGATAGACGGCATCAAACGCCTCGCGCAATCCGTTGGTCTTCAAGAAGTCCCATATCCCCTGCAATGACTCCTTCAAAACAGATCCTCTCCCTCTCTTCAAACTCCCTATGAAAAAGCTGTCATCTCCCTCTGATGACAGCCTCCGTACTTCTTACTCTTCCTCGTCCTCAAGAAGTTCTTCGTAGGCACGGCGTACCGCCTCAAACTCCTCATCCGTCGGAGCGATATAGGTTTCCTTGCCTTCCTCATCCGTGATGATTTTGGCAATCGTCGCATCCTCAGCCTCTTCAAATTCATTCTCCGAGGTCTCGGTCAGCTCGACAAGCACAGCAAACTGCCCCGCACCGACCGTGAGTACCATCTCCTCACGATAGGAAAGGATCTCGCCGTCTTCCCCTTCGAACTCAACAATTACATCGTCATCGTGCAGTTCTTCATGTTCAGCCATTTTGTACTCCTTTTCTCTCTTTGTCCGGCATTACTTCAAATGCTGCTGCCGATCCAAAAATCCCTGCAATATGTAGACCGCCGCCATCTTATCAATGACCTTGCGGCGTTTTTTGCGCGAGACATCTGCCGCGATGAGAGAGCGCGCGGCAGCAACCGTCGACAGGCGTTCGTCCCAGTAGTGAATCTCAGCCGTGGGAAACCGCTCTGCCACCTCTGCCATAAAGGCGCGGACAATGTCACAGCGCTCTCCCTCGTCTCCGTTCATATGCTTCGGCAGCCCCGCCACGAATCCTGCCGGCTCATACTCCTGCACAAGCTGTGCAAGCCGGTCAAGATCGGCAGAGAGCTCCGTGCGGCGGATCGTCTCAACGCCCTGCGCCGTGAGCCCAAGCAGGTCGCTGACAGCAATGCCGATCGTCGCGTCACCGATATCCAGTGACAGGTATCGTTTCATTTCTCATGCTCCAAGTAGAAGCGCACCAGCTCATCGAGGAGTTCGTCGCGTTCCAAGCTGCGAATCTTGCTCCGTGCGTCCCGATGGCTCGTGACATAGGCAGGATCTCCTGAGAGCAGATAACCGACCAACTGATTGATGGGGTTGTACCCCTTTTCCCGCATCGCTGCGGCGGCCTCGCGTATGACAGTGTCCGCCTTCGGCTTGTCCTCGCCGAAGGAGAACATCATTGTTTTCTGATCTTCCATTGGTTTCACCTCACAGGGGAATTGATACGCTTGATATTACCACAAAATGTGCGAAAAAACAATGTGACAGAAAGGGTCAAACCTCCCCGTTCGGGAGTGCCGAACTGCCAATGGTGCGTGTGACGCGGTAAACATCCTTGAGCAGACGCATTTTCGTCATGACCTGGGTGACCTGATCGATATTGCTGACGTTGAGCCCAAGGAGGACGGTCGACGTTTTGTTGCGCCGATTCGGCGTTGCATTGACGGTGTGAATGTTGACCTTCATCTCGGCGGGTACAGCGAGAAGTTCCGCGAGCATACCGTTGCGGTCGTTGCATATAATCTCAATGCCTACAATGTAGTCCTTGTCGAGCCCGATATCCCAGCTCACCTCAATTACGCGCGTAAACTCCGTATCGTTGAGAACGTTCGGGCAGTCGGAGCGGTGCACAGAAACACCGCGCCCGCGCGTAATATACCCGGTGATGGGATCGCCGGGGATCGGGTTGCAGCAGCGTGCAAGACGCACGAGATAGCCGCCCTCGCCCTCGACGAGGACACCGTGACTTGCTTTCTTGCGCTTGCCGCGACGCGGTGTCTTGAGCTCCGAAAGCATCTGTGAGACCTCGGGGGGCGTGCTGTCCTTAATCGCCTGCTGGTGCAGTTCGATGAGCTTCGTCATGACACCGCGCAGCGTTACGCCGCCGTAACCGAGTGCGGCAAGCAGATCATCCTCACTCTGAACGTTGAGCTTCTCCGCAACCTTGCCGAGCCGCCCACCCGCCGTCAGTTCCTTCGGTGCGTAGCCGAGCCGCTTTGCCTCGTCACGGATGAGATTCATTCCGCGCTCGACATTCTCCTCGCGGTTCTCCTTCTTGAACCACGCACGAATCTTGCTGCGCGTCGCGGAGGAGGCAACCGTATTCAGCCAGTCGGGACTGGGGCCGTTCCCCGCCTTGTTCGTTACAATTGACACGATGTCACCGTTCTTGAGTTTGTACTCAAGAGGAACGATTTTCCCATTAACCTTCGCACCGACGCAGTGATGCCCGATCTCCGTGTGGATGTGATAGGCGAAGTCAATCGGATTCGACCCCTTTGGCAGGTCAATGACATCGCCGCGCGGGGTAAAGACAAAGACTTCGTCCGAGAACACATCGAGCTTCAGTGCCTCAAAGAATTCCTTCGGATCGTCATACTCCTTCTGGAGGCTGACCATCTGACGCAGCCACGACATCTTCTGATCGTTCTCATCCGTTGCGCCAATGCTGCGGCCCGCCTCCTTGTACTTCCAATGCGCAGCAATACCGAACTCGGATACTTGGTGCATCGCCTTTGTGCGGATCTGGATCTCAAGTGGATCACCGTGCGTCATGACGGTGGTGTGCAGGGACTGATAGCCATTCGACTTCGGCATGGCGATGTAGTCCTTGAACCTGCCGGGAATCGGCTTCCACATCGCGTGGATGACCCCGAGTACGCCGTAACAGTCCTTAACGGAGGAGACAAGGACGCGCACCGCAGAGAGATCGTAGATCTCACTCACGCTCTTGTTGTCGCGCTTCATCTTGCGGTATATGCTGTAGAAATGCTTCGCACGGCCTTTGATCTCCGCCTCAATGCCTGCTGCCTCCAGTTTCTCGTGGATCTGCCGAATCGACTCACGTATGAACTCCTGCCGCTTCTGCCGCTTATGTTTGACCTCCTCGACGAGCGCATAGTATGCCTCGGGTTCGAGGTAGCGCAGACAGAGATCCTCGAGCTCCACCTTGATACTGGAAATGCCGAGCCTGTTCGCGAGCGGTGCGTAGACCTCGATGGTCTCCTTCGCAATGCGGCGGCGCTTGTCCTCACGCATGCATTTCAGCGTGCGCATATTGTGGAGACGGTCTGCGAGCTTTATCATGATGACGCGAATATCCTTCGCCATTGCGAGGAACATCTTGCGGTAGTTTTCGAGCTTGACATCCTCCTTGGACATGTACTCGATGCGTCCGAGCTTCGTCACACCGTCGATGAGCTCCATGATGTTCCTGCCGAACTCCGCATCCATCTCCTCCAGTGTCGCGCAGGTATCCTCTACGACATCGTGCAGGAGCGCTGCGCAGATCGTCTCGTCATCGAGGTGAAGCCCCGTGAGGATGTAGGCAACGTTGAGCGGATGGATGATATAGGCCTCCCCCGAGATGCGCACCTGTCCACTGTGCGCCTTCTCCGCACAGGCATATGCCTTCTTGATCTTTGCGAGATCGGCATCTGTCTGATAGGATCGTACCTTCTCCAAAATCATATCGATGGTGACAGTTCTTTGTGCATCATCCGACATCTATCCATCACCCTTTCTTTCCGTATGCCGACGAAAGGTCGGCGCATCCGTGAGATCCATTTTACCTGTTGGTGGGATAAACTGCCAGCCGCCCTCCGTCGATGGGGCCAGCAGTCCGAGCTCACGAAAAACACACAGGGATATTGCCATCGTATAGCGCGAAATATGGAACTTTTCGCGTGAAAAACGACGTGTGAGTGCAACCTCCCCATATGGAATCCGATCCGCCCCTCTGCGCAGCCCACTGAGAAACGTATAGATCACCTTCAGCAGGTCACGGCTCGGAAAAACGCGCTCATGCGCGGCGGGAACAATGGAGTCCACCATACACTGCACGGAGCGTGTCCCCTGCCACTCGTTGATGCTCGGCGTGTAGGCGAGATCCCCCGCCTCCTCCGTCACGACTTCCGCAAGCTCGCCCGCATTCCAGTAGAGTGCCGCGACACGCTTCTCACGCGTACCGACCTCCATGCGCAGATGCTTCCCGTCCGCGCCAATGGCAGATGCCGTGCGCGGGCGCAGATCGCACACGCCGAAAACGGGGCGCGGATTCCCCATGCCGTATGGTTCCAGCAGAGCAAGCTGCTCGACCGCAGAGAGCGTCCAGTCCGCAGGTGCGACGATTCCCTCAATGGAGATTTTCGGTGTAAAATCCGCAGTCTTCAAATGCGCATTTACATAGTTCGCGAACGCACGCCGAAAATCCTCCAAACGGTCACGCGCAAGCGTCAATCCCGCCGCCATTTCGTGCCCGCCAAATTGGATGAGTGTCTCTCTGCACGCAGCTAGAGCCTCGTACATATGCAGGCCCGCAATGCTGCGGCAGGAGCCCTTGTAGACATCGCCCTGCCGTGTAAGCACAATGCTCGGACGGTAGAATTTTTCAACGAGACGGGACGCAACAATGCCGATCACTCCGGAGTTCCAGTCCTCACCAGCGACCACGATTGCGGGAACGTCGGGGGTAAAGTCCGTAAGCATTCCCTCCGCTGCCGTTAGTATCCCCTGCTCCAGATCGCGTCGCTCCGTGTTGAGCTCATTCAATTCGCCCGCAATACGATCCGCTTCCCGCGCTTCTTCGGAGATCAGCAGCTCCACGCCGCTGCGCGCCGTTTCAATGCGTCCCGCTGCATTCAGTCGCGGTGCCAGCTGGAAGCCGACCATCCCCGTATTGATCGCCTTGCCCTCGATGCCGGCAACGCGAATCAGGGCAGCAATGCCCTCGCAGGGATGCGCGGACATAGTCGCAAGCCCCATCTGGACGATCTTTCGGTTCTCACCGACGAGCGGCACGAGATCGGCGACGGTACCGAGCGCGACGATGTCCATATCCTCCGCATAGCTCCGCTCCTCCTCCGCCTGCCAAAGTGCCTGCACGACTTTGAACGTGACACCAACACCCGCGAGTTCTTTGAACGGATAGGAGCAATCAACACGGTGGGGATTGAGGACAGCATAGACAGAAGGAAGTTCTGCCCCCGGCAGATGATGATCGGTGATGATGATGTCCACCGCCCCGTCCATCTCCGCCACTACGTCCACGGATGAGATGCCGCAGTCGACGGTGATAAGCAGATCACAGCCCTCCGCCGCAAGCTGTGCGAGTGCTGCGCCGTTGAGCCCATAGCCCTCGGTAAAGCGGTTCGGGATATAGTAGGAGACCGTACCACCGAGTGCGCGGATATTCTTCATGAGGAGCGTAGTCGAGGTCATCCCGTCCACATCGTAGTCACCGTAGACAACGATCCGCTCGCCCTCATGAATCGCCTTCTGTATACGCACCACGGCTTTTTCCATATCTCTCATGAGAAAGGGATCATGGAACGGCTCATCCTCAGGATGAAGGAAGGTCTGCGCATCTTCTGCAGAGCGTATCCCTCTGTTCCAGAGGATCTGACCAATGATCGGTTCGGCTCCGATGTCGCGTGCAAGCGCAGCCCCTTCGTCGGTCTGCGCGCGTAAGATCCATTCTTTCAACATGGTCTCCCCTCCTCCTTGCAATAGCAAAAGAGCCTGTCCCGTGACAGGCTCTTTTCGTTATCCCTCCACGGCCGCAGGTTTTGCGGCAGGCCGCCGCTCCGTGCGATTCCGCAGCTCGATCCAGAGCTGACTTGCAATGAAGATGGAGGAGTAGCAGCCGCTGGCAAAGCCGACAAGAAGCGCGAACGCGAAGTCCTTCGTCGTCTCGCCGCCGAACCAATAGAGCGCGAATGTCGTAAACAGAACGGTGAACACGGTGTAGAGCGAACGCGTCAGCGTTTGATAAATGGATGTGTTGACAAGTTCATTTACATCGCCGCCGCGGCGGAAATGCAGTTTCAGATTCTCGCGGATGCGGTCGAAGATAACAATAGTATCATTGATCGAATATCCAACGATTGTGAGCAGCGCTGCAATAAAGGATGAGTCAATCTGACGCTGGGTAAACGAGAACACAGCGAGCACGATGATGATATCGTGGACGAGTGCGAGCACCGCCGACACACCAAAACGCCACTCAAAGCGGTAGGCGACGTAGAGGATGATGAGTGCCCATGAGATGACGAGCGCGAGCACCGCATTCGTAATCAGCTCGCCGCCAATTGTCGCGCCGACCTTCTCCTCGCGCAGTACGGTGTAGGGACCGACATCCTGCGTGAGCGATGCCATGACCTCCTTGCGCTGATTCTCCTCAAGGTCGATCGTGCGGATCATGACGTTCTCGGAGGACTCAATGCCAGACTCCGCGCCCGCAAGCTGGATGGTGCTTCCATCGAGATCGTATTTCGCAAGGCTCGAACGCACATCGGAGAGCGTCACCGGCTGCTCGAAGCGCAAATCGATGATCGTACCGCCCGTAAAGTCAATGCCGAAGTTGAACCCGCGCACGCCCATACAGATAAATCCCGGGATGATGAGCGCGAGAGAGAGCAGAAACCAGATTCTGCGGTGTCCCGCAATGTCGAATTTAGGCATTCTTCTCATCCCCCTTCTTCTTCACACCGAGCATAAAGCCGTTCGCACCATAGAGCCACGGGCTGTCAGACAGCTTCGAGTTAATCATGAGTTTCAGCAGATACTGTGTCAGCGTAATCGCCGTAAACATCGAGAGAATTGTGCCGACACCGAGCGTGATGGCAAAGCCGCGAATCGTCCCCGTTCCGAGGAAGAAAAGCACGCCCGCCGCAATCAGTGTTGTGACATTCGAGTCAAAGATCGTCGTAAACGCACGCTTGAAGCCCGCATCCATCGCAAGGCGCAGGGTCTTTTGGTTGACCTGATACTCCTCCTTGAAATGCTCGAAGATGAGGACGTTCGCGTCGACCGCCATACCGATCGAGAGAATGATGCCCGCCACACCCGGCAGTGTCAGCGTCGCATCCATCAGGTACAGGATGCCGAGCAGCATGACCGTATATGCCATGAGTGCCACGTCCGCAATAAAACCCGAAAGATGGTAGAAGAAAATCATGAAGAGCACGACCGCACCGAGTCCGACCACAAAGGCAAACTGAGATTTATCCTTCGAGTCCTGTCCGAGCGTAGGGCCGACCGTACGCGTCTCGATGATCTCGACCTTGACGGGCAGCGCACCGCTGCGCAGGACGACCGCGAGGTTCTGCGCCTCCTCAAGCGTCTTCTGCCCCGTAATCTCGGCGCGCCCGCCGAGGATCGGCTCACGCACATTCGGAGCGGTCAGCACCTCACCGTCGAGCAGAATGGCAATCGTACGCCCGACGTTCTTCATCGTGAGGTCGGCAAATTTCTGTGCGCCCTCATCCGAGAACTCCAGGTTGACGACGTTCTGCCCCGACTGCGGATTCGTCGATGCCTGTGCATCCTTCAGATCCGTACCCGTGAGAACCGTATGCCCCTCTTCGTCGCGGAACTCAAGCATCGCCGTCTTACCGATCGTTCGGATCGCAGCGTCGGGATCTTTGATGCCCGGCAGTTCGATGATGACGCGACGCTCCCCCTCGCGCTGGATGATCGGCTCGGTCAGTCCGAGCGAGTTGACACGCTTCTCCATGATGGCGACCACACGGTTCATCGCATCGTCGTTGACCTGCGCTTGCTCCGTGTCGACCGCCTCCAGAACGACGTGCGTTCCGCCCTGCAGGTCAAGACCCTGCCGAATCGAGCTCGCGAGCGGCTGAACCAGGAAAAAAAACGCGCCGATGATGACCACAATCGAAATCACCAGCTTTAACAGACTATGTTGTCTCAACAGTCCTCACACCTCTTCCTCAAGGTAGTATTCATTGCAGGAAATCATGCGCCGCTCGGTCAAAATGACATCGACGCGGGCGTCCTGCACGCCCATTGGAACATCGGGGACAATCTGAAAATCAAACGCGAGCACAAGCCGTACGGCGTTTCCCGCACGCGGGAGGAAGCGATCATAATAGCCGCCGCCCAGCCCCAGCCGCCCGCCGTCCGCTGCGAATGCCGCCCCCGGGACAATGATAACGTCAATCTCCTCGGGGGGGACAATGCTGCCGCGCGTGGGATCCGGTGTTGCTATCCCGAAGGCACCGTCCGTCAGCGCATCCATCGCGGGCAGCTCTCGCGCCTCCATCGTCCCCCTGCCAGTAATCTCAGGCAGGACGATACGCCGCCCGTCCGCGAGCTGGGTCTCCATGAACGGAACAAGATCAATCTCCTCCGCCATGGAGGCATAGAGCATAATGGTCTGCGCAGCTTTCAGCATGGGCAGCCGTGCCGCGCGTGCACATATGCTGCGGCTCGCCTCTTTGCGCTCCTCCGCCGAAAATATACGGCGGCGGGCAAGCATCTCCCGCCGCAATATGCTCTTTTGTTCCGCTAAAATCTCATCTGCCACGCGCCCCATCACTCGGACGTATTCACAGCACTGATCGCCGAGCGTTCAAACACGATGTTCACGTCCTCTGCCACACGCAGCGTCACGCTCTTATCATCAAGTGCCGTGATCTTTCCATGCATCCCGCCGAGCGTGATGATCTCATCGCCAACTTTCAGCGCGGCAAGCATGGCATCACGCTTTTTCTGCGCCTGCTTCTGCGGACGATAGAGAAGGAAATAGAAGAAGAGCACCAATATGACAATGGGCCCCCACGAACTCAGCTGTGCCATCATTTCTGCGTCCATAAATACAACTCCTTTTAAGATGATCTTTTATGATAGTGATTCATAAAATCCTGATAAAATGTGGGGAACGTCCCCGCGATAATCGCCGCACGCATACGCCGCATGAACTCCTGCAAAAAGTAAAGGTTGTGCAGCGTCAGGAGGCGCAGCCCGAAGATCTCCTCGGTGCGCACGAGATGACGGATGTACGCGCGTGTATAGGCGTTGCGGCAGGCGTAGCAGCCGCACCCCTCCTCAAGCACCGTATGGTCATGCGTATGCACGGCGTTCTTCATCACGAGCCGTCCCGTCCACGTCATCGCCATGCCGTTGCGCGCGACGCGCGTCGGAAAAACACAGTCGAACATATCGATCCCGTGCCGCACACCCGTGAGGAGGTAATCCGGCGTGCCGACCCCCATAAGATAGCGGGGCTTGTTCACGGGCAGAAGTTCCACCGTGTAGGAAAGAATCTCCTCCATCAGCTCGTGTGGCTCGCCGACACTCAGGCCTCCGATGGCATAGCCCGGCAGATCAAGCGCCGTCACCTCGGCGGCATGCCATGCACGCAAGTCGCGGTACATACCGCCCTGCACAATGCCAAAAAGCCCCTGCTCCTTTGCATCCGTCATTGCGTCACGGCAGCGCACGAGCCACCGCTGTGTGCGCTCCGTCGATGCCTTTGCATAGGTGTGGTCGGCAGGATACGGAATGCACTCGTCGAACGCCATAACAATGTCCGAGCCGAGGCACTTCTGTACCTCCATCGACACCTCGGGCGAAAGGAATTTCTTCGAGCCGTCGATGTGCGAGCGGAATGTCGCCCCCTCCTCCGTGATCTTGCGGAGATCACCAAGGCTGAACACCTGAAAACCGCCGCTGTCCGTGAGGATTGCGCCGTCCCAGTGCATGAACCGATGCAGCCCGCCCGCCTCGCGCACGAGTTCCATGCCGGGGCGGAGAAAGAGATGATAGGTATTACTGAGGATGATGCCCGCGCCGAGATCGCGCAGTTCATCGGGCGAAACCCCCTTGACCGTCGCCTGCGTTCCTACGGGCATGAAGATGGGGGTCGGAAAACTCCCGTGCGGTGTGTGGATCACGCCCGCACGTGCGCCCGTCGTCTCATCTTTGCGAATCAGCTCGTATGTTATCGCTGCCACTCATGCCCTCCCATCTCAAAACACCCTGTATCATAACACAAAAGCGAGAGATTTTCAAAACACAAATCCATGGGAATCGCTGATAAAATGAAGATCGTCAGATTGGCGTAGATTTTTCTGTCCGATTGAGGAGACAAACCGGACGCATAGCCAAAGCTATGTGGAGGATTTGCAGGCATTGAGCGGGCAAAAAAGATACGCTAAGATGGCGCGGCTGAATTTATCAGTGCTTCCCTATCCCGTCGCATACAAAAATAGGTGCTGCACGAGGATCCTCCTTCATGCCGCACCCTTTTTGATTTTTTGTCCGAAGAGATACGCGAGATTTATGATGCCTCATACCGATGGGCAAAGCAAAGACGCTTCAGTCCTAGCAGGGCACAAGCACCCGCTGCCGTTATGCCGTAGAAATGAACCTCCGGCTGAACATCCAGATAGTCCACGATGGTTCCATTGGCAAGCGTACTGCCCGTACAAAAGATAATATCAGCATAGTTTTTGACAATATCATCTTTTGCCTTCGGGTCAGCACCATTTTCAATCTGAATGCCGTATTTGATCTGCCCGATGTTCTGCGGATTCAAGTCCATGACGCGAACCTCATAGTTTGAGTTCACCAACATCTCCACCATCGCCGGCTGGAATCCCACCTGTCCGATGCGCTTGACATTTGGATAGAACTCATCCAGATACGAGCGAATATCCATCGCGCATTGTTCCGGGCCATCGTTGCGGCAATGACTGGTTCCGACACAGAGGCCAACTGCGCCCATGACCGCATTGAGCGTCGCCAGAAAGAGACTTCGCGCATATCGATCACCGCACAGATCCATGGTCAGTACATCCTTCAGCCTGCCATGATATTCTGCGGGCGCATCGGTAAACACCTGCCCCTTGCACCCCCGATACTTCGCCTGTATCATCACATCCTTTCCCGTCAGGATCGGGAAATCCATGCGCTTCGTATGACTGCCAATCGCCTCCTCCGGTGTCAGAGAGCGGCAAGTAATGTCGACCGCATCATCCTCCATATGATACCGCCGCAAGACCTCGTCAAAGCGGCTGCGCAGCCGTCCAAACAACTCTTCTTTCGTCATGTTGCTTCTTCACTCATTTCGTAATCCCGAGGAACTTCTTTGTTGCCTCGTTCCAAGGGTGCGTAAACAGTTCTTTTGCGGGGACGATTGCCTGCATCGTTCCATGCAGCAGAATCCCGACGCGGTCGGCGAGCTCCGCCGCCTCGTGAAAATCATGCGTGACAAACGCAATCGCACAGTGATACTCCGCCCGAATCCTGCGGATCATCTCGTACATGGACTCCTTTGTCACAGGATCGAGTGCCGAAAACGGCTCGTCCAACAGCAACAGCAACGGATGGGTAATGAGTGCCCTCGCCAGAGCTGTACGCTGCTGTTCACCGCCGCTCAACGTCGATGGATACTGCGTCAGCAGATGGCAGATGCCGAACTGCTTCGCAATCTCATGTACCCGCTCCCTGCAAGCTGCGCCGCCCACCTTCTTCATCCGCAGACCGTAGGCGATATTCTCTGCCGCCGTCATGTGCGGAAACAGGCAGTACTCTTGATAGAGATATCCGATCTTCCGCTCATGCAGGGCAAGCTCTCTCATGTTCCGCCCGTTCAACAGCACCGCACCGGCATCCGGCGGATGAAATCCCGCCATCAACTCCAACAGCATCGTCTTGCCGGATCCGGTCTGCCCAATGATCGCCAGCACCTCATCCGCCCCGATGGCAAAACGCATCGGCTGCAGGTGAAATGCCCCCCGTGTCAGGGATACATCCCTGATCTCCAGTATGATGTCAGCCTCCGGCTGCATAGCGTCTTCGCCCTCCCTCTCGTCCCGTCAGCAGATTGGATGCCGCTAGGGAGAGCCCTGACAAGAGTAGCAGAACAAAGGCACTTGCCATGGCACTGTCCAGATCATTGCTGCTCACATTCAGATAGATGTTGCCTGGCAGCGTTTCCGTTTTCATCCGCGTCACACCCACCAACATCAAGGTCGCACCAAACTCCCCCAGTGCGCGCGACCAAATCAGCACCAGAGAGCCGATCAAGGCGTTGCGGCACAGCGGCAGCAGGATCGTTCGGAACCGCTGCCACGGCGATGCACCGAGCAGCCCCGCCACCAACTCCACCTTATGATCTACCCCTTGCAGTGCCATCACACAGAGCTTGATCGCAAACGGGAGATTTACAACAAGCTGTGCCATGATGATCCCATTGGTATCAAATACCACCGGCAGCCCCGCTGCCTTCAGCTCTTTGCCAAGCGGCGACGAAAACAGAATCAGCAGACTCAGCCCCAACACAATGTACGGCAGAGACATCGTCAGCTCCAAGATCACCTCGACCACACGCCTGCACGGCAGCTGCTCCCGCGTGAGCATATACGCTGTCGGTACAGCAAACAGAAAGCAAAGTGCTGTAGAAATGCTGGCACATCGCACACTGAGCACCAATGCAAATTGGTTCTCCGCATCCAAAAGATGCTGTGGCAGCGTCCGCAAACCATCCAACAGGATAATGGAAATATTGCCGCCAATGAGCACAAACACCAGGAGCGTTATGAAAAAGCAGAGCATCAGGAACGGATCAGCACCTAAGTTCCTCATGAGACAAGTTCATAGCCAAACGATTTCCAGATCTCATGGGCTTCGTCACTATCCAAGAACGTCGAAAAAGCATCCGCCGCCCGATTGTCGGACTGGAACTTCAGACGTGCCGCCGGAATCGTCTTGATATACGGTTTCAGATCATCCGTCGGAACAATATCCACACCATCCCCGCAATTCTCCTTCCAGAGAATCGCAGCATCTGCCTCCTGCATGGAGAGGAGCGTCGCCATCTGGGGTGCTGTCGTCGTGGTCGACGTGATATTCAGAGCCTCCTTGATTCCTGCATCCTGAAACTTTTCTTCCAACGCATCGTAAAACATCCTCCTATACAAAAAAGCACGCCCTTGAAGGACGTGCCTACGACACACAAAAACAGGCAGATGACATTCATCTGTCGCAGATATTCCTTCTCAAGCACGGAAAGCCAGTTCGTTTCCAACCTGACTCGGGAGTCGAAGCTCCGGCAATCATCCCATATACAGAAAGCACTTAGCAATGATCGCTTGGAACAATATGTATTTTTATGAAAGTATAGTAAAAATAAGGACAAATTGCAAGAAGAAGTTGGACAGGCTGCGTTCATTGATTTCAATCAAAAATAAAGATTGACAGTATTACATACAATTTGATAGAATTAATCCGCAATTAAATAAATTTGTTTTCCGAGCAAAAATATCTAAGGGCAGTGTGCCTATGATATTTCGCCTGAGCGAGCGTTCTTTTGAACACTTCTGCTCACAGGGTTGTCAAAGAAATGCGACAGCCTTCCCGTATCGAAAAGGAAAACGACAGGAACGGACTGCTCCTAGGATTGATATGCAGGGACTGTTTGTCGTGCGCTTCGTACGGGAAATAGTCTTTTTTTGTGCATGGAAAACTGAAAAGGAGAGGTATTCATGCAGCGAACACGGAAGTACCAGACCGCCCTCGTGGCAGCCATCATGGCAGGATTTGCATTTCTGCCGCAGGCATACGCCGCCGACACGGAATATGAGACTGACTCGGTCAAAGTCGAGGCAGAGGGCGTTGACAAGTACCTTGTGACAACGAACACCATCACGGCAGAGGAGATCAAGGATCGCGGCTATCGTGACCTCGCCGACATCCTCTCGCAGGTCCCGGGGCTTTATATGGCACCTGCCGACAAGAACAGCAAGATGGTGCGCATCCGTGGCGCGGAGGTCGGGCAGACGAAAGTCTATATTGACGGCATCCCTGCGTTTCCTCTCAACGGTATTGCCACGAATGCAGCGGCTGATCTTTCGACAATCCCTGCGGACAGCATTGCAAAGGTCGAGATCATCAAGGGACCAGGCCCTGTTCAGTATGGCACAGACTACAAGGGCGGCGTGATTCTCGTGACAACGAAGGACGGTGACGGTGCAGGGAAATTCCATCTGAGTATCGCCGGTGGCTCCCATCATACCTATGATACACGCATCGGATATAGCGGCAGCGACAAGAATATCAGCTATACACTGAATGCGTCAAAGCGTCATACGGGCGGCTATCTGCCGAATGCGGAAAACGACAAGCTGTACTTTGACGGTAAGATCAAGTTCAAAACGAGTGATAAGTCCTCTCTCATATTGAGCGGATATTACTCCGATATGGACAGTGAGATTCCGAACAGCGTTGACCCGGTTACAGGAAAAACACTCTTAAGCCAAGTCCCCTGGCCGGTTGAGACAGGCGGCGGCATCACGACCCCCATGAAGAACAATAACAAGACCTCAGATTGGCACTACAAGGGGTTCAAACAGACCAACATCGCTCTCCAGTACGAAAGCCGCCCCAGCGACAAGTGGATGTATGATATCAAATACTACCATCTGATCGATGAAAACAATCTCTGGGTGCACAACCTCCTGACGAGCGAGGGCGGTTCGCTCCCCCACCACACGCCGGGCGCTCCGATGTGGTACCGCAGTGGCTGGTTCTCCACAGGAAACGGCATTGAGGCGAACGCTTCCACCGCACTTGGCGACAAGCACCAACTGAGTTTTGGGGCAAAGTACGTCAAGATTGACTGGCATACGGATTCCAACAACCTCTCCAAAGGTGATGAGGGAACGGATAAGCGTACAAGTTTCTACATTGAGGACGCATGGAGCTTTGACACAAAGACGCGCATGACACTCGGCGTGCGCCATGAGTCCCTGTCACAGGATGCAAATAATGTAAAGAGTACGGATCGTGCAACGGATCCTGTCCTCAATATCACGCATGATCTGACGAAAGCGGATACCCTGCGATTCTCGGCAGGACGCACGCATGTCTTTGTGCAAGCAAAGTCAGCAGCTAGCAATATTCGTGCCAATGTGGCTGTACCGAAGCCGGAACGCGACCGCAATTTTGAACTGGGCTGGAAGCATCGTTTCAGTCCCAAGGCAGAACTCGATCTTGCCGTATTCTATACGGATGTAACAGATCGCATTGTGCGCTTTGTCAAAGGAGGTCCGTTTTATAATATCGACCAGACCAAGATTCGCGGGGCAGAACTTGGCTATCAGCACAAATTCACACAGAAATTGTCCGCCTTTGCCAACTATACATGGATGAGCGCGGAGGACAAGTCAAATGGGAAAACGACGGATGCTGCCGGTATCCCCCATCAGATGATAAATCTCGGGCTGACCTATCGTGAGGGCAAGTGGCGCTCCACTCTGCTCGGACGTGGTGTAATGGGATGGTACAATGGGGTTGACGGCAAAGGAAAACTTTATCCGAACAGCTCCGGCTACTTTACGGCAGATCTCGATCTGCGCTATGAGCCGCAGACGGATCTCGGTGTCTTCCTGCGCATTAACAACATCTTTAACAGGGACTATCAGGATAAGCTCTATCATCCGGCAGAAGGAGCAAACTTCCTCCTCGGCGTGGATATGACGTTCTAAGCACAAAACGAGCCAGCTATAGGAGCGCCCCTATCGGCTCACTACGTTCGCCACTTCCCCCGTTTCGACGGGGGAAGCTAATATACTGTAATGTAAGGCCTCTCCCGTTGCTGACCTGTCCAAGAAGCAAGTCCGAAAGGACGCAGCTGATTGGGCAACAGGTCGTATGGGAAAACGTCCCAAGAACACAAGCGTTAGCGAAGTGTGATTGGTTGACGTTGACCGCTCGACACGGGGGAGGGGGACCGCGAGAGCGGTGGAAGGGGCGTTTTGAGCGTCCAAGCAACACCAACAAAGGGCTGCTGTACGAGTCAAAAGTGTAGTGACCCCAAAAAGTTAGACGTGAAAGCGTAGGAAAGAGATTTCCTGC
>CAUVVR010000026.1:0-29140 GCA_963555475.1 uncultured Selenomonas sp.
TTACAATACCCCCAAAAGTTAGATCCTATAAGTCTAACTTTTGGGGGTCAGGTCACTCCCCTTCGCACAGCAGCCATTTTTTCCTTAACCGAGGTTATCTCTCAGACCGCGTTCACATTTTTTCCCATGCGGTGAACTTGTATGCGCGTGCGCCGCCGCCAACATCCACACCGCTGTAATAGTCATCGTAGTACCCGTGTTCCTCGAGGTAGTCGCGCACGGCATTGTTGCCCGTGTAGACTGTGTACCTACCGCTCGGCAGCGCACTCCGGAACTCACCGGCCGCCGATGACGGCGAGCTCGGCTCGTACATCGTGATCGTGCTGCCGTTCTTGATGAAGATGGCGAACTTGCATGCCTTCACATGACTCTGGAAGGTGCTCTCGCTGATCGTGCCGCTCCACATGGCGAACGTCATGGAGGACATCGCCAGCATCAGGGTAAAGACCAGTGCCATCACTTTAGCCGCCCGTTTCATGATACATCATCTCCTTTTTATCAACACAAGCTACTCGGAAAATGAAGCTGCGCAGCTCATTTGTCTTATTATAGTCGAAATGATTCGGAGAGTGTACTGTCATAAATGACAGGTTTATCAAAAATTTTCTCAAAAACCTGTCATTTGTGACAGGTCACAGCGCACTATTTTCATGTTAAGATAAACACGACGAATCACTCATTCCCCGACATTTACGCAAGGAGGAACACTCATGCATACCAAAACGTTTCTATCCGCCCTCCTGTCCGCGCTCCTCCTCTGTGCGCCTCTCTCGGCGGCAGAACGTGTCCTGAATGACCGAACGGAGGAGCACACGCGGCCGCCACAGTCGCTGGAGGACGTGCAGGACAGGGCGGCGCGGGACTGGTCACGCTCCGTAGAGTCCCCTGTCTCGTGGCTCACGGTCGAGGATCATGTCCTGACGGTCTACGACACGAACGACAGCAAAGCTTACCGTGCCGTCTATCCCGAGATCGCGCTCGTTGATGATGACAGCTCACCGCTGGCAAAGGCATTTAGAGAGTGGTCTGCGGAGCAGAGCATGGGCGCATGGCACAGCTCGATCCGTACCGCCAGCGAGGAAGCGCGCAGGAACGGATACGAACTCCCCTTCTATTACAGTGATATCACGCCCATCTCGCGGTGGGGACGGGTGGATGAGCAGCTCATCTCGTTCTTTATGGAGGGGTCATCGTATGCGGGCGGCGCACATCCGATCGCCCATGTCGATGCGTATACCTTTGATCGGAAAACGGGGCGGCAAATCGCACTCGATGAGATTGTCACGAACCGAACGCTCCTGATCGCCGCCATCGAGGCGGCATTCCAAACACAGTATCCCGCAGCAGTGGAGCGTGATTTCCCGCACGGTGTCATGGAGGCACTGCTCATGCAGCATCCGGCAGAAAAGGGGCTCGCGTCGTTCTGTTGGTACATGGCAGCGGACGGGAGTCTCGTGATCTACTACCCGGACTCCGTGCTCGCGTCCTACGCAGCGGGCGACTTCACCCTCACGATTACACGGCAGGATGCACCGCGCCTCTTTACTGCGGCGTATCCGATGGAGTAAAGCAAAAAACAGCAAAACAGGTCTGCGGAGCAAATATTGCTTTACAGACCTGTTCTTTTTTCACGGCTAACGAAACAAATCAGCATGCGTCCCCGTGTCCATCAACGTGAGTGTCAGCACATCTCCATCAATGCGATAGATCAGAAGCCAATCGGGCTTGATATGGCATTCGCGACATTTGGAATAGTCCCCCGTGAGCCAATGATCCGAATACTTTTCGGGTAGTTCTTTGCCGCAGCGAAGCATTTCGACAACTTCACCTAGGAGCGACAAGTCCAACCCTCGTTTTTTTGCTCGTTTGTAGCTGCGGCGAAAGGTCTTCGTATACTTCAATTCATACTGCATGCTCATTCTCCAATGCGCGTTCCAGTTCCTCCCAATTCTTGTAAGACGGTACGGACGGATCATGAGCAATCTGCTCGGCTTCCTGAATCGCCTCAAGCAGTTCGGCGGTGTACTTTTCCTCCTTCACGCTGAACGGCAGCCCGCGATGAATGAGGCACTGGCGCAGGAATACGTTGACGGCGGTGGAGAGATCGAGCCCGAGGTTCTGGAAGAGTGCCATCGACTGCGCCTTGACATCGGCATCAATGCGGATCTGTGCGGATACGGTTGCCATAGGATCACCTCCCTTTTTCATTTAATACGCTTATTATATCGTTTTCACAGTACAACGTAAACATTTTTTCAAAAATACGCCGTGAGACTCATCCCGAGCACCTTCTGCCGTGCGCCGTCAAATGTACGCCCCCTAAAGAGCGGCGTGCCGGAGCGTGCGGGGCGCAGGTCGAATCCCTCGACGGCGAGTGCGACGCCGCGCGCAAGGACGATGTCGGCACGCGCCCCCCAGCCACGGAATCCCGCACGCCCGAAGAAGGTCGGATCGCCGTCCATCGCGTGATGGAGATACGTCGCACGCGGCTGATGATAGTAGGCGATCCACGCGCCGTAGTCGCCCGCCTTCTCCACATCGGGCGAGGGGCGCAGACGCAGCGTCGCCACATACCCGTGTCCCTCGTCGTCATAGCGGTCGAGATTGGTCTCTGCCCGCCCGTGCAGGTACTCGACCTCGAGGCTGCGGTATCGGTCAAACCGATAACCTGCGAAGAGTTCGAGGATGCGCTGATGGTCGATGCCGTTGTGGAGGACAAGGGGGTCTTTCATCGCCTGCACGCGCGTGACGGCGGGCAGCTCCGACTCCATATCGTAGTAGAACGCACCGCCCATCCACTTCGTCCAGTTCCGCTCATAGCCGAGGATGACGCCGCGTTTCCGCTCGTCTCCTGTCCGCGCGACGGTGCGCCCGTAGAAGATGGAGGTCATCCCGACGCTCTTGTCGCCGTACCGCCAGCGCACCCCCTCGACGCGCTTGTCAAAGACGTTACCCTCAATCGGGGTAAAGATGAATCTGCCCGCGCGGATCTTCGCACCATGTCCGTTCTCGTGTTCGGCGTGGAGACGCGAGAGGTAGAGATGACGGTCATTCCGATGTGCGCCCGCGATCGTGTCCTTGTCATAGCGGATGTCCTCAAGCATCCCGCTGACGCTCCATCCGCCGCCCAGGTGAGCGGTCGGCGCAATGCGGAAGCGACGTGTGGAGAGGAACACGTCCCGCTGCTGATGCACGGAGGGCAGCTCCATGCGTGCCTTGCCGTAGAGCCAGCGGTAGTCGCCCCAGAACTCGAAGCGCGGTGTTTTTTCGACGTTCGCTGTGACCGTAGGCTGCTCTTCCGGTGCGCTCTGCTCCGCCGCGTCAGGCGACAGTGCGGCAGCTGCGGCGGGCACGGCACAGGAAAGGGATGCGCCCATGAGCGCGAGGGGAACAAGGTGTTGGATGTGTCGCACGGTGTCCTCCGTTCTGATCGTGTCCAATTGGGCGGAAATTGTTTTGTCGTAAAACTTGGTTCATTCTACCATGAAAGAAGCCAATTCACAAGAAATCATAGAAATTCCCAGTGAATCATTCCAATCTTTTAGATAATAGGACTTTTCGCGCAAGGAATTTTATGCATTTCAAACGAAATAATATAAATAAAGGGAGGTGCGGCGATGGAACGACTGCGATCGTTGTCCCTGTTTTCGCTCTGTCTGCTCGCCACGGTCTGCCTCCTCCTCCCCGCCGCGCGTGCGGATGCGCTCACCCTCGGCTATGACCGCAACTATGGCACGGCATATGTCAACATCCTACGCCGCGCGAGCATGGAGCCGATGGAGATGTTGGGATGTACGCACAAACGTCTCGAACTGTTCCAAGATCGCCGCGTGGATGCGATCGAGGTCTACGATTTCGAGGCGGAGCGGTTTCAGCGCGGAACGTCGGAGCCGCTGTACTGGTATCCGCATTTCACGGCGACTGTCGTATTCGCCGTGCCCGAGAATGCGCCCGTGCCTGTGACGCGCTGGGCGGATCTCCGACAGGATGTCACGGTCGTCCTGCCGGACAGCTCACCCGCACGCGATATCTTCTTTCTGCTGCTCGCCCAACGGATGGGTCCCGATTTCGACACGGCGTTTCATCGGCTCGCACGGATGAAGGAGGAGGGACGGCTCCGCTTTTATCCCGTCCATCGCGGTGTGCGAAGCATCTTCGCCGGCGGGGATGTGCGCGATGTCTATGTTGTCTTTGACCACGAGGCAGACCGCCTCATTCGGCGCGGCGCACGTCTCACGGTTGTCACCCCTGCGGATGGGACGCTCTCGTTTACAAAGGGGCTGCTCTCGCGCACACCGCTCACATTTTCCGACGTGTTGCCCGAGGCACTGGCGGCAGCAGGCTACCCTCCGCCCGCAGATGTCCTCCCCGCGCGTGCGGTGCCGCCCGATTTTCTCCTCTCCCTGCGTGCAGCAAACGCACGCTACCACACGGAGATCCGTCAACGCCCCCTCCTCACGCCATCGGAGCCGCATGAGAGGTTCATCGTCCTCGTCCTCACCCTCGTTGTGACGGTTGTCTGGGGGATGACGTTCCGACAGCGCGTGCTCCACCACGGAGCGCGGCGGGCCGTCCTTCTCCTCATCGCCATGCTCCTGCTCTGGGAGCTCGACCGCATGGCAAAGATTCTCACGTTCACACACGACGCAGCATTCGAGCGCCTCCTCTGGTATCTCTACTATGTGTTTCGCGGCGGTCTCTCGGTGGCACTGCTCTGGATCGCATGGGCATCGGATGAGGACGTTCTTAAACGCGCAATGCCGCCGTGGCTCAAGGCAGTCTTCGGCATCAACCTCTTCCTCGCCGTGCTCATTCTCTGCAACGATCTGCATCATCAATTTTTCTACTTCACATGGAGTACGGAGACGATGGAGTGGTCGGAGCACATGGCGTGGGGCACGTATGCCTACTGGACACTCTGGTTCATCGAGATCTTCGCTGCGCTCCTGCTTCTCCTCGAAAAGGCGAAGGCGCAGCAGGTTCTGCAAAATGCGATGATGCTCCCGTTTGCGCTGTTTTTCGCCTTCATCGTGTACTCAATCGCCTATCAGTATGCGGAGTGGGTGCAGTGGCCGGAACTGACGTCGGTGACGGCACTCTTTTTCCTGGTGCTCATCGAGCTCTGTATGCGCACGGGGCTGATGCCGTCGAACCGTCTGTATCAGAAGTTCTTCACGCACTCACGGCTCGCGATGCAGCTCACGGATGCGGCGGGCACGCCCGTCTTCGTCTCAGCGGCGCGGACGCGTGCGCCGCAGCGTGACATCCGCACCGCGCGCATGGAGGTGGACGGCGGCGCGCTCCTCTGGCAGGAGGATCTCTCCCTCCTGCACGAGCAGCAGCGGCGGCTCACTCTGACCCGTGACACACTCCTGCGTGCACGGTGTGTCCTGCGGGAGGAGCACACGATCCGAAAGCGGCTTCTCAGGCTCATGCTCCGCCGTCAGCTCTCGGAGGAACTGGAGGCGATCCTCGCGGCAAAGCGGCCTCTCCTGCGAGCATTCCGCGAGCAGCTGATGGCGACGGACGACGAGGCGGCGGTCACGCTGCTGATCCGTCGGCTCAACCTGCTCTCCTCCTATCTCAAAAAACGCTGTGTGCTCTTCCTCAAGGGACAGGAAGACGGCTACATCCGCGCCGACGAGCTCTCGATGGCAGTCTCGGAGACGTGCACCTACCTGCGCCCGCTCGGGCTGCGCGTGGGCGTGGAATGGGCACAGCAGGAATCGCTTCCGGAGGCGGATGCGCTCGCCCTGTTTGACTTCTTCGCGGAGTTTCTGGCACGCGCCGCACGGGAGGAGACAGTGGATGCATTTTGCCGTTTCGCAGACGGTACGCTCACCTTCCTGCTCGAACCGGCGGACTGGATCGCACCGTGGACGGCAGACTGGCAGGAGCATCACGCGGTACGGATCGCCCTCGACGACCGTGGCTATGCGCTCTCGCTGCGTGTCCACCCCGCCACCGCAGAGTCGGAGGAAGCCGCTGCGGCAGGTGGTGCGGCGACGGTCGCGGCAGCGGGCGGCGATGCTCATGCACAGGCACACGAACCGCGCACGGCGGAGACGGAGGGCTCTTCATGGAACGGCTGAGTGCATACGGCTATGAGACGATCCTCGCCCTCGTTCTCCTCGCGAGTCTCGTTCTCATCGCACAGACGGCGATGCTCTGCCGCAGCATCGCTAACCTCTCGCAGCGCCGCATCCATCATGCCCTGCCGGATGTGGCGGCACTGCTCCTCGCGCTCTATACGACGCTCCTCCTCGGCGGCAGCTGGAGTCTCATCCGCATCGAGCTGCCGCCCGATGGGTGGCTCCTGCCACAGCGTTGGGGTGTGGGCATCGCAGCGATCGTGATCGGATGCACCGCCTGTGAGCGCAGACTCGTCCCCTCGCTGCTCATCGGGGCGGGCATACTCTCCCTGCCGCCGCTGGACAGGCTGCTCCCGATGAGTGCACTGCTCGTCCTCGGGATGCTGACGGCACGGCTCCTGCTCCTCGCCGTGCGTACACAACGGCAGCGCAGCCGTACCGTAACCGCCGACTCCATCCGAGCGGGGCTGGACCTCATGCCCGACGGGCTGCTCTTTGCCCGTGCGGACCACAGTGCCGTGCTCGTCAACATCGCCATGCTGCATTTCATGGAACGGCTCTGCGGACGGCAGTATCGGAATGCGGCGGTGTTCTGGCGGGATCTGTTGGCGTTTGATACGCCCGCTGTGGCGGAAAAGGAGCTGCGCGAGGATGCCGTCCTGTTCCGCTTTGCCGCCGGCGACGTGTGGCTCGTGCAGCGCGTACAGCTCGCGGGTGATCTGGACGGCTGGCAGCTGACCGCCTCCTGTGTGACGGAGCTGGATGCCGTCACGCGCGAGCTCGCGGCGAAAAACGAAGCCCTCACGAACATGATCGGCGCACAGAAGGATCTGCTCGCGCGATTCGAAAAGGCGGAGCGTCACCGCGCCCTCCACGAGATCACCTCGCGCGTACACGATATCCTCGGCCAGCGCATCAGTATGCTCCAGCAGCTGCTCGCAAGTGCCGCGCCGAAGGACGCACTGGATACGATCGTACGGATCGACAGCCTCCTCGAGTCGGTACCGCTCGCACAGGAGGCACATCCCGCAACACTGCTCGCTGATATGACGGACACCTATCGGCGGCTCGGCATCCACATTGCGCTCACGGGCGAGCTGCCGCGCAACCTTCGACACGCACGTGCCTTTGCCGCCATCATCCGCGAGGCACTCAGCAATGCCGTCTGCCACGGGCGCACGAATGCGGTCACGATCACACTCACGGAGCGACGGCTGCGCGTCTCGGACAACGGCATTGGATGCGTGGCACTGCGCCCCGGCGGCGGGCTCACAGGCATGATCCGCCGCGTAAACGAGCTCGGCGGTCACCTGCGCATCACCACATCGCCGCATTTTGAACTCGACGCACAGATAGGGGAAAAACAGGATGATTAAAATTCTTCTCGTGGACGATCAGAAAATACTGCTCGAAGGCCTCGTCAAGATCCTCGCCCCCCTCGATGACATCAAGGTCGTCGGCACCTGCACCCTCTCGGAGCTGGCAGAGGAGGCGTGCATACGCCTTGCCCCCGACCTCGTTCTCATGGACATCTGCATGGAGGGACGCACGAGCGGCATTCAGATCTGCACGCGGCTCAAGAAGCAGTTTCCAAACCTGCGCATCGTCCTCATGACAGGCATGCAGGAGGTCGCCTTTCTTGAGTGGGCAAAGGACGCGGGCGCGGACAGCTTCATCTACAAGGAGTCCTCGGGTGAGGCGTTCGCCGCGTGTATCCGTGCGACCATGGAGGGCAGACGGATCTACCCGAGCGCAGTCGCCAGATGTGCGCTCGGCGGCACCGACAACCCGCTCACGGAGCGCGAACTCGCCATCCTGCAGCGCATCTGCCGCAACATGAACTATGACGAAATCGCCGACGAGCTCGGCATCACGAAGCGCACCGTCAACTTCCATATCGGCAATATGCTCGCCAAGACGGGCTACAAGAGCATCGTCGGGCTCGCCGTCGAGGCGACCGAGCGCGGCTACGCGGGCAGCGCCCCCTGACGTGCCGTTTTCCCGCGCATAGTGGAAACGGCGTTGTGTTTCCTGTTTTTAAATTTTTTCGTTCAACCTGTCATTTATGACAGTACGCTTTTCCATGCAATATGATAAAATGGAGAAAACTGTCAGAACACTCTTGTTTGTCATACAGAGGAGGAAGACTTATGGGACTCATTCAAGCAGCAGTCGGCTCTGTCGGCGGCGTTCTTGCCGATCAGTGGAAAGAATACTTCTACTGCGACAGCCTCGATAAGGACACGCTCGTTGCGAAGGGGCAGAAGCGCGTCAGTGGGCGCAGCTCCAATACGAGTGCAACGGACAACATCATCAGCAACGGCTCCGGCATTGCCGTGAACGATGGGCAGTGCATGATCATCGTCGAGCAGGGCAAGGTCGTCGAGATCTGTGCAGAACCCGGCGCATTCACCTACGACGGCTCCACCGAGCCGACCGTCTTCGGCGGCGATCTCGCAAGCGACCTCGTGTCCGTGCTGAAGAACATCGGCAAGCGTTTCACCTTCGGCGGCGACGCACCGAAGGATCAGCGCATCTACTATTTCAACACGAAAGAAATCATGGGCAACAAATACGGGACGGCGCAGTCCATCCAGTTTGAGACCATGATCGGCGCATACACGCTGAACGTCAATATCCGCTGCTTTGGCGAGTACAGCTACCGCATCACGAACCCGATCCTCTTCTACACGAACGTCTGCGGCAACGTCGAGAGCGTGTACGAGCGCAGCGAGATCGACTCGCAGCTCAAGAGCGAGCTGCTGACCGCACTGCAGCCTGCGTTCGGTCGCATCGCGGCAAAGGGCATCCGCTACACCCAGCTCATCAACTATACGAAGGACATTCGCAACGAACTCTCCGAGGAACTGTCCGACGACTGGGGCAAGCGGCGCGGTATTGAGATCGTCTCCTTCGGTGTGTCAAGCGTCAAGGCGGACGAAGAGGACGAGAAGCGCATCAAGGAGATCCAGGACAGCGCCATCATGAGCGACCCGAACCTGCGGGCGGGGCGTCTCGCGAGCGCGACGGCGGATGCCATGCGCACCGCCGCCGGCAACGAGGCGGGCATGGGCGGCGCGTTCGGCTTCATGGGCATGGGCATGGCAGGAAACGCCGGCATGAGTGCCATGGGCGCATTCGGGCCGCAGGGCGGCGGTGCCCCGCAGGGCACCCCACTCGCGGGCGGTGCAGTAGGCGGTGGCATGGCAGCGGGCGGTGCGGCGGCAGGATGGTCGTGCGGCTGCGGACAGAGCGGCAATACGGGAAAATTCTGCGCCGGCTGCGGCAAGCCGAAACCGGCACCTGCGGCAGGATGGAGCTGCCCCTGCGGACACACAGGCAACACGGGCAGGTTCTGCGCCGAGTGCGGCAAACCACAGCCGTCCGCTGATGGATGGAGCTGCTCCTGCGGCACAACAAATCAGGGCAAGTTCTGCGCGAACTGCGGCAAGCCGAAACCGTCGGGGGCACCGCTCTATGCCTGCGACAAGTGCGGCTGGAAGCCCGACGATCCCACCCACCCGCCGAAGTTCTGCCCACAGTGCGGCGATGTCTTTGACGAGAACGATAAGCAGTGATTACGCAGTGAAGCGTTCCCGCAGGACGCACACCACCGTGCTATCATCGTAAAAGAGGTGACTGATATGGCAGACACGAGCGTCAGCTACAAATGCCCCAACTGCGGCGCCCCCCTCTCCTTCCTCCCGGGACACGACCACATAACCTGCGAATACTGCAACACCGAGCTCGACGTTGCAACCGTCGAAAAGCTCTTTCAAAAAGCGCAGGAAAAGGCAGCGCTTGCCGCCGAGGCGAAGGAATCGAAATGGAACACCGATAGCGCGGGCAGCGAATGGGACAGCGCCGAGGCGGAGACGATGAAGGTGCAGACCTGCTCCTCCTGCGGCGCGGAGCTCGTCTCCGACGGCAACACGATGGCGACCGAGTGCGCCTACTGTGGCAGTCCGAACATGATCCCGAGCCAGTTCGGCGGAATGCTGCGCCCCGACTACGTCATCCCGTTCCAAAAGACGAAGCAGGATGCCATCGCCGCCCTCAAGGAGTTTTACAGCGAGGGCCTCAGGAAATACATCCTCCCGACCGCGTTTACCTCCGAGAACCGCATCAAGGAAATCCAGTCCATGTACGTCCCCTTCTGGCTGTTCGACTCAAAGGTACGCGCGAGCGCGACCTTCCACACGGAAAGCGACAGCGTTCACGAGACTTCGGACGAGATCATCACCGAGACCAGTCACTACAGCTGCGACCGCAGCGGCTCCATGGCGTTCGAGCGCATCCCCGTCGACGGCAGCGAGCGCATGGACGACAAGTACATGGAGAGCATCGAGCCGTTCGACTACAGCGAGCTCGTCCCCTTCTCTGCCGCCTACTTCACAGGCCACATCGCGGACAAATACGACGTAGATGCCGAGGCGAGCGTCCCCCGCGCGGATAAACGCGTACACGAGAGCGCCGTCGGCGTACTCGAAGGCACGGTCACAGGCTATGACCGCTGCTCCCTCGACGGCGAGGCGAGCGTCATCAAGGAGGACGGCACCGTCAGCTACGCGATGGCGCCCGTCTGGATCCTCACGACGAAGTATCACGAGAAGCCCTACACCTTTATGATGAACGGACAGACCGGCAAGGTCGTCGGCTCCGTCCCCATCGACCGTGCGAAAGTACTCCTCTACTCCATCATCCCCGCCATCGTGAGCATCCCCATTTTCTACTACCTCGCGAAATTCGTCTTGTCGGACTGAGGAGGTGCAGCGATGTTTACGAAAAATAAAAAGAGCCTCAGCGCACTCCTCGCCCTTCTCCTGCTCCTCTGCCTGACCTCCATCGCTCTCGCCGTGCCGCGTCAGGCGGCCCCGCCGCCAAAGGCACAAACACAGGAACAGACCATCGGGGCAGACCGCGTCATCGACGAGGCGGAGATTCTCACGGACAGCGAGGAAGCCGCGCTTGACACCAAGCTCGCCGCCATCGAGCAGTCACACAAGGTACGCATCCTGATCGGCACGATGAAGAGTACGGACGGCACGCCGCTCGGCAAGATCGCGAACAACGTTGTCGACCAGATCCCCGCCGACAACGGCACCATCGTTCTCCTCCTCTCGATGAAGGAACGCGACTGGTACGTCTCCACCGATAACAAGATGCGCGTACGCATCACCGACGGCAAGGGCATCGAGTACCTCTCGGGCGAATTTCTCCCCGATCTGAAGGAGGGCAAGTACGCCGCCGCATTCACGACATTTGCGGCGACCACGGACGAGATGCTGACCTACTACGAGAAGGAAGGCGCGCCGTACGATCCCGCGAACGCCTTTAACCTCATGGCACTCGGCATCGCCCTCGCGTGTGCGCTCATCCTCGGCGGCACCATCTACTATATGTTGTACGAGTACGAGAGCAACGTCACCTTTGCAGCGGAGGCGGATGCCTATCTGAACCACGACAGCTTCCGGCTCACGCAGAACGAGGACAACTTCCTCTATACCACCGTCACGCGCCGGACCAAGGAAAAGAAGGAATCCTCCTCCGGCTCCAATGTCAGCACCTCCAGCAGCGACAGCAGCCACGGCGGCGGCGGCGGGAAGTTCTGATATACGCCCCAGTCCCCCCTGCCGCAGCGAGGGCTGATGCCCACCACCCCCAGCCTCCCCTGCCGCAGCGGGGGAGGGGGCCCGCTTGCGGTGGTGGGGGAGCCTTGAACGAATGGGCACATATAAGCAAAGCGAGGTAACACCATGCCCGATACAAGCGTCAGCTACAAATGTCCCAAATGCGGTGCCCCGCTCACCTTCCTCCCGGGGCACAACAACGTCACCTGCGAGTTCTGCAATACGAACATCAGCATTGCAGAGATGGATGCCCTCTATGCACAGAAAGAGGAGCAGGCGGCTCGTGCCGCGGAGGAAAAAGAAGCGCAGTGGAACACCGAGAATGCAGGCAGCGCATGGGACGGAGCCGAAACGGCGAACATGATGATCCAGACCTGCTCCTCCTGCGGCGCGGAGCTCGTCTCCGACGGCAACACCATGGCGACCGAGTGCGCCTACTGCGGCAGCCCGAACATGATCCCGCGCCGATTCGACGGCATGCTGCGCCCCGACTATGTCATTCCATTCAAGAAGACGAAGGAGGACGCGATCGCCGCACTCAAGGAGTTCTACCAGGGGAAAAAACTGCTCCCGAAGGCGTTCCGCGACGAGAACCGCATCAAGGAGATCCAGTCCATGTACGTCCCCTTCTGGCTCTTTGACGCACAGGTAAGCGCCAGCATGGACTTCAGCGCGGAAACGAGGAGTCGGCGCGAGACGGCGGACGAGATCATCATCGAGACCAGCCACTATCGCTGCGAGCGCAGCGGCGAGATGACGTTCCGCGGCATCCCCGTCGACGCGAGCAAACGCATGGACGACAAGTACATGGACAGCATCGAGCCGTTCGACTACAGCGAGCTCCGCCCCTTTTCCGCTGCTTATTTCACGGGACACCTCGCCGACAAATTCGATGTCGATGTCAAGGAATCCCTGCCGCGTGCCGACACGCGCCTCACGGCGAGCGTCATCCACGCGCTGAGCAAAACCGTCAGCGGCTATACCAGCACCGCCCCGAGCGGCAGCTCGAAGATCCATAAGGAGGCAGGCGACGTCCGCTACGCCATGATGCCCGTCTGGATCCTCACCACGAACTACCAGGGGAAGCCCTACACCTTCATGATGAACGGACAGACCGGCAAATTCGTCGGCGCGGATCTGCCCAAGGACACATTCAAGGAGTACGTCTACCCGCTCATCCCGTCCGCACTCGTCTTCGCCGTCCTCTTCTGGCTCGGCTGGCTCATGTTTGATCTGTAGGAGGTGCGGCACATGATGAACAAAACAACCAACGGACGCAGTGCGCTCCTCGCCCTGCTCCTCCTCTGCCTCAGCATCTTTGTCCTCGCCGTCCCCAAAGCGGCAGATGCTGCGGGCATCGGAAACGCACGCGTCATCGACGAGATGAACCTCCTCTCCGATGCCGAGGTGCAAAAGCTCGACGCGAGCCTCGCGGCTGTGGAGCGGAAACATCACATCCGCATCCTCGCCGCAATCGCCAGTGACTGGAAGGACAAACCGCTGAAGCCCCTCGCCGAGAACATCATCAAGACCATCGCGCCCGGCGGTGAAAACGGCGCGGTTCTGCTCCTCCTCACGGTAGAGGACAACAACTACTCCTACTACGTCGCCACCGATGCGAAGCTCCGTACGCGCATCACCGACGGGGACGGCATCGACTACCTCATAGACAAGTCCGTCCCCGCCGTGAAGAAGAGGCAGTACGCCGAAGGATTCACCGCATTTGGCGCCGCCGTGGACGAGGTGCTGACCTACTACCAGCGGGAAGGAAAGCCCTTTACCACAGGTGCCGCACTCAGTGCCGTTGCGCGTGCGGTCGCAGACGGAACCCCCGCCTCGGATGGTTCGGGGCTTGGCGCATTGCGTGTCATCGACGAGTCTGACCTCCTCAGCGATGCCGAGGAACAGGCGCTCGACGCAAAGCTCGCCGCGTATGAAGCGGCACACGGCATCCGCGTCCTCGTCGGCACCGTCAAGAACACACACGGGCAGGTGCTCGGCAAGGTTGCCAACGGCGTTGTTGACCGCATCGCGGACGGCGGCGCAAACGGCACCATCGTCCTCCTCCTCGCACCGAAGGAGCGCGACTTCTACATCTCTACCGACAACAAGATGCGCACGCGCATCACCGACGACGACGGCATCGAACACCTCGCCGGGCAGTTTGTCCCCTCCCTGAAGGAGAACAAATACGCCGAGGGATTCACCGCATTTGCCGCCGCCGTGGATGAGATGGTAACCTACTACGAAAAGGAAGGAAAGCCCTTCAAACCCGATGCCTTCCTGCTGACCATCGTCGCCCTCGTCGGTGCCCTCATCGCTGCCGCCCTCGTTTACTGGTTCATCCTTGCCTACCTCTCTGACAGTATGCTCAGTGTGAGGGGCGCCCACGAGGCAGACGACTACGTCGAGCGCGGCAGCTTCCGCCTCACACACAAAGAGGACGTCTTCCTCCGCACCACAGAGTCCCGTGAGACGAAGCACAAGGTGACATCATCATCCTCCTCGGGTTCCTACATCTCCACCTCCAGCCGCGACGAAAGCCACGGCGGCGGCGGCGGGAAATACTAGGGAAGCACTGATAAATTCAGCCACGCCATCTTAGCGCATCTTTTTTGCCCGCACTTCGTCGGCAAATCCTCCACATAGCTTTTGCTATGCGTCCGGTTTACCTCCTTGTTCGGACGAAAAAATCTACGCCAATCTGACGGACTTCATTTTATCAGCGATTCCCTGGAGGTACCTATGCCCGATACAAGTGTCAGCTACAAATGCCCCAAATGCGGTGCGCCGCTCACCTTCCTCCCGGGGCACAACCACGTCACCTGCGAATTCTGCGATGCCAAGATCAGCATCGCAGAGATGGATGCCCTCTTTGCACAGAAGCAGGAAAAGGCAGTGGATGCGGCGGAGAAAAAAGAGGCGCAGTGGAACATCGAGAATGTCTCCGGCACATGGGATGATGCCGAAACGGTGCACATGATGATCCAGACCTGCTCCTCCTGCGGCGCAGAGCTCGTCTCCGACGGCAACACCATGGCGACCGAGTGTGCCTACTGCGGCAGCCCGAACATGATCCCGCGCCGCTTCGACGGCATGCTGCGTCCCGATGTCATCATCCCGTTCAAGAAGACAAAGGATGAGGCAGTCGCCGCGCTCACGGAGTTCTACAAAGGAAAGCGCCTGCTCCCGAAGGAGTTCACCTCCGAGAACCGCATCAAAGAGATCCAGTCCATGTACGTCCCCTTCTGGCTGTTCGACGCACATGTGAACGTCGATGCAAATTTCAATGCGGAGCGCAGGAACACCCGCGAAACAACGAATGAGACCGTCACCGAAACATCCCACTACCGCTGCGAGCGCAGCGGCGAGATGACATTCCACGGGATCCCCGTCGATGCCAGCAAGCGCATGGACGACTCCTTCATGGACAGCATCGAGCCATTCGACTACAAGGATCTCCTTCCCTTCTCCGCCGCATATTTCACAGGACACCTCGCGGACAAGTACGATGTCGACGTGAAGGAATCCCTGCCGCGTGCCGACAGTCGTCTCGCAGAGAGTGCCTCCTTGGTGCTCTCCACCAGCGTCAAGAACTACAGCAACGTCACCCCCGAGGGCGCGCCACTGATCCATAAGGAAGAGGGGAATGTCCGCTATGCGATGCTGCCCGTCTGGATCCTTACCACGAATTACAAGGGAAAGCCGTACACCTTCATGATGAACGGACAGACCGGCAAAGTCGTCAGCTCCTCACTGCCGCGGGACGAGTTCAAGGAACGCTATTACCCCCTCGTGCCCGCCGTCCTCGTCTTTCTCATCACCTGCTACATCGGCTGGCTGATCTTGGACTGGTAGGAGGTGCGGCACATGACAATCGAAAAAAAATCACGATACAGCCCCATTCTCATCCTGCTCCTCCTCTGTCTCAGCCTTTTCATCCTCACCGTACCAAGGGCGGCGGATGCCTCTGACATCGGAAACGCACGCGTGATCGACGAGGCGGATCTCCTCACCGATGCCGAGGAGCAGGAACTTGATGCCAGCATCGCCGCCTTTGAAAAAGCGCACGGCGTGCGCATCCTCGTCGGCAACATCAAGGACACGCACGGACAGGTGCTCGGCAAGGTTGCAAATGCGGTCGTCGATCGCATCGCGGACGGCGGAACAAACGGCACGATCGTCTTTCTCCTCGCACCGAAAGACCGTGATTTCTACATCTCCACCGACAACAAGATGCGCCAGCGCATCACCGATGAGTACGGCATCGAGCACCTCGCAGACAGCTTCGTCCCCGATCTCAAGGACAATGAATACGGCAAGGCATACACCGCATTTGCCGCCACCGTGGACGAGATGCTGACCTACTACGAGAAGGAGGGCAAACCGTACATCCCCCTCGATCCATGGGCGATCGTCGGGATTCTCGGTACGGCTCTTCTCCTCGCAGCGGTCGTCCACCACGCCATCTCCTCCCACCTCGAGGAGGGAATGGAGACCACCGCACACGCCGCCGAGGCGGATGACTACCTCTCATACAGCAGCGTCCGCATCACACACAGCAAGGACACCCATATCCGCACCTCAGAATCCCGGCGGGCGAAATACGAGCCAAAAACCTCGTCCTCCGGTTCTCACATCACCACCTCCAGCAGTGACAGCGATTACGGCGGCGGCGGTGGAAAATACTAAAGGAGTGATTATCATGAAAACACGATTCCTCAGTCTTCTCTGCACTGCCCTCTTTGCCGTAGGCATCCTCCTCGGCGCAGCGACAGCATCTGCCCACGGCATGACCTATTGGGAAGCGACACTTGTGCTGGATGATACGGCTACGGGCGGGCAGAACCAACTGGAACCGCGCAAAGCCACACTCGCTGATGCCCGCAGGGCTATCGTCCGCGCAGGACTTGCGGACGACTACCAGGGCAAGGACTTCACGGGCGACGGCATGCGCTTCATCACCTTTACCTTCAACGGTGCCGAGCCCTTCGTCTTCCGCGCCGTCACAGGCGCGAAGGATACGCGCGATGCGGGCGACCTCACCATAACGAGCTATGATGTCATGGGGCCGAGTGTACGCACCCTCGGCGGACTCCGTGTCGGAAAGAGCTACGAGGACATCGAGGAAATGTACGGCGAACCCTCCTTCTCCGAGACAAACGAGGACGGACTCACCGCCTGCACATACGCATTTGATGACAAAGCCGCTACGCTCACCTTCGACATCGACGATGCGGGCATCATCCAGGCGATCAAGTTCCGCACTGAGATCTGAGTATTTGTGCACACAAAAAACCACCCGCATTTGGGTGGTTTTTTCGTGCTTATGGGAAGCACTGATAAATTCAGCGATTCCTTAATAATTTTCGTCCTATACTCCCGTCGTTCCTGCCAACCGTTCCACCTCTTCCTGCGATAGCTGTGTCGCCTCAGCAATCTGAGAAAGCGTGAGTTTTCCCAAAGCGAGCAACGCCGTAGCCGTCCGGCGAGCCGCCTCGATGCGTCCTTCCACACGTCCTTCCATACGCCCCTCAACACGCCCTTCAGCACGACCTTCCAGAAGCCCCGCCTCACGGCCCTCAATACGCCCCTCTTCCAGCTTCTTCTCTCCAAATTTCTCCATCAGCTCGCACATGGCATTTACCCCCTCTGCTTCTGCCTTAAAGTAATCAGCGCGTTTGGCAAGTTCTTGGTAATTCATCTGCTCCGGGCTCTCACAGAAAAAATCCTGCATAAGCCGTCCGAGCGGAGTGTCTTCACGGTTTGCTCCGTTGACGTAAAGGATATGCGTCCCATCATCAAATGGCCGTTGTAACTCTTGGACGATCCTTTCGACATGATAGAGCGGATATCCCGCACCATAGACATCATTTTCCGTGATAAAGATCACCCATGTTGCCGGAAGTTCGGAAAAATCTGCGCCTTTTGCCAGCTCCCGTGCATCCATCATACTGCTGTTGTATCGTGCTCGACATGGCGTCGCACCTTCGTTGGCACGCTGAACCTCACAGTCGTAGAGTCGCCCCTCACTATCCTCCGCCAGCACATCAAAACGCACACCACGTCCATAAAGATTGTCTGCACTCTGCTGCGTAACAACATGCTTGACGACAAGGTCATCCCGTCCAAAGAAGATACGCAGCAGAAGCTGCATTCCTTCGGTGAAGTTGTCAAAACATACGTTGAAAAATGTATCATCAATCAGGCGGAACTTTTGAATCAACACACCATATTCCGCAGGAACATCCTTCTTGAGCATTCTCACTGTGTCGATCCTCCTCATATTGTTCTACCATCATAGTATGCACTGTACCAAATATTGTCAAGCCTGAAAATAGTTCCTGCAATAAAACGAGCTTCCAATCACCGGATCGGACGAATGGAAGCTCTCTTTGCGTCGATAACATAAAGCCAACGAAAGGTATCATGTCGCTCGATGCGAATCAGCAGAAATACTCTTCATCCATAGACAACATCATCCTCCGCGTCATCGAATACTTCTTCGTCCGCGTCTTCCTCCTCATCCCAATCCGTCACATCATCCGAGGAGGGCACCTGCTCATCCTCATCCTGCATTGCCTTGTAGATGCCGTAGCCAACGAGGCCTGTTGCAAGAACTGCCGCCGCCATTCCGACTGTTTTGAGCGTGCTCATTTCGTCTGCCCCCTGTTCTTAGCTTTTCCTGATCTCCGCCATAATCGCCGACATGTCGTTATACGCCATCGTCGTCCCTGCGGCGTTCGCCATCCACCCCCGTGCGAACTCCGCGCCAATGCCGATCTTCGCCGCCTCCATGACCGCATCCATGTTCGCGCCGAAGAAGACGAACTCCCAGCCGTATTTCTCCTTCTGGTGCTCGATCCGTTCCTTGATCTGTGCCGCCGAATACTTATGGCTGGAGTTCTCCTCGCCGTCCGTGATGATGACAAAGAGAACTTTCTCCGCACGGTAGTCCTCCGCCGTCTGCTTCTGCACCGCACGGATCTTCTCAATCGTACGCCCGATCGCATCGAGGAGAGCCGTACCACCGCCCACACGATAATCCTTTTCCGTCAGCGGCGCAACTGCACGGATGTCGATGCGGTCATGCAGCAGTCGATACTGATTGTCGAACAGCACCGTCGTCACACGCGCCTCGCCCTCAAGCTCCGCCTGCTCTTTCAGCATGGAGTTGAACCCGCCGATCGTATCCTTCTCAAGCCCCGCCATCGACCCACTCCGATCGACAATAAACACCAGCTCCGTCAATCCCTTCTTCATGACAAATCCTCCTTCGTCTCTATACCTTCTTTGTGGGCATTCGCCCCTGATGATTACAGTATAGGGAGGAAGGAGGACATATATTGTCTGTTTGGTGGGCGAATAAAAAATTTGTTGTTTACCTTTCTATCAAGCCGCTAAAATCTTCGTCTCTGATAATCGTCAGTTCCTCACAACAAGGCTTCTTAATTTGAGCGATACGTCTCGCATGATTCATAATCAAATCATCATATATATTGCGCACTAAGCGTGCATTGGCAAAATTCTTGCCCTTTTCCTGCATAATGCGTTCAAAATATCTATGGATGGACGATCTCACCTCGTCGCTCAGGCGGTAGTCATCTGTTTTGCACATCAATATAAGAATCTCTTCAAGTTCCGACGCGTCATAATCATCAAACGTGATAAACGTATTGAACCGCGACCTCAGCCCAGGATTGGAGGCAAAGAACACCTTCATCGGTTCCGTATATCCAGCGACAATGACAACCAGATCGGCACGATAATCCTCCAATGCCTTCGTCAGCTCCGTCAGGCACTCGCGCCCATAGGAATCACTGTGTTCATTTTCCGTGATGCTGTATGCTTCATCAATAAAAAGAACGCCACCTTTCGCTTTTTCTATCACACGTTTTACCTTAAGTGCAGTCTGCCCTTGATATCCAGCAATCAAATCTGTACGCGAAACCTCCACAAAATGACCTTTGGAGAGCAAGCCAAGGTGCCTGTATATACAGCCGACAATGCGTGCAACCGTGGTTTTTCCTGTGCCAGGATTGCCTGTAAAAGCCATATGAAGAGTGCTCTTAGGGGTTCGATATCCGCTTTGCCGTCGTAGTTGCTGCACCTGTTGATACGCGATCAGGTCATTAACTTTCGCCTTTACATTTTCCAGTCCGACAAGCGAGTTCAACTCATTCAACAACTCTTCCAAAGACCTTGCATCCTCGATCGTCTCCTCTAGTTTGCATATATCAGAAACTTTCAGAGAACCATAGTAAAGATACAGGCTGTTTTTCAGTCCTTGTGCGAGTTCCTTCACACGATCAGATATTCCAGTAGTATCAACAATATCTGCTATTTTATGGAGCAGACTCAGCGTCTCCGCTCTGCTGTCAGTCTCTACAATCAGAGATGCCGACTTCGTAACTTCTCCTGCCGCACCGATCGCGCCATCAAAAAGCGAAGCACTGTTAAGAAAAGCCTTTGCATATTTTTCCATTAGAGCCCCTTCAAGAAGAACAACACGAGCTCGACAACGGCGACAGTGCCAACACAATATCCAATAAGGGCAAACCGACTTGGTGGCGTTGATGATGTCTGCTCTGTTCCCACACGACTTCTCATCTGTTGCAGCTCAGCTTTTACCTCTGCCAGCTCTTGCTGAACTAAGATCGTTTTTCCCCAGAGTGAATCAATATCTGGCAGATGTTCATAGCTCTCAACGCGATTCTTGAACTCTTGCAGTATTTCGAGCGTCTTTTTCTGGTAGTCCAAGATATTGCGAATATCATCCTGAGCTATACGCACATCTGTGTTTGCCTTCTCCGCCGACTGGATCGCTAGCAATATCGCGGGAATGTATTCGCTATCAAGCGCCTCGAGTGCATCGTAGACCTGTCTGAACTCCTTTCCATTCTCGATGATATCCTGATTCAGATCAATAAGAATATCCTGAACGCGCCCTAATCGTTCATTGAGTTCCTCCCCCGTTACATTGTGCGAGAACAAGTCAAAGAGTCCACCATCTTCTGCAACGGATGGGAGCCAAAAATCCCGCTCTTCTCTTTCGGAGAATCGTTTTAGCCCTTCTTTTGCTTCCAAAAATTTCTGTTTGTGCTCCTGTAAGATAAGTTCGTTCATGAGTGATACTCCTCTAAAAAGACACTGTTTTCTTTACGCTTTTCCCGTCGACATCCCGCCAAGAAGTCGCTCGATCTCACTTTTCGTCTCCTGATGATCCGGCTTCGTATCGTCTGCATATATATTTTCCAACGATGCCCTCATCGCTTTCGACATTTCGGCATGACGTTCGGAAATCGAAGATGTAACCTGCTCTTTTTTGCGTGCAAGTTGCTCCGCACTGATATCACGCATCTTCCCCTGCACGATGATGATTTCATTTCTTTTACTGATCTGAAATTCTCGACTGTCGGCACTCCGCTTTTTGGCAACGAGCTTATCAATCATATTGACTACAAGTGCGCCAACAATGCCGGAAACCAATGCTCCCGAAAACATCCCCAATATGCTTGCAATACTGCCAAACAAGGGAATCTCAATCGCAAGCACGGGTATCGTAAGCAGACTCTTCTCTATCATTTCTCCGAGAACAATCGCCCCGATTCCGACGACTCCCGCCGTGACGATCTTACTTACCTCAAGCAGTAATATACTGGTAGACTTCCCCTTGTTCTCAGGATTCCTCAGATAGTCGATTGCCTGTTTGATGGAGCGTGCCCCTTGTTTTAGGAGCATCCAGACCTTCTTGACCATACCGACGATTGGACCGAAAATCGCCGTTGCAATCGTCGTGAGAACGCTATCTCCAACGGTTAGGACATGCTTCTTCATGTTTCCAAGAAATTGATAAAGTGCCTCTTTCAGATGGACAAAGAAACTGCTGAAATTCTTTTCGCCCGAGCGAATCCACTGAATCAGCTTCGCGATGATATTCCGCACGAGTTCTGCAAGGAGTGCTGTGACCGCAGCACGAACAGCCTTCCCACCTATGCGGAAGGCTTCTTCACGTTGAGATTTTTTTCCTGTTTCGATGGACGCCTGTTTTCCTTTCTCCTTCATTTCCTCATATTCTTCACGTGCCTTCTTATCATTTTCAAGCATTTTCTCTTTATCAATGGGAAAGCGTTCATCTGGTTTTTTCCCATTTTCGTCTTTCATCTCGAGCCACTTTTCCGTGGGTAAATCGCTTTTGGAGCAATTTGCGCCTGCATCCAAATCCTGAAGATTGACATCACTATTTGCAAACGTAATCCGATCTTCTTTATCTATATGTGCAGCAGCTTCCATATCACGTGCTTGTTCTGCAATAGGAATAATATGGTCTATATGAACATTCCTTGACCTTTTTGAATCATTGCCATCTTTTTTCGCTTTTGGACGGTTATCCCATGTGGCTCTTAATTCTTTATTTGATTTGAACTGGGTTTTCCACTCTTTAGCCCGAGGATCGTATTTCTCCACAACTTTGGTGTCTTCGTTGTAGCGTGTATAGTCATTCGTTTCAGTTGTGGGATCTGTCTGAAAATCCTGCCGTGTCTCATCATACCGGTTTTGATAATCAATATATGCATTATGACTCGCGATCTTCCCATGCACAAAATTATCGGTCGTTTGGATATGTGCTTCAGCCCTTAAATCAAGTGTTAATCCTCGATTTGCTTCAATAAAATCCTCCCCCGCAACAACCCCCACCTGATTGATAAACTGTTCCCACACGCTGTTCAGCACAACTGCACCAATTCCATCGGGATTGCCAATCAGTTTATGCTCTTCTTTTAGCTGTTCAAGACTGGACAGATGATCTCCAATTTCTTCCTCCAGTTTTTGCTCTAACGCATCAAGATCAAAGGATTCCTGTTCATATTCATTTACCGTTGTGATTGCATTTTCTTTGTCATTCATCATGAACGCCCCATTTCAATCAATCTGCATACATCAAAATAAAACACACTATTCCTCAATTACTTGTACATGATCGCCCTGACTCCGCAGCCACATATCAATGCCGCTCCCATATACCTCGGCGGTAATGCGATACACACCGTCCTCCTGCGAAACGACCTTCGCCGTGGGGAGGCGGTCGAGGACGGCCTCGACCGATGCGCCGCTATAGTCAAATGTGACGCGGCGAAGTTCGCCCGCGTACATAAACTGGATGCGCTTGCGAAATTCGCCGTCGCTGAATTTCTTTTTATGGACGACGCGGAAGGTCGCGCCCGTCGGCTCGAACCGTACGATGCGGTCGATGCGGAAAATGGTCGGGAACTCCTTGCGACCGTCCGCCAGATAGGCGATGAGGTAGAAGTAATACTCGGAGAACATGATGGCAACGGGGTTCACCTCATGCACACGCTCCGTGCCGTCCTGACGGCAGTAAACAATGCGTATGGTATGCTGTGCCGTCATGTGCTGTGAGAGTTCCCAGATCGCGGAGAGGAGCTTCTTCCCGTGGCGCAGTGGGACATAGTAATGCTGCTCACTGAGAATCAGCTTCCTGACCTGTGCGCGATCCTGCGGCGCGGTCTGCCGCAGCAGCTTCTTTAGGAGAGCGTCGAGCTCCTCCTTGCAGAAGGCACGGCTCTCAAGGAGGATTTTGCAGACGGCGAGTACATCCTCATTCGTCAGCCACTCACTCGCCGCGTGCGAGAGCAGATAGCCGCCGCGACTGCGCTCGTAGACAATGGATGCCTCGCCCTCATCGGTACGCGTCTCCGCGAGATAGGCACGCAGCTCCTCGATGTCGCGTTGGATGGTCTTGTCCGTCACGGCAAATTTTTGCGCCAGCTCCGCCTTGCAGACAACCTCGCCCCGACTCAGCCGCTCGTACAGCTGGAGCAAACGAAAACCCTTATTCTCCTTGTAGTCAAGTTCCACGGTCGTCCCTCATTTCACAGTTTTTCTTATATTGCTCCGCCGCCTCATCGCTCTTCATCTCCAGAAAGGCAATGAGCCAAAGAAGAAGGACAATCATCGCAAGGGATATCAACACACCGAGGAAGCCAAACGAGTGATAAACTTCGCCGAGCAAGCAAAGAAGTGGAGGAACTACAAAAACAAATACGAAGGGCATCACCATCGCTCCATTCCATCAGACAAGCAAAGGAATCACAGATAAAGCAGACTCTCAGATTGGCGCAGTTTTTTCTGCCGAAATGCGGGCGAAAAAGATGCGTTAAGATGGCGCGGCTGACTTTATCAGTGCTTCCTTAATATATTACTAATTCTGCATCATTACTCCTTTTTCCTCCTGCGGACCGAATTTCTCCGTATCACCCCATAGAAACTGTTCAACGGACGTTCCTCACACCAGCAAAGTTCTCCGCCCCTGCGTTCCTCCCGCATCATATCGAACGCAAACAGGACTTCGCGCATATCCGCAGGAATCCGCTTCACGCACTCCTCATGCAGATCATCAGGACAGCCGTAGAAGCCTTCGGCGATGCTGCCCGCAATGCAGGCAGTGGTGTCGGTGTCGCCGCCGAGGGAGATGACGCCCCGGATGGCATCAACCATGCTCGTGCTCTCGAAAAAGGCGGTAATCGCCTCAGGGACGCTGCCGGTGCAGGTGGCATCCATGGAATAGGTCGGGCGGATCTCGTCGAGGGTGCGCGTGAGGTCATAGCCGAACTCCTGCGTGATATAGTCCTTGATTTCTTCCTTGGAGTGTCCCATGCGCCCGAGATAGATGGCACTCGCGACCGTCTCCGCCCCCTTCACCCCCTCGGGGTGATTGTGCGTGACCTCTGCCGTCCATCGTGCGACCTCACGCGTGCGCGTGAGACTGTCATAGAGCCAGCCGACGGAGGAGACGCGCATGGCAGAGCCGTTGCCGTAGCTGCCGTAGGGCTGCGGGTCGTCCGTCACGAGCCATTGACGGAACAAGCTGCCGTAGCCGATGCGCGGATAACGCCGCCCCCAGTGCCGCATAAAGCGCACAACATCGGCTTTCACATGTTCTTCGTTCACATCCGCCCCCAATCCGATCAATGCCTCGGCGACGGCGATGGTCATGACGGTATCATCCGTGAAGCGTGCGTGTGCGGGGAAAAGCTCGAACTCTTTCGTCTTTTCCCCACGGTCGAACTCATAGGGCGAGCCGATGATGTCCCCCAAGATTGCGCCGTACATGGATGTTCCCTCATTTCGTTTCCTTAAGGAAGCACTGATAAATTCAGCACCATCATCTTGACGCATCTTTTTTGCCCGCACTGTGCCCGCGATCCTCCACATAGCTTTGGCTATGCGTCCGGTTTGCCTCCTTGTTCGGACGAAAAAATCTACGCCAATCTGAGGGTCTATTTTATCAGCGATTCCTTAAACATAGACCGTGCCCTCTCTATCATCTTCACCGTTATCCGAAAACAATTCTTCACCTTTCGATGAAAGGGCTGCGGTGTTATGAGAGGATCACATAGTATCATCGGTTTGGAGTGTGCACTACGACCTTTTTCATCTGTTTGCATTCTTTACACCTCCGATCACTCTTTCAATCGACGATAAACATCAACGCCGTCCCCCATGTCGCACTTGTGCTTATCGTTCTCCTCCACTTCATCGCTCTCCATTGCCAGAAAGGCAATTATCGCAAGGACGAGGACAATCACAGCAAAAAATATTAATACACCGATGAAACCATACTTTTCACAAATGCTAGAGAGCAGAGCAAGAAGAGCAAGAACAAGTCTCCACATGAAAGCCCCCTATCACTTCACTTGACCAAACAAGTACAGATCTACCGCTAAGCTATTTCTTTTTATTCTGCGGCTCGGCAAACTTCTGATGCCATCAATATCGCGCCGTACATAAGCATCACCCCGCCTTGAAGTTGTAGATCGGCTTCAAGACCTCGATCACGTCCACGCTGTCCTCGATCACATCAATGATGTCCGTAAGGGACTTGTACGCCATCGGTGCCTCGTCGATCGTATTCTCATTGACCGCCGTTGTATAGACATCTGCCATTGTTTCACGGAATTCCTCCATGGAGAGGTTTTCCTTTGCCGCCGTGCGCGACATGAGCCGCCCCGCCCCGTGCGGAGCCGACCAGTTCCAGTCCGGATCGCCGCGCCCGACGGCGAGGATGCTCCCGTCGCGCATATTGATCGGGATGAGGACGCGCTCGCCCACGCGCGCCGCGATTGCACCCTTGCGGAGAATCCGCTCCTCCACATCGATGTAGTTGTGGATGGTGTGGAATGCCTCGCCTGCGGTGAGCCCCGTCCGTTCGAGGAGGACATGCGCGATGACCTCGCGGTTACGCCGTGCGAAGTTCTGGCAGATCTCGATGTCGTGCAAATAGTCCTCGAGGTAGCTGCCGTAGAGAAAGGCGAGATCGGCGGGAATCTCCGCCTCCTTTGCTTGGAATCCACGGTTCAGCTCCTTGAGTGCCTCCTGCAGTTCACTGCGCCGCCCCTCCGCCTTGTAGCGGCGGATGAGTTCGTCACGCGCACGGAACAGTTTGTCCTTGCCGTGCGAGAGGTCAATGGCGATGTTCTGGTAGTATTCGGCGACCTGCTTGCCGAGATTGCGGCTGCCGGTGTGGATGACGAGGTAGTTCGTGCCGTCCGCGCTGCGGTCAATCTCGATGAAGTGATTGCCGCCGCCGAGCGTGCCAAGGCTGCGTGCGATGCGCTTCGTATCCTTGAGGGCGCGGTAGCAGCGCAGCTCCGTGAGGTCAAATCGCTCCTGCCGCCCATCCCAGAGATTACGCCCCGACGGGACGAAGTGCGCCGCCGCATCGAAGCGTTCGAGGTCGATCTCCCCCTTTCCGAGGTCGACCGTATACATCCCGCAGCCGATGTCGACACCGACGAGGTTTGGGACAACCTTGTCCCGCACGGTCATCGTCGTGCCGATCGTGCAGCCCTTGCCCCAGTGTACATCGGGCATGATGCGGATGCTCGCGCCCTCCGTGAACTCGTAGTCGCACATCCGACGGATCTGCGCGACCGCCTCCTCCTCGATCACTTTTGCGTATGCAATCGCTGTGCCGCAGCGTCCGCGTATCTCCATACGTTCCATTGTCATTCATGCTCCCCCTTAGTTCAAAGAAATTACGAACGCGATAAGAAATTTGATGCCCATGACGCCCCAATACAGTACTTTTACGATGGCGTATGCGACCAACAGTACCAGTACAGTGACGCATTCGCCAACGAGCTTCAGCATATCTTTGAGCGTTCCCATCGTTCACCTACCTGCGGAAAATCTTCCCGTTGTCCACCCCGTCGCGGAATATTCCATCCCGCCAAATGCCGGGAAAACCGCTCTGCCCGCGTGTCAGTATATCAAGCATACGATAGCCACCCATCCGGCACGCAGGGCATGGACTCTGCACGAACACCACCAGCCCGAGCCGATAGGGACACCGTGCACACGGCGGCCGTACCGTGCGAAACGCGCTCTGCAAATTCTTCAAAATACCCATGACGCACACCTCCATATGACGTCTCTTTGATCTGTCCCTATCTTAGCAAATCTCCCGCCGTCCCAGGTCGCCGCACAGGCGACATTTTCATTATGTGATCCAAGTATAGCAAAAGGCATGGACGAACAAAGTCCATGCCTTGTCGAGATTCTCAAAAATCTCATGTCACAGCACAGCCATCCCGAGTGCATACAGGATCTCGTTTACAGTGTCGATGTCGAAGCCCTCCTCGATGCAGTACTGCATGGCAAGGTCGTATTCGTGTGCGGGCGAGATGCTGTAGCCCGCGCTCGCGAGGAGGTCTCTCGCGTCGTCGAGGTTCAGCCGCAGGACGAAGATGAATGCGTAGACGACGCGAATCTTCGGGTGATAGTTCTTGTCGGTACGGATCTTGGAGAACAGTTTGCGGTCAATCCCCGCACGCTTGTACACCTCTACATCGGTCATGCCGCTCTCGTCGATGAGGCGCAGGAGCCGCTCGGAGAAGGTTTCTTTCGGCTTGTCGAGTTTGCTTTTAAGACGCGAGAGGATCCCGTCCAGACCAACACGCGGACGTGGAAGAGTGGCGCCGCATACGAGCGGCTCTTCATGGACACCGGGATCGCGAGCAAGACCGTGACGTTCGCGCTCGCCTTCGAAGGGACGCGGTACGGGACGCGGCAGCTTACGCTTTGCTTCCTCGATGATGTCGGAGGACCCCTGCAAATGCGCGGCAATATAGCGGCGAATCCGTTCAAGGAGGTCGGCGGATGGAGTTTGATGCGGCGGTAACATGGACATTCCCCTCTCAGTTTTTTTCATAAAATTTTAACAGATATGAATCATCCACGCAAGAGATTTGTTTTCATTTATTTGCCACAGATACAACCGTCCTGGTCATCTTTGCTCTATCGCTGCAAGCGCCCCCACCGGCTCATATCGTTCGCCACCTCCCCCGCCTTGGCAGGGGAGGCTTTTCGTTCCCGCTCAGCTGCGCCCGCTCTGTGTCTTTGCGAGATGCTCGCTGATCTTCTGCGACCATGTCGGTGGAACAACGCCTGTCGCGGAAAACTCCATAATCAGCGCTCCGAGTGCTGCGAAGTTCTCGCGCACGCCCGCCGCATCACAGGCGAAGGTGTCGGCATTCTTGGCAGGAATGCCGACATCTTCAGCGACCTGCTTCGCGTTGATGTTCGTACCGAGGAAAACGAATTCCCAGCCCGCCTCCTTTTCCTGCTGCTCTACCAGCTCCCTCAGTCTGTCAGGTGTCCAGTAGTCCCCGCTCTCGGACTCGATCTTCGTGTTGTCCGTGACGATGATGACCATCGTACGCATGGGGCGATCCTCATGGAGAGCCTCTTGGTACACCTGCTGAGCCATGTGAATGCACCCGCCTACACCGAACAGACACCCGCTGCCGCGCACGTTGTCCTGATGTATGAACTCCTCGGGATGTGCGCGTCGATACTCTTCAACAAGTGTACGGAGGTGCGTAAAGCAGCCCTGTTCGATGAGCGCGGAATCCTCGGTGATCGGCACGCGGGTATTCATATCCACACACTGACCGCCTTGTTTCTGGAGCCAAACAAGGAGATCCGTCCGCTCCTCCCTGAGCCGCACGATCATATCGTTGAATCCGTCGATCAGATCGGACTCAAGATCCTCCATCGGTCCGCTCAGCTCCAACAGGAATACGAGTTCCGTCATCGCTCCGCTGCCGTCCACGTCGAAATACCCCCTCCGCGTGTCCGTCGTCCCGTTCGTCTTTGCTTCTGCCATGATGATTTCCTCCATATCTCTTGACCACATCTAGAAAATCGCTGATAAAATGAACTCCGCCCGATTGGATGACGGTGTCGAATTTATCAGTGGTTCCGTAAGTATAGCGAATGGCATAGACGAAAAAAGTCCATGCCAAACGTTATTTCAAAAAACTTTCGACGCTCTCCGCTTAAGGAATCGCTGATAAAATGAAGTCTGTCAGATTGGTACAGATTTTTCGCCCT
>CAUVVR010000027.1:0-28839 GCA_963555475.1 uncultured Selenomonas sp.
CTTGGGTGGGATTTTCCCGAGCTTGGGTGGGATTTTCCCGAGCTTGGGTGGGATTTTCCCGAGCTTGGGTGGGATCGTCCATAGCATCCACCAATGCGACATCCAATGGAACTGTAATCCGAAAGATGTCGTCCTCCCGTAGCTCCGGCTCTTCCCCGCTGTAGAATTTCGAGTAATGATAGAGATTGCGCACACCGGATCCGAGCTGATCGGCATAGCCAATATTGCGGAAAAACGACGCGATGATAGGATTCTTCGGGTTTGGCTCCAAATTGTTGGGGGTAAGGACACCGATCTGCGCACAGCGGTTTGCGTTCTCGACATACATACGGCTGCGCTCGATGACGAATTTCGCCTGATAGCTACTCGTATACTCGCGGTGAATGAGCGTGTTCGCGATGATTTCGCGCGTGATGATGGTACGCAGACTTTTCCGCTGGTCATCCTCAAGATAGAATTTATCGGGCAGATATTTCTGCGCAAATGCCATGAGACGCTCGTAGCTCTCGATCAGATTGGTACGGATGATCTCGCGGTCATCGTAGCGTTTCGTATCCACCCTGCGCAGCAGCGCATCTGTGACATATGCAGGTGCCACGTCCAGTATCACCTCATCTCGTCCGAGCAGCATGACGGCGGCGAGATTGTAGCCCTCCGCGCCGGTCACGCGATCCTTGCCGTAGAGGCGGGCGCTCTTTAGAAGCTCCTCGTCGGTCATTGCTGTCCACGGATGCTGACCGCCGCCGCTGTTGACCGCCATCGTCCGCAGTTTCGGCAGAAGGTCAAGACGCAGATCATCGGTGCTGACGTATGGATAGATTTTACGCTCAGTAAAAATTTCCTGCTTTCGTATATACATCTGCGCGATCTGTGCGGTCGCTGTTACCTTGACATCGGCATCCTGCACACGGTCGTAAATCACACGCTTGTAGCTGTGCACCTCGGCACTGGGTGGAATATGGATGTGGATGATGGTTTTTCCCTCATAGGTGATGATCTTCGGTGTGAGGTAGGCCGTCGGCGAGAGGATATCCGGATTGCCGATCTTGCTGATGAAGTTCCGCACCATGTCAGGAGCAGCATTTTCTGCAATCCCCGCAACGGAGCCGTCGTTCAGCACGCCAAGAAAAATATCGCCGCCATAGCGGTTCAGAAAGGAGCAGACGGTCTCATAGACATCGCTCTCGATGCCGTTGCCGCAGCGTTTGAACTCCACGGCGACCGTCTCACCGATCCGAAACACGGAGGTCAGTTCATTTGTATCCATCGCTGCACTCCTTTCGCTCATATTATTGATACTAGGTGAAATGGAAAAACTTGTCAAGCATGCAAAAACAGGACTGTTGCACGAAGTTTTCTAACTGCGTGCAACAGCCCCGTCATGGATTCTCCTATGAAACTCAGGCAACCGTATGTCCGAGCAGCTCGCGTGTATGCGCGGCGACGGCCTCGGGGGTGATGTCCGTCAGGCGGGCGACACCGGTGTCGAGCGCAGCCTTTGCGACGGCAGCGGCGACGGTCGGGGCAACGCGCGGGTCGAGCGGGCTCGCGATGATGTTGGTCTCGTTCAGCTCACTCTCTGGGATGAGGGAGGCGATTGCATTGGCTGCTGCGATCTTCATCTCATCGTTGATCTCCTTCGCACGTACGTCAAGTGCCCCACGGAAGATACCGGGGAATGCGAGGAGGTTGTTGACCTGGTTCGGGAAGTCGGAACGGCCCGTGCAGACGATGCGTGCGCCCGCCGCCTTTGCATCGTCGGGCAGGATCTCGGGAACGGGGTTCGCCATTGCCATGATGACGGGATCCGCATTCATGCTCTTGATCATCTCGGGCGTGAGGCTGCCGGGCGCGGAGACCCCGATGAAGATGTCCTTGCCCTTGATAACCTGTGCGAGGCTGCCCTTTTCCTTCTGACGGTTGGAGACCTTTGCAAGGGCGTCCTTGTACGGGTTCATGTTCTCGGTACGTCCCTCGTAAACCGCGCCCGTGGTGTCACAGAGGACGACGGTCTGGATGCCGTAGGCAAAGAGGAGGCGTGCGATCGCCTGTCCTGCTGCGCCCGCGCCGTTGATGACGATATTCGCCGCGCGCAGATCCTTGTCGAGGTATTTGTATGCGTTGAGGAGCGCGGAGACGACGACGATTGCCGTGCCGTGCTGGTCGTCGTGGAACACGGGGATGTCGAGGGTCTTCTTGAGCTCGTTCTCGATGTCAAAGCACTGGGGTGCCTTGATGTCCTCGAGGTTGATGCCGCCGTAGGTGGGGGCGATCAGCTGGCAAACCTTCACAACGTCCTCGACCTTCGCGCTGTTCACACAGATAGGGACGGAGTCAACGCCCGCGAATCCCTTGAAAAGGACAGACTTGCCCTCCATGACGGGGAGCCCTGCGCCCGCACCGATGTTGCCAAGACCGAGGACGGCAGTGCCGTTTGTGACGACGGCGACCATGTTGCCCTTGGTGGTGTAGTCGTAGATGCTCTCAGGGTTCTCCTTGATCGCAAGACACGGTGCGGCAACGCCGGGCGTATAGGCGCGGCTGAGGTCGTCGCGTGTGCCGAGGGGGACGGTTGGAGTGACGGCGAGTTTGCCATGATAGTGTTTATGAAGTTCGAGTGCCTCTGCGTCAAATTTGCTTGCCATGATGCATCTTCCTTTCTGCGGGAAACCTCCCGTATTCTCTCCTAAAAATTATTCTTCCTTGCCCGTATCCGCACTCCCGCGCGTTGGCGCATCGGTGCCTGTGCTGCGGGGTGCCCGCGCGGAGGGCTGCTCCACGGGGCCGTCTGCGCTTTGGCGTGTGCTTGCGTGGCGACCCGTATCGGAGGTGGCTGTGGTATCGGAACTGCGCCCGGGACGCGACGCGCTCTCGTCCGCTGAATCACGCGCATTGGTCCGCGTACGATCGGAGGAGCTGTCCTTGCGCGTATCGCGGCTTTCTTTGGCATCCTTGTCGGATTTTTTCCGACTGTTGCCCAGTGCCTCGTCGGCACTGACGGCACGCCCGACGGAGGTATCTCCCTCAGGAATCTCGGTCGCTCCTGCGGGGATGGAGTCCTCGTACTCCTGTACGGCACGCTCCATGCGGGTGCGATCGTTGTTCGTGAGTGTAACGCCGAGTGCGCTCGCCATACCGCGCCGCAGCTGTGCCATGTCGGGGATCCAGTAGCTCACGCCGTCGATGTAGAGCGGGCGGCCGGGCACCATCTCGGTGCGCAGACCCTTCGCCTGCGACTCCTTGAGCGTGCCGATGAACTCAAGCATCTGGCGGACGCTGAGGTCGGTCTTGACGCTGTCGATGACGCTGCTGATGATCCCCGGCAGACGCGGCAGGATCGCGGGCGTGGTGACAGCATCGACACAGGCGCGCATGAATTTTTGCTGGCGTTTGACACGCCCGATATCCCCCTCCTCATCGCGGTAGCGGACATAGGTGACGGCCGTCTTGCCATCCATGTGCTGCCGGCCCGGGCGCAGGTCGATGATGAGCCCGCCGTCATCGTCCCACGGATCCTCGTAGTACATCCGCTTTTCTACGTCGATGTCAATGCCGCCGATGGCATCGACAATCTTTTGGAATGCGTGGGTGTTGATGATAACGTAGTGATCGATACGGACACCGAGGAAGTCCTCGACGGTGCGCTGCGTCAGCTTCTCCCCGCCATAGGCGTAGGCGGCGTTGATCTTGTCATAGCCGTTCCGCGGGATGGCAACGCGCGTGTCGCGCGGGATGGACAGGAGCGAGGCCTCGTTGCGCACGGGGTCGATGGTTGCGACCATGAGCGTATCGCTGCGCCCCACGTCGCCCTCGCGCTCGTCGACGCCCATAATCATGATCGTCGCCTTGTCCTTTGCAACGAGGAGCTCTTCCTTGTGATCGGTCTTCGCACGGTCGAGCAGGCTGCTCTGGGCGAAGAATGCACCCGCAACCGCCGCAAGGACAAAGATGAAGAGCGTGCCGAGCAGAACGTAGGGCCAGATTCGTTTTTTCGCTGTTCGTCGTTTGGGTGGTAATGTTGTCAAAGCAGGATCGATCCTTTCCTCCCCTGATATAAACGGTGATGCGTACAATTCCCCGCCTGTCGGATGTGTATTCAGCACAGCCACCTTGCGTTCGGGCGCGTGCGCTGATAGAATAACCTCATCCGTTCAGTATCACATAATATATAGCAAACGCGCGGAATATGCAAGGTATTCTTCAATAGAATAAGAAGGGACGGGTCTTTATGGGGGTTGAAATCGAGCGAAAATTTAGGGTTGCGGATACGTTTCGGCCGACGGGCATCGGAATTGAAATGGCGCAGGGCTATCTTTCACGCGATCCGAATAAAACCGTACGAATCCGAACGGCAGGTATACAGGGATTCCTGACCATCAAGGGAAAAACAGAAGGGGCGCGGCGGCTTGAGTACGAGTATGAGATTCCCCTTGCCGAGGCGCAGGAATTGCTCGCGCTCTGCGACGAGCCCCTTGTGGAAAAGACGCGCTATGTGGAGAACTATGCCGGGCACGCATGGGAGGTGGATGTCTTTCACGGAGCAAACGCGGGGCTCATTGTCGCCGAGATCGAGCTCGCCTCTGAGACGGAGGAGTTTGCCCTGCCCCCATGGATCGGGGCGGAGGTGACGGGGCTGAAACGCTACTACAATGCGGCTCTGATTGCACATCCCTATGGTGTGTGGAGCGCACAGGAGCGCTGATGGCATATCTGTGGATATTGTGTAAAACTGTGGGCGCACAGCAAAATAAAATCCACCGCTTTATCCCACAGGAGTGTGGATAAGTCATGCAGTCTACTGCACAAAATATAGATTTGCATATATTTTTCACTCCATATATGGGGTTATCCACCGTTTTATCCACATTATCCACAGAAATTGTAAAATCGTTCGTAAAAATTATGCACACTGTGTAAAACTATGTGGATAAAGGTGTTTTCGGGCTTTTGAACAATTTTGTCCACAGAGTTCTGCACAGTTGTGGATAATGTGGAACAGTGCTCATATGTACTTCTTGCGAACACGACTGTAGAATACAGATTCGCCAAAGCTATACTATAGAAGGGAAGTTTCTCATGCAGGAATGGGAGATCTGTCTGCGCCTCGTGCTCTCGTGTGCGATGGGCGGAATCATCGGCTATGAGCGGCAGATGCGGCACAAGTCCGCAGGTCTCAGGACGAATATGCTGGTCGCACTCGGTGCGTGCCTTATCATGATCCTGTCACAGGCGCTCTACGACAACGTGGAGGGAAAGACGAACGCCGATCCCGCACGTCTGGCGGCACAGGTTGTCTCCGGTATCGGTTTCCTCGGTGCGGGGGCGATCATGAAGGAGGGGCTGACCGTTACGGGCCTTACGACGGCAGCGACGCTCTGGGTTGTTGCGGGCGTGGGGCTCGCCGTCGGTGCGGGCTTCTACCTCGGTGCGGGCGTGACGACGGCGATTGTCTTTCTGATCCTCGGCAACCTCTCGCGCCTTGACGCATGGGTCGACCACGATCACATGCTCTCGCTCTCCATCCATACTGTCGACCGCCCGGGGCAGATCATGCGCCTCAGCGCGTGCATCGAGGATCTGCACCTGCGCTCACGCGGCGTGAAGGTCAAGACGGACGAGGACGAGGCAGAGACCGACGGTGAGCGGCGCATCTACCTCAACTTCGAGGTGTATAACGGCGAGCATCTAAAGCCTACCTTCATCGTCGACACCCTCCGACAGATCGACGGCGTACTGCGCGTCGATATCGTGTAATCGCTGCAGACGAAACAAAGAGAGACTGCTGCATGAGGGGCGAATCTTCGTGCAGCAGTCTCTGTATTTAGAAAATGTGTTTTATCTATCGTTGCAGTATCATATGATTGAAACGTCCTGGGCAGGAGGAATCCTGCGGCGGCGCAAGCAGATTTTCTCTTACAGCACCGCGATCAGTCGCTCCACGTCCGCATCCCGTGTCGCCCAGCTGGTCGCGATGCGCATGATGGTCACGTCGCCCTGTTTCTCCCAGAATCCCATGCTGACCTCTGCGGAGAGATGTGCGTGCTGTGCGTCATCGAGCGCGAGGAAGATCTGGTTCGTCGGGCTGTCCACAGCGAGCTGATAGCCCTTCTCTGTGAGTGCCGTGCGGATGCGGTCGGCCGCCGTGACGGCGTGCGCTCCACCGCGCTCGTACAGTCCATCGGTAAAGAGCGTGTCGAACTGGATGCCGAGCACGCGCCCCTTCGCCATGAGTGCGCCGCTTTGTTTGACGATGGTGAAGAAATGCGGCACGGTATCGGGCTTCGGGAACACGACCGCCTCGCCGAGGAGTGCGCCGCACTTCGTCCCGCCGATGTAGAACACATCCGTCAGACGTGCGATGGCGGGCAGGGTCAGTTCGTTCGCGGGGCAGCCGAATGCGTACGCGAGCCGTGCGCCGTCGAGAAAGAGCGGGATCTTGTTCGCACGGCAGATGGCACTGATGACCTCCAGTTCGTCCATGGTGTAGAGCGTGCCGTACTCCGTTGGATGGGAGAGATAGACCATACCGGGGCGCACCATGTGGTCGCGGTTCGCGTCCTCGTGATAGGCACGCAGGCAGCTTTCAATGGCGCGTGCCGTGAGTTTGCCGTCCGTATGCGGGAGCGCGAGCACCTTGTGACCGCCGCACTCGATTGCGCCCGCCTCGTGTACGGTGATATGTCCCGTGTCTGCGGCAATCACGCCTTCGTAGGGATGCAGTAGAGATGAGATCACAATGCGGTTCGTCTGCGTTCCACCCGCGAGAAAATAAATCTCTGCACGCGGACTGCGGCATGCCTTTCGTATCTTCTCCCGTGCCGCATCGGAGTAGGTGTCCAGCCCATAGCCCGCCGTCTGCTCCATATTTGTCGCAGCAAGTCGCTGCAGGATCTCCGTGTGTGCGCCCTCCAGATAGTCCGAGCCAAAGGACAGCAGTTCGCTCATGCTTCGTCATCTCCTTTTTCGTACGATTCTATATTATCGGAAAACCGATGGGAATTCAAGGAAAAATGTTAAGAACGATGGGATTTCTTCGATAGAAACAGTAAGGAAGTCGATACCAAGCAGGAAGCGCGAAGGGAGGGAAAACGATGGAACTCGAGAAGCTCTATGGCAGCCGTGGAATTGTGCCGGCATCTGCTGAGCGGCGTACAAATCCCATGAAGGAGGATACGTCCGATACCTTCGCGAAGATGCTGCAGAATCTCAAGGAATCGAAGGCGGCAGAGGCGCGCGACTGGTCGGAGAAGGTCGGCGACACGGTCATCACGCGCGTGCTTGCGGACGGCTCGGTCATCACGCAGATCTACGAGGGGACGAAGCTCGTCTCCCAGATCGTGACGCGCGGCTCGCACCCCGAGGCGGACAAGGATGTCGTCTCCGAAACGATCGAGAAGATGAAGCATCAGGCACTCGAACAGAGCGCGGACCCGCTGCTCATGTCGAAGGCGGCGCAAAGCTCCATCGCGACGGCGGCGGCTGTCTCGGCGATGTTGTAAGACATCACACACAAAGACCTCTCACACTGTGGATGGTGTGGGAGGTCTTTTGGTTTGTCAATGATGCGGGCAGGAGCGATACCCTCTCAGCAGTTCCCGCGATGGACGTGCCGCAGATGCCGCCGCGCGACTGCTGTGAGGCGGTCGATGTCTACAATCGGTGTCGGCGGTGCGCTCATGCGGTGACGCGGGAAATAGCGGCTGATGTGGAGCGGGAGGTCGGGCGAGAGGGTAGAAAGCCAGTATGCCTCCTCGTCCATATCCTCGGCACGGTCGCTGATCCCTGGGACGACGAGGGTTGTCACCTCGACGTGCACGCCATGTGTGACTGCGGTTGCGATGGTCGACTTCACCGCCGCTAGGTTGCCGCCAAGCTGCCGATAGGTGTCCGTGTGCCATGCCTTCAGATCTATGTTCATCGCATCGACGTGCGGCAGGAGACGCGTGAGCGGCTCCGTGCAGATCATGCCGTTCGTGACGAGTACGACCTTCATCCCCGCCGCGTGCAGGAGCGGGGCCGTGTCCATGATGTACTCATAGCCGACGAGCGGCTCGTTGTAGGTAAAGGCGACACCGATATTGCCGCGCGGCTGACGGCGCAGTTCGTCGGCGAGTGCGGCAAGCTGCGCGGGGGTGACGTTCTCCGTCTCGATGCGCTCGTCTGCCGCTGCAATTCCCGCGTTCTGGCAGAACGGGCACGCGAGGTTGCAGCCGAAGCTGCCGACCGAGAGAATTTGACTGTTGGGATAAAAATGGTAGAGCGGCTTCTTCTCAATCGGGTCGAGCGCAAGCGCGGTCAGCCGCCCGTAGTTGATGGCGCGGATCGTGCCGCCCTCGTTCCTGCGTGCACGGCAGAACCCCGTCGCGCCCGCAGCGAGGCGGCAGGCGTGCGGGCAGAGGGAGCAGGTAACACGAGCGTCTGCACTGTTATGCAGAGACGCATTCTTATGGTCGGGGCTGCTGCAAAAAGTTATTTTTTGATTCGTGCAACAGCCCTTTGTTTGTCTTCCCAAAACGCTCAAGACGCCCCTACCACCGCTCACGCGGTCCCCCTCCCCCGTGTCGCACGGGGGAGGCTTTGCATTACGGCATATTAGCTTCCCCCGCCAGAGCGGGGGAAGTGGCGAACACAGTGAGCCGAAAGGGGCGCTCCGAGAGCAGCCTCGCGCACCTGCTCCGTTGGACACGTTCTTCCGCACCCGCGCAGTGCGCCGCTTGTAAGCAGGGATGTTCATCTTACGTGTGCCGCGTCACTTCAAACCGCCAGATGCGGATGGGGGCATCGGCGGGGATGCCGCCCTTTTGGCGGGCGATGCGCAGCTGCTCCTCTACCGTGTCCACGCCCGCGAGATCGGGCAGCAGCAGCCCCTTGCGTGCACGGTACTCGACGATCACGCCGTACTTTTTCACATCCAGTGCATCCGCACCCGCGACCAGCTCCGGCTCTGTGAGCACATCCACGGAGTAGACGAGCGCGTCCAGTTCCTCCTTCTTGACAGGTGGAAAACGCGGGTCGCGCAGAGCGGCAGAGGCGGCGTTTTGGAGAATCTCCTCCGCGATATTCTTCGTCGTTGGCTCAAACGTGCCGATGCAGCCGCGCAGTTCGCCGTCCTTTTTGAGCGAGACGAAGACACCCGCACGCTCCGACATCTCGGACGGAAGTCCCTGTGGGAGTTCTGCATTTTTCCCCGTATGGACAATCGTCTCAATCGCGTGGCGTGCGAGCCGCACATAATCGTCCTCGGCGGCGCGCCGCTCCTCCTGTGCCCGCCGTTCGAGCATCTCGTAGCGTTCGGCGAAGCTGCGGCGCACATCCTCACGCGTCACGCGGAGCGACACAACACCGTAGCCGACACCGAACGGCCCTTGATAGGAGAGCTTCTTGATCTTGAGCGCCTGCCCGTCGAGTGCACCTGCCATCATCCAGAACGTGCGCAGTCCGCACTCCGCCGCCGGCTCGTAGAGGGCGCGATCCATCCGCAGGAGCTTTAGGAAGTCGCCCTCCTCAAGGTACTTCATGCACGCCTTGTCAAAGCGCGGCCCCTCGGGGGCGAATCCGTACGGGCCTTCGGGGGTGAGCTTGTGCGAGAGGTCGCCGCTCGCGATGAAGACCGCCCGCCGTCCGAGTGTATCGACGGCGCGTGCGACGCATTTGCCGAAATTGTAGTGTGCGAGCGGGGACAGCCCCGAGATGCCGAGGCGCACCACGCGGAAGTCCCGCGTGTGCGCGTGCAAGAAGTGGAGCGGGATCATGACGGCGTGATCGAGCGCGGCGTTCCGCCCGCCGACAGGGCCCGCCTCGATGCCGATCTCCCCCGCCTCCATTTCGATCTCCTTTGCGAGCACCGTGTCATACCGCGCCGCGACAGTGATCTCCTCCGCGCCGAACTGGGCAAAGCTGCCCTCTGCCTCCTCGCCCGGCGCGATGTGGAAGTAGTCGGCGTACATGACCGTGTGCGGGCTCGCGATGATGACCGTATCGGGCTTTTGCTCTGCCGCCTCCTTCATGGCGCGTTCGTAGGCATTTACCGTGAGCTGGATCTTCTTTTCCTCGCCCCGCCCGACCTCCGGCAGGATCAGCGGCGGATGGGGAACGACGTAGGCGGCAAGTATGGACATGGGGATTCCTCCTCTCGGTTTCTATATGTTATTGATTCGCCGCGCCGTGCGAAAGCCCTGCAATTTTTGATTGATTCTGATGGGAGCAGACAGTATACTATATATGAAACAAAAAATACCATTTTTTATGTTTCCGTTTTCTCGACTATAATTTTTGGAGGTTGAGGATGATGAACAAGAAAATCGCTGTACTGCTCGCTGTCCTTATGCTTGTGATGTCCGGCATAGCAACGGCGGCGTACAAAGATCAGATCAATCGGGACGGACATGTGCTGCAGCGCAGCGACATCGCGCTCGGGGGGCTCATGGTCGGAACGACGCGTGCACAGGTCGAGGCAATCTACGGGGCACCGACTGCGCGGACCGAGCCGCGGATGAGCCCGGCACTGGATGAGATGATGGACGAGTACACCTATGGAACGTCATTCAAGGTCATTTTTATCAAGGACACGGTCATGTACCTCAACACGAATGCGCACAACGGGATTGCAACGCCGGCCGGCGTGACTGTTGGCGACCCCGCAGAGAGGGTCATGCAGACGTACGGCAAGCCGTGGCGCGACACGAAATATGAGGATGGCAGGGAGAATCTCGTCTACCGCGACCCGTACGATATTGCGATTGTGTTCCGCACCGAGCAGGGGAAAATCACCTACATCGGGATTGTCGGATCGGAGTGAGTGTCCGAAGACGCGGATCAATGGGGGCTGCTGTACGAAAAACGCGTGCAGCGTCCCTTTTTCATTGCATCGACATTCCCGAAGATGAGGTCGGCGATGTGGTATGACCTGCTCGCCCCTACTCGTAGTCCCTCAAGGCAGTAGTGGCAGTAACAGATGACCGCATCCGATCCATATTGAGCGCAGTGCGCACGCATGAGGCGATCCTGCTCCTCCTCCGTGTGCGGCTCGAAGAGGCCGGCGGCATTGTCGCGGTAGTGTTTCGGTGCGAGCTGCGGATTGCGGTCGACCTGCGGGCGGTAAAGGGTTTTGCCGCAGAAGTCCGCTTTTTCGCGATTGTTTGGGATCTCCTCCCATGTAATCCCCATCTTTGTGAGGAGACTGCGGACGGCATCATGTGTTGCCGTATATTCGCGCATCCGCCAGCAGTCCTGTAGGGTGACGTGCCATCCGTTGAGGTTGGGCAGGGGGAAGTCCGCATCCGCGTCGATCAGCTCCCACAGTGCGTGCGCCTCTGCACCGCGCCACTCAGCGGCGATGTTCATGCAGTTCGGACAGAGCGACCAGATCGCATCCTCCGCCGTGAGCACGCGGCTCTGCGGCATCGCCCTCCACGCGTCGACGAGTTCGCCCGTCGGCATCTTGTCCTCGTAGATCTTCGTCTTCCAGCCCGGCACACAGCAGCGCACGATCTCTATATTCGGGTATGCGTCGGCGATGTACTCGCGTATCCGTCGGCTTTGCTCCGGGAACTGCGTCGTATAGCCGCAGCTCGCGATAAAATAGTTCATGGAAAAATCTCCCTCAATATACACAGCGTTCGAAAGTACTGATACATTCAGCTGCGCCATCTTGACGCAGCTTTTTGCCCGCACTGTCCCCTCGATCCTCCACATCGCTCTTGTGATCCCTTCGGTTTGTCGCCTTGACCGAACGACAATCCATGCCAAGCGGACGGACTTCGTTTTATCAGCGATCCCTTTCGTATGGCGGAGTTCGGGCGCGTGGGAAAGCTACATCACGCCCCACACGACGGCGATCACGAGGGCGGGCAGGAAGTTGGCGACACGGATGTAGGGCAGGGTCATGAGGTTCGTGCCGACGGTGAAGATGAGAATGCTGCCCACATAGCTGAGGTTGCTGAGTGCGGCATCCGTCATGAGCGGCTCGATCGCGCCCGCTGCGAGAAAGACCGCCCCCTCGAAGATGCCGACGGAGATTGCGGAGAAGACGCAGCCCTTCCCGAGCGTCGCCGTGAGCAGCATGATGACAATGCCGTCGAGCACGCTTTTCGCAAAGAGAATGGAGGGATCTCCGAGCAGGCTGTCGCTGACTGCGCCGATGACGGACATCGCGCCGACACAGATGGTGAGCGACGCGGAGACGAACCCGTCGATGAAATGCGTGTCCCCGCTGCTGCCGGAGATGCGTTTCAGCCACGCGCCAAACGCCGTCATGCGATCCTCGATGTTCAAGATCTCGCCGATGATTGCGCCGCCGATGAGGGAGGTGAGCATCATATCGATGCCGACGAAGGAGAGATGCCCGTCCGCGCCGACGACGAGCATCTTGCTGAGTGCGCCGCCGAGCCCGAGGAAGATGACCACGAGCGCACACGCACGCATGAGCGTCGCCTGGAAGCGCTCCGCGAGGAAGCGTCCGCCCCCGAGCCCCAGTACGCCGCCGATCAGAACCGCGACCACATTTGCAAGCACACCGATTCCCGGCATAGACCCACATCCTTTCAAAGTTGAGAGTTTATTGTACTCCTTTTGGAATGATATGTAAAATGAAGAACTGTTGTTGGTGGAGCATATAGGATTGAGATATTTTATATGTATACATGGACATTTCGTGCTTTATCATGGTAAAATACCCGCATATTTTCATTTGTGAAAGAAAATGAAAATACAATCTTGAGGGGGTATCTGCCATGGACTCATTTCTTCCCATGCTGAACGCCATTGACTCATTTCTCTGGGGCGTTCCACTCATCACGCTGCTCGTCGGGACAGGCATCCTGCTGACGCTGCGGCTCTCGCTCATCCAGGTCGTACATCTGCCGCGTGCGCTCGGACTGATCCTGCGCGCCAAGAACAAGGGCGCGGGCGACATCTCGAGCTTCAAGGCACTCTGTGTCGCGCTCGCAGCGACCATCGGCACGGGCAACATCGTCGGTGTCGCGACAGCGGTCAAGGTCGGCGGCCCCGGTGCCATCTTCTGGATGTGGATGGCGGCGTTCTTCGGCATGGCGACGAAGTATGCGGAGGGACTGCTCGCCGTCAAGTATCGCACCACCGATGAGCACGGCGAGATCGCAGGCGGCCCGATGTACTACATCCGCCTCGGCATGGGGGAGAAATACCGTCCGCTCGCAACATTCTTCGCGGCGGCGGCGGTGCTCGTCGCCTTCTTCGGCATCGGCACATTCCCGCAGGTCAACGCCATCGTCGACTCCGTGGAACTCTCCTTCGGTGTGCCGCGCATCGCAACCGACATCGCGCTCACCGTCCTCATCGCGGCGATCACCATCGGCGGGCTCAAGAGCATCGCCGAGGTCGCCGCGCGCATCATCCCCTTCATGGCGGTGCTCTACATCGTCATCTGCGCGGGAATCATCCTCATGCACATCGGTGAGATCCCGGCGGCGATCGCGCTCATCCTCGACAGTGCGTTCACAGGGACGGCGGCGGCGGGCGGATTCGCTGGATCGACCGTCATGATGGCAATGCAGAATGGCATCGCACGCGGCGTGTTCTCGAACGAGTCGGGTCTTGGATCCGCGCCGATTGCTGCGGCGGCTGCAAAGACCAAAGAACCCGCAGAGCAAGGGCTCATCTCCATGACGGGGACCTTTATTGATACCATCATTATCTGTTCCATGACAGGACTGGTTCTTGTACTGACAGGTGCGTGGCATGGTGATACGGCGGGCGCGGCGATGACCGGCGCGGCATTCACCAGTCTTTACGGCGACATCGGCGGAATGCTCCTCACCGTCTCGCTCGCCCTCTTTGCATTTACCACCATTCTCGGCTGGAACTACTACGGTGAGCGCGCCGTCCTCTACCTCGGGGGGATGCGTGCCATCCTGCCCTACCGCCTTGTCTTCATCGCCCTCATTGCGTGCGGTGCCTTCCTGAAACTCGAGGCAATCTGGGTGCTCGCCGACATCGTCAATGGACTCATGGCGATCCCGAACCTCATCGCCCTCATCGCACTGTCGGGGATTGTCGTACATGAGACGCGGCAGTATCTCGATAAGATGCGGAAACACTGATGGCATTGCCTCATAGGGGGAAGGTGGCATGCGCAGCGTGACGGTAGGGGCGCTTTGAACTTCATAAAAAAACTCTCCTTTTCTGTTGTTGCAGCAAGTATTTCTTAGGAAAGAAACTTGCGAACACAGGAAAGGAGAATTTTTATGCGGAACTATCTGCCGCGTGTGGATTGGATGGTCGGGACGGGGCTGGTCGTGGTCGCGATCCTGTCCGTTTTCTACGGGAGCGCGGAGCTGACGAGCAACATTGCCTCCGGGCTGATCGGATTTCTCGGGCGGACGGTTATGATGCGAAATGAAAAGGAGGGCGTACGATGAGCGCGGTACTGTCCGCCTCCGCGATGCGGCGCGTGACCTGCGCAGAGCTCAGGGAACTCGCAGCGGCATACCGCCCCGCGCTTCACTATGCCGCCGCCCGCTGTGCGCGTGAGACGAGGCTCTACTTGCACTGGACGGCGGGGCACTACGGGCAGTTCTTCGCGGACTACCATGTGCAGGTCGATGCGGACGGCGGCATCTACGTCATCGGGGATGGTGTACTCGACGATGTGCTTGCCGCGACCTACCTGCGCAACAGCGGGAGCGTCAGCATCGCCCTCCTCGGCTGCATCGGTGCGACGACGGACGACCTCGGGCGCGAGCCGCCGACCGCCGCACAGATCGAGGCCATGGCACAGGCGGTGACAGCACTCGCAGACGGTCTGTGGCTCACCATCGACAAGGAACGCATCCTCACTCATGGCGAGGCGGCGGACAACGAGGACGGCGTACATGCCCACGCGCCCTACGGCCCGCGCTCCACCTGCGAGCGTTGGGATCTGGAGTACCTCGGTACAGAGGAGAGCCCTGCATTCCGTCCGTGGGCGACAGATGGCACGCGCGGCGGCGATGTGCTGCGCGGCAAGGCGCAGTTCTATCGGGAGCGTCTCAGCCATACTCAATAAATTTTCATACAAACACCAAAAATTAGAACCAACTCCTAACAAAACTCGCATTCCCCTCGAATGGAATTCCCATCCATCGGCGGTATGATCTCTTTACAACGGGAAGAGATTTTAAGGAATCGCTGATCATGTATCAGGGACTCCATCACAACCCTCTGAAAGGACGGGATTCACATGATGACAATGAAGACGATGAAGAAAACCGCAGTCCTCGCACTCGTCGGTGTGCTCGGCTATGGCGGGCTCGGCGCGGCGGAGGTCTCCGCTCATCCGCTGCGCGTGCCTCAGCAGGAGCGTGCGGCATACGCGGGCATGGACGGGCGTACGGAGATGCAGCAGCTCGCATGGGGCGGCCGCAAGAACCGCAAGGGCGGCAAGAAGTACTCGCAGGGCAGCGTCAACACGGCGATCATCGCAGGTGCTGTGATCGGCGCAATCATTGCGAAGAATACGTAAGCACAGCAGGGCTGCCGTATGAAGTGACGTACGGCGGCCTTTTTGCTCCTCTGCGGGCGGGGGTTGCATATCCCGTCCAAATTTGATACACTTGATGCGATGCGGTTGTAGCTCAGTAGGATAGAGCATCTGCCTCCTAAGCAGAGGGTCGCGCGTTCGACTCGCGCCAATCGCACCATGGATCGGATGTAAGGACTTCTCGTTATGAGGAGTCTTTTTTTGAAAGGAGCGGGACGATGAGACGGATGATGATGGCGGGGCTTGCGGCCGCGGCCATGTTCTGTGCTGCACTGCCGCAGGGACAGGCGGCAGACGGTGCAGAGCTCACCACAGCGGAGGTACAGGCACTCGCACAGAGCTATCGGGATAGCGCACGGCCGCCCGCAGAGGAGGAACTTGACCGCGTAGAGCCGCGTCTTTTCCCGCTGCTCACTGTCACGGATCATCCCCGCGCTCTGCGTGCGGATGGACGCGTGATCGCGTGGGGCAGTTACCCGGAGATCACGGTGCAGGGGGACGATTACCCCGTGCTGGCACGCACGCTTCGCAACTGGAGTATGGAGCAAAAGCAGAAGTGGGAGAGCGCGGAAGAGAGCATGGGCGAGAGTGCCCGCAAGTGGATGCCCCCGTCGCCCTACTATGAGTATACGGTTGTTGATCGTTGGGGACGTATGGATGATCAAATTGTGAGTTTTGCTCTGCGCTATGAGGACTACGGCGGCGGCGCACATCCGCAGCATGGGATTGTGACAGAGAATATTCATGTGGAGACGGGTGCGCCTGTTGCAATCGACGAGATTGTGACGGGGCGTGATGTCCTTCTTCTCGCACTGGCGCAGGCGTATCGAACGCAGTATCCAGGGCAGGAGTGGAAGCTCTTTACACAGGATATTGACACGGCATTGGAGGACTATCATGACGGTGGAGCATGGCAGGAGACGTTCTGCTGGATGCTCGATGCGAACAATGATCTCGTGGTGTTCTACAACCCGTATGAGATCGGTCCTTATGCTGCCGGAAGTTTCGAGCTGACGGTGCGTCGTGATGTCTATCCAGAGGTGTTTCGGATGGATTTTGAGGAGTAATGTGACGTGATCATAAAAGGGACTTCTGCACGGATTTTTCATTCGTGCAGAAGTCCCTTTTTGTGTGTTCATCCCTTCCCGAATCCGAACAGGGATTTGAGTCTGCCGGTAATGCCGGAGGATTTTCCTGCCGCGATGACGCTGTCATCGTCGGGAACGTCGTCATAGAGGTCGGAGTCCATCACCTTGCGTGGGGGTGCGTCATTCCTGCTCTCGCTGTCGTCGTCACCGAGGTCGAAGCCCGCGCCGTAGTTTGGCGAGAATCCCGTGATGATGGGGATGCCGCAGTTCGGGCAGGCGCTCGCGGAGGAGGGGACGAATTTGCTGCATTTGGGACAGAACATGATAGCCTCGCTTTCTATTTACGCCCTGAGAAGTCGTACCACGCCCACGAGCGACAGCACGGCGCAGAGCATCCAGAGCGCGATAAAGGCAGTGTCGCCCACCGTGCTGATGGTGAGGATCTCGTCGATGATGATGTCGCCGAGCTCATCCCCGTCGAGCAGGGCGAGCTTGCCGAAAATGTGGGCGGTATGCGCGGTGGCGATGACATTCGGCAGGAGTGCGGCGTAGACGATGACCGCCTCCCATTTCGCCAGCCCGAGGGTATGCAGCCGCCGCAGGATGAGCGGCAGGGTGGCAAGCGGGTAGACTGTACCGCCGATGAAGAGTGTGAAGAAGTCCGCGCCGGCGGGGACGAGATGAAGTGCGTCGAGGATGGTGACGAGCGGGTAGAGGACGGTCTGACCGGCGGTGGGGACGATGATCCCTGCAGCGGCGAGGACGATCAGGCTGCGCAGGACAAACGGTCTGCGTGCAATCGTCCCCGTACTGCTGAGAAAAGCCGCACGGACGGAGGGAATCGCCTCCTCGACGGGCGGCTCTCCGTAGCGATTTGCGACGGGCATCCCCTTCTTCAGAAAGATCCATCCGCCGTAGACGGACAGGATCACAAAGGAGACGAGGCAAAGGGCGGCATAGAGAAATACGAGTGTGCCAAAGATGAAGCCCATCTCGTCAGGGCTGTCAAACACAGTGAGATCGGGGACGCGCTTCATCCCTTCAATCAGTGCGCCAAGAAATGCAAGGAAGAGAATGGGCAGCCCGAGGGCGACAAGGCTCACGAGGATCAGTGGGAACGCGAGCCAGCCGCCGTGGCCGATGTCGTGCAGCCGCCGCACGGTGGCGGGGATGGCGAGGGGCGGCAGGAGAATGGCGGTGAGGAGAAAGATGAGGGTAAGCCCTGCGATCAGGAGAATCCAGAACGCGGCACTTTCCTCACGAAAGAATGCTGTCGCTGTAAAATAGGTCAGCGGCAGGAGGGTGGAGACAGCGGCAAAGCTCAGGAGCGATGCGCCGCCGCAGAGTGCTCCAATGGTCAACGCATAGTCGCGGCGCGTCAGCCTACCGCGCATTGTAAATATCGCGTCATTCATAACGGTGTGCCTTAGTCGCGGCGGTCAGCAGGCGGCTGAATATCCGTCGGCATGTCTGTGTGCGCCCCGCGTGCATACGGATTCTCTGGTTCCGGTGCGGCACAGACAGCCCCGAGCGGGTCTGCGCCATAGGCGTTGTCGCCCTCCGTGCCATGCTTGCAGAGGAGGTAGAGGAGCAGTCCGAGGCTGACGAATGGGATGAAGGCGAGCAGGATGTAGTAGCCCGAGAGCCCTACGTCATGCAGGCGGCGGATCATAAGCATATAGCTTGATACGGTGATGGGAATGCTGAGCAGGGTGCAGAGACCGTAGATCCCCATAATCGTCTCCTCATTCGGCCGCATCGCTCCGTCAGAGTAGACGACGAGGAGGACGCCCATGAGGATGTAGAGGACGATGCCGACCCCCGTGAGCGCGAGCAGGCGCATGATGAAGCGTTTGCGGTTCAGCCGCCCGTCCCATCGGAAGAAGTTCTCCTTGATACCGCTGTCGATCTGGTGCATTTGATTCTCCTTCGATTCTACTATAAAAACGCCCTTATTGTAGCACAGGAATTGGAGATTGGCAAAAAAGCGACATTATAAAATGGACAGAGCACCGTCTGCGGAAACGGTGCTCTGTCCATGTCTATAAATAAAGTGTGGTATGGGGGCTGATTTATGCCGCTCCCTCCTCGTTCTCGGCGGAGACAACGTTGCGGCCCTTTTCTTTCGAGAGGTAGAGGGCACGGTCGGCACGCTCCATGAGGGCGCGGAGGCGATCCTTTTTGCCGTGCCAGGTCGAGACACCAAAGCTGAGGGTGACCCCGTCGAGGCTGTGCTCAAGGATCTCGCGCAGATGCTCGCAGAATGCGACCATCGCCTCGAGGTCGTAGTGCAGGGCGAGCAGGATGAACTCATCGCCGCCGTAGCGGATGAAGAGGTGGCGGCGGTCGATCTCCTCGTGAATGGTGTCGGCGATCTGTCTGAGGATCTGATCGCCCGCGAGGTGCCCCTTCGTGTCGTTGACGGTTTTGAAGTGATCCACGTCAAAGATGGCGAACGAGAATTTGAAGCCGCGTTCGTAGGCGAGCGCGGAGAATTTTGCAAAGCCGTCGCCGAGCTGGTGGCGGTTGTAACATCCGGTGAGGAAGTCGCGCTGTGCCTCGTTCTGTGAGATCTCAAGCTCGCGCACGAGTTCCTCGTTCTGCTCGGCGAGTGCCGCGTCCTTCAGCATCTGCTCGCGGATGGTATGGAAGATGAAGGGAACGGCGGCGTAGATGGAGTACACGGTAATCGATAGCATGACGGAGAGCTGGTGGTATTCCCAGTGCAGAGCATCGATGCCGCCGAAGATGACGATTGCGGTCATGGCAAACGTGCCGTAGCGGCAAGCAGGATGATATTTCCAGCTCGAGCGGACGAGGGCATAGATGAGCATGAGGCAGCCGGCAAAGAGAATCGGGTGGTAGAGGTAGAGCATATTCATGTAGCCGTCGAGGCCTGCGATCTCGGTGATGCTTGCGACGGCAAAGAAGACGGAGAATATGAACATCGTGGTCTTGACACGCCCGATGTAGCGCGGGGAGACGATCTCCTGTGTGATCTTTGCGCAGAAGATGGGCATGAGGTAGATCATGACGAGGTGAATCTCCCACCAGAAGTCGGACATACCGTATATGCGCGGGAAGAAGGATGAACTGCCCGTCGTCCACAGGATGAATGCTGCGAGATATCCGATGAGATAGAGCTGGACGCGGCGACGGCGTGCGTGTGCTCCGCGCCACGCGAGGTCCATGATGAGGAAGATGATGAGCGCGGCGGCGACCGACAGACTCGATATGCAGATCGCATCCGCAAGACTGAGGTTGCGGAGGAAGATCTTGGAGCCGCCGATCATGAGGTAGTCGATGCTGCCAAGCCAGTTCGGATAGCCCGTGTTCAGCATGATCGTGAGCCGCTTGCCCGCGAGGCTCTGGTCGAGGTGGAGGTAGTGGAACGCGCGCCCGCGTGAGTTTGTCGGGTCGCTCCAGTCGCCGTGCACATAGATCAGTTCGTCGTCCAGATAGACGTAGGCGTTCTGATTCGTCGTGGCAAACAGAATGTGTTCGTTGGAGAAACGTGCCGCAATCGGAATGCGAAACGAGAGACAGACGGTCGTCGTACCGCTCGGTATGGGCGGCGGTGCGGGGTAGTCATACTCCTGCCAGTCCAAATTGCCCGCACGAAATCCGATGATATCATTGTACGTGGGATTCCCCTGCATGACGGCGTACTCCGCATGGATATGGGGATCGAGCGGCGTTGTAAGCAGTCGCCATGCAAGCAGCGATGCGCCGATCAGAAGGAATACGCAGAGCAGGGTAAGTATGTTCCCCCGCAGGAATGCCAAAATCTTACCCATGGTCAGCACCCCCTTGGTTCGAGGAGTGGGTATGATATTTTGCCGTTATTTTATGTTTATTATATCATATCCATTGGATATAGAACAATAGAAAAATGAAAAAGAATACGATTATTTATAGACAAAAGGCGAGTATACAAGAAAAAAGTGGAAGGCGTACAAAGAAAGGACTGTTGCACGAAGTGAAAACTTCGTGCAACAGTCCTGTGTGTGTATCAGTTCTCCGCCGGCGGCGCATCGACGGGTGTGGTGCTCGTAGTTGGCGTGTTGGTGTCGGCGGGCACCTCGTCCTCGGCGGAGACGCTGTTGCGTCCCTTTTCCTTTGAGATGTAGAGAGCGCGGTCGGCACGCTCCATCAGGGGGGCCATGTGGTCGCCTGTGCCGTGCCATGTCGAGACCCCAAAGCTCATCGTGACGCCGCCGAGGGTCTGCTCCAGGGTTTTGCGGAGATCCTCGCAGAGCACGACCATCTGATGCAGGTCGTGATGGAGGGCGAGCAAGATGAACTCGTCACCGCCATAACGAATGAAGATATGGCGGCGGTCAATCTTTGCGTGTACGGTGTCGGCGATCTGCTTGAGGATGTGGTCGCCGCCGAGATGGCCGCGTGTGTCATTGACCTGCTTGAAGTGATCCACGTCGAAGATCGCAAATGAGAATTTGAAGTCACGTGTATTTGCGAGCATCGAGAATTTTGCGATGCCGTCGGCGAGCTGGTGGCGGTTGAACGCACCCGTGAGGAAGTCACGGCTCGCTTCGTTCTGCGACTCCTGCAGCTCACGTGCGAGGGTTTCGTTTTTCTGTGCGAGTGCGGCATCCTCCTGCATCTGTCGGCGAATGAGGAAGAAGACGAATGGGATGACCGCATAAATAGAGAAGATCGTGCACGAGAGGGGGAAAGCGAGGAGGTGGTACTCCCAGTGCAGGGCATCCACACCGACGAAGCCGGTCAGTGAGATTATTGCGACAAGACCGTAGCGGCAGGCTGGGGTTTCCCTCGTGTTCGAGCGGAACAGGGCATAGATGAGTACGAGGCAGCTGACAAAGAGGATGGGGTAGAAGAGATAGAGCAGGTTCATGTAGCCGTCAAACCCGCAGATCTCCGTGATGGTTGCGACAATGAAGAACAATGCATAGACAACCGTGATGGTTTGCACGATTTTTGCATATGCAGAGCTGACAATTCCCTGTGTGATGCGCGCAAAGGTGGCGGGCATGATGTAGAGCATGATGAGATGGATCTCCCACCAGAACTCGGGCCATCCGAGGATGCGCGGGAAGAAGGAGGACGTGCCCGTCGTCCACAGGATGAAACTGACGAGGAAGGCGATGAGGTACAGATGCATGCGGCGGCGTCCCTGTACGCCGCGCCAGACGAGATCCATGATGAGGAAGACAATGAGCGACAGGGCGATGGAGATGCTCGCGATGTAGATCGCGTCTGCAAGCCCAATTTTCCGCATGAGGGACTTCTCGCTGCCGATGAAGAAGTAGTCGACGCTCCCGACCCAGTTGGCATAGCCCGAGTTCAGCATGATGGTGAGCCGTTTGCCCGAAAGCCCCTCGTCAACGTGGAGGAAGTGCAGGGTGCGTCCGCGCGAGTCCGTCAGATCCGACCAGTTCCCGTGGACATAGATGAGTTCGTTGTCAAGGTAGACATATGCGTTCTGATTGGTCGTGGTAAAGAGGAGGTGGTTGACAAAGAGCGGCGTCGTCGCAGGGATCTCCCACGAGAGATAGACGGTCTGCGTTCCTGCCGGCATGGGCGGTTGGGCGGGATAGGCATAGGGCTGCCAATCGAACTTGCTGGGGTCGAAGCCGATGATGTCCTTGTATGCGGGGCTGCCCTTGATGACGGCATAGTTCGGTTCGATGGAGGAATATGGAGAGAATCCAAGCGACCGCCATGCGAATATCGCCATTGACGCAATCGCGATCATGCACAGGAAGATGACAATGTTCTCCCGCAGTGTCTGAAAGGTTTTTGCCATGTCGTGTGTTCATCCCGGCTTTCGTGCTCTAATACAATGGGGCGATTGTCCTAAAAACGTAATGAGAGAAATAATATACGATTATAGCATAAAATGCGGGGGGTGCATACTCTATAAATGAAGTGCAGGAAAATTTTGTCGGCGGCGAAGAACGGGGCGGAGAAAAAGAAAACTGCCGCACGAAGGTTTTCTTCATGCAGCAGCGTTTCTGGGATCAGACGTGGAACCCCGACAGGTCCAACGCATCAAATCCCGCGAGGAGCTGCTTTGCGGTGCGCTCGATCGCATCCGCGCCGCCCTCCGCGTCCGCCTCGATGTTGAGCGGCATGTTTGGGTCGTGCAGAGACATCCGCAGGAGCGCCCAGCCGCCGTCCATGACGATGCGTACGCCCTCGTACGAGGGACTGGCAATGGTGAGCCCCTTTGCTCGTGCGCGTTCCTCGAATGCGGCAAGAACTTCTTTTCCGTAGGACTTCGTGTCGTCCTGTCCAAGGATCTTGATACGGATCTCACGCGTCTCGGCGGGGTGACGGAGCTTTGCGATGAGATCGGCGAGCGTCCTGCCCTCGGCGTGCGCCTCTGCCGCCGCGATGATGAGTTTCACGGCGAGGTATGCGCCGTCGTCGAGGTAGTAGTTCTCGCTGAGTGCGCCGTGTCCCGAGGTCTCAATGGCGAGCGGGGAGACCTCGCCCTCCTCGTTGCGGCGGATGCACTCGTTGATGACGTTCTTGTAGCCGCGCATATAACGCAGATGCTTTAGGTGCAGTTCGTCTTCAAGGAAGTCATGCAGTCCGTCCGAGGTCACGGAGTCGGTGATGATGGTCGAGCCGGGATAGTCGGGCGCGAGGATGGCTGCCATCATGGCGATCAGGGCGTTGCGGCTGACATCGGTACCGTCCGCGAGAACCGCGCTCATGCGGTCAACGTCGGTGTCAAAGATGAGTCCGAGATCGGCGTCATTTTCGATGACGGCCTCCTTGATTGCACGCATGGCGGCAGGATCCTCTGGGTTCGGGATGTGGTTCGGGAAATATCCGTCCGGGTCGAGGAACTGACTGCCCGTGGTGTCCGCGCCGAGCGGGGTGAGGATGCGCCCCGCGAAGAAGCCGCCCGCGCCGTTGCCTGCATCGACGACAATGTGCATTCCTGCGAGCGGCTTTTCCGCGCCGCCGAGCGCCGTGCGTATTTTATTGGCGAGATGCTCGCTGTAGCGGCCGATGAGGTCGAACTTCAGCACATGGTCGAGTGTGCCGTGTGCCTCGTGCGCCTCTGCGGCGTAGGCGAGGATCTTTTGGATGTCGGATTTGTCCGTGCCGCCCGCGGCGGTGAAGAATTTCAGTCCATTGCGGTTGTATGGGAGATGGCTCGCGGTAATCATGATCGAGCCGTCCGCCGCTGTGTCCTCGAAGATGGTCGCCATGAACATGGCGGGGGTGGAGGCGAGGACGCAGTCGATCCCGTGTGCGCCTGTGTGGGTCAGCCCCGTGAGGACGCTGTCCTTGATGGCGAGCGCGGAGATGCGTGAGTCGTGTCCGACGGCGATCTGCAGCTCGGCGGGCTGCTTGCCCGTTTTCTCCGCGAGGAGGCGGACAAAGCCGGCGGCGATGCGGTTCGCCGCCTCGGGCGTGAGGGTGATGGGCTCGCCCGCGACCTCCGCGACGGCGACACCGCGGATGTCGCTGCCGTTCGCGAGCTTCTGAAAGTCCTCGTAGGTCAGTGGCATGGGGATTCCTCCTTTATATTCAGGTGTCTTTATGCCGTGCATCCCCCCCACGCGAACGCTTAGGATGATCGTACGGCATATATAGCATGCGGCATAACGTACCCCTTGCCTCCCCCGTGCGCCACGGGGGAGGGGGACCATGCGTAGCATGGTGGAAGGGGCGCTTTGGACGATACAATCTCTCTATCGTAAGAAAGTCACAATCGTCACTGGCGCCCCTATCGGCTCACTACGTTCGCCACTTCCCCCGCTTCGGCAGGGGAAGCTAAGTGCGGGGATTATCCGTCCCTACTCCACGCCGAAAAACTCCTCCTCCACGGCGATGCAGAGCGCGTGGTAGATCGGGAGGTGGTACTCCTGTATCATATAGGTCTCATCGGCGGGGGCCTTGATCGTGATGTCGGCGTAGCCGCCTGAGACGCATTTACCGCCAGATGCACCTGTGAGGGCGATGGTCTTCATCCCAAGTGCCTTTGCCATGCGGAAGGCATAGAGCACGTTCTTCGAGTTGCCGGAGGTCGTGATACCAAGCAGGACATCCTCAGGCTTTCCAAGACCCAAGACCTGCTGTGCAAAGGTGAGGTCGGGTGCCTGATCGTTCGAGAACGCTGTGCTGATCGCGAGCTGCGAGGGCAGCGAGATCGCGGGGAGTGCGCCCTGCAGGTTCTGCATGAGATAGTCAACGGTCTTAGGATCGGTCGCGTCACATACAGCGTGCAGTTTTTCGAGCAGATCCTCGTCGAGGCGGCGCGGCAGGAGAAATCCCTTCATCAGCTCGCCGACGATGTGCTCCGCATCCGAGGCAGAGCCGCCGTTGCCGCAGACGATGAGCTTGCCGCCCGCATGGTAGCTGTCGACGAGTGTCTCCACTGCTGTGCGGACATCCGATGCACAGACCGCGAGCGCAGGATAGCGCGCGATGAGTGTGTCCACGGCTGCATAGGTAGATTCTTTCATAATATCGCTGCTCCTTTGCAAAGGAATCGCTGATAAAATAGACCCTCAGATTGGCGTAGATTTTTTCGTCCGAAAAGGAGACAAACCGGACGCATAGCAAGGGCTATGTGGAGGATTTGTCGACACAGTGCGGGCAAAAAAGATACGTCAAGATGGCGTGGCTGAATTTATCAGTGCTTCCTAAACTCTCTGATGCTATTATGGACGATATGAATCTCTTTTTCAAGGGAAAATATGCACGAAGGACAGTGTTTTCGAGACTTATTTATGTTAATTTATAGTTATTTATTGCTATTTTATATAATTGATTCTTATTTATTGATTTACAACATCGGATACTTAGCGTGTGCTTTTGAATGGTGTGTTTTCGGTATGGAATACAGAAAAATCCCCCGCAGGTTTTATTCCTGTGGGGGATTGTCTGTGTTGTTATCGATTGCGGTAGTGGTCGGCAACCGTGTGCGGGGCTTCCCCTGCGACATTCGTGCTTGCGCTCATTGGCGCGGCGTAGGATGCTGCGGGTGCGCCCTGCGGACGGATATCTGTGATGGGCGGCTGCGGTGCTGCTGCCTGCTGTGGGCGTGCCGCGCTTTGGTAGGTGTTCTCCTCCTTGCGCCCGCGGAAACGGCTCCACGCCCAGCGAATTGCCATGAAGGCGACGACTGCGATGGCGACGTTCGCAAGGACACCGAGGATATCTGCGAACATCCCGCCGCCCATGCCAAACATGGAGGCGAGCAGTCCGCCGAGCATCATGCCGCCTGCGAGAAGGCCGATGTTGCGCAGGGTATTGCCCCAGCCCGAGCTTTTCTGTGCCTGACTTGCGGCATTCGCGGCGTTCGGCGCGGTCGATTTCGCACCTGTGGCGGGGGCGTTCTTGTCGAGCTGGTTTGCGCTCTTGGATGGGGCGTAGCCCTCGCCGTTGCCCGAGACAGATTTGCTTTGGCTGCCGCTCTGCGTGCTCGGTGCCGCCTTTGGTGCGGACGGAGCCGCCTTCGGCGCGATGCGTGCGCCGCCCTTTGCCGCCTCCGCCTGTGCGCCGAAGGTACTCTGCGCGGTCTGCGGGAGGATGAGGGGGGCGGTAAAGGTCAGCGAGCCGACCATCGCCGCAGCAATAAGTTTCTTTAGTTTCATTCGATGTTCTCCTTTAATATATCATTCGATACGGAGGTTTTCCTCCGGTATTCGCAGTTACTCCCGATAGGATTTTACGTCCTCGGGGAAGGCGTAGATCTCGCCGACGGTGTCGAGCTCGCCCGAGAGATAGCGGTCGATGTCGTCCACGTCGATGTAGAGCTTGCAGTCGATGTCGAGGTAGCCCTGCTCACGTCCGTCCGAGAGGTCGCGGATTGCCATGAGTTTTTCGCGGAGCTTCAGGAGGTCGGTGCGCGTCGCGTGCACGTCGAGACGCAGCTGCGGAACGCCGTACTCCTTGAGAACTTCCTCCATGGTCATGCGCTGTGACATAGTAATTTCCTTTCTGTAGCAAGCAGTTCTTGACTATTTGTCTTTTATACTACCCGATGATGCTGAATTTTTGCTGAATGTTACTGCTGCGCCTTCGCGCGCTTCTTGCGCAGGGCGAGGAGCGCGGCGGTGAGGGCACGCTTCTCGTGCAGGTATGTCTCGTAGTCGAGATCGCCTACGGCATTCTGCATCCGCTGTTCGAGTGCGTGTATCGCTGCCTCTGTGCGCCGTATGGCATCGTTCGGAGCTGACATGACATCCCCTCCTTATTGCTCCATATTGTAACAGTTTTGGGCAAAATTGTCTACATTCGCGAATCAAGCTGTGCTATAATGTGAATTATTGCAAAAATGATAAGGAGTTTCGTTTTGAAGAAACAGTTCTATGAAAATGTGCGTGAGAATACGATCGTGCTGGAGCGGGCGCAGAATGCGAAGCGGACACGGTTCATTCTCGCACGTACGGTGATCTTTCCTGCAATGCTCGCTGCGCTGATTCACGGCTATGATGTGGGCTCGCCTGCGGAGATGATGCTGGGCGGTTTTTTTCTGCTGCTCTTTGTCGTGTTGGTGGTGCGTCATCGGAAGTTGGAGCGGCTGCTCCTTCTGACGAAGGCATACCTCGCGGTGACGTCGGGCTATCTTGAACGGTTCTCGGGGGAGTGGAAGAAGCTGCCCGAGGATGGTGCGGCGTATGCAAAGGAGAAGCGTCCGCCCGACCGAGATCTGCACATCTTCGGCACGGCTTCGCTCTATCAGTATCTCTGTGCAGCGCATACGCAAGCGGGGCGGGAATGGCTTGCTGCTGCGCTCACGGCAACGCCGCGTGATCTGGAACGAACACGCCGATGGCAGGCGGCAGTGGCGGAACTTCTCGCACATCCGCTTCTGTGCATCGAGCTGGAAGCGCGCGGGGCACGTCTGCCGGATGGGCACGATACGCGGGAGCTCGCGAAGGAGTTGGCATATCCTCTCAACGGGTCGCTAAAGACGATATCATGTATTGGCATTGTATTTGCAAATGCTTTTGTACTGTCGTTTCTTTGGGCTGCTTTTGCGGGAGGCTCATGGGCACTGCCGCTCATACTCTTTATGTTTAATCTGACGGTTGCGATTGGGTTCTATCCGCGTACGCAGCGCGAACTTGCACCACTCGGGCACATGGCGCGGGAGCTTCGCCTCTACGGGCGTATTTTTCACGCGCTGGAACGTGCGCCGCTGCGCGGGGAGGCGTTTGCGGCGATTCTCGCGCCGCTCTTTGCGCCTGTCCGCGCAACGACGGCGCAGAGCAGACTGACGACGCTTGCGGAGTGTGCGGCGATGCGGCGGAATGTCCTCTTTTTCTTTCTGGCGAATGGGGGGCTTCTCTGGGATCTGCACTGCATGGCGTATTTCTCTCATTGGCGCACGCAGGCGGGGGCCGCTGCTGCGGGTTGGCTGAAGGTTTGGGCGGAGGTGGAGGTGCTGCTCTCACTTGCGCGCATCGGTCATACACGAGAGGTGCACTGCTTTCCGCAGTTCATCGAGGGCGATGCGCCGCGCCTCGAAGTGGAGGGAGCGATGCCGCTCGTGATTGCCGAGGAGGCAGCGACACCGAATGACGCGCACCGCACGGCGGGGACGCTTGTCATCACGGGATCGAATATGTCTGGTAAGACGACGTATATGCGAACGCTAGGCTCTAACGCTGTTCTCGCATACGCGGGCGCCCCTGTGTGTGCAAAGAGATTTTTTCTGACACCGATGGCGGTCTATACGTCGATCCAGATCAGCGACGATCTCGCGGGCGGTATTTCGACATTCTATGCCGAGCTCCTGCGCATCAAGAGGATGATGACGTACAGCAAGCGCGGAAAGCCGATGCTTATTCTGATTGACGAGATCTTTCGCGGGACGAACTCCGCCGACCGCATTGTCGGGGCGCGTGAGGCGATCCGACGGCTGACGCTGCCGCACGCGATTACGATTGTGACGACGCATGACTTTGAGCTGTGCGACCTCGGGCGCGAGGGTGTGCCCGTGGAGAACGCGCATTTTGAGGAGCATTACGAGGGGGACAAGATTCTCTTTGACTTTAAGATTCGTGAGGGTCGCTGCCGTACGACGAACGCGCAGTATCTGCTGCGGATGGCTGGCATCATGGGAGAGTGAGGTTAGATTTTAGGCATGAGTCGCTGAGAACGCCATGCGCACTCCACGCAAACGCTTAGTTACGCAAGCGGTCGGGCACTTATCTGCGAGGGAATCACGGACTCATTCAACCATTCATCTTGGCACATCTTTTTCGCCCTCTCTGCGTCGATAAATCCTCAGCATAGCCA
>CAUVVR010000028.1:0-26645 GCA_963555475.1 uncultured Selenomonas sp.
AGCGTATGCTCCTTTGCATACTGCTTCAAATTCATGTGTCCTTCCTCCCTTCTATGATTTCTCACTCAGACCGCTTTTCCGATCCACCTCCTTTGACGGGACTTACCACCTGCGTGGCTGCCAGGAGACCACCGACAGTCACAAGAACACAGGCGAGCCAAAGGATGGAGATGCCGGGCTTCGTACTGACCGAGGCGGGAACGGGAAGTGCCGCCTCCTCTGCCACAGAGGGCAGGATCTCGATCCGTATGTCGCGTTCATCCGCCGAGACACCCGTGAGACGAATGCGGAACTTGCCGTTCATCACTTCGATCGGCTGGGATGTCCCCCCCGTCTCCGTCGCAAGGATCGTGGGTGCGGCATCATCGACTTCCTCGCCGTCCGTCAGCGCAATCTGCGCCGTGACGAGGGTCTTGCCGCCGCCCTGCGGCTCAAATGCGATGGATTCGTAGCGGTAAGCATAGTCGTTGATCCCCATAACGGTCTTGCCGCGATGAAGAATCAGCTCGTCACGCTCCGCCGAAGTCGGCGACGGTGCGATATAGAGATCGCCCGCAAGGCTTCTTGCAATTGCAGGCTCACGTGCCGCATCCTCACCGTTTGCACGCAGCTTTGTCACTGCCTCGCACAGACTTCCGTCCACCTCATAGCGGTAGGACTTCTCACTGCCACTCTCGGCAAAGGACTGTCCACGATAGATGATCGTGTGTCCATAGACCTCCTGCGGCTCGTCAGGGATGAGTGTGACCGTCGTTGTCTGACTGCCCGACCCCGAGAGAATAAAGGCGAGCAGCGCAAGTCCCGTGCCAATGTGGGCAACCATCCCGCCAAGACCAATGCGTTGACGGCGAAATGCCTCAATGGCAGCAAGTGCGGCAAGGAGGGCAAAGGTGGAGAGCAGTACCGACGGAATATCCGTGACTCCGACCAGCCCCGCGAGAACGCCGCCGCCCACGGAGATCACGAAGATCCACACCGGCCGTGCGACGCGTCCACCACCGTAGGGCAGAAGTACGCCGAGTGCCATGAGAAGCGCAAGCGGCACCGCAATCGGCAGCGAGGTACGCACATAGTAGCTCGTATCGACCGCCGCACTCTCTCCGAGCAGTCCCGAGATGAGCGGCATGGACATTCCGAAAAATACAATAGCGACGATGAATACGATGAGAAGCATCCCGAGCAGCACGAGGAAGTCTCGGCTGCGGTGCTGCTCGTAGACCGCCCCCTTCGGCAGACGTTCAATTCGAACAATCAGAACGCCAAGCCCGAAGAGCAGAACAGCCGCATTGGCAAGGGCGATGTAGAGGCCGATGTCCGAGCCTGCAAATGAGTGCACGGAGAAATCACCGAGAATACCGCTGCGCGTAAGGAATGTCCCGTAAAGGACGAATGCGTAGGAGAAGGTCGCCGCGAGATGAACGAGGTAAAATGCCCCGCGCCGCCCACGCGCAACAGAGATCAGATGAAGCAGAACACAGGCGAGCAGCCACGGGACAAGCGAGGAGTTCTCCACGGGATCCCAGCCCCAGTAGCCGCCCCACCCGAGCACCTTGTACGCCCAGTAACCGCCGATGAAGATACCTGCACCGAGGAATGCCCACGCGATGAGCGTCCAGCGACGCATCGGAGCGAGGAAACTGCCGTCCATCGGTGCCTTTATCATGCTCTCAATAGAGTAGACGAACGGAACTGCAAGCAGCGCGTAGCCCACAAAGATGATCGGCGGATGCACCGCCATCCACGGATCCTGCAGCAGCGGATTCATCCCGTGCCCGTCCATGGCAACAGTCTCTGCGGGAGCAAAGGGGCTCTTAAAGAGGACGAGGAGGACGAGCATCGCGGTGAGTGCGTGGTAGATCGTGCGCCCCGTCGCTGTCATCCGCCCCTCACGGGCAATCAGAACACCGACAACGGCGTGAATCACGAGCCAGAGGAGAAACGACCCCTGCTGCCCCGCCCAGAATGCGGAGAGTTTGTAGAGCAACGGCAGACTGATGGAGGAGTAACTGATAACGTAGGTGTAGCTGAAATCATCCTTCAGAATAATGACGAAGAGGAACGCCGCTGCACCGAGCGATGCAAGCCCCGCTAGGGCCGCACAGATCCGTCCTTCGGTTGTTTTTCCCTGCGTCTCACAGAACACTGCAGCAAGGGCAAAGAACAGAACCGCACCCAAGAATAACGTTCCGATCATACCTGAACCTTTCCTTTTTCCGCCTCATATTTCGACGGGCATTTGATGAGCAGCTTGTCCGCTGCGAACGCATCGCCCGTATATTTCCCAATCGCGACAACGTGGTACGCTTCATCAAAGTTATCGGGCTTTACACCCTTGTATCGGACGAGCATCGTCTCGCCCGTCTCCTCATCGGAGATGGAGAACACGAACATATTGTTCTCCATGTGCGGCTCGACAGTGTCGTCGGGCAGCCCCTTGACCTGCACATTACGTTCGGAGGTACGCGCCTCTGCAACACTGACGTAGGGGGTCACGGAGTCCGCAAAGAAGTACCCCGCATATCCGATAAATCCAAGAATCAGTACAACGAAGAAGTATTTACGCATGACGATCCCCCCGTTTCATCAGCCAAACATACATAAGTGTCACATCGACAAGCGATAATATGAGTGTTCCGAGCATCACCGCGTCCATATCGAGCCGCCCCGCCCCGTTGAGCACGGGCGACGGATGCAGCGAGAAAAACATGCGCGGCAGGATAAAGACGAGGAACGGAACCGCGATAAAGGAAAAGAGTGCGTAGACCGCCGACGACGAGGCGCGTGCACGCTCGTCCCGCATCGTCATACGGAGCGTCACATATGCTCCATAGATGAGGAGCAAAACAAAGATTGTTGTCTGCCGCGGATCCCAGTTCCAATACGCGCCCCATGTGAGCTTTGAGAAGATTGCCCCGCTCCCCGTGGCGAGAAGCGTGAAGACCAATCCGAGCACAGCAGACCGCGCACTTTTTGTATCATAGCGAAGATTACGTGTTTTCAAATAACGTGCGCCCCAGTAGGCGGCGCAGAAGAATGCGATGACCGAAACCCAAGCACATGGAATGTGGAAGAAAGCAATGCGAACGTAGTCACCCAGCCCCTCAGCAGGAGGGACGACGAAGAACACGGCGTAGAGCACAGCCAATGTCAGAGCGGCAATCACCCCGGCAAGCATGAGACCCCCATCTCTAACTCTCAATCCAGAGAGAATCAAACAACATCGACGCACCCACGGTGAGTGCCATATCATAGATCAGCATACCGCCCAAGAGCGCCGGCTCTCCCCCACCCGCCGACAGAGAGATCGCAGGCAAGAGAATCGGAAGCATGGACGGGAGCAGCAGGACAGGAACGAGGCCCCCGCGTACACTCGCATTTGCGGCGACCGCCGCGAGCAGCGTATCCGCCGCCGCCATGCCCCAGAGCCCTAAAAACAAGGTGCCGACGAAGCAGGCATTGAGGACAAGCGGTGCATCCATCAGAATGATAACGAGCGGAAGAACGAATGCGGAAAGCACGACAAGCGTAATGAAATGCGCCGCCATCTTGCCGAAGAGAACCGCCTGTGCCGGAACGTAGATCCACAGAAAGAGCAGCGTCCCCGCTGCAGCCTCCTCCGCAAAGAGCCGCTCGCCCTGCAATGTTGCCGCAAAGAAGATCACGATCCAGAGGAGTGCCGACGCAAGGCGGACATCCATCGTCCCCCACGCGAGCGACATACTCAAAAAGGCAATCACCGTCAGTGCGAACATCCCCATCGTCACATAGCCGGCGCGGAGACGGATGCCGTCGAGGAGTTCTTTACGGGCGACATTGAGTGTCGCTCGTAAGATCGAAGCACGCATCCGCCGCCTTCCTTTCCTCCGGTTCATTCGTCGCCCACAGGATGAGCCGCCCCCTCTTCGCCGCTGCACGCGTTTCACTGAGGAGCAGCGCACGCCCCTGTTCATCGAGAGCAAGCCCCGGCTCATCGAGCAGCCACACCTCGGCATCTGTGCCGAGAACGACGGCGAGTCGTACGCGCTGGCGCATCCCCGTCGAGAGCTGCCCCGTCATACGTGGCAGAACCTCTGCGGGCAGTCCGACACGCGCGAGAAGCTCCTGCAAATATGCCTCCTCACATGAAACCCCGCGTGCGGAGAGCAGAAAACTGAGATTCTCCCGCACCGTCAGGCGCGTATACAGCTCCATCTCCGGCGTTGCCATCGCGAGAAGTCTGCGATAGATCGCTCCATTGACAGGTGTACCATCCAGAAGTGTATCTATCGTCCCGGATGTCGGGAGTATGAGCCGTGCTGCAAGGCGCAGAAGCGTCGATTTCCCGCTGCCATTCGCGCCCGCAATCGCTGTTACGCAGCCGCCATGAAAGGAATGTGTCAGTTGATGCAGGACTTCACGCCCTTCAAACATTTGACTGACATCGTTCAAACGTATTTCAACCATATGCTATCCCTTCCATAACTTTGGTTTATTTTAACACAGGTATGAAAGAAAAATGAAATACATATTTTGTATTAACATTTTCTATAGCTGTAGACTATTTCAAAAATGAACAAGCTTCATATCTCTTGATATTTGGGAAATAAGTGAAGCGGTCGGAACTTCATCGTGAAATTCCGACCGCTTCTTCATTATTTTTTCAGCATATATAAAATTTATCACTATAAAGTGATATTTGTCACAGTGTGGGAATCGCTGATAAAATGAAGTCCGTCAGATTGGCGTAGATTTTTTCGTCCGAACAAGGAGGCAAACCGGACGCATAGCCAAAGCTATGTGGAGGATTTGCCGACACAGTGCGGGCAAAAAAGATGCGTCAAGATGATGGTGCTGAATTTATCAGCGCTTCCCTTAGTTTTGTATGACACCAAAAACAGCTGACATTGGAATCGACTCCAAACGTGCATCAATCGCAGCAACTTCCTCAGACGTGAGTGCGATGTCCGCAGCCCCCGCATTCTCTGCAAGACGCGAATACTTACGTGTCCCCGGAATCGGCACGATGTACGGCTTCTTGCAGAGCATCCATGCAAGTGCGATCTGTCCGCACGTCGCCCCCCTCTCCTCTGCGATGTTTTGGAGAAGCGTAAGCAGCTGACCGTTCTGCTCCATTGCCCCCGCACTGAACTGGGGCATCCGTGCGCGCATATCCTCCGTCTCGAATGTCGAGGTTTTGTCGTATGCGCCCGTAAGCACGCCGTTCGCAAACGGAGAGAACGCAACAAAGCCAATGTTCCGTTCCTCAAGCACAGGAAAGAGCGATTCATATGCACGCGCCATCATGGAGTAGCGGTTCTGCACTGCCGTGAGCGGACAGACGGCGTGTGCACGGCGAATGTCCTCCTCCGTCGCCTCGGAAATGCCCCAGTGACGAATCTTTCCTGCCTGCATGAGCTCCCCCATCACACCCGCGACCTCCTCGGCAGGGATCTGCGGGTCAACGCGGTGCTGATAGTAGAGGTCAATATAGTCCGTGCCAAGTCTCTGCAGGGATGCATCCACAGACGCACGGATGGTTTCGGGACGCGCATCGGGAACAATCGGATTTTTCCCCTGCTTCAGCAGACTCATGTCGAAGTGAATCCCAAACTTCGTCGCGAGTACCACCTTGTCACGGTACGGCGCAAGTGCCGCCCCGACCAGTTTTTCATTGTCATGCGGATCATCGGGGGTTCCGTATACCTCCGCCGTGTCAAAGAGAGTGATGCCCATATCCACGGCAGCGGCGATCAGCTCACGCATCTCCTTCTTGTCGGCGGGCGCACCGTAGCTCTGACTCATCCCCATACACCCGAGTCCGACCGACGAAACGGTGAGATTTCCAAGTTTGCGGTAGTTCAATGTAAATCCTCCCTATATAGGCTCCGAAGAAGCAAATTTCTCCAACGCATCACACCTCAGTCCAATATTATTTTACTGAAAATCCAGTCCCGGCACGGCGTTCAGATAGAGGTCACTGTACTTCCCTGCCGCCGCCTGATACGCGCCGCGACAGGCAATCATGGCAGCGTTGTCCGTGCAGAGACGCGGCGGCGGATAAAGATAGCGGATGCCCTCCGCCGCTGCCGTCTCACGCAGACGTGTCTCAAGGGACTTATTCGCCGCAACACCGCCCGCGAGGACAAGGGTATCGCGCCCCGCTTCGTGAATCGCCTCGAATGCCTTATGCACGAGCACCTCGACGACGGCGGACTGGAACGAGGCGGCGATGTCCGCCTTGTTCAGTGCATGCCCCTTCATCTGCTCGCTGTTGATGTAGTTCAGCACGGCGGATTTCAGTCCGCTGAAGCTAAATTCGTAATTTCCCTCCTGCGCGAGTGCACGCGGGAAGTCGATCGCGGTGGGGTTGCCCTCGCGGGCGAGCTTGTCGATCTCAGGGCCGCCGGGATACGGCAACCCCATCACGCGTGCCACCTTGTCAAATGCCTCGCCCGCCGCATCGTCGCGCGTCCTGCCCATCTGGCGGAACGTCTCGTAGTCCGCGACATCGACGAGTGCCGTATGCCCGCCCGAGACGACAAGCGACATAAAGGGCGGAGTGAGATCCTCGGCCGCAAGGAAGTTCGCAAAGATATGCCCCTCCAGATGATTGACCCCAATGAGCGGCACACCGAGGGAGAACGCGAGCGATTTCGCCGCCGATACACCGACGAGAAGAGCACCGACCAGCCCCGGTCCATAGGTGACGGCGATCTGGTCGATCTCTGCGAGCTCCGTCCCTGCCTCCGCAAGTGCCTGCTCAATGACGGGCAGGATGCTCAAAATGTGGTTGCGCGACGCGATCTCGGGCACGACACCGCCGTATTTCTGATGAATCGGAATCTGCGTCGCGATCACACACGAGAGGAGTTCACGCGTCCCGCGCAGCACCGCCGCCGAGGTCTCGTCGCAGCTCGTCTCAATCCCGAGCGTCAGTTTCTCCTGCACATCTTTCATTTGCAAATTCCTTCAATTTCGTATGCCACATCAGGATCGCGTCCTCGTCATTGTCCTGATAGTATTTCTTGCGCACGCCGATCGCTGCAAAGCCGAGCCCCTCATAGAGCCGCAGCGCGGGCGTATTCGACGGACGCACTTCAAGCGTCATGCGCTCCGCACCGCGCGCAGCCGCCGCACACATCAGCCGCGTCATGAGATCTTTCCCAAGCCCTCTGCCGCGCTGTGCGGAGGTCAGCGCGATATTCGTCACCTGCGCCTCCTCAAACGAGATCCAGCAGCCGCCAAAGCCGATGATTTCCGCATCCTCGAGCGCGACGATATAGCAGGCAAAGTCATTCGATGCCTCGCGCCAGAAATCCTCACGCGACCACGGTGTCGGGAAACTCTCACGCTCGACGGCAGCCACGCCCTCTGCGTCCTCCGGCAACAGTGTACGAAAGTGAATCACTGTGCTGCCCCCGTGCCATGCCGCTTCTCCCACAGCACCTCTGCTTCACTGCGGCGCAGATAGAGCGGTGCAACAGTCACGGGATCGTCCATCTCCCCGCATGCAATCCGCGTGAGTGCCGCGAGCCCTACACACGCCGCACGCGGCATCCGCGCATGAATCGGAGCAAGGCGCACATTTGCCGGAAGTGCGAGCGTCGTTTTCTTCTGCATGGCATCGCCGAGCAGAATCACAGGTTGCTCGGCGTTCTCCAATCCCACGATGACCTCCGTCAGAGGAAGGATGGAGAGTACATGCTTTTCCCTTAGGTGTAATCCATCCAGCCCCGCCTCCCACATGAATTCCTGCGCATAGACATTTCCTTTCTGCGCGTCCATCATGGGAACGAGGCGCACACCCTCACAGATATAGTGATGGGCAAGCGCCTCGAGTGTCGGTACTGCGATGAGAGGGATGTGCAGGGCGTATGCCATCATCTTTGCCGACGCAAGTCCGATGCGCAGTCCCGTGAACGAACCGGGACCGATGCTGACGGCGATTCCCTCAAGTTCAGATTTTTCCACACGCGCCATACGGAGTGCCGTCTCGATGTGCGGCATCAGCGTCTCCGAGTGCGTCAGTGCTCCCTGCATGCTGATCTCTGCCGCAACACGCTCCGCCGACAGAACGGCAACGCTCGAGACCTGCGAGGAGGTATCAATGCTCAGGATTGACAATATCGCTCAACTCCTCCAAGAGAGCCGTACTCAACGCCCCTTCGGCGGCAAAAGTGAACTGCCGCTCCTCCCCGTCCAGTGCCGCGATGTTCACCTGCACGCGATCCTCGGGCATCGCATCCGGAAATTTCTCCGCCCACTCGATCAGAACAATGCCCTCCGTCGCCTCAACGTACTCGTAGAAGCCGATGTCTTCCAGTTCCTCCTCGGATTCGATTCGATAGAGGTCAAAATGCACGATGGGACATGCCGCCTCGTAGATGTTCATGAGGTTGAACGTCGGGCTCGTCACGTCGCTCTCCACGCCGAGCGTCCGCGCAAGCGCACGCACAAAGAGCGTCTTGCCCACCCCAAGTTCTCCATCGAGGCAGATCACCGTCCCCTCGCGGATGATTTTACCGATTGTTCCCGCTAAATGCGCAGTCTCTTCGGGAGAGTGCGTGATACAGGTGAGCATATTCTGACCCCTTATGAATAAAAAAAATAGAAACTTTTGATACATTATAACATGAGACGCGATTTTCCGCAAAGAAAAAGCGGAGCGGAGAGATGTTCTCCCCGTCCGCCTACTGTGGGAATCGTACCGTCATGCGTCCGCCCGGCACATTGATCTCGCGTACAACCGCACGCAGTGCGGGAATGAGAATTTCGCGCCCATCATCACTGCGCACGGCATAGACATCGTTGCTGCCCGTACGGAGAACATTCTCGACCGTGCCAAGTTCATTGTCCTCCTCATCGTACACCGTCAGCCCCACGATATCAAAGACGTAGTACTCGCCCTCATCGAGCGGTGCCGCCTCTGCACGTGCGACCGTGAGCAGCCGCCCCGTAAGTCTCTGCGCGTCCTCGCGGACAGCATACTCACGGAAACGCATGAGGAAGTTCTTCCCCTGCGGCTTGACGCTCTCGATGTGCAGCAGCTCATCGCCGACCATAACCTCGCGCAGCGCAGGAAAACGCTCGGGAAAGTCCGTCAGCGGAATGATGCGCAGCTCGCCGTGAATCCCGTGCGCCGCACCGACGCGCCCGATGACGATGCGCTCATTGCTTGCATCAGGAACGGATGGCGACAATCTTGTCATCCTCCACCAGAATCTCGACGTTCATGAGTTCGCGCATATCGTCGCCGACCTTCGCCTTGACCAGACGCTCAAGCGTGCCCTGCACGATTTCCGCACCCTCGACGAACTTCTGCAGCTCTTCGCGGTGTGCCGTCGTCTCCTCGATGTAGTCGAGACGACGCTGACGCTCCTGACGGATCGCGTTGATGTGCTGAATCGCCTGCGGCGTCAGCTCGCCCTGCTCCGCCTCCTGCATGACGCGCTTCTCCTGGATGCCGAGCTGCTGTACCTCGAGCTCCGCACGGCTGAGACCTTCCTCCATCTCCTTGAGCATCTTTGCGCGCAGCTTCTCCGTCAGCTTTGCCTTGACGGTGACAGGCACCTTCATTGTGATTGTATCCACTCTGTATTTCTCCTATTGCAACAAATATGCAAAAACGGCGACCGTCCGAGACGCACGCCGTTTGCACATCAGCCGATCTCGACCGTTGCCCTCTTATTCTCCTTCGTCGCAGCAGCCTTGACAACACTGCGCAGCGCTTTTGCGATGCGCCCCTGCTTGCCGATGACCTTACCCATGTCATCCTCTGCCACACGAAGTCTCAATATGATCTCCTGATCATCCTGCGTTTCGTCAACGACGACAGCTTCCGGATGATCGACCAAGGATTTTGCGATAACCTCGACTATCTCTTTCACGCCGGTCGTCTCTCCTCATCGCAATACGCACGCCGCGAGAGTTCACCGAGATGGTGAAGTCCCCCGCGCACGCACTGTATTTGTCAGTCCTTCTGACGCTTTGCCTCGGCGAATTTCGCCATCGTACCGTTCTTGCTCAGGAGGTTCCTGACCGTGTCGGTCGGCTGTGCGCCCTTCTTCATCCAGTCGATTGCCTTCTCCTCGTCAATGCTGACGACAGCGGGCTGCTTCGACGGATCGTAGTTTCCAAGGATCTCGATGAATCGACCGTCACGCGGTGCACGCGAGTCGGCGACCACAATGCGATAAAAGGGATTCTTCTTCGCACCCATGCGGTTCAAACGAATCTTGACTGCCATAATTTCACCACCTTTCGTTGTGTATTATTTGAAGAATGGCATCTTCGGAAGCCCCATGCCACCGAGTGACGGCATCGAGGGCATTCCGCCCTTGCCCTTCATCTTCTTCATTTTCTTCATCATCTTGCGCATCTCGCCAAACTGCTTGAGCAGCTTATTGACATCCTGCACGCGTGTCCCGCTGCCCGCAGCGATGCGCTTGCGACGGCTGCCGTTGATGATTGTGATGTCCGCACGCTCCTTCGGTGTCATCGCACGGATAATGGCCTCAAGCTGACGCATCTCCTTGCCGTCGAGGTCAAACTCCTGATCGCCAAGCTTCTTCTTGAGATTGCCCATCCCCGGAATCATGCCGAGGATGCTATTCAGTGAGCCGAGCTTCTTCACCTGCTGCAGCTGATCGAGGAAGTCGTCGAGCGTGAAGTCGTTCTTGCGGAGCTTCGCCTCCATCTTCTTCGCGTTTTCGAGGTCGAAGTTCTCCTGTGCCTTCTCCACGAGGGAGAGCACATCGCCCATGCCGAGGATGCGCGATGCCATGCGGTCGGGGTGGAACACCTCAAGCGGTTCAAGCTTCTCACCCATGCCGACGAACTTCACGGGGCAGCCCGTGACTGCCTTGATCGAAAGCGCAGCACCGCCGCGTGCGTCGCCATCCAGCTTCGTCATGATGACGCCATCCAGCCCGAGCGACTCGTCAAAAGACTGCGCGACGTTGACAGCTTCCTGTCCCGTCATTGCATCCACAACAAGCAGGATCTCGTGCGGCTTTACCGCCGCCTTGATATCGCGCAGCTCCTGCATGAGCGTTTCGTCGATCTGCAGGCGTCCCGCAGTGTCGATGATAACAACATCGTTCGCGTGCGATGCCGAATGACCGATCGCGGCGCGTGCAATGGCGACGGCATCCTCCTGCCCCTGTGAGAACACGGGCACTTCGACCTTTTCGCCGATCACTTCGAGCTGCTTGATCGCAGCGGGACGATAGATGTCGTCCGCGACGAGCAGTGGGCGCTTGCCCTGTTTCTTGAGCATGAGCGCGAGCTTACCCGCCGAGGTGGTCTTACCCGAGCCTTGAAGACCGACAAGCATGATGACGGTCGGCGGGTTCGGACTGATGTTGAGACGGCTCTCCGTCCCGCCCATCAGTGCGGTCAGTTCCTCGTCGACGATCTTGATGACCGCCTGTGCCGCCGTGAGTGTGTCGAGCACCTCCTGCCCGACGGCACGCTCCTTCACGCGTTTGACGAAGTCCTTGACGACCTTGAAGTTGACATCCGCTTCGAGGAGTGCCATCCGCACCTCGCGCATGGCATCGCTCACATCGTCCTCGGTCAGCTTGCCATGTCCGCGCAGCTTCTTGAAGATCCCCTGCAAACGATCGGACAGATTCTCAAAGATCATTCTCCCACCTCCTTCGTATCATCCTGTGATGTGTATTGTTCCAATTCGTCCGCGATGCGCCGCACATCAGCACACGCAATCGGTTCTCTGAGTGCACGCAGCTCCGCACAGATCGCAGTAAGTGCGTGCTCCTGCGCCTGTTGACGCGCGAGGAGTCCGAGTGTCTCCTCCATCTCCGTGAGCGCACGCTCTGCGCGGCGGATGTTGTCATGCGCCGCCTGCCGCGTGATGCCCAGCTCCTCGCCGATCTCCGCGAGGGAAAAGTCCTCTGCGATGTGCAGATGCAGACACTCGCGCTGCTTTCCCGTGAGAAGCCCGCCGTAGAGGTCATACAGCCGCGCGAGCTCATAAAGGCGCTCCATGCACATCACCTGTTTCTAAACACTGTTGAAATTATAACGGCAAACGAAAAGCCTGTCAAGTATTTTTCTTGACAGGCTTCAATCTATATGCGTCCATGTTCCTTTTTGAATGCGCTACACCAAACGCAGATGTGTTCTCTTGGGGGACGGATGGTGAAACGAAATCCAGGAAAGCGGTGTAGATGCCACCGTCTCCCCCTCTATTGTGAGCGATATCGTAATCGCAATCAGATCATGCCCCGTCACATCCGTCAAGAGAAATGCATACGCATTTTGGAGGTCGGTTGAAAATGCAAGCAAATTACATTCTTCCAAAAACCTGACATAAGCAAACAGAACGCTTAAATCGTCCACCATGCCGCCGTCCGCCATACCGACACACAAAGCATGAAACGCCTTGACCGGCTTTTGAACAAAAAAGGTCTTCGTATCGGTTGCTTCATTGACAAGCGGCACGCCCTCAAGCTTCATGAAGCCTTCCATAACAGGAAGATAGAATGCCACAGCCCGATCGCCATCGGTCTGCTCCCAGATTTCTGCCATAAAGGGAATTCCGTTCTTCGTTGTGCCATAGGAATACCCCATATTCTCAGGCGAAATGTTTTCCTGCGAAAAGTTGTATGTGATGAACGGATGACTTGTTTGATAAAATCCCGGTACTGCTGTCACAGCTTCAGATGTATCATTGGTGCATATTGTTCCAACATCCTGAAATACGTCTGCAAATGCGTGAAAATTTTTCTTTTCACCTCTATCAATAATTGCAAATGCTATTGTCTGAAAGTATTTGTGATACCCTTCATCCATAAGAATATCATAAAAATACTTTGCAACGCTATATGGATCGTGCCCAAATGCCCCGCATCCCCATGCGCCAAGAACGAGAGACGAATACCCATGCGCTGCGGCAACGGCAAACATTTTCCTTAGCCTTGATTTCATTACACGGGACAGCACAGCGGGAGAAACCTCCCGCGCCGCACCGTTGCGGTTTGGCGCGGGAATCGTAATGACAGAGGTCAGAAACGGCTCATCCAAAAAATCATCATGAAGATCCCGAAAGACGCATACATGGGGTGATAGTATCATGTAGTCGGAATCACAGGCATTTTTTCGACGATTGTTATAGTCATACATCTCGTATGCCACACCGCCGCCTATGGAATGATAGAGCGTACTCTCTCTGCACAAACATTCTTCCTGTGCATTTGCGCCGTTTCGAAACCCTCCGCCGGGTACATGTGCATTGGCGAAATTCATTACGAGGACGTTCTCCATTCCCTCGGCACAGGCAAAAGAATCTGCATCCAAAACGTAGATATCGGGCGTATCTGATATCGAGCAGCCACTTTTTACAACTTCTCCACAGCGTTTTGCCTCCTTGGCATCTATGAGAATTGCTGCGCTATAGTCCTCTTTGGGAAGAACTATTGTTTTTCCATGCTTTTGATACCTGCCTTGATGCGTAACCTGTATGGTTTCTTCCGCGACTCGCCTGCGTTCCTGCCGAGACATCGCAGCCCCTCCTTTTTCATCTCATTGCTTGGAGGGCTCCCCGACCCACTTCCAATCTTTAATTTGCTGCTCCAATGGTCGATTCCTTATCCCAAGACCGCCGCAATGTGCCAGCGGGTATATCACCCCGCCCCCATACGCAGGATCCGCGTTGATCTGTGGATGTTCTTCGATATATTTCATATAGCCCTTATATGGTATTCTGGCCCCTTTTACAAGTGCCTTATAAACACATTCAAAGCTCATACGTCCCAAGCACAAAATATTCTTTGGCTGCAATATGATACATAACTCCCGAAACCGCTCCCTGTCGTTATTCATGAGCTCCTTCTTCATACCCCTGCTGCTTTCTTTACGCCGATAGCCCAAGCAAAAATTCGTAAAGAAAAGCTCATCGTACTGCTGTTGTGCAATTTCATAACCCAAATGACGAAAGAGTTCAATCAAGTTTTTATCCGTTTGAAACCCACTGTCCATTTTCTTTTCGTCACTGATATACGGTAAGTCTTTTCCGCTGATAATCTCTCTGATCCTATCTTGAAACGTCTTCGGCGCAGAATATGGGTTGCCCCAGTCCTGTCCAACCAACAAGTATTTGATTTCTGGTGTCGTTTCGGCATATCCTCTGCCCTGCCAATAGGTATAAAGATTGATTTCGCTGCAAACACCAAAGGTCTCATCAAGCGGCATCAGAAAAGACGATCCATCCTGTTCCTGATAGAACGCCCGCGCATCTTTTACAAGCTTGTCATAGGCTTCCCGTTTGTTCATTTCTGACCCTCCTCATTTCATTCTAACATCTATAGTATCCACTTCAACATACAATGTCAAGACTAAAGGAATCCCATCAAAAAGGCATGAATCGGCTTCGTGCCAGTTCATGCCTAAGAACTCATTGTATTGTCGTATCCTTATGTCACGTCTCAGCGACGGAATTTTTCCAACGGTTCTGCGTGGTCGGTCACGAACTCGACCGTGCCAATATACTCGCCCGACTTATCATACATCGCCTGATACTGCACGCGGATCGGACGCTCGCGGATGTAGCGGTGCACGATCATCTGCGTGCGCTTCTTCGCCTTGAAGTCCGCAATCAGATTCCGCACGACGGGGATGATCTCGGGCGGGTGGCAGTTCATCACGTCCCGCCCGAGTGCGGACAGCGGGCGCGTAAAGACCTGCCCCTCGTTCGTGAAGAAGCGGACGACATCGTCCTTGTCGATAAACGTGATATCCACGGGCAGCAGTTGGAGGATCGTCGTCAGCTGCTCCATCGACAGCTCACCTGTCGGGAACTGGAGCTTCCCCCCCACCTGGGACTGTGCGAGACGCGCCGCCTCCTGATCGAGCCACGGCTGCGCCTCTGCCCACGCGGGAATCGGAACGCCGAACGAGATACCCATGTCCGGCAGGTCATGATAGCAGCGATACCATTCCATCTGCGTAAAATAGCGAAGGCTGAGCGGAAAGAGAATCTTCTCCTCCTTGAAGATCATCTCTCGGATGCGCTGCGTGAGTGCACGGATCCGTGCCTCATACATGGGCAGTGTCTCTTCATCCGCCTTGAGCGCCTTGATAATCATCGCGAGTTCGCGCTTCATCTCATCGTCGATGCCCCACATGACCTGCGAGGGTCCCGTGACACCGTAATCGTAGAGAATCGGCATCAGCAGCTCTTCCTTCTTGATGTAGTGGGAGCGCACATCACCGAGCGCGAGAATGTGCTGGAGCATGACATCCGTACGCTTTGCGCCGTCCAGCTCGCCCTCAATCGTGTTGAGCAGCGCGTCGAGTGCCGTATTCTCCGCACGCAGGATCGTGAGCGGATGCCCCTCGGGCAGCGCGTCGATGTCATCGGGATTCACCGATGCCGCCTGTGCGTGAATCTCGTCATGCGAGAGCGCCCCCGGCGGCGGTTCGCTCGCCACGCCGTGAAAGAGCGCCGAATGCACATCGCAAAGACGCTGCACCTCACTGACAGGCATGCCCTCCTTGATGAGTGTCTGCTCCGCCGTCATGATCTCCTGTGCGTCAACGTGACTGAACTCCTGCACGAAGTCCGCACGAACGGAGTCGAGATCCTCGCCGCCCGACAGGCGTTCGATGAAGTTCCGAATGCGCCCCTGCCGCGACTGTGCATCATCACTGATGACCTGATATCCACGCTCCTCAAATGCCGCGATGACCTTCGAGAGCTCGATCCCCTTCACCGCCGCGCCGCGCGGAATCGTCATGATGCGCCCCATCACATTCAGTGCGACGGGATTTGTAATCTCCTTAAAGCCGATCCCCGCCATAATCTCACTGACTTCGGGATTCTCCTCCACCAGCTCGGCAACCGTCTTTTTCAAATCGAGTACCTTTTCCATGGATTCTCTCCTTTATCTATATTATCGTACATCATCATCTCTGTGTGACGATTATAACGCAAAGCGATGAAAAAGTACTGTAACCTTTGATACGGAAATGAAATAAGGAGCAATATGAAGGAAAATACACCTTCATATTGCTCCCTGTTGTGCCCCTTCCACCGCTTCGCGGTCCCCCTGCCCCACAAGCGGGGCAGGCTTTTGGATTTACAATCTCTTAAATGTAAACTCCGTCCCGTCAAAGCCAAGCTCCACGGTATCGCCGCCGCGCACATCGCCCGCGATGATCTTCTTCGAGAGGGCGGTCTCGACCGTCTGCGTGAGCAGACGACGGAGCGGACGCGCACCGAAGTCGGGGTCGAACCCCTCGTCTGCAAGTGCCGTGAGTGCCGCCGCATCCCACGTCAGCTGGATATCCGTCTGCCGTTCGAGCCGCTTGCTGAGCGCCGCGAGCATAATCGCAGCGATGTGCTTCACATCGTCCTTTGTAAGAGCCTTGAACACAATCGTATCATCCACGCGGTTCAGGAACTCGGGACGGAAATACTCACGCAGGAGGGCACGCACCGCCTGCTCCGCCTCCGCATAGTCCTTGCTCAGAATCTCATGCGAGCCGAGGTTACTCGTCATGATGATGACCGTGTTCTTGAAGTTCACGACGCGCCCCTTGCCGTCCGTCAGACGCCCGTCGTCGAGAATCTGCAGCAGGACGTTGAATACGTCGCGATGGGCCTTCTCGATCTCGTCGAGCAGGATGACGCTGTACGGACGGCGGCGCACCGCCTCCGTCAGCTGGCCGCCCTCATCGTAGCCGACATAGCCCGGAGGCGCACCGATGAGACGCGAGACACTGTGCTTCTCCATGTATTCGCTCATGTCGATGCGGATCATGCTCCGCTCATCGTCAAAGAGAGATTCGGCAAGTGTCTTTGCAAGCTCGGTCTTGCCCACGCCCGTGGGGCCGAGGAAGATAAACGAGCCGATCGGACGGTTCGGGTCCTTGATGCCCGCACGCGCACGCAGGATTGCCTCGCTGACTGCCGTCACTGCCTCGTCCTGCCCGACAACACGCTCGTGCAGTACCTCTTCAAGGTGGAGCAGCTTCTCGCGCTCGCCCGTCATCATCTTCGTCACGGGGATGCCCGTCCAACGGCTGACAACACGCGCGATGTCCTCCTCACCGACTTCCTCCTTGAGCATCCGCTCGCCCTCGGATTTGGCGGCAATTGCCGCTTCCTCATCCGCGAGCTTCTTCTCGAGTTCCGGCATCTTACCGTATTTCAGCTCCGAAGCACGTGCGAGGTTCTGGGCACGCTCCGCCGCCTCCATCTCGCCGCGCAGCTCATCCATCTCCTTCTTGATGGCACGCACGCGCAGGATCGCCTGGGTTTCACTCTCCCACTTCTCTTGAAGTTTCGCTTCCTCGACGTGGAGCTGCTCCTTCTCCGCAACAAGAGCGGCGAGCTTTTCCTTCGATGTCTCGTCCGTCTCCTTTTTCAGTGCCTCCTCCTCGATGTCGAGCTGGAGGATCTTGCGACGGATCTCGTCCAGCGGTGCAGGCATGGACTCGATCTCCGTGCGCAGCTTTGCCGCTGCCTCGTCAACGAGGTCGATCGCCTTGTCCGGCAGGAAACGGTCGGAAATGTAGCGGTCGGAAAGTGTCGCCGCCGCAACAAGTGCCGCGTCGCGGATGCGTACGCCGTGATGCACCTCGTAGCGTTCCTTCAGTCCACGCAGAATGGAGATCGTATCCTCCACGCTCGGCTCGCCGACCATGACGGGCTGGAAGCGGCGTTCAAGCGCCGTATCCTTCTCGATGTATTTGCGATACTCGTTCAGCGTCGTTGCACCGATGCAGCGCAGCTCACCGCGCGCGAGAAGCGGTTTCAGCAGGTTGCCCGCATCCATCGCACCCTCTGCCGCGCCCGCGCCGACGACTGTATGCACCTCGTCGATGAAGAGCAGTATCTGCCCCTCGGACTTTGCGATCTCGTTCAGCACACCCTTGAGACGTTCCTCGAACTCGCCGCGGAATTTCGCGCCCGCGACCAGTGCGCCCATGTCGAGCGAGTAGAGCGTCTTGTTCTTCAGCGACTCTGGCACATCCCCCGCCACGATGCGGCGGGCAAGGCCCTCGACAATCGCCGTCTTGCCGACACCCGGCTCACCGATGAGCACAGGGTTGTTCTTCGTACGGCGCGAGAGAATTTCAATCGATCGGCGGATCTCCTCGTCACGCCCGATCACAGGGTCGAGCTTGTTCGCACGCGCCGCCGCTGTCAAATCGCGCCCGTATTTCTCGAGCGACTGGTAGCCCTCCTCGGGGTTGTCGCTCGTAACGTTCTGCTTGCGATGTTTCTGGATCGCGTCCTGTACCGCACTCTTCGTCAGCCGGAACTCACGCGCAATCACCTGCACCTCGTCGCTCCCATCCGTGATGAGCGCGAGCAGCAGATGCTCGGTCGAGACGTACTCGTCCTTCATCGACTTCGCCAGTTCCTCGGCACGTCCGAGCACGCGCACCATATCCATCCCCATGCCGAGACGATTCGTCCCGCGCACGCTCGGAATGGCGGCAAGCTCCTTTTCGAGACGTGCCTTGAGCAGCGGCAGGTCAACACCGCAGACATCGAAGATGGTTGCGAGCAACCCCTCCGGCTCCTTTGCAAGTGCGAGCAGTACATGCACCGACGTGATTTCCTGATGATAGCGCATCGCCGCAATCTGCTGTGCCGACTGCAGTGCCGCGAGCGTGCGCGCTGTGTATTTATCCTGTTCCATAATGTGTCCCTCCACAATTCATTTCATGTTTATGAGCTTATTATACCAGATAAAGTCAAATAGTCAAATATAAATTTTGATTTTTTGACTTTTATTTTTGAGAAAAAGCTCTGCCGATATTTCGACAGAGCCACAAACTCAGATCATATTCTTTTTATACGCGTCGTAGAGTTCCTTGAGTTCCTCCATCTTCGCATACATCTCAAGCTGCAACGCAGACGCAGTCGGATAATCGCCCTCATTGAGAGCCTTGATGAGCAGCGTAAAAAGAGCCTTGTCATCAATCGTGTCCTTTGCAAGGTAGATGCGCAGATCGTGGATCTTGTTCCACATATAAGCATCCTGATCCGTCACGAAGTCGCTCTTGATCTCCGTCATGCGGCGGACGATGTTGCGGTTCTCGGGGATGATACGGCTTATGAGCTCGATCTTCCAGCGCAGGAGAGCACCCGTACGGAACGAGTCGATGATCTGCGGGCGGAGCGTATGCGCCTGTGTGAGCACCGCCACCTTCTCGGGATAGAGATCGAAGCCGAGCATATTCTCCCAGACCGTCGCGGGCGGCTTGCCGAAGCGCGCGTCGCGCTCGTCCGCCGTATAGTGCTCGAACACGTCCTCCTCGCTCCGATAGGCGCGGTCTTTCTCGAGGTAAAAGCCCTCCTCGCCTGGCTGTTTCGACAGCTCCGCAAGCAGTTCTGTTGTCGTATGTTCTGCCGTGTGCCTAATGCCGTCGAGAATTGCAAGATACGATGCGGCAATGACAAGGTAGGTATTGGAATACGGATTCGTCGCGCGCAGCTCGAAGCGCGTCGCAAGCGGATTTTTGAGGTCACGGATGAGGCTCACGAGCACCGTACGGTTGCGTGACGGAATTGCAGGCGATGCACCGAACGAGGTGACAACGCAGACAGGTGCCTCAAAGCCCGGCTTCAGGCGGTTGAATGCGTCGTTTGTCGCGGAGACGAACGGGTTGATCGCCTCATAGTTCTTGAGCAGACCCATCAGTGCGCCGTAGCCGACCGCATTCATATAGTCCGCATTTTGATCGTCGGCAGCAAAGAGGCTGTGCCGCTTGCCGTCCTTCGTAATCGCAGCGAGGCTGAGATGTGTGTGCTCGCCGTTGCCCGCGAGCCCGATGAGCGGCTTCGCCTTGAAGTTGACCTCAAGCCCGTAGAGACGAAAGATCTCTCGGACAAAGGTGCGGACGAACAGCTCATTGTCCGCCGCCTGCACGGCACCATCATACTGCCAGTCAATCTCGATCTGCTCGCAGACGTGCGTCATGCGGCCGCTCTCGTCGATCTGCGCCTTGAGCCCCCCGACCTCCTTGTGTCCCATCTCCATGTGGAATCCGTATTTGTCGAGCTGGATGAGACAGTCCTCGAGTGCCGTGCGAACTGCCCCATGCGTGCGCTCCCAATACTGCTCATTCATCACCTGCGAAGCGGACATCTCCTCGATGGATGCGTTATCGTCAAGCGGTGTCTTGACCCAGAATTCGAGCTCCGTCGCCGACGTGAACGCAATGTCCACGATGTCCGCACCATTCAGAGAGGGCGCACCCGAAATCTTCGGATTGGCATGGAAGAAGTCGAGGAGTTCCGCTTTCACATAGGCGAGCGTATCCACAAGTACCGCACGCGAATCGACACGCTTCTCCTCGTGAATGATAAACGAGGGAATTCGCAGCGTCCCAATCGGCAGCCCTGTCTCCTCATCCACCCCCTCGGGGTCATAGTCCACAAACCAGTTGACCGCAGGATCAATCGGAAGATCCACCTTCGCGTTGTTGATCGTCGCGATCTTCGGCAGGACAACGGAGGAACCATCCGTTTGCACGGCAGTTCCGTTATAGAATTTCTCAATATCCTCAATGAAAATCCGCACGGGAATCTTCTCGTCCGTATCGTTGCCCGCCATGTCGATGCCGACGAGCGAAACAAACCGTACCTCGGGATGCGCCTTGAGCAGACGAATCACCTCTTCACGCGGTGTATTGGCGGGAATCTTATAGAGAAGCTCGTTCATCTTTGCGTACCACCCTTTTCCAAAAGAATGCCATGCGGCATAAACTCACGCGCCCATCTTACCATTTTTCACAGGTCGTTGTAAAGATATTGAGAAGAAGTATTCACGGCGAGCCCCCCACTGTTCATCACGATGTATGATTCCATGCGCACATCCTGCGTTCTGTCCAATCGAGCAGAATAAAGAGCAGCAGTCCCATCGCGCTGAGAACGACGATGCCGGCGTACATATCGAGGTAGTTCACGCGCAGCCATGCGTCCATGATGTAGTAGCCGATACCGTACTGCGTACCGAACGTCTCTGTAAAGAAAAGGACGGAGATCGCCGTCGCCATTGCCACGCGGACAGCTGTGATAAACTTCGGCAGAGAGGCGGGCACAATGATATGGCGCACGATCTGCGCGAACGATGCTCCGAGGACACGCAGCGGCGCATACGTCTCTGAAGGAATCGCCGCCACGGCATCACGCACGGCGACGACAACCTGAAAGACAATGATGAGAAACACGAGGATCAGCTTGCTCCACTCCCCCACACCGAAGAGCAGCATGACCACGGGCAGCAGGGCGATCTTCGGCACGGGATAGGTCAGATAGAGGAGAGGAGCAAGCAGACGGTTCACGCGCGGGAAGTATCCCATCAACACGCCGACAGGGTAGCCCACGGCAACGGCAGCAAAGAGACCAAGTACGATGCGCATAAGACTGTAGCCCGCATGAACGGCGATCGTATCGGGGAATTTCGCCGCGAGACGAAGGAGCACCTGCACGGGCGAAGGAATCACAGGCATCTGGAGGAGGTATACCATACCCGCCCAGAGTGCGAGACAGAGACAGATGCCGAGTGCGAACATCCGAAATGAAATTCTGCTCATCACACACCGCACCCCGCAATCTTTGCACGCAATCGCTGCCCCATCGCAAAGAACTCCGGCGAGGAACGATGTACAAGGTCGCCCGCAAACGGGTTGTCGATGATCTCGGTGACGCGCCCCGGTGTGCCCGTCATGACAGCAATCCGCCCTGCAAGTGTCAGTGCCTCCTCCACATAGTGCGTCACGAGCATAGTGGTAACGCCGTACTTCTGCCAGAGCGAGAGGAACACCTCCTGCATCGACTCGCGCGTGATCGTATCGAGCGCGGAGAACGGCTCATCCATCAACAGGAGATCAGGCGCGAGCAGGAAGACGCGCGCAAGCCCCACGCGCTGCTGCTGGCCTCCCGAGAGCTCACGCGGATAGCGTGTGAGCAGTTCGGTCAGCCCGAGATCCGAGACAATCTCATCGAATGTGTTCATCCGCTGTACATTCCATTCCCCCTTGATCTGCACGCCGAGCAGGATGTTTTCGCGAACGGTCTTCCACGCGAGCAGACCGTAGTTCTGCGGCAGAAAACCGATGCGCAGCATACGCGGATCGATAGGAGCCCCCTCGCTCGTCACCGTGCCCGCCGTCGGACGGATCAGCCCCGCCCCCACGCGCAGCAGCGTCGACTTGCCGCAGCCCGACGCGCCGATGAGTGCGAGCACCGTTCCCCGCTCCACACAGAGCGAAGTATCCGCAAGCGCGTGTACGGCATCCTCGCCCGCTCCATAGTCCACGGATACGCCCGAAAAACACAGCACACCATCGCCTCCCTTACACATTTACTATCAAAAGTCTATTTTATCGTCATTTTCCGGCTATTGAACGACACAGCTCCACGCGACAAAAAACGGATGCGAGATTCTGCTCTCACATCCGTTCATTTTCAATATGGTGGAGACAAGGGGGATCGAACCCCTGACCTCTTGCATGCCATGCAAGCGCTCTCCCAGCTGAGCTATGCCCCCGCGCGTACTGCGCTGATAAAGGGTAGTATAGCGAAAAGCCTGTGCCTTGTCAAGGCTGAATTTCACAGGCACGCCGTCATGTCTGCGCGTTGCGCTTCTCATATGCACCATTCAGGATGTCCGCCCACCACGCCTCATGCTCCTGATACCACGCAATCGTCGTCTGAATGCCGTCATCGAACTTCGTCGCGGGCTGCCAGCCAAGCTCACACCCGATCTTCGTCGGATCAATTGCATAGCGGCGGTCATGGCCCTTGCGGTCTTCGACGTAGCTGATCTGCTCCTCCCCCTTGCCAAGCGCAGCGAGAATTGTACGTACGACCGCGATATTCGAACGCTCGTTATGTCCGCCGATGTTGTAGACCTCGCCCTCCGTCCCACGCCGCAGGATCGCGTCGATGGCACTGCAATGATCGTCGACATGCAGCCAGTCGCGCACATTTCGTCCGTCGCCGTAGACGGGCAGTTTCTCCCCATGCATGGCACGAATTACCATGAGCGGGATGAGCTTCTCGGGGAACTGGAACGCACCGTAGTTGTTTGAGCAGCGTGAGATGGTAACAGGCACGCCGTAGGTACGCGCATACGCCTGCACGAGGAGATCGGCAGATGCCTTGGACGAGGAGTATGGACTGGACGCATGGAGCGATGTCTCCTCCGTAAAGAGCAGGTCGGGGCGGTCGAGCGGAAGATCACCGTATACCTCGTCCGTCGAGACCTGATGATACCGTTTGATTCCGTACTTGCGGCAGGCATCGAGCAGTACACTCGTCCCAATGATGTTCGTCTGCAAGAAAATCTCGGGGCTTTCAATCGAGCGGTCGACATGGGACTCCGCTGCAAAGTTTACAACGATGTCCGGCTGTTCACGCTCAAAGAGCGCATAGACTGCCACACGATCGGCGATGTCCCCACGCACAAACGAAAACTGCGGATACTTCCGCGCCGCGTCCAGCGTTGCCAGATTCCCCGCATACGTCAGCGCATCATAGCAGACAATACGATCTTCAGGATGTTCACGCAGCTCGTGGTAAATGAAATTCGCACCGATAAACCCGGCACCGCCCGTCACAATGATCTTCATATTGTTCCGCTCCTTTTCTTGTTCCTTAGTGTGATTCGACATCTCCCCTATTTTTCCTTCTTCAATTTACAAACAACAAACATTCGTGCTATACTGCACGCTAGGAGGGATGACGATGAAACCGAAGGAACGTACCTATATCGCAATCGACCTCAAGGCATTCTACGCTTCGGTCGAATGCATAGAGCGCGGACTGAACCCGCTGACGACGCATCTTGTCGTCGCGGATGAGAGCCGTACAAACAAGACCATCTGCCTCGCCGTCTCCCCCGCACTCAAGGCGCACGGAATCGGCGGTCGACCGCGCCTATTCGAGGTCATCCGCGCCATCGAGCAGGCAAACGCACGGCGCAGATACCGAGCCCCACAGAGGACGCTCACAAGCGAAACAATGGATGCAGCAGAACTCGCAGCGCATCCCGAACTCGGCATCGCCTATCACATCGCCCCACCGCGCATGGCACTCTACATGGACTACAGTACGCGAATCTATGGGGTCTATCTGCGGCATATTGCCCCTGCGGACATCCACATATACTCCGTTGATGAGGTGTTCATCGACGTGACAAGCTATCTCTACACGGGAAAGATCTCAGCGCACGACTTCACCATGCGACTCATCCGCGAGGTGCTGCACGAGACAGGCATTACGGCAACTGCGGGCATCGGGACGAATCTCTACCTCGCAAAGGTCGCAATGGACATCGTAGCAAAACACATGAAGCCGGATGCCGACGGTGTACGCATCGCGACGCTGGACGAGATGAGTTATCGCAGACTGCTCTGGACACATCGTCCGCTCACGGACTTTTGGCGTGTCGGCAGAGGCTATGCGCGACGGCTTGAGGAGAACGGGCTCTATACGATGGGCGATATCGCACGCTGCTCACTCGGCAGGGCGCATACACGCCACAACGAGGAACTCCTCTACCGCCTCTTCGGCGTACAGGCGGAGCTACTGATCGACCACGCATGGGGCTATGAATCCACACGTATGGAAGACATCAAGAACTACCGTCCGAAGTCACGCAGCATACACCGCGGACAGGTTCTGCAGCATCCATATACGCCGCAGAAGGCACGCCTCGTTGTCTGGGAGATGGCGGATATCATCTCAATCGAGCTCGCAGAAAAACGTCTCACAAGTGACCGCCTCGAGCTCACCATCGGCTATGACATCGAATGTCTGACCCGCCCCGAGATACGCGACCACTATCACGGCCGCATCCGAACAGACCGCTATGGGAGAAAAGTTCCGTGGCCGGCACACGGCAGGACATTCATCGAGCGCGGCACATCGACACAGACGATCATGAAGGCACTGACAGAGCTTTTTGACGAGATCGTCAATCCCGCGCTTCTCATCCGGCGCATCACCGTCTCCGCGCAGCATCTGATGACGGAGGAGCAGCGTGCCTCCACCGTCGAGCAGATGTCGCTGTTCACCCCCGAGGAGGCGACCGAAAAGGCCCTCTCACCCGAGGAGGAAGCCACTCGGGCAAAGGAAAAGGCACTGCAGGATGCAATCGTCGCCATCAAGAAAGCATACGGAAAGAACGCCATCCTGCGCGGAGCGAATTTCTTCGACGGAGCAACAGCACGCCAACGCAATGCTCAGATCGGCGGACACAAGGCATAACAGAGAGGAGCATGCGATGCAGCGCAAAATCGAGGACTACGCAGACATCATCCATCTGCCGCGCCCCATCTCAAAGACACATCCTCCCATGTCCCTCCATGACCGCGCGGGACAGTTCGCCCCATTCTCCGCGCTCACAAGGCTGCACAGCGCTGCCGAGCGCATGGAGGAGGAAGCCGCAAAGGGGTATATGGATGTACCGCAGGATTTTGGAAGAAACCGCTGATCTGTGCGGCCGACACAAGATTTGTTTCCTTGCTGCAACAAGAACCAGAAAAGTGATCGGACTTCATTTTTAGTTTTACTTGCCACGAATCTATGGTATACTTTTCGTATTTTAATTGGTAATGCAGGAGGGGCTCATTGTGCGTATTGTAATTGCGGGAGCGGGACGGCTGGGCTACAGCATCGCCGCGCTGCTCTCGGATGAGGGTATGGATGTCGTGGTGGTGGACGGTGAGGAGAGCCAGCTTGAGGCAGCAAAGACGACCCTCGACGTGCTGACGATCGAGGCAAACATCACCAGCCCGCTCACGATGAACGACCCCGACATCAAGAGCGCGGACATCCTCATCGCCGTGACAGAGAGCGATGAGGTGAACATTGTCGCCTGTGTTCTGGCGAAAAAACATGGGGTCAAGCATACGATCGCCCGCATCCGCGACATGAGTTTTACAGTGGATGCAGGACGCTATCTCAAGGAAAACTTCGACATCGACCTCGTACTGAATCCCGAGCTCATCACAGCGAACGAAATCAATCGTATTCTCATGACCCCTGCCGCACTCAACGTGGAAGACTTCGCACAGGGCAAGGTGCGTCTTTTCGAGACGCGCATTCGCCGCCGCTCCGCCATCGCACGCAAGCCGCTCAAGGAGCTGACACTGCCGCACGGCGTACTCGCGGGGCTCATCTTCCGCGACCATCGCATGATCATCCCGCACGGCGACGATATGTTCCTCCCGGGGGACAACGCCTACTTCATCGGTCTGCCCGAACGCATTGAGGAGTTCAGCCATAGCCTCGTGCCGAGCGACACACATAAACTAACGCGTGCCGCCATCATCGGTGCCGGACGTACGGGGCGTGCGCTGGCACTCAGGCTTGAACGCCAAGGGGTTCAGGTGAAGGTAATCGACCGAAATCGCGAACGCTGTGAGCTGCTTGCGGAAAAACTGACGGCAGGTCTCGCGATCTGCGGCGACGGCACGGACATTGACCTCCTGACAGAGGAAGGTGTCGCCGAGGCGGATGTCATTGTCTGTCTCACGGAGGACGACAAGCTGAACCTGATGCTTGCCCTCCTCGCACGGCATCTTTCCAACAATAAGATCAAGACGGTCGTACGCGTTGACCGCAACGAATACATCGACCTCATGGAGAAGGTCGGCGTCAACATCGCGCTCTCGGC
>CAUVVR010000029.1:0-26212 GCA_963555475.1 uncultured Selenomonas sp.
GAGGGGGTAGTGTTCACAAGACGTGTGGGTTCAAGTCCCACCAACCGCACCATTTGAAACATCGTCGCTGTAGGAAACTACAGCGATTTTTTGTTGCGTTTCTTTGCAAAAAAAGCTTCCCCCGTCTCGGATGGGGGAAGCTGCTATACCGCAATCCAATAATGCACCGGTGGCGACACACCATCTGGCAAACTTGCCGGGGGAGTAGACCATAAAGATACGTGGTGTCGTGCCATAGCCCGTCCGGCCGATGGTGATGGTGGCGGACGATCCGTCGAGGCTGCCCACAACGTCCGCGTTGACCCGTGGGAAGATCAGATCCTCTGTGACGCTGGATATGACGACATCGTCAACGTCATCGGTGTACGCAGAGGGAAGTGCGCCGAGGGGCACCGCGCCTGCCGCGAGTGCGGTGAGGATGCGTGGGGCAAGTGTCCGTGATGGGGGACGTTTGCTGCGCTGAGAATGGTGTTTCATGATAATCGACTCCTTTCAAGATAAATACATCCGATGTGGTGCCTGGAATTATGCCGATTCTTCCTCTCCAATCTCACTGTAGCATATTCTCAGAAAAAGCGTACTGTCACAAATAACAGGGTTCAAACATCCTGATTTTGCGGAAACCCCAGTGCTTTCAAGGCTGTACGGGTATCATAGAGAAAAATTTATTTACGACTTCTTTTATGGCAAAATTGTGAAAACAAGATTTGATTATTTGCAAATGAATGAGAATGAGGCGTAATGCGTGCAGAAAAAACACTATTTTTTCAAATGAAATATGGATATAATAGAAAAGGACTTTTCTGCGAAGGAGGAGCGATGATGCTGCGGCTGCTGGTATTTTGTCTGTTGTTTCTGCTGCCTGTGCGCGTACTGGCTGCACCCGCTGATCTGCCGTCGCGCTGCTTCGTGTGTGCGGCGGCATCGGAGGCGGCGTACAGCGGGGAGCTGCCGGAGCTGCTGCGTGCGCGTCTCGTGGCGGCGGGCTGGCAGATCGCGTCGTATGAGACGGAGGGGCATCGCGGTACGGTCGGGCGGTTCTTCCATATGGTGCGGACGGATGAGGATGGCACTGAGACGTATCTGATCGCCTTCCCGGGGACGGAGCGCGGGAGCGATGTATGGACGGATCTGCGGCTCGGGCGTGCCGCGTTCGGCGGGGACAGTCCTGCGGAGTTCCTTGCTATGCGCGATATGCGTGTGACGGAGCGCAGCGAGACGCCGCTCGTCCACCGTGGCTTCCTCGACTACTGCCAAGCGGCACTCTTTACGGATGTGCTGCCGGCGTATGGGAATCGGACGGCAGGGGAGGTGTTGGCGGCGGAGCTGCGTGCACACCCCTCGATGCGGATCTATCTGACGGGACACAGTCTCGGCGGGGCGGCGGCAGTTCTCGCGGCGGCGCGTCTTTCGGATCTGGGGGCTGCACCTGAGCAGCTCGTTGTGACGACGTTCGGTGCGCCTGCAGTCGGGAATGCGGCATTTGTGCGTCGCTATGAGGGGCGGTTTACGCTGCACCGTGTGGTGATGAGCGGCGATCCGATGAAGGATCTGCTTGCCGCGCCGCTCGGGTTTCAGCAGTTCGGGGAGCGTGTCCCGTGGTCGCCCGCGCGGTCTGTGGCGATGTTCCCGCACGCGATGATTGTCTATGTGGACGCGGCGATTCGTCAGCTCTACGATGCGTACGGCGGGGACAATGCGTTTCTCTTTCTGATGGGGCTGCCGAACCGCACGGAGGGACGGACGCTCTACGCCCTGCCGATTGAGACGGAGCTGGACGATACGCTCGCGGAGGATGCGCCCTATATGATGGCGGTGCTGCGTGACGCGCTCCATGTGCAGAATGCGTCGGTTGTGTTCGCGGCGGGCGGGGGCGGGTTCTCGGCGGATGGGCTGCTCAGCGGGCTCAGCAGTCATCTCGCGGCGGCACGCGCGGCGGGGGCGGAGCAGATGGTCGCCTATCGGATTGCGGGGGCGAAGATCCGCGATGCACGTGAGACGTACCGTCTGACGCTGGAGCGTGTGGTGTATGATATGGACGGCAATCTGCTTGCGGCGACATCCCGCTCGGCACGGACGGGCACGCTCACGCCGATTGAGACGGTGCTGTATCTCTTTTCGCAGGACTGACGATCAGCTTGGGCATCTTTTCCGCCCTCTCTGTGTCAACAAGTCCTCCGCATAGGTTCCACTATGCGTCCGGCTTGTTTCCTTGACAGGACGAAAAATCTGCGCCAATCTGAGCAGATTCATTTCAACGGTAGGTTTTATAAATGCCGTTTTAAGGGAAGGACGAAACGATGGCAGTAGAAGATCTGTGGCGGCTGTTCGATATCATCGGCACGCTTGCCTTTGCGGTGTCGGGGGCACTGGTCGGCATCTCGCGCCGTATGGATATTTTCGGGATCTCGGTGCTGGCCCTGGCGACGGCGGTCGGCGGCGGTATGGTGCGCGATGTGCTCGTCGGCATCACGCCGCCGATGGCGCTGCGCGATACGACGAATTTCCTCCTTTCGGTGGGGGTGGCGCTCGCAACGTCATTCCTCTACCAGTGGACGGCGCTGCACCGTATGCGCCGCCAGCGGCTTCTCACGATCTTCAATGTGTCGGATACGATCGGGCTTGCCGCCTTTACAATCACGGGTGCGCTGACGGGGGTACGCGTGGGTGGGGACGACAGCTATGTGCTGCCGATCCTGCTCGCAGCGACGACAGCGGTCGGCGGCGGTATGATCCGCGATGTGCTCGCCCAGCGGATGCCCGTTGTGCTCTATGCCGAGGTCTATGCGGCGGCATCGCTCGTGGGGGCGTTTGTGTTCTGTGCGCTGCGCTTTACGCTCGGGGTGGAGGCGGACTCGTGGCTCGCGTTTCTCCTCGTCCTCATGATCCGCTTTGCGGCGATTCACTGGAACTGGAGTCTCTATCACCCGCGCCCGCCGAAGCGGCACGCGAATGAAGCGGAGAAAACAGGCGGCTGAGACACTGCAAATTCAGCGTGGGGAATGATTCGACTTGATAGCGGATATCAAGTGTTTCAAAAATCACCCAAAAAGTCAAAATTTTTATTGCTTTTTTTCTCTTTATTGAATATAATAGAGACCGAGATATGCGAAAGTGTGGCCACACTCGCAAAGAAGCTAGATAATTGGAGGAAAATTTATGAAGGCAAAGAACAGAAAAGTTGTGCTTGTCGGTGCGGGCATGGTCGGAATGAGCTTTGCGTATCAGCTTTACGCGAGCGGCCTTTGCGAGGAACTCGGACTGATCGATTTCTTCCCTGAGAAGGCAGAAGGCGAAGCGATGGATTTGAACCACGCAGGCGCACTGGTTCCTCCCATCAAGGTCACGTCAGGCGGATATGAGCAGTGTGCGGATGCGGATGTCATCGTCATCTGCGGCGGTCTGCCGCAGAAGCCGGGTGAGACGCGTCTGCAGTTGGTGGATAAGAACATCAAGGCGGTCAAGGATATGTCCGAGCAGATTGTTGCCTCCGGATTTGACGGCGTGCTGGTGATCGCATCCAACCCTGTCGATGTTCTGACGAACGCTCTGCAGAAGTTTACGGGCTTCCCGAAGAATCGCGTGGTCGGCTCCGGCACAACGCTCGATACGTCGCGTTTCCGCTATATGCTCGGCGACATTTTGGATATTGCGCCGAACAGCGTGCGCGGCTATATCCTCGGCGAGCACGGCGATACGCAGTTTGCCGCATGGAGCAACGTCTATGTATACGGCAAGCCGTTCCAGAAGTTCCTTGCCTCGAGTAAGAAGTTCAAGGCGGAGGATTTCAAGGATGTTGAGACGCGTGTTATGCGCGCCGCCTACGAGATCATCAACCGCAAGCGTGCAACCTACTATGCAATCGGTATTTCGCTGTTCACTATCGTCAAGGCAATTCTCCGTGACGAGAACACGGAGCTGGCTGTCAGTGCATACTGCGAAGGGCAGTACGGTGTCAATGATCTCTACATCGGTGTCCCTGCCATCATCGGCCGTGAGGGCATCCGCGAGATCGTCGAGATGGAGCTGTCGGATGAGGAGCTCGCAAAGATGAAGAACTCCGCTACGACGCTTAAAAATACGCTGGAAGAGGCGTATAAGACGCTCTAAGTGCTGCCGGAAAGTTCGGGCGAATCGGACGAGTTATCTCTTTTGATTCGCCCGAATTTTGTCGAATAATGCAGAGGAGGAAGCATGGAAACTTTCGTTCAGCTGTTAGAGCCCGTTTCAGGTAATCTTTACCTGTCGGCGTTCGTTGCGCTTATTCCTATCTTATACTACCTAGTCGCCTTGGCAGGGTTCAAGGTGCGCGGCTGGCTGACCGGTATGACAACGATGTTGATCGCGATGGTCATTGCCTGTGTCGCGTTCGAAATGCCGGCGGGATTTGCGGGCATGGCAGCCCTGCAGGGTATCATATATGGTATCCTTCCGATTGGCTGGATCATCTGGATGTCGGTCTTTCTCTACAAGATGACGGTCAAGACGGGCCACTTTGATATCATTCGTGATAGTGTTATCTCCCTGACGGATGACCGCCGTATCCAGGCACTGCTTATCGCCTTTTCCTTTGGCGCATTCCTGGAGGGCGCGGCGGGCTTCGGCGCACCGGTTGCCATCACGGCGGCACTGCTCGTCGGTCTCGGATTCAAGCCGCTGTATGCAGCAGGTATCTGCCTTTTGGCGAACACGGCTCCGGTTGCGTTCGGTGCGGTCGGTGTTCCGGTCACGGTTATGGACGGTCTCGGCGTATACGCCAACGGCACGCCGATTCCTGCGACGGATATCGCAGCGATGATTGGTCGTCAGTTGCCTCTCGTCTCCATATTCATTCCGTTCTATCTCGTTGTGACGATGGCGGGCTTCAAGCGTGTCTTTGAGGTTCTGCCGGCGGTTGTCGTGGCGGGCGGTTCGTTTGCGGTCTCGCAGTTCTTCAGCTCGAACTTCATGGGGCCGGAGCTCCCGGATATCCTGTCCGCACTCGTCTCACTCGTCTGTACCGTTGCTCTGCTGAAGGTGTGGAAGCCCAAGACCACGTGGAAGTTTGAGGGTGAGCCGGAGCAGTCCGTGACACCGAAGTCCTATACGACGGGACAGATCATCTCCGCATGGTCGCCGTTCCTGATCCTGACGATCTCGATCTCGGTCTGGACGCTCGCACCTGTGAAGGCTCTGTTCAAACCCTTTGTCATCCAGTATGCGGTTCCGCTCATCCACAACAACATTGTCAGCTCCATCTCGCAGCAGCCGATTGCGGCGATGTTCAAGCTCGACTTTATCGGTGCAACAGGCACGGCAATTCTCGTGGCTGCGATCCTCTCGAAGTTCGTGATCGGGATCAGCTGGAGCGATATGTTTGCGGTGGCGATTGACACGTTCAAGGAGATCAAGCTCGCGCTGCTCTCCATCTGCTTCGTCGTCGGCTTTGCATACGTCATGAACGCATCGGGTATGACGAACACTCTCGGCAGTGCGCTTGCTGCGACCGGCAATGCGTTTGCGTTCTGCTCGGCGGCGCTCGGGTGGATTGCCGTGTTCATCACCGGCTCGGATACGTCGGGCAACCTCCTGTTCGGTAAACTCCAGCAGGTGGCGGCAAGCCGCATCGGTGTTGACCCGCTGCTCGCCATGGCGGCGAACGCATCCGGCGGTGTCACAGGTAAGATGATCTCTCCGCAGTCCATCGCGGTTGCGGCGGCATCCGTCGGTCTCTTGGGAAGAGAGTCCGAACTCCTGCGGTTTACGGTAAAACACAGTATCTTCCTGCTGATCTTTGTCTCTGCCATTGTGGCGCTGCAGTCTACACCGATCCTGAGCTGGATGATTCCGGCACATCCGTGACGGTGTGATGCAGATCAAACAATTCCTGCGATGTTTGTGATGACATAACATAAGCCCCGCCCTACGATGTATCGTCGTAGGGCGGGGCTTTCGTGTGCATCAAAAAAGGTCAGCCATGCGAGACGATTTGTGTCTCGCATGGCTGACCTCTTTCACCGGAAAGTGATTCCCTTAGTGATCGACACCGACCATGACGGACGTTGCCTTGATGACGGCATATGCCTCCTTGCCGACGGCAAGACCGAGCTCGTTGATGGCGTTCAGGCTGATGGTCGAGGTGATGACGTCGCCGCCCTTCAGTTCGATGCCGACGATGCCGTTGACAGCACCCTTCTCGATGGAGACGACCTTGCCCTTGAGCTGATTGCGTGCACTGAGTTTCATGTGTTTCCCTCCCTTGTTTTGTAGTATCTTGTATAGTATAACACAAAAACCCTGCAAAATTCGTGATAAATGTCACAAATTTTGCAGGGCTTTCAGAAGGCTGTTCTCAGCGCAGGAACACCACGTTGGTCGCGTCGAGGAAGCCGCTCGCGTTGTTCTCAAGGAGGAGGCGGTTCGCATCGTTCGCGGAGAGGACGGGGTTTGCGCCGCCATCGATGGAGACGGCACGCAGACGCAGGGGATTGGTACCCGCGCGCGTTGCATCCGCATCGCTGCGTGCGTAGGATGCCATGCCGCTTGCGACGACCTTGTCACTGTCGAGGTTCTTGTAGCCGTAGATGGGGCGGCCGTTCTCTGCCTTGATGACGGGACTCATGGCAGGACGCAGTCCCAGCCCCGTGCAGTCTATGATGACACCCGTGTAGCCGCCGACTGCCTGACCTGTGGGAACGATCTCTGCGGGTGGTGTCGTGGGGGCGATCGGTGTCTGTACTGCGGGAGCAGGAGTGGGCGCGGGGATGGGAGCGGGCGCAACGGGGGCTGCGGGGGGCTGCACCGTGGGCGCAGGGGTGACGGGGCTTTGCACGGTAGGTGCGGACGCGTCGGGCATTGTCGAAGTCTGCGGTGTCGGATGCGTCGGACGAAGCTGTGCGGGCTCGGTCGGTGCAGCAGGTGTTGTCACTGCAGGCTGCGTCGGACGGAGTGGGTTTTCTACCGCAGCGGGAGTGCTCGGGCGGAGCGGTGTCGGTGCCGTCACACGGTTCGCTGCGCTGTTCTGCATCTGTGCGCGGTCATACGTGCCGTAGCCTGTCGTGTCGTAGTTCTGCGGTGTGTAGGGCGTGTAGACTGTCGCCGGCGGTGTCCATGGCTCGCGTGCCATATTCGGCGCGAAGACCGTGCTGGCGAGCGATCCGCTGCCATAGACGGGGAGCTCCAGTGTCACGGTGTAGGAGCCGTCACGCTGTGCCTTTTCCTCGCGAATCTCGACACCCTTGATGAGGGCGCTGACATGGGTGCGGACGGTCATGTTCGCAAGCATTAGGTTCTCAACCGTGGTCGAGGCATCGACGTTTACGCCGTTCACCTGCTCGGCGAGCTGGCGATAGGCATCGGAGATTGCTGCGCGGCGGGCAAGCGCCTCGGCCTGCGTGCCGCTCGTCCCCGCGGGGGCGACACCGAGACCGACGACGCGGATCGTGCCGCCGTCCCACTGTGCCGCCTCACCCGTGCCAACCGTGCAGACGGCAAGCGCGAGCATGAGAACGGCAAGGGCGAAGGATTTTACAATGTGCATACATATTCCTCCTCTATAGTCTTTTCCATGTTGAATATCTCAAATAAAGAATAGAGAATGATAAGAATATGATTAGTATTTAATGAGAGGACTGTGAAGTAAAAAAGAAGATTTGATTATTGCAAGTGGAAATCAATTATACTATAATAGGTATAATGATGGGACAGTTCCCATAATTCTTTTTTGTTTCGATGGGAGGATATTCGATGAAGAAAAAGTTTTTGGCAGCAATGCTCGGCGCGGCGATGGGACTTGGTATGTATGCCGCTCCTGCGGATGCGCACGGTGTATTCTTTGCGAACCGCGTTGATATGAAGACGCTCGTGCTCGGCGAGGGGCCGCTCGACAATGCGTATGACCCGGCGTGCGTGCAGCGCATTGACGCGTATGACGTGAACTTCCAGCCGACGACGGTGGAGCGCGTGGACGGCGAGAAGAACATCAGCATTGTGCCGGGCGAGGATCTCGGCGTGACGGCGACGTTCTTTGACTACGGCTATTTTGCAAAGACGACGGACGGCAAGGTGATCCCGACGCGTGATTTCTCGGGCATCGAGAATCTCAAGGCAGTGACCTATGCCTACAAGTACAATGTGCACTACTGGAACGAGGCTGTGAAGCCAGCGGGCATCTACAATGTGCCGATCCAGATTGTGCCCGAGGTGAACCCGCTGACGCTGCGGCGCGGCGATACGCTCCGTCTGCGCATCTACAAGGACGGTGCGCCGTATGCGAATGCGCCCGTGATCGCGGATGTGCTTGGCGACCTCACCAATGAGATGCAGGCGGATGCGAACGGCGAAATCTCTGTGCGCATTGCAAACAACGGGCTCAATGTCATCGGCGTCGAGGTCGGATTCCCGACGGACAATCCGATCGTGACGAAGAAGATCTTCAGCTCCCTCTCGTTCATCATCCCGGCAGAGTAAAACGTATATCTGAAAACAGAAAAGCGCAGCCGCGTGTGTGGCTGCGCTTTTTCGATGGGGGAACAGGTATCAGACACCAATACCGCACTCTTTGCGGATCGCATTTTGCAGGAGTTTCGAGAAGTTGATGTTGCGCTCGCGTGCAAGGGTGTCCATCCAGCTAGGGAGGGTGACGTTCTTGCGCACGGTACGCGTATCGTTCATCTGACGTACGGGCAGTGTATCCGCGCGCACGAGGGCGACGGAGGCACTCTTTGGGACTGTGAGAGCTGCGGGAGCAGACGGCACTGGTATATCGGCACGCTCCTCCTCGAGATGCCAGAGTGCAAGAGCGAGCGCGTCCTCGGCGTTCTCGAATGCCTCCTCGAGATTTGCGCCGTCCGTGTAGCAGTTCGGCAGATCGGGAAAGTCAACGAGGATACCGTCCTCCTCCTCGGTAAAGATGGCGGGATAGATGTATTTCATGGAGAATCCTCCTTTATCGAATGGAGATGCCCGCATCTCTTAAAATCTTGTGCAGTGTGCCGGTGCGAACCTCCTCGCTTGGATGGCGGCCGACCATAAAGGTGTCGCCTGTGATGGGGCTTCGGTACATATCGTGACGCTTGTTGTGTCCGATGAATATGCAGCCATTCTTCTTGAGCAGCCGCACGAGTTCCGCCGTCGTCATAGGCACGCCTCCCTTTGCGTAGATTATACACACTAATGCGTGTTTGGGTCAAGGAAGAACTACACGATATGATACTTCTTCCACGGGATTTGGTTCAGGCGAATGCTGCTTAAAAAATCCACGATGTCCTTGCGCCCGTAGTATTGGGGCTTGCCGTCGTTGGTGAGGTTCATGAGGATGATCGGCATGCCTGGAAAGAAGCGCATGAGGGCGCGTCGGGTCTGTGTCGACTTGATGGTGTAGCGCGTGACTTCGGGAGCGACGTGGATGATGGCGAAGGTCACGCCCTTCTCGATGATGACGGCTCCCTCGATGGTCATGTATGTGCTCCTTTCGGTGGTGTTTGTTTGTTGGTCAAGATCCTCCCTCCGTTGCGCTGATGCGTGCCGATCGGGGAGCTCCTCTGCATTTTTCCCATTTTATCAGCGATTCCCTAATCTCACATTACAATATTAAATTGAAAAGAACTATTAAAATGAGGTTGCGGAAATGACGAGAAGTCCGTATAATGTGTGATAAAGGCTATGAGTTGCATTATTGTGCGAATGTAGCCACACCTTATGATGTTGACGGGAAAATTTGTGAAATTTTCCACAAATGTATACAGATGTGGAAGGGATTTTATTCTTTGCGTCGAATGTCATAGGGGTACTGATATTCAACGAAGGCGGTACGCGATGTGCGGCTCTGCAATCCACAGGGGAATGCGGGGGCGATTTTCTTGCGTCTTTTCGGATTACATTGCGTGCGGTCGGAGGAGGAATATGAGGCAGGTTTTATCGGCGTATCGGAGGCAGATTGTCCTTTCGTTTGCGGCGGCGGCACTCATGGGCTGCGGCACGCTTCTCCTCATGGGGGAGCTGCAGCTCGTTGGTGCGATGCTCGCGGGCATGGGGGCGGCAGCTCTTTACTTTGCACAGCTGGCGCAGCGCGTGATGCGTGCGGCGCGGCTGGGGGCGGCGGGAACGTCGCAGGTACAGGTGGGGCTGGTGCTGATGCTCGTCCTGATCGGGGTTGTTCTCTGGGCAGCGACGAGGACGGGCGTGCACTATTTCTTTGCGGCGGTGGGAGGCTTTCTCCTGATGCACGCGATTATGATGGTGCAGCTGATCGTGCGGACGATACGCGCCGATAGACGAGGTTCTTAGAACCTCGGTAGGTAACTGGGGGAGATCCCCCCCGAGGGAGGTAGAGGTTATGCACGAAATCGGTGTTCGCGAGGCAGTGCAGATCGCCGGATTTACCTTCAATTCGCAGACGCTGGTGATGACATGGATCTCGATGGTCGTCGTCCTCTTCATCGGTTGGCTCGCTACGCGCAACCTCAGGGTTGTGCCGACGTCGAACTGGCAGATGATGATGGAGACGGTGATTGAGGCACTTCATGACCAGGTCGAGGAGAACATGGGCCCGCGCGGACGTGGATTCCTGTCCACGTTCATCGTGTCGCTGTTCCTGTTCCTCCTCGTGTCGAATTGGATCGGTCTGATTCCGACGATGGCATCGCCGACAAACGATCTGAACACCACACTGGGACTGGCTCTGCTGGTCATTGTCATGATGCACGTGCTGGGGCTTGCGGTGAAAGGGATGCACTACGTGGCGCATTTCTTCCAGCCGGTCGCACCGTTCATCATCATCAACATTGTCGAGGAGGTCGCGAAACCGATCACGCTGTCGTTTCGTCTATTCGGCAACATTCTGGCGGGTGAGATTCTGATTCACATCCTGCTGCAGCTTCTCGGGAATGGCTCCACCATCCCCTCGGTGATCTGGCTGGCGTTCAGTGTGTTCGTCGGCATTGTGCAGGCGCTGGTCTTTACGATGCTCTCCACGGCTTATATTGGAGCAGCAATTAAGGGCGATGCCCATTAACTCAGCGGCTCATTTTGGTGCATCTTTTTCGCCCTCTCTGCGTCGACAAATCCTCCGCATAGGTTCCGCTATGCGTCCGGTTTGTCTTCTTGATAGGACAAAAAATCTGTGCCAATCTGAACCACCTCGTTTAATGCTCATCACCCCAAGCCGACGGCGGTCACTAAGCTTTCTCGTGCAACATGCACACAATCTAAGATTTTGTTCAACTGTTTAAGGAGGATCTTTTCATGGAAAACGCAATCATGGTCGCAGGCGCTCTTATCGGTGCGGGTCTCTGCTTTGGTCTTGCCGCGATCGGCGCGGGCATCGGTGACGGTCTTGTCACGGGTCGTTTCATCGAGGGTCTGGCACGTCAGCCGGAGGCGGGCGGCGTTCTCTTTACGCGTACACTGATCTCGGTCGGTCTGATCGAGGCACTTGCCATCATCGGCGTCGTTTTCGGTATCATCATGCTCTATGCAAATCCGCTGATTCACTAAGAAGAATGAATTGCACGGATTTTGCAAAGGGGGCATAGGAATTGAGTGAAATTACGCAAGGGCTGATTGATCTCAACGGGACGCTGCCTGTCCAAATCATCAACTTCCTGATTCTCGTTGCACTCCTGCGTGCGGTGGCGTACAAGCCGATTGTCCGCATGATGGATGAGCGCAGAGCGAAGATCGCCGAGAGCATCGAAAAGGCGGACGCGGATGCGGCTGCTGCAGAGGCGACGCTCAGTGAGTACAAGGCGCAGCTTGCTGCCGCGCGTACGAAGGCGCAGGAAATCGTCGATCAGGCGGAGAAGCGTGCCAGCGAGGAGCGCGAGGCGAGTATCCAGGCAACGAAGCGTGAGATCGAACAGATGAAGAAGGCGAATGAGCTGCAGATGGAGCGCGAGCGTGCGCAGGCGGTTGAGCAGCTGAAGGCGGAGGTTGTCGCCCTGTCGCTCATGGCAGCGGGTAAGATCATCCAGAAAAATCTGGAGGCGCAGGACAACGATGCCATCATCGGCGAGTTTATCGCAAAACTCGACGCGAACAAGATTGGTGATGCGCCATGCTGAACATGGAACTTGCACGCAAGTACGCACGCGCGATCTTCGAGCTTGCCTGTGAGGACAACGCGCTCAAAGAGTACGGTGCGGATCTCGCGAAGGTGCAGCAGCTCTATCATGACTGCCCGGAGCTGAAGGCGTATCTCTGCAATCCGAACATCCAGCCGGAGGACAAGAAGTCCCTCCTGAAGGAGGTGTTCGAGGGCGGCGTGCGTGAGACGGTGCTGAACTTCCTCCTGCTGCTCATCGACAAGCGGCGCATGATGGTGTTCGACGCGATCCACGCGATCTTCGGTCAGCTCTCGAACGAGAAGCTCGGTATCGCCGTGGCGGATGTCACGACGGTGGACGCGCTCGCACCCGCGCAGCTGAAGGAGCTGACGGAGAAACTCGAACGCATCACGGGTAAGCAGGTATCCCTGCGCGAGCACCGCGATCCCTCGCTCATCGGCGGCGTGGTGGTGCGCATCGGCGACCGCCGCATCGACGGCAGCATCAAGGGGCGTCTCGCAGCAATGACAGCAGAGTTAATGGCGAACTAGCGGGGTGACAGCGAAATATGAAAATGAATCCGGAAGAGATTACTTCCATAATCAAGGAACGAATCAAGAACTATGATGTCGATCTGAACGTCAACGATGTCGGCACCGTTCTTGAGGTCGGCGACGGTATTGCCCATATCTACGGGCTGGACAAGGCGATGGCGGGCGAGCTGCTGGACTTCGGCAACGATGTCTACGGTCTCGTGCTGAACCTCGAGCAGGAGAGCGTCGGCGCGGTTCTGCTCGGTGGCGATACGGTCATCAAGGAAGGCGACACAGTGAAGCGCACGGGCCGCATCATGCAGGTGCCCGTGGGCGAGGCGATGATCGGCCGCGTTGTGGACGCGCTCGGTCGTCCGATTGACGGCAAGGGTCCCATCGACACGAAGGAGTTCCGCCCTGTTGAGTCGCCGGCACCTGGTATCGCGGACCGCAAGAGCGTTCACGAGCCGCTGCAGACGGGTCTCAAGGCAATCGACGCGCTCGTCCCGATTGGACGCGGACAGCGCGAGCTCATCATCGGCGACCGCGGCACGGGCAAGACGGCAATCGCTGTCGATACGATTCTGAACCAGAAGGGGCAGAACTGTATCTGCGTTTACGTCGCCATCGGTCAGAAGGCATCGACCGTCGCGCGCGTCGTCAAGACGCTCGAGGACGGCGGCGCGATGGAGTACACGATCGTTGTCGCGGCAACGGCTGCGGACAGCGCACCGCTCCAGTACCTCGCACCGTACGCGGGCGTTGCCATGGCGGAGTACTTCATGTACAAGGGCGGTCATGGGCTGTGCGTCTATGACGACCTCTCCAAGCACGCGGCTGCGTACCGCGCGATGTCGCTGCTGCTCCGCCGTCCGCCCGGACGCGAGGCATACCCGGGCGACGTGTTCTACTTACACTCCCGCCTCCTCGAGCGCGCGGCGAAGCTCTCCGACGCACTCGGCGCAGGCTCCATCACGGCACTGCCGATCATCGAGACGCTCGCGGGCGACCTTTCGGCGTACATCCCGACGAACGTCATCTCGATCACCGACGGTCAGATCATGCTGGACACCGACTCGTTCTACTCGGGCATCCGCCCGGCGATCAGCGTCGGTCTCTCGGTCTCTCGTGTCGGCGGTTCCGCACAGATCAAGGCGATGAAGCAGGTCGCGGGCACGATGCGTCTGGATCTCGCGCAGTACCGCGAGCTCGCGGCATTTGCCCAGTTCGGCTCGGATCTCGACAAGGCGACGAAGGCACAGCTCGATCGCGGCGCACGCATGGTCGAGACGCTGAAGCAGGCGCAGTACAGCCCGCTCTCCGTTGCCGAGCAGGTGCTCGTCATCTTCACGGCGGTGCGCGGACACCTCACGGATATCCCCGTGAACAAGGTTGTCACGTTCCACACGGACTTCCTCAAGTTCATGCGTTCCTCGCATCCCGAGATCGCATCGGCGATCACGTCGAAGCAGAAGCTCGACGATGCGCTCGAGGCTGACATCACGAAGGCGATTGCGGAGTTCAAGGACACCATCTCCTACAAAGAAGCGTAAAGGGAGAGGTGACTGTATATGGCAAATTTACAGGACATCCGTCGCCGCATCCGCAGCGTCAAGAGCATCCAGCAGATCACAAACGCCATGGACATGGTCGCGACATCGCGTCTGCGCCGTGCCAAGGAAGCCGCGAACAACAACCGACCCTACGCCGAGAAGACCGCTGCGGTCATTCGGAGTGTGGCGGCGGCAGCAAGCGGTGTCTCGCATCCGCTGCTTGAGCAGCACGCGGGCGGCAAACGCCTCATCCTCGTGATGGCGGCGGACAAAGGCCTCGCGGGTGCGTATTCCAGCAACGCCCTCAAGACGGCGATGACGCTCGTCGAGGACAAGGCAAATACGCAGATCGTTGCGGTCGGGCGCAAGTCGCGTGATTTCTTTAAGAATCGCGGCTTTGACATTGTGCACGAGCGCGTCGGCATCAGCGAGCGTCCGAAGGCAACCCACGCACAGAAGCTCGCGGCGCAGGTCATCGGCGCATTCGAGGCGGGCGGCGTGAAGGAAGTCTACATGGTCTACACGCGCTTTGTCTCGGCGATCACCTGCGTCCCCGAGATCGTCAAGCTCCTGCCCTTTGAGGCGGAGAGTGAAAACGCGGCGCACACGCAGGCACAGTACATCTATGAGCCGAATGCCGAGGAGGTGCTCGGGGCACTGCTGCCGCAGTACCTGTTCACCACCATCTATGCGGCGCTCCTCCAGTCGGCGGCGAGCGAGCTGAGCTCACGCATGAATGCAATGAGCAATGCGACCGACAACGCCGGGGAACTCATCGGAAAGCTCGACCTCTACTACAACAAGGTACGTCAGGCGGGCATTACGAACGAGATCAACGAGATCGTCGGCGGCGCCGAGGCACTCAAGTGACATCCGTGTGCGCAGTGCGCATGGAGGTAAGGAGGTTTTCCATTGGCAAAAGGTAAAGTCGTACAGGTCATCGGACCTGTCGTAGATATTGAGTTTCCGGCGGGCGAACTGCCGGAGATTCTGAACGCCATCAAGGTCACGGGCAAGGCCGCCGACCAGGAGATCAATCTCACGGTCGAGGTCATGCAGCATCTCGGCGACAGCGTCACGCGCTGCATCGCGATGAGCTCCACCGACGGCCTGATGCGCGGCATGGATGCCGACGATACGGGCGCACCGATCAAGGTGCCCGTCGGCGAGGCGACCCTCGGACGCGTGTTCAACGTCCTCGGCGAGCCGGTTGATCACAACCCCGAGCCCGTCGGCAACAAGGAGAGCTGGCCAATCCACCGTCCCGCGCCGAAGTTCGACGATCAGGAGACATCGACCCAGATCCTTGAGACGGGCATCAAGGTCGTTGACCTGATTGCTCCGTACTCGCGCGGCGGAAAGATTGGTCTCTTTGGCGGCGCAGGTGTCGGCAAGACCGTTCTCATCATGGAGCTCATCCACAACATCGCGACCGAGCACGGCGGCTACTCCGTCTTTGCGGGTGTCGGCGAGCGTACGCGTGAGGGCAACGACCTCTGGTCGGAGATGACCGAGTCGGGCGTTATCGACAAGACCGCGCTCGTCTACGGTCAGATGAACGAGCCGCCGGGAGCGCGTATGCGCGTGGCTCTGACGGGTCTGACGATGGCGGAGTACTTCCGCGACGTGCAGGGGCAGGACGTGCTGCTCTTCGTTGACAACATCTTCCGTTTCATCCAGGCAGGTTCCGAGGTTTCGGCTCTGCTCGGACGTATGCCGTCCGCCGTTGGCTACCAGCCGACGCTGACGACCGACGTCGGTGCTCTGCAGGAGCGTATCACCACGACGAAGAAGGGATCGATCACGTCCGTGCAGGCGGTCTACGTCCCTGCGGACGACCTGACCGACCCCGCACCGGCTGCGACCTTTACGCATCTGGATGCGACCACCGTTCTCTCGCGTCAGATCGCCGAGCTCGGCATCTACCCCGCCGTCGACCCGCTCGACTCCACCTCGCGTATCCTCGACCCGCACGTCATCGGGCAGGAGCACTACGAGGTCGCGCGCGGCGTGCAGGCGGTGCTCCAGAAGTACAAGGAGCTGCAGGACATCATCGCCATCCTCGGCATGGAGGAACTCTCCGACGAGGATAAGCTGACCGTCTCGCGTGCGCGTAAGATCCAGCGCTTCCTCTCGCAGCCGTTCGCGGTCGCAGAGGTCTTCACCGGCTCGCCCGGCAAGTACGTTGCACTCAAGGACACGATCCGCGGCTTCCGCGAAATCCTCGACGGCAAGTACGACGAACTCCCCGAGGCTGCCTTCTACATGGTCGGCGGCATCGAAGAGGCGATCGAAAAGGCGAAGAAGCTCAAAGAGGAGGAGTAACGGATGGCGACCATCAAGCTGGAGATTGTATCTCCCGACCGCATGGTCTACGCCGCCGATATCGACATGCTCATCGCCCGCTCCACGGGCGGCGAGATCGGCATCCTGCCGAAGCACATCCCCCTCGTCACGGGACTTCAGCCGCATGCCATGAAGATTCATGTCGACGCCAAGGAACAGCTCATTGCTGTGGCGGGCGGCTTCATGGAGGTCACACCCGAGAAGATTACCGTTCTCGCAACTGCTGCGGAGGAGCCGATCGACATCGACATCAACCGCGCGCAGCGCGCCTATGAGCGTGCACAGGAGCGTCTGCAGCTCCTGCGCGAGAGCCCCGATACACAGGGCGGCATCATCGACGAACATCGTGCCACCCTCGCTCTCAAACGTGCTGTCGCACGTCTGCAGACGGCAAAGGCTCCGAACCCCGGAGCGTAAGATTTGCAATGGAAACGCCCCAACCACATTGGCTGGGGCGTTTTTATGCGTTGTTTCGTCAGCTGACAGTCGGGGCTGGTACCGAATCGTCATAGAGCTCGTGTGGGGCGATATCTCTGCCATTTTTCCATTCGACAGTAAAGTCGTTGACAAAGACCTGTTTGAACGCTTCCATGTTCTTGAGCGGGGCAAAGAAGGGGATGTCCAAATAGGGCTTTACATCGAAGTGTCGGTGCTCCCCGTTGGAGAAAGTCACGCTCAGAATATAATTACTCAGGGGCTTTACAGCGATAGGGTGGATTCGCATAAAGTACCTCCGATCAGCGAAGTGGATCGATGCGGAACGGGAGCTGCCCCTCGAGCATCAGATCGTAGTTCGCGCGCAGCTCGTCTTCATGCATCATCGTCCACGCGATGAGCATCGCTTGTTTTTTACGTGGGAGACTGCCCTCAAGCACGTTTCCCTCGAAATCGACGACAATGCTGTGCTCAGCGTAATACGCGTGGAGATGAGGGACACTGTGACGTTCGTTTCGCTCCACATAAATATATATTTTGATTCCGTCAAACATACAGATAATCGGCATGGCGACACCTCCCTATAAAAGTATACGTCAGACCGTGTTTTCGGTCAATAGATTCCATGAGACAGAAGTATGATAGACGTTGCACACTAAATATGCTATGATGAACCCTATACAGTCCACAGAAAGGAGGCAGCCATGAATCTTGCCAACTACCGCACGTCCATCATTCTCGCCGTAACGTTTACGCTCCTGCTCTCAACGTTCTGGTTCTATCAGGACTTTGCATTCATCATCTTCCTCTCACTGCTCCTGCAGCTTCTGCTAAAGCCCGCTGTGGACTTCATGGAACGGAGAAAAATCCCGCGTGCCATCGCCGCGGCGCTCGCCATTATCGCATTTATTCTCGTGCTCGCCGCACTCGCGAGCATTATCTCACGCTCCGTCCTTCCGTCCTTTCAGCGGTTTATCGCGGAGCTGCCGACCATCGGTCAGAGTCTGCAGCAGATTCCCTTTCTCTCGGATACCGACTTCATTCAAGATGAGTTTGTGAACATCCTCGACCGTCTGCGCAGCGTTGGCGCGGAGGTGCTGCGTGCCTCACTCTCCTTTCTTCTCGTCGCCTTCGGAAAGGTCGTCGACTTTGTCATCATCATTTTTGTATCGTTCTATCTCCTGAAGGATGGCCTCACGATCAAACTCTGGCTCGCGGATCTCTTTCCGGACACCGCGCGGCGGCGCGTCCTCCGCCTCTTTGACACCCTGCTCATCGCACTGCGTGCCTACATCTGCAGTCAGATCGTCATGTGCGTCATCACGGGCGTGGTCGTCTTTGCCTACTTCAAACTGATGGGGCTGCCCTATGCCTCGGTCTTTGCCCTGCTGTCGGGCATCAGTGAGTTTGTCCCCGTGCTCGGCCCCACTGTCGCCTCGACCCTTGGCACACTCATGACTGCTGCGATAATGCGGGATGTGACCGTGCAGACCGCGCTCTTCTATGTCGCGCTTACGCAGGTCAACCACAACGTCGTCTATCCCGCCCTCGTCGGCAAGAGTCTCCACCTCCACCCCGTCGCCGTCATCCTTGGTGTCGCCTTCGGCGGCGAGATCCTCGGCGCGGCGGGAATGTTCCTCGCTGTCCCCTTGATTGTCATCGCCAAGATTGTCATCACTGACATCTACCGCGACCGTCAGGAGATGAAGGAGGAGGAGAGGATGGCAGACGCATAAAATGGGACAAGAAAATCGCCGCACCAATGGGTACGGCGGTTTCGTGTATATAGGAAGTAAGGAAGAATGGGGGAAAGGAATTACGCAAGCATGGAGCGGAGGAACCAGATCTGCTTTGCGTAGTTCTCGATGTGATCCTCCATGAGGTTGGCAATGCCGAAGACATCGTCCTTGTCCGCGAGAGCGCGGATCGATGCCGCCTGATCGCGGAGGAGTTCGAGGTCGGCGAGCGTCAGCTCGAGTGCCTTCTTCTGATCGACCTTCTCATCGGCGAGCTCCTTGATCGTCGCGATCGCGAGGTAGCCCTTCAGACTGGCAACGGGCTGCTCACCGCAGATCTTGAGGATCTCGGCACTCTCGTCGAGCACGTCCGCGAATGCATCATAGAGCGACTCGAGGTACTCATGGACTGCCTTGAACTGCGAGCCAACCACGTTCCAGTGGAGGTTGTGCAGCTTGATGTAGCCGACGCCGATGTTGGCGATGTATCCGTTGAGTGCGTTTGTGATTTCCTTGTTCATGGTAATTCCCCTTTCACCTTGTTATTCTTCTGCAGATGCCGTGGCATCTGTTTTGTATTTCATTACGTGTGTTATTATAGCGCATAGTGAATTACTTGTCAATAGTTATTATTAAATAGTTTTGCGATTTAATTTCGATATAAAATTTCACTTGACAAAATCTATGTTTTATATATAATTCATACCAATAAAATATGGTTTCGAAGATGTAGAAAAGAGGCATATCCATGAGCGAAAAAAAATATCGTTTTGAGACCCTGCAGGTGCGTGTCGGGCAGGAGGAGGCGGATCCCGTCACGGACGCGCGTGCGGTGCCGATCTACCAGACGACATCCTATGTATTCCACAATGCGCAGCACGCCGCCGACCGCTTTGCACTCAAGGATCCGGGCTATATCTACGGGCGGCTCATGAACCCGACGCAGGATGTGTTTGAAAAGCGCATCGCAGCACTTGAGGGCGGCGCGGCGGCACTCGCGTTCGCCTCGGGGGCGGCGGCGATCACGGCGACGTTCCAAGGGCTCGCTCATGCGGGCGATCACATCGTCGCGCAGCAGACCATCTACGGCGGCTCGTACAACCTGCTCGCTCACACGGTGAAGGAGTGGGGCATCGACGTGACCTTCGTCGATCCGAAGGCGGGGGCACAGGGCTTTGCAGATGCGATTCGCTCGAATACGAAGTGCGTCTTTCTCGAGACCGTCGGCAACCCGAACGCCGACCTCATCGACATCGAGGCGGTCGCACAGGCAGCGCACGCGCAGGGCGTGCCTGTCGTCATCGACAACACCTTTGCCACGCCCTACCTCCTGCGCCCCATCGAGCACGGCGCGGACATCGTTGTGCACTCGGCGACGAAGTTCCTCGGCGGACACGGCGCGAGCCTCGGCGGCGTGATCGTAGACGGGGGCAAGTTCGACTGGAAGGCATCGGGACGCTTCCCGCACCTCACCGACCCGAACCCGAGCTATCACGGCGTGAGCTTCGTCGATGCGCTCGGTCCTGTCGCATTCGTTGTCTATATCCGCGCACTCATCCTGCGCGACACGGGCGCGGCAATCGCACCACAGAGCGCGTTCTACTTCATCCACGGGCTTGAGACGCTGTCCCTGCGTGTCGAGCGTCATGTGGAGAATGCGCTGAAAGTGGTGGACTTCCTCGCGAAGCACCCGAAGGTGGCGAAGGTCAATCACCCCTCCCTGCCCAACCACCCTGACCATGAAATCTACAAGCGGTACTTCCCGCACGGCGGCATCTCCATCTTCACGTTCGACATTGTGGGCGGGCGTGAGGCGGCGTTCCGCTTTATCGACAAGCTGACCCTGTTCTCGCTGCTGGCAAACGTCGCGGACGTGAAGTCTCTCGTCATCCACCCCGCGACCACGACCCACTCGCAGATGAACGAAGCCGAGCTTACCGCCTCCGGCATCGGCGAGGGGACGGTACGCCTCTCCATCGGCATCGAGCACGTCGATGATCTGATTGCCGACCTTGCAGATGCGCTCGCTGAGGTGTGAGCCGTTTTTCCGTAAAAAGATACCTCTGTACGAAGGATTCCATCATGCAGAGGTATTTTTTATGTTATAATAATGCTATAAGATGATGGACGCTGTTATGGATATGCCGCATCTGCCGCCAGCGAGGAGGAGTGGAGTGTATGAAGACAAATGATACGCCGATTCTGGACTTAATGAAGGACATTGGCAAAGGGAAGATTCAGCTGCCTGACTTTCAGCGGGGCTGGGTGTGGGATGATAACCGTATTCGCGGGCTGATCGCCAGCATTACGCAGAACTTCCCGGTCGGAGCCGCCATGTTCCTTGAGTATGGCAACAATAGTGTACGCTTCAAATATCGGATGATTGAGGGCGCACCGCCCTCCGCTGCCGCGCCGGAGCAGCTGATTCTGGACGGTCAGCAGCGGCTCACGTCCATCTACGCAGCCCTGTGCAGCCCCCATGCCGTAAAGACAAAGACGGACAGAGGCAATGCGGTCAACCGATTCTATTACATTGACATCGCTCAGGCGGTCGATCCTTCCGCTGACCGTGCGGATGCAATTATCTCTGTCCCCGAAAGCAAGCAGATTACCTCCGATTTCGGCAGGAAGGTCGAGCTTGATGTTTCGAGTGACGAGAAGGAGTACGAGAACAAGCTGTTTCCGCTCAATATCATTTTGGACAGCGTGAAGGCGACTCGGTGGCAGCTTGGCTATATGCAGTACTACCAAGGTCAGCAAAATGTCTGCCAAGAGTATCTTGATTTTATGGAAAAAATCATAGACCCTGTGTCCCATTATCGAATGCCGGTCATCAGCCTAGATAAGGACACGCCCAAAGAAGCTGTGTGTCAGGTATTCGAGAATGTAAACCAAGGCGGCGTATCACTGACGGTGTTTGAACTCGTTACGGCGGTATTTGCAATGGATGACTTTGAGCTGAGGGCGGACTGGGACAAGCGAAAACAGGAGGATTTGAACGGCGATGTCCTGAATATCGTAACGGCGACAGACTTTTTGACCGCCTGTACCCTCCTCACCACCTATGAAAAGAAGGGGACGTCGGGGGACTTGCGCGACTACCTCGCCGCTCACTGGATCGACATGGATGACTGTAGGACGGATGACTTTGCGCGATTTATCGTCAACCGTGCGCGAAAAATCCTCGATGCCATCGAAAATGCGACGGGAAAGCCGATTTCCGGCAGGGCTAGTGATGAGGTGAAACAGGCATTTGGCAATCACCTATAAAGATGCGGTATCCGAACCGGAGCTTGGCATCACGGATCTTGATGGGGAAAAGGTGGGGCTCGCCGAACGTGTTTCGTAGAAAAAGTCCTTGCCAACGCGCCCCTCACTGTGCTATAATGCGTCGTGTCGCATAAGCGCATGGAGAGGTGTCCGAGTGGTCGAAGGTGCTTGACTCGAAATCAAGTGTGGTGATGAGCCACCGTGGGTTCGAATCCCACCCTCTCTGCCAGTAAAATCAAGGCTTCCGAGCATTTTGCTTGGAAGCCTTTTTGTTGCTGATTTTTATTTTTGACAGCCTTTTTGACAGCCCGGCTGTCAATCGGCATATGTTTCGGCTCTATGATAAATGTTGTGGAGACACATTATGTGTCCTGCAACATTTATTTTTTTGTGCGAAAAGAGGTGAGATCAGAATGATAAAACCTGCTGAGTTTGTCAGCTATGTTGATTCGCTTCCGGAGGAGTGCATCGAGATTCGCACGGAGGATGAGATACGTTTCCACATCCCCCGTGTCGATGATGTGAAATGCCCCTCGTGCGGATCGCATCATACCGACGTGCATCAGTACCGACTTCAGACGTTACAGGGGATTCCAAATGCCACGAAGCGATATGTTTACAATCGCCGACGGTATCGCTGCCAAGACTGTGGAAGAACCTTTGTAGAGAACAGTCCTTTTCTTGCGGAGCGGCAGCGCCGGATTGGGAATCGGCTGCGGCAAATTCGTGCACAAAAGAAGATCACGCAGGGGCAGGTAATGGAAGCCGTCGGTATACCTCTTTATCTGTATAAGAGATACGAGGATGACACCGATGCAGAAGTGCCGCCGACGTTAGTCGCAATGCAGATCGCCAACTATCTCGGCGCAGATGTGCTCGAGATATGGGGCGATCAGATTGGTGGGGGGAGTACGTCATGAGGCTTTTTGTACGCGGGGTTCTCATTGGTCTTGTAACGGCTGCTCCGAACGGATTTCACCTAGACATCAAGAAGTTTGCTCGGTATCTGGTTGCATCCGTAGAGGAAGTGGGGGAGACGTTGCATGACCTTGAAGCAGAGGGAATATTGCAGTACGAACAAGAGGATGAGGCTATTTCTATCTGGACTTCCAGTTACACGGAGGAGAACATAGAACTCAGGGTCGGCTTTCGGCGTGATCCTTCCACTGAGGAGGGATAGCTCCGTATGAAATGTGATCTTGAGAATCGATTAAGGGCGATTCGCCTCCAGCAGAAAAAGCAACAAGAAGAAATTGCCGAACTGGCTGGGGTATCGCGTAGGACATATATACGCTATGAGAACGGATCCATTTCACCGAGCCTTATCTCAGCATTTCGCATTGCTGATGCGTTGGGGATTGATAATCTCAGAGATATATGGACATATAAAAATCCGCATTGACCGACATCAATGCGGATTCAGGAGGGATGATGAATACTCTGCGACCGAGATTTTCACCTTCACCACCAGTTTCTTGCATAGCGTAGCAGAATTTTATTAAAACTGCAAGGACATTTTTATTGAATTTTAGGACAAATAAGGAGGCGTGAAATGGATGACCAGCAGTCCCGCTATGCTCTTATGCAAAAAATTGCATCCCTCGAGCAGAAAATCCAATACCTTGAGACCATCATCGAGGTACATCACATATCCAAATTTGAAGAAAATTTGCATCGTCTGAAGCTCAACATACGATCCGGTATCCGGCAGCTGTCTGCGGAGTTTCAAGCGATGGAGCATGATCCGCAAAATGCAGAGCGTGTCAGCGATCTGATTGACTATATGCGACAGGTCATCAGTGAACTTGAACGCTTTACCTATTCGGACGGTGCAGATCAGGAAAGTCATCTATAAATCAGGACAGGGAGGAAAACATGAAAACCATCAGTTTCATCAATCTCAAAGGCGGCGTTGGAAAGACGACGATCTCAACATGGCTGGCGTATCTGCTTGCCGAATCGTGGGACTTGCGTGTCCTTTTTATTGACAACGACAAACAAGGCAATGCCTCGCGTTGGCTTGGGGCAGATGAGCGAAAAGGAACGCTCACGAATATCTTGATGGACGGGGCATCTGCGCGTGACGTTTTGCAGAAATCGCAGTACCCCAACATTGACTTCATTGCTGCGGATATGGGACTTGTCGAGGCGAATTATGCCGTCATCGGCGATCAGGAGACGCGGCAGGACTTGATTCTGAAAAATGCGCTTGCGGAAATCGCCGATGATTATGCTGTCTGTGTGATCGATAATCCGCCGGACATCAACATGAGTGTTTTCAATGCACTCGCCTGTACGGATGATGTGATTATCGTGACGCTTCTTGAATTGGACAGCATCGAGGGCATTCGCAAGATGCGCGATCAGATTACGGATGTGCAGCAGTTCAATCCGGGCTTGTCCATTAAAGGCGTTCTCGTGAATCAGTATATGGCATATCCGGAAGCAATCGAACTCAGCAAAGATTTGGAGCGTGAGGGGTTTCCGCTCTTCCAGTCACGCGTTTCCTATGCGACACCGATGGCAAAACGGCATATTCTCGCAGCGAGCCGTGCGCGTAAGAGTATCTTTGAGGTCTGTCCTTACTGCCGTGTGGCAAGGGATGTCCTTCGATTTGCGGAGGAACTGCTCCAATGAAAAAACATAAAGGATGTATGCTCTCCTATCTCAACACGGCAACACAAAACGCAGCAGTTCAGCGTTCCGTCTATCGTGTTGAGAATATCGACGCAGAAAAGATTGTACCAAACGAAAAGAACTTCTATTCGATTGAGGGCATTGAGGAAATGGCAAACTCGCTTGCCGTTTCCGATCACATGGCACCGTTGGAGGTAACTGCGAACGGCGACGGCACATATCGCCTGATCTCGGGTGAGCGTCGTCTCTCTGCAACACTTTGCCGCATCCGGCGCGGTGAAATAGATAAGGCAGAATTGCCGTGTCATGTTTTACCCGCCTTTGAAGCAAAGGGGGCACTCTCTGCCGAACAGGTAGAGATGCTCTCCATCATATTCGCCAACAACTACCGTCAGAAGACGGTGTTGGATCAGCTGAACGAGGTTCAGCAGCTTGAGCCGATTGCACGGGCAATCTATCAGGAGGCAAAAGAAAAGGGCGAACTCGCGGATGCAAACGGAGTGAATATGAAGTTTCGTACGTTCTTCGCCGAGCATATACTCTCTATTTCAAAATCGGCGTTACAGCGTCTACAGACACTCTCGCAGCTTACGGATGAAGCCAAAAATGCGTTTGAGGAGGGGCTGATTGGTAAAAGTGTTGCAGTGGAGATTGCCACTTTAGATCAGGAGCTACAAAACAGCTTCGTCGCCTCCATTCGTGCAGGACGACTTTCCGGAACGCTTTCTGATCTGGCAACACATCTGAAAGCATCGAATCCGGAGCCGGAGGCAGAGACGGAAGAAAATGCAGCAGAAATCCATTTTGTTGAAGAAGCAACATTTTCTGACACGACGGATGAACCCACCCAAGAGGATGAGACTTTTGCAGATGCGGAGGAAGCTCCCGATCAAGCACAGCAGCAAGAAGGACACACGGCGTATGAGGTCACTTCCCCTGTAATATCCTCCTATACAGAAGATGATTCGCGCGATGAGATCGCCTCAATCAAAGAGGACGAGAGCATTTCAGATGTTTATGACGAGACACGGGGGAAGCCCCTTGAAACACTTCTTGAAGAGGAGGCGGGGCAGGAGCGGCTGCCGATCGCAGAGGAGAAAGAGGGGGATACTACAGAGGTAGCTTTCCCCATTTCCAACGAATTTACTTCCAGCGTATATATGACAACCGAAGAAGCGGCTGAGATTATCTTGAATCTGTGTGATGAACTGGGAAAGAAAGGTCGGCACAGGGAAGGTATAGCTCTCTCAAAGGCACTAACAGCCCTTTATGGAATGGATAAATGGAGGGACAATAAATGAAAACAAACGATCTTATATTTTTTGTTTTCATAATGTGTCTGGCAATGTTTGTAGCCCAAGCAAATAACGAGAAAATGACTACAATTTATCTTGTATTCATTGGATCTATAATCGTTTTTTACATCATACGGATTGTTTTACTCTGCATGAAAGACGTATATCTTTTTCGCTATTTGATTCTATTCGTGGGGGCTGTTCTGATAGGCGGAATAGGTATATTCATAATCCCTTATGTGGCTTCTTGGACGCAATCATTGCCACATTGATGTGATGGAAAGAACAGGGCTGTCGTTTTGGTTTTATTCCGCTAAATTACGGAGGAGCATGCAGATATGGGAGTGAAACGCTGTATTACAAAGACATTGGCATACACGTTGA
>CAUVVR010000030.1:0-25750 GCA_963555475.1 uncultured Selenomonas sp.
AAAAATTTTTGATTCTTCAAATTCCGAGTGTTCCTCTCGGAATTGTGGCTTTGGTCACATTCTTTAGAGGATATTCTGTGTATAATATGCACAGAAATTCTCACAACACACAAGGAGGAAACATCATGGCAATCTTGAACAATATCCAGCATCAACAGGCACTCCTGCTCAAGGATCAGGTCGCATACGCAGAGGGACAGGTCGTCAGCAAGACGCTCGTCCAGAACAAGGGGCTCGGCGTCACACTCTTTGCGTTCGCGAAGGGTGAGGGCATCAGCACGCACGCGTCCACGGGCGACGCACTCGTCACTGCGCTCGAGGGCGAGGGCATCATCACGATTGATGACGAAACCTATACGCTCAAGGCGGGCGAGAGCATCGTCATGCCCGCAACTCATCCGCACTCCGTCTACGCAGCGAAGGAAACACCGTTCAAGATGCTGCTTGTCGTCGCATTCCCTGCCGCGTAAATATATATCTATATATCAACACATTTCTCCCTGAATGCAAACACCCGCAGCAAAAGTGCTGCGGGTGTTTTGCGTCCCTATTCATCCTCCTGCGGCAGCCTCCCCCCTGTCTCCTGCAAAAACGTACGCGGCGAACATTTCATATATTTTTTGAACACCGTACAGAAATTCTTGTAGTCACCGAATCCATTTTCCTCCGCAACTTCGTAGACGCGGTACTTACCCGAGCGAAGCTGCGCCACGGCACTCTGTAAACGCTTGCGCGTCAAGAACTCAAGAAAGGTCTGCCCCGTTGCCTCCTTGAATTTGCGGCTGAGATAGCTCGCGCTCACACCTGCTGTTTCCGCAAGGCCTTCGATGCTGAGCTTTTCACGATAGTCCATCTGAATGCGCTCCATTGCGTGCCGTACGTAGGGGTTGAGCGTCCCATCCGAGAAGTACCGCTGCCAGTCCACGCCTTCCACTGCCTGCGGCATCGCCTCCTGCGCCGCCCCGTCTACCGCAATCCGCCGCATGAGTGCGGCGAGCTCCGCCTCATCCACGGGCTTCAACAGATAGTCTGCTGCCTGAAGGGCAATCGCCTTTTTTGCGTAATCAAACTCGGCGTAGCTTGTGAGAAAGACAAGCTGCGGCAGGATGCCCTCCGCGCGTGCACGCTCCGCCATTGCGATGCCGTCCATACGCGGCATACGGATGTCGGTGAGCACAACGTCGGGATGCTCCGCACGCAGGAGTTCGAGCCCCGCCAGACCGTCGGGGGCATCGCCCACAACACAGCATCCCATCCCTGCCCAGTCAATCACGGAGATCAGTCCCCGACGGATGATCTCCTCATCCTCAACGATCAGAATACGCAGCATTGCCCTCCTCCTTTTCGACATTCACGGGCAACACCATCGTGACACGCGTACCGCCCTCCGGTCGCCGCTCGATCTGCATCCCGTATTCCATGCCATAGAGCAGCTGAATGCGCCGATGGATATTGTAGAGCCCGGTGTGCACGGAGCGGTTTTCTCCGCGCCGCATCATCTGCCGCAGCGAGGCCAACGTTTCCTCTGCCATCCCAACGCCCGTATCCTCGATGACGATCTGCATCTTTCCGTTTGCAATCGTGATTCGCGTGGTGATATGAATTGCGCCCTCCGCATCCGCCCCGTAGTGAATGGCGTTCTCCACGACAGGCTGCAGGAGCAGCTTCGGCACGAGGCACTTCCCCGCCGCCTCCGCGATCTCCTGCCGATATGTGAGACGTGCGCCAAACCGCTGCCGTTGGATCTCGATGTAGCTGCCGAGATGGCGGATATCCTCGGCGAGCAGGACGCGCTGCACGCGATTGTCGATGCTGTAGCGCAGGAGTGCCGAGAGCGCGGTAATCATGCGCGTTGCAGCGTCGGGGTCGAGCTTCGTCATAAATTTAATGTTTTCGAGCGTGTTAAAGAGGAAATGCGGATTAAACTGCGATTCGAGCTGACGCAGCTCGGAAATAACGCTTGCGCGTGCCTTCTCTTCATTTTCCTGCATGAGGCGAACGAGGCTCTGCACCATGCGATTGTACTCGCCCGCAATCTCCTCGAACTCGTTGCCCGTGCAAATGGCGAGTTCCCGATCCAGATGCCCATGCCGAACGGCACGGAACGCATCGACAATCTCATCCATTGCACGCATTTTCTCCGCAGTTTCCCGCCGCACGCGGAAGAAGATGAGCGGCACCATCAAGAGGAACACTGCGAGGAGGATCGCCGCGCCCGTCGCAAATTGGGCGATGCGGCTGCCGACGGGCAGGGCTGCATAGATCGTAAAACGCCCGTCGAGGACCTGCTCCTGTGCCACATAGAATTGCTGTCCCCCCACCTCACAGAACCCGTGCGCGTTTGCAAGTTCGGGGGCGATTTTGTAAAAAACAGGATCGCGGAAGATGGTCATCGTGGAAAAGGGTGCGCGCCCCTCGCGGTTGACAATGACAAAGTGCATCTTTTCGCCCGTTTGCAGCCGTTTCTCAAGTTCGCGCATAGACACGACAAAGACGGCATACCCCTCCACGGTCTCCGCGTCCGCTGCGGATTGTGGCGAGACCGGACGGATCGCCTGACCGACAACATAGTCCCATTCGCGATCACTGTGCGGAATAAATTCCTCCACGCATCCCATTTGTCCATCCATGCGCGAGAGCACGCCCCAATTCTCCGTCGGCGGTGCAAGATAGGACGGGAAGTCACTCCGCGTTTGGAAAAGGACAGCCCTGTCCACATTTAGCAGAAAAAACCGTGGCAGCCTACCATGCAGATTCAGTTCCGCATACATCCGCTCAAAATACAGACGGCGTTCCTCAGCGTCCCCGGCGAGCAGTTCCGTCCCGTTCATCGCAATCGCCGCCGCACGATCTTCGTAGTCATGCGTCATCTCTGTGAAGATCTCACCCGCGACGTGTGCCTCGTCCTCCGTGCGCGCCGCGACGTTCCGCTCCCAATAGACCGCCGCGAGCAGGATACAGATGAATGCGATGAGGAAGCCGGGAACAAGCGCATATTTAAGAAGCACACTGCGCACCTCATCCTGAAAACGTCGCATATCCATCCTCCTTCCCGCGAAATCCGATTATTTTCTATTATAACAGAATCTCTGTAAACACAAAATACCGGAAGGATGCCCCCCTCCGGTATTGTCTCTTCCCAGCTGTTCTTACTGCACGCTCGTAAAGATATCCTTGAACTTATCGAGCCATGCCTTCTTGTTCTTCTCGACCACCTGTTCATCATCATCGATGATCTTGATCTGATCCTTCGGGAGAAGTCCAACCGGTGGATCGACATCGTCACGCACAGAACGGCGGTGGAGCTGTGCCGTGATGATGCTCTGCGCTTCCTTGCTCGTGATGAAGTCGATGAACTTCTTCGCGTTCTCCATGTGCTTTGCATTCTTGATGATGTAGATGCCGTCCGGCTTAGAGATAACGCCTTCCTTCATGTAGACGAGCTTGACAGGTGCGCCGTCCGCAACGTACTTCGCGCCGCCCTCTTCAAACGTGAGTCCCACGGCATACTCGCCGTCCGCAACACCCTTGTAGACCGCAGAGGAGCCGGAGAGCAGCTTGCCATCGAGGTTGCGCGAGAGTTTTTCCACATAGTCCCAGCCCTTATCGGGGTCGCCATTGCCCATTGCGTAGAGCATGTTGATGAGGTGCTCATAGGAGGAGGAGGACTTGGACGGATCGGCAAATGCAATCTTGCCCTTGAGCGCGGGGTTCAGCAGATCCTCGTAGCCCTCGACCTTCACATCGCCAATGAGGTTCGTATTGACCATGATGACGCTCGGGATATCCGTGAAACGCGTCATCGGCCCCTCGGTATTCTTAAACGCAGCCTGGATGTGATCCTCGTTCTTTGAGGTGTAGTTCTCGAAGAGATTCGCCTTCGGCTTCATCGTGTTCAGTGAGCCACCCCAGAAGATGTCGCCGAGCGGGTTCGCCTTCTCGGACTCGACGCGCTTGAGGAGCTCACCCGTGCCCGCCGCAATGACCTCGACCTTCACGCCGCTCTGCTTCTCAAACTCCTCGACAAGGGGATTGATGAACGTCAGCGGATGCGGGCAGTAGATGACGAGGGAGTTGTCATCTGCCGATGCCGCCTTCTTCTCTCCGCCGCCCCCGCCGCAGCCGGTGAGCGCACCGCCCAGCATCAGAGATGCTGCGAGAACGGCAAACATTTTCTTGAACTTCATGAAAAGACCTCCTTTTGACAGAAAACCATCTATGAAAAAGGCTTTTGCCTAAAAACCTACAGTGTCACGTCCTTGCTGCCCGACACCTTGAAGAACGTCACCATCGCGACAATTGTCGTGAGCGTGAGGATGGTCGAGAGTGCTGCCGCCGTGCCGTAGCTCGCGCGGATGACCTCCGTGTAGATGGCAACGGACATCGTCTTGGTCGCGCCCGTGAAGAGGATGACCGAGGAACTGAGTTCGTTGATCGCCGTGATCCACGAGAGGATCGCACCACTCATGACACCGGGCAGCATCATGACAGCCGTCACCTTGAAGAAGGTTTTGAGCGGCGAAGCACCGAGGCTGATGGACGCCTCCTCGATGCTCGGGCTGATCTGGTAGAGAATCGCCGAGCTCGAGCGCAGCGTATACGGCAGCCGCCGAATGACAAGCGAGATGATGATGATGAGTGCCGTGCCCGAGAGGAGAATCGGCTCCTCGTTGAACGCAAGCAGCAGCGTAATACCCAGAACAGAGCCGGGGATGATGTACGGGAACATCGTGAGCGTGTCGATGATATCCGTGAGCATACTCTTGCGCCGCGTCGTCAGATACGCGACCGTCATGCCGAGGAATACAATGATGAGGATCGCCGCCGTACTGTATAGATAGGTATTCGAGATGGCCGTACCGAGGCTGCTGAAGATCGTCGTATAGCTGTCGAGCGAATAGCCGCCCGTAAAGACTGCCCCCCGTGTCTCAAGGAAGGAGGTGTAGATGACGACAAGCTGCGGGATCATCGAAACAGCGACGAGCAGATAGATGAGAGCATGCATCAGGACATTGCCCGCGCCCCTCATCTCCTTTACCTCAAGGGGACGCAGCGAGCTCATCGTAAAGGACTTGCGGCTCACAACGTATTTTTGCAGCAGGAAGATCGTCGATGTGATGACGACCATGATTGCCGCCATCGCCGCCGCGAAGTTCGCCTGATCGCCGACCTCGTTGATGAACTCCGAGTAGATCATGACCGGCATGACGTTGAACCCCTCGCCGATCAGCATCGGTGTACCGAAGTCCGCCATTGCGTTCATAAAGACCATGAGCGCACCCGCGAGGATCGTCGGTGTGATGAGCGGTACGATCACCGTCACCACCTTGCGGATGCCGCTGCACCCGAGGCTTTCCGCCGCCTCGATCAGTGCTGCGTCGATGTTCTTCATCGCACCCGCTGCGTAGAGGTAGATGAACGGATAGAGCTTGAGCGTCAGGACGAGCAGGATGCCCGAGAAGCCGTAGATCGACGGGAACTCATACTGAAACGTCTCCTGCAGCCATTGCGTCAGCATGCCGCTGCGCCCGCCGATCAGAATCCACGAGTACGCGCCGATGAACGGCGGCGAGAGAAGCGAGATGATGATGCAGATCTCAAGCGCGCTCTTGAAGCGTACGCGGTAGATCGTCATAAAGTACGCGAGTGCCGTTCCGATGATGATCGCGAGCACCGTCACACACGCCGTCACGCTGAAGCTGTTGATCATTGACTGGTAGTAGTATTTCCGCTCAAAGAAATGCTTGAAATGTTCGAGTGTGAATTCCCCCGTCATGGCATCCTGAAACGCCGAAGAGAACAGGGAGAAGAGCGGGTAGATCAGAAAGAGTCCGAAGACGGCGATGGACAGAACCGTGATACCGGTCCAGAAATCCCAGCGCAAATTCAGCTTACTCATAGCGCACCACATCCTTCAGGATATTGCGCGAGCCGTCTGCGGTGAATACGTTGACCTTGAGTGCATTCGGACGCAGGTGCACCGTATCCCCGACCTCGAGCTGCCGCGTCGCATGCCCAAGATCCTGTGAGAACTCAATCGATGCCTGATCCGGCAGGATCATTTCGCCGTCGAAGTCCAGACTGTAGTTGATGTATTTTCCAAGAAATACCTTTGTTTTCACCTTGCACGGGAGCCCGTCGTCTTGGATCGAGAGTTCCTCGGGACGTACGGAGATCACAACCTCCATGCCGTCCTCCGCCTCCGCACCGAGATTCTCCATCGGCATCTCATAGCCGTTGCGGAAGGTGACGCACACCCGATCGCCCGACTTTTGCACGCGCCCGTAGAACAGGTTGGAGTGTCCGATAAAGGTCGAGACGAAGATATTCCACGGACGCTCATAGATCGTCTGCGGCTGCGCCGTCTGCTGGATCTCACCCTTATTCATGACGGCGATGCGGTCGGAGATAGAGAGTGCCTCCTCCTGATCGTGCGTGACATAGACCGTCGTAATGCCGACCTTTTTCTGTACCTCACGAATCGCGGAGCGCATCTCAATGCGCAGCTTCGCGTCGAGGTTCGAGAGCGGTTCGTCCATGAGCAGCACGCTCGGATGGATGACAATGGCACGCGCAAGTGCCACACGCTGCTGCTGTCCGCCCGAGAGACGTTCGGGGAGGCGATCCTGATAGTCCGTGATCTGCACGACATCGAGAATGCGGTCGACCTTCTCCTTCATCTCCGTCCTAGGCACATCGCGCAGCTTCAGTCCGTACTCCACATTCTGCCGCACCGTCAGATGCGGGAAGATCGCGTAGCTCTGAAAAACCATGCCGATGTTCCGCTTGTGCGCAGGAATATCGTTGATCCGCTGCTCATTGAAGAGGATATCCCCGCCCTCAATGCTGTTGAACCCCGCGATCATGCGTAAGAGCGTTGTCTTTCCGCAGCCGGATGGGCCGAGCAGGGTGAAGAACTCACCGTTGCGAATGTGCTCTGTTATCCCTGGAATGATTGTGAGATCGCCATACTTCTTCACAGCGTTCTCAATATTAATCGCTACACTCATCGAATCCCCTCCAAATTCAAATTCTTCCGCTCTTTATTCGTCTGATTATTTATAGTATACAAAAAGAAATAGCAAAAGAATATCCACAAATCTGCAAAAATATCCGAAAAACTGAACTACCACAAAAACAAAACCTCCCATCACAGGAATGATCCTGCAACGAGAGATTTCGAGTCTTTCATATTGATGTTATGGAAATTTTTACGTGCAAAGGAAATATGATATATCCGTGCGATGCTCCTAAGCAAACCATGGTGGAGCAAGCGGAGAAAAGCGTTCGACTCGCCCCCTGCGGATTTCTTTCGTTCAAGCGAAGCGCGTTTAAGAAGTCCGCAGGTATTTAGGCGAACGAGAACGCGACCGCTTGCGCAACTAAGTGTTTGCGTGGAGTTCGCACGGATGAGCAGTGAACTCCAAAATATTTGATCCTATCATCAAAGGATCGCTTCTGCCGCCGCCATCACGCCGAGTGCCGCATGCTCGAACGTCAGCCCGCCCTGCAGATAGATGCAGTACGGTTCACGCATGGGACCGTCCGCGCTCAGCTCAATCGACGCGCCCTGCACGAACGTTCCTGCCGCCATGATAATCTGGTCGGCATAACCCGGCATATCCCACGGCTCAGGCGCGGCGAATGCGTCTACGGGCGACATCGCCTGAATCGCGCGTGCAAATGCCTTCATACGCTCCGCGTCCCCGAGCACGATTGCCTGTATGATGTCGCTGCGCGCGTCCGTAAAGCGCGGAAACGTACGGCAGCCCAGTCCCTCGAAGATCCCTGCGGCAAAGACCGCTCCCTTGAGTGCCTGTGCAACGACGTGCGGCGCGAGAAAGAATCCCTGAAAGAGCAGACGGTTCGAGATGAGGCTCGCGCCAAGCTCATCCCCCATCCCAGGCGCGGTCAGACGATAGGATGCCATCTCGACGAGTTCGCTGCGCCCCGCAATATAGCCGCCCGTCGGCGCGATGCCGCCGCCGGGGTTCTTGATGAGCGAGCCCGCCATAATATCGACCGTAGGGAACTCCGTCGGCTCAACCGTATCGACGAACTCCCCATAGCAGTTGTCCACGAAGACAATACAGTTGGGATTCACTGCCTTGATCCGTGCGCTGACCGCGCGGATATCCTCGATGCTGAGCGGCTCGCGCTCGCTGTAGCCGCGCGAACGCTGCACCAGTGCAACCTTCGTCCGCGCCGTCACAATGCGGTCGATCCCATCCATGTCCACGCGACCGTCCTGCATGGGCAGCTCGTCGTAGTCAACGCCAAACTCCTTCAAAGAGCCGACACTCTCATGCGCCCGTCCGATCACGGTCTGCATCGTATCATAGGGAGCCCCCGTGATGGAGACGAGTTGATCGCCGGGACGCAGGATGCCGAACAGCACCGTTGCGAGTGCATGCGTCCCCGATACGAACTGCATCCGCACGAGTGCCCGCTCCGCACCAAAGACGCGGGCGTAGAGCTCGTCGAGCTTTTCGCGTCCGAGATCGCTGTACGCATAGCCCGCACTCACGCCGAAATGCGCATCGGAGACACGGCACGCACGCATGGCATCCAGTACCTTTCGCGTATTAAACTCCGCGACCTCGTCCATATGCGCAAACATGCCCCGCGCGCGCTCGATGATCTGTGTGCGCAGCGCGCCTAACTCGTCCCTCCGCACATTTTCCTCACTTTCCATTCTGTTCCTTTTCCCACTGCTCCGTCGCCGTACGCAGATATCGCACAAGCTGCAGTTTCAGCCGCTGTTCCAGCTCCTCAAGATTCGCCGCATCAAACGAGTAGCTGACATATGGCATCCCGCCTACATGATACTCACCGAAGAACTCATTCCGATAACAGTTGTAGTAGATCCCGACATCATTTCCTCGTGTAAAATTCACATAGTCAATGATGAGAAAGGAGCCGTTCGTAAGCTGCGCAGGTGCGGACGGACGTACAAAGAGCGTATAACCCTCGATTTCCTCTGGAAGCTCTGCACCGTACGCCCACGTCTCAATACTCTCGCGTACAGCCAGCAACTCTTGCATCTGAAGCGTATCTGCATGAAGCTCCGTCATCACGTTTGGGAGCGAACGTCGAAGCTCCATACCGAACGCTTCCAAATCTCCGTAAACAAAAGATGGCAGGGCAAAGCGTACAACACCGATCTCGACGCGCAGCTTGTACGAAGTGGTTGCTGCATCATAAAAACCGACAACAGCGCGATGTTCCTGCGTCTGATCGTAACGAAAGAAATCGTACTGCCCCTCGCTCTCCTGCCGCTGCTTCGAGAGGACGAACCCATTGAGTTCGGCGGGCAGATCATCGAGCACCGTCCATGCTGCAAGCGCCGCGTCGATCTTCTCTGTAAACTCCTCAGCCATTTTCCTTACTTACCCGTGCGTCCACGCTTTGTCATGGGAATCCCCTTCGCACAGAGCGGACAGCTCTCGGGGGTGTAGGTCTCAACCTCCATTGTGAGGAGTGCCGTACTCGGCACGTCGCCGAAGTTCGCCTTGCCGCCGCTGCGATCAACGAGCATGGAAACGGCAACGGGAACAGCACCCGCTTCCTTCACCACCTCGATAACCTCCTTGATCGAGCCGCCCGTCGTCACAATGTCCTCGACGATGAGCACGCGCTCGCCCTCGCGCAGAGAGAAGCCGCGTCGGAACGTCATCTTGCCGTCCACACGCTCCGTAAAGATTGCACGCGTCCCGAGGGACTTTCCCGTTTCATGCGCGAGCAGAATACCGCCCGTCACGGGACCGACCACCGTTTCAATATTTGCGTCCTTGAACTTCTCCGCCATCGCCGCGCAGAGCTGCGCTGTGTATTCCGGATGCTGAAGCACATTGAATTTCTCAACGTAGTGTGGGCTGTGCAGCCCCGAGGTCAGCAAGAAATGTCCGTCCATGATCGCGCCCGTCTTCACGAGCAGGGCGCGTACCTCCTCCTGCGTCATCATACAGATTCCATCTCCTTCAAAATCTCCTCCGCAGCTGCGCGTGGATTCTCTGCTGCATAGATCGCACGTCCGACCACGATTTGCGACGCCCCTGCACGGATTGCCCCTGCCGGTGTCATCACGCGCCGCTGATCGTCATGCGCAACACCTGCGGGTCGGATGCCGGGCGTTACAATCAGGAAATCATCGCCGCAGGTACGGCGAATCTCCACTGCCTCGGCAGGTGATGCGACCACACCGTCCAGCCCCGCCTCCTGTGCGAGCTGTGCGCGGCGCAGTACCGCGTCTGCAATCGTGCCCGTATGTCCGAGCCCGCCCCAGTCCTCTGCATCCATACTCGTGAGCACGGTCACGCCGATCAGCTTCGGACAGGGTACCCTCTCCCTGTCTGCCGCCGCATGGAGTGCCTCGACGGCGGTCTTCATCATGCGCAGTCCTCCGGCAGTGTGGACATTCAGGATGTCAGGGCGCAGTCGCAGCAGCGAACACAGTCCGTTCGCGACCGTATTCGGAATATCGTGCAGCTTCAGGTCAAGAAACACCTTTTTCTCTCGACCCTTCAGCCACGTAACAATATCTCCGCCAAGCGCATAGAAGAGCTCCATGCCCACCTTGTAGCAGCTGACACTGTCACCAAGACGTGTGACAAGCTGCTCCGCCGCTGCACGCGTCGGTACATCCAGTGCCGCAATCAACCGATCATCTGCCATGTTTTCACTCCTCTATAATGCGCAGACGCGCATCCCCGCATCCGCATTGTTCGCGTACAAAACGCACCGAAAGCCCCGTCCGATAGCGCAGAACAGGCATCGTCTCTGCGGTAAGGGTAGAGAGGACAAGTTCCCCCCGTGCCCCATCCGCACGCGAACACTGCCCCACACCATCCACAACCTCGGCAAAAAACAGCCGCTCCTCAAGATGAATCCCATCACCTGCGGAACAAGAGCCACCGATCAACGCTCCCATCTGCGCCAATGTAAAGATATGTGCGTGGCGCGCGCCCATGCGCTGTGCCATCTCCCGCGCAAATTTCTGTGGCACAAGATGCGTTCCAATTGTAATCAGGCGATTCGCACACAGATCGCCCATTGCCTCTGCAAGGACAGGCAGCTCGTACTCCCATGCGATGACGGTATCCGGCACTGCTGCACGCAACACCTGCGCCGCAGTCCCTCCCGTGCATGGCAGAACTGCTGCACCAATTGTGTCAAGGGCGTATTGGAGATCAAGCGTGCGGCTGTCCGTAAAATCACCCGCCAGGAGCACCGTGCTTGCACGGTTTACCCCGTATGCGGCAAGCAGATCTGTCGCGGTCTGTACCTGCCGTGCCACATCGCCCTGCGTATAGCAGTGAATCCTGCCCGTCTCCCCCCTATCGTGCAGAACACTCATGCGCAGAACGGACGAGAGCGGCAGCGTAAGCATGAAAAAAGGGGCATCCGCCCCCTCTTTCGCTGCATTCTCCCAAAACGGCAGATGAGCCAGATCCGAAAACGATGTGACGGACGCGGCACGAATGCCCGCACGCGCAAACGCGGCGCGGTAGAACTCCGTCTTTTCCTCCGCCCATTTCAGCTCGCGTTGGAGCAGCGCGAGCCGCTGTTCCTCGGAGAGTGCAGCCCCGCTCATGACTCAAGCGGCCGCTGATAGAAGAACGGCTGGAAGCTCGTGTAGCCCATCTTGCGGAAGTTCAGAATTGACTCCGTCGCGCCGACGAAGAGGATTCCGCCGGGCTTTAGTGCCTCGAAGAAATGACGATAGAGCTGATCCTTCGCCTCATCTGTGAAGTAGATGACGACGTTGCGGCAGAGAATCAGGTCAAAACCCGTCTCGAACTTGTCCTGCAGGAGATTGTGCCGCTTGAACTCGATCATGTTCTTGATCTCTGACTTCACTGCGAAATGGTCGCCGTCCGCATCGAAATACTTGCGGCGACGCTCGGGAGCCATGCTCTTGATCTCATCCGCCGTATAGACACCGCGCTTTGCCTTTGCCAGGATCTCGATATCAAGATCGGATGCAAGAATGCGATGGCGTGTTGTCGGCGTCATCTCCTTCATGATGATCGCGAGCGAATACGGCTCCGCGCCGATGGAGCATCCTGCGCTCCAGATATTCAGCTTCGACGAACGCTTCAGAAGATCAGGAATGACATCCGTCTCGAGCTTGCTGAATTTCTCCGGTGTACGAAAGAACTCCGACACGTTGATCGTCAAATACTCGATGAACGCCGCAAAATCGTCCTTATTCTCACAGACATGGTCGAAATACTCGACACAGCCCTTGTAACCCGCACGCGTAATCAGATTATTGATGCGCCGTTTCATCTGCGGTTCTTTGTAGAGATCGAGATCAATCTCCGTCTTTGCCTTCAGCTTCTGCTTAAACTGCTCCCAGTCGCGATCTTCCGACATAAAGTCCCCTCCGCTCAAATATCCCTACATCTTTGATACTTACTGGATCGTAAAGACCCGGCAGGATTTCTTCACCTCAAGTTTCGGCAGGATGACATGGAGAATCCCCGCCTCATAGGATACGGACACCTCCACCTCATCCACATCGTCGATGAGGAAGGAACGCTCAAACGTGCCCACCTTGCGCTCGTGGCAGAGATACTTCGTCTCGGACTCCTCCGGCATGACGCGCTCCGCCTTGATCCTCAGGCGACCGTCCTCGTTGTAGGAGACCTCAATCGCATCCTTCGTAAAGCCGGGAAGCTCCGCAAACAGTTCATAGGCGTTCTCACCGTCAATCACATCGACGCGGAACGGAAAGAGCATCCCGCCCACCTTGTCAAACGGGTTAAACGAATGCTCCATCACGGTCTCAAGAGCCTTCCCAAGGATCTCCTGTCCCTTTTCGGCATTTTCTTTCAAATTGAACGGCAATGGACGAAACATAGCGACCACCTCCAACATGATGTATCAATCTACGCTTTCATTATAGCAATAACACGCCTGCTTTTCAATATGCGCGTATGGAAAAGGCGGCGCATAAACGCCGCCCTAAAATCGTTCAAAGCGTTGCCAGCATATCCTGCACGCCCTTCAAATAAGTATCGCGTGCAAAGTTCACGAGCTCGCCCGTTCGGCGTACCTTTACCTCGATGCTGCCGTTCTCGATGGTCTTCGGCCCGATGGCGATGCGTACGGGATAGCCGATCAGATCGCAGTCGTTGAACTTCACGCCCGCACGCTCACGCCGATCATCCAGCAGTACATCGACCCCCGCCGCACGGAGTTCCTTGTAGATCTCCTCGGCGTACGCGAGCTGCTCCTCCACCTTGGCATTGACTGCGACGACAACGACCTCATACGGCGCAATCGCACGCGGCCAGATGATGCCGTGCTCATCATGGTTCTGCTCGATCGCCGCCGCCATCGTACGCCCCACGCCGATACCGTAGCATCCCATCTGCATGGGCTGTGCCTTGCCCGCCTCATCGAGGAAGGTCGCGCCCATTGCTTCGCTGTACTTCGTCCCAAGGGCAAAGATCTGCCCCGCCTCGATGCCGCGCCCGATGTGGAGATGTCCCTGCTCACAGACGGGACACGCATCCCCCTCTTCGACAAGGCGAATATCCGCCACTGTCACCGCTCCGAAGTCGCGCTTCGGATTCACATTCATATAGTGGAAATCCACCTCGTTTGCCCCCGAAACGGCATTGTGCATCCGCATCGCAGTCTCATCGACAACGATATGCGTGCCCTCCTTGATGCCGATGGGACTCATAAAGCCGGGGCAGCCGCCAACCGCACGGATCGCTTCCTCATCCGCCATGCGCAGCTCACGTGCGCCCGGAACGGCATTTGCGAGCTTGATCTCGTTCACCTCGTGGTCACCGCGCAGGAATGCGAGGATGAGGGTATCGTCCTCCGTCTGATAGGCGACCGCCTTGATCGTCTTTTCCACGGGAATCTTGAGGTATTCTGCAAGCAGAGCAATCGTACTCGTATGCGGGGTCGCCACCTTCTCAAGCGGCAGTTCCGCCTCGTCGGGTGCGTCAATTGGACGCAGTGCCGCCTTCTCATCGCTCGCCGCATAGCTGCACGCATCGCAGCACGCAATGCGCGATTCGCCCTCGGGCGCGAGCACGGTGAACTCCTCGGAATGCCCGCCGCCGATCGCGCCGCTGTCCGCCTCCACGGCGCGGAAGTCCAGCCCGCAGCGCGTGAAGATATTTGTATACGCAACCGACATCTTGCGGTAGGACTCGTTCATCCCCGCGACATCCTTATCGAAAGAATAAAGGTCTTTCATAATAAACTCGCGGCTGCGCATAACGCCGAAGCGCGGCCGACGTTCGTCGCGGAACTTGTCCTGAATCTGGTAGAGCAGGACGGGCAGCTGCTTGTACGAGCGCAGCTCATCACGCACGAGTGCTGTAATCATCTCCTCATGCGTCGGCCCCATGCAGAACTCCCGGTCATGACGATCCTTCACGCGGATCATCTCCGCACCGTATGCACTCCAGCGCCCGCTTTCCTCCCAAAGTTCGGACGGCTGAAGAATCGGCATCATGATTTCCTGTCCGCCCGCCGCATCCATCTCCTCGCGGATGATCTGCTCAATCTTGCGGATCGTGCGCCACGCGAGGGGCAGATAGCTATACATACCGCCCGCAGACTTGCGGATCAGCCCCGCACGGTACATGAGCTGATGGCTCGCAATCTCCGCCTCGGCGGGCGTATTTCTGAGTGTGGGCGCGTACAGATTCGTAGCTCTCATGACGATTTGCGTTCCTCCAATATTGCATCAATTTCTCGAAACAGTTCGGGAAGCAATTCTTCTTCCTTCACCTTGCGGATAACCTCGCCCTTGCGGAAGATCAGCCCCTCGCCGTTCCCGCCCGCAATGCCGACATCCGCGCCACGTGCCTCGCCGGGGCCATTCACAACACAGCCCATCACGGCGACCTCGATGGGGTCCTCCATCCCGCGCAGACGCTCCTCAACCTTCTCGGCGATCTCCACGAGGTTGATACTCGTGCGCCCACAGGTCGGACATGCGACGAGCGTTGGACCGTACTCCTTCAACCCGAGTGCCTTCAAGATTTCATTCGCCGTGCGCACCTCAACTACGGGGTCGCCCGTAAGCGAGATGCGAATCGTATCGCCGATGCCCTCCGCGAGCAGCGCACCGACACCGACCGAAGACTTGATGATCCCCGTGCCTGCCGTGCCCGCCTCTGTAATGCCAAGATGCAGCGGGTAGTCGACACGCTCGCTCATGAGACGATACGCCGCAAGCGTCAGCGGTACATCGTGCGCCTTGAGCGAGATCTTCATATCGTAAAAATCCAGCTCCTCAAGCACACGCACGTGCTCCATCGCAGACTCTACAAGGGCCTCCGCCGTAACGCCGCCGTACTTCATGAGCAGTTTGTGGTCAAGGGAACCGGCGTTGACCCCGATGCGGATGGGGATACCCCCCGCGCGTGCCGCCGCAACCACCTTCTTCACGCGCTCCGTCCCACCGATGTTGCCGGGATTGATGCGCAATGCCGCAACCCCCTGCTCCATCGCCTCAAGCGCAAGCTTGTAGTCAAAGTGGATGTCGGCGACGAGCGGTGTCTTGACCTGCCGCACAATATTGCCGAGATTCTTCGCCGCTGCCATGTCGGGTACGGCGACGCGCACAATATCGCAGCCTGCCGCTGCAAGCTCACGGATTTGCTGAACGGTCGACTCCGTATCCGTCGTCTTTGTATTGCACATGGACTGTACAGAGATCGGCGCATCGCCTCCGATGGGGATATTTCCGATATGGATTTGCCGCGTTCTGCGGCGCTCATAATTTGCCATGAGAGGGTCAGCCTCCTGCAAAGATACGCATCACGTCATTCTTCATCGCGAGCAGCATGAGCACGACGATAAGCCCCACGCCCGCATTTTGGATGTAGTGCATGACCTTCGGACTGAGCGGCTTGCCGCGCACCGCCTCGACACAGAGCGTCAGGAAGTGTCCGCCGTCGAGTGCCGGTACGGGCAGAAGGTTGATAATCGCGAGGTTCAGGCTGAGCAGTGCCGCAAAGTTCAAAAGCGGCACAATGCCCATCTCCGCGACCTCACCCGCCATCTGCGCCACGCCAATGGGTCCGGCAAGCTCCGAGCCGGACAGCTCGAGGACGATGCGGTAGAGTGCGTCCATCATCATCGCAACAATCATTGCCGTCCGCTCGAACGCCATTACGACGGACTGAATGAATCCGGGGTAGGCCGTCTCATAGGCATTTACAATGCCTATGACACCGCGGTCATGCGCTGCATCATAATGCGGTGTCACGCTGACCGTCAGCTCCTGCCCCTGACGATCCACCTGTATCGTCAGGGGCACAGTCCCGTGATTCGTGCGAATCACGTCCACCATCTCCTGCCACGTTTCAATCGGCTGGCCGTCAATTGCAACAACGCGGTCATTCGCCATCAGCCCTGCATTCGCCGCAGGATTATCCGCAAGCACCGTACCAAGGACGGGCGCAGGGTTCGGTGTCTGCACGCCGGCGAAGAAGAAAATGCCGAAGAAGAGCACCACCGGCAGGATGAAGTTCATCGCCGATCCCGCCAGAATCACAATCATGCGCGAAAGAATCGGTTTGCGGCAGTAGCCGCGCTCTCCTGCGTCGTTGTCGTCCGCCGTCATACCCGCAATATCATTGAAACCGCCGAGCGGCACAATGCGGATCGAGTAGACCGTCTCTCCATAGCGGAAGCTGACAAGGCGCGGTCCAAAACCGATCGCAAATTCGTCGACGCGCATCCCCGTGAGCTTCGCCGTGATGAAATGTCCAAGTTCATGCACAAATACGAGAAGCCCGAAGACAAAGACCGTCGCAAGTATTTTTTCTAACATCCGAACTCCTTTATCATAAATTTATCGAAGCACAACGTACACGGTGTAGTAGTAAACGAGCGGTGCCGTAAAGAGCACGCTGTCAAAGCGATCCCAAATACCGCCATGTCCGGGGATGATCGCACCCGAGTCCTTAATGCCCGTATGCCGTTTCATCAGGGACTCCACAAGGTCGCCGAGCGTACCGAGCACGGCAATCGCCGCGCCCAGCCCCGCCATATGCGTGAGCGGCATAGAGAGGAGATACCCCAGTCCCGCTACTGCCGCAATCGTACCAACGAGCCCGCCAAGAAAGCCCTCAATGGTTTTGTTGGGGCTGATCGCAGGTGCGAGCTTGTGTGAGCCGAATGCACGCCCCGCAAAGTAGGCAAAACTGTCGCTCGCCCATGTCCCGATGAACATGACCCAGACCATTGCCGCCCCGAGGTCGAAGGTCTCAATCGGTGTTACAAAACTCATACCCGAAAAATCACGCAACATGATGAGATGTGCAAATGGAAGTCCGATATAGCAGATTCCTGCCACAGATATACACACATCCGGAACAGACACATCACCGCGCAGCAGCACTGACGTGATAAGAGCGAGCACGGCAGAGCCCATCAGCGCAAGCAGGATGATATCGAGTTGTCCGATATATGCACCGTACAGCATACCGCCGATGCCAAGCAGACCGGAGAAGAGCGTCGGATTTCCGCCGCGATGGGAAAATGCACGCGTAAACTCGAACCACGCGAGCACGGCGAGCACGACTGCGCCAATTGCGAATGTCTGTCCGCCCGTCTGAATCACATAAGCGGCCAATGCAATGCCAATCGTTCCCGAAATAATGCGTGTAATCAAATCCAACCTCCTGTTTATTCCTCGGCATCCAGTCCGCCAAAGCGACGGCTGCGCCCTGCAAAATCCTGAATGGCGCGCGCCAGTTCCTCCGCCGTAAAGTCCGGCCAGTGCGTCTCCGTAAAGTAGAGCTCCGCATACGCCGACTGCCAGAGGAGAAAATTGCTCAGGCGCAGGTCGCCGCTCGTGCGGATAAAGAGATCGACAGGCGGATCACCCGCCGTATCAAGCGCATTGGAAAAAAATTCCTCGTCGATCTCCTCGGGCGCAATCTCCCCCGCCGCCGCACGCTCCGCGATAGAGCGCACGGCACGCAGGATCTCATCCTGACTGCCGTAATTCGCCGCCAGATTGAAGTGAATGCCCGTATTCTGCGCCATCAGTTGCTCTGCATCCGCCATACGCTGTTGAAAACGCTCCGTAAAGCGGTCGCGTCGGCCAATGAAGTGCAGGCGCACCTGCTCTGCGTGCATCTCCGCAAGTTCCTTTTCCAAAAAAGAATCGAAGAGTTTCAACAGAAAATCGACTTCTAACTTCGGTCTTTTCCAGTTCTCCGTGGAAAAGGCATAGACTGTCAGCACCTCAACGCCCATATCCGAGGCAGCGCGTACGATCCGCTTGAGCGTGCGCGCCCCCTCCTCATGGCCTGCCGAGCGTGATTTCCCCTGTGACTTTGCCCAGCGTCCGTTCCCATCCATGACAATAGCGATATGGCGTGGCATACTTGCACGGTCAACAGTGAGCTCGAAAGGAACCGTCTCCTCTCTGTCAACAGAAGTCTTATTCCCACTGCCAAATATCTTTCTCCACATCGTTATCCCATCCCCCTATCGCACTCTACCAAAACACCCCTCCGACGGTTGCCGGAAGGGCTGTGCCCGCTCAGCGGGATCGATCTTCATAGGCGGCAACCGATGGGCTTCGTGCGGGCGCAAAAGTACGTGTAAGGACACAACTCCCACCGCACTCCTGCACACGGACGACATAATATACCGTTTCATCCACAGCGAAGAAATCACGCGGCGATCGCGTGTCCATCATCCTATAGAATATGCCGTCTTCCTCGAGTTCCGGTCCAATCTCATTCCACGGGCGCGCCAAACGGAGGTTGGTCATCAGATCTCCATGACCTCTTTTTCCTTCGCCGCACGCATCTCTTCCATCTGCTTGACGAACTTGTCCACGAGTTTCTGCACGGAATCCTGCCCGCGCTTGGATTCGTCCTCGTTGATCTCCTTGTCCTTTTCGAGCTTCTTGATCGCCTCATTCGCGTCGCGGCGAATGTTGCGCAGGGCGACCTTTGCCTCTTCCGTCTTCTTGCCGACCGTCTTGATGAGCTCCTTGCGACGTTCCTGCGTCGGCTGAGGAATTGCAAGACGGATCACCGTCCCGTCTGAGTTCGGCGAAAGCCCGAGATCGGATTTCGAAATTGCAATCTCGATCTCATGCAGAATGGACTTCTCCCACGGTGTAATGACAATCATGTGGGGCTCGGGCACCGTCACCTTTGCGAGCTGGTTCACCGAGGTCGGTGTTCCGTAGTACGGCACCATCACCTTATCGAGCAGATTCGGTGTCGCACGCCCCGCACGCAGAGACGAGAACTCACGGCGGAGAGCCTCGATCGCCTTGTTCATACTTGCCTCATGCTTCGAGAGAATTTCCTTAATCATGCAGTCTCGCCTCCTACGGTCGTTCCGATTGCCTCTCCAAATGAGGCGCGCGCAATATTTGCATACTCGTCAATATTAAATACCACAATGGGAATCTTATTCTCCATGCACAGGCTTGTCGCCGTTGCATCCATCACCGCGAGCCCCTTCTTGAGAATGTCAATGTAGGACAATGTCTCAAAGCGCTTCGCGTCAGGATTCTTGTTCGGGTCGGAATCATAGATCCCATCCGTCCCCTTCTTTGCCATGAGGATGACATCCGCCTCGATCTCAGCGGCGCGCAAGGCAGCCGTCGTATCCGTCGAGAAGTACGGATTGCCCGTGCCCGCGCCGAAGATCACAACACGCCCCTTCTCCATGTGACGAATCGCACGGCGGCGGATGTACGGCTCAGCCACCTGACGCATCTCGATCGCACTCTGGACACGCGTGTCAACATCCTGATTCTCGAGCGCATCCTGCAAGGCAAGCGCGTTCATTACAGTCGCCATCATGCCCATATAGTCTGCCGTCGTGCGATCCATGCCCTTTGCACTGCCCGCAAGCCCGCGCCAGATATTGCCGCCGCCAACCACAATGGCAACGTCGATGCCATGATCGCGTACCTTCTTAATCTGCGCGGCAATCTCCTCGACAACGGCAGGATTGATCCCAAAGCCCTGATCTCCTGCCAGAGCCTCTCCGCTGAGCTTCAACACAACACGGCGATATTTCGCTTCCACGATGACTCCTCCTGTCTATTCTTTGCGCCATTATAGCATATTTTACACTGCATGTCTGCAAAAAAGGGGCTCTATGCGAAGCAAAAATATGCCCCGCATAACAGCCCCTTCTCCTCATACACTTACTGCATCTGTGCAGCAACCTCCGCAGCAAAATCTTCCTGCTTCTTCTCAATGCCCTCGCCGAGCTGGAAGCGCGTGAACGCCTTGACCTCGACGCCGCCGAGCACAGCCGAAACCTTTTGCTCGGGATCCTTCACAAACTTCTGCTCGAGCAGGCAGACTTCCTCGTAGAACTTATTGATACGCCCCTCGACCATCTTCTCAATGATCTTCTCGGGCTTGCCTTCCTCAAGTGCCTGCTTGCGAAGCACTTCCTTCTCATGCTCAATGTGGTCTGCCGTCACACCGGAACGGTCTATCGCAAGCGGCGATGCTGCTGCAATCTGCATTGCGACATCCTTGCCGAGCTGCTCATCGCCGCCCGAGAGTTCAACGAGCACGCCGATCTTTCCGCCCATGTGGATGTAGGTAGCAACGCGCCCCGCGCTCTCATAGCGTGCAAAACGGCGCAGTGAAATCTTCTCGCCGATCGTCGCCGTCGCCTCGGTGATGAGCGATGCGACATCCTTGCCGTCGAGTGTGCTTGCGTTTAGTGCATCGAGGTCTGCGGGATTCGTCTCTGCAATGTGCTTTGCAACCTTCGCACTCAGCTCACGGAACTGCTCATTGCCTGCCGCAAAGTCTGTCTCACAATTGATCTCAACAACCGCTCCCACCTTCGCATCGGGTGCGAGATACGCTGTTACAGCTCCCTCAGCGGCAATACGGCCGGCCTTCTTCTCCGCCTTTGCAATGCCTTTCTCACGCAGATAGTCAATTGCCTTCTGCATATCGCCGGCCGTCTCCGCGAGAGCCTTCTTGCAGTCCATCATCCCCGCGCCCGTACGCTCACGCAGTTCCTTTACCATTGCAGCACTGATTGCCATTGTATTTCCTCCCTATAACAACTCATAAAAAAGGGGTAAGGGATAACACTCCCTTACCCCTCTGTTTGTTTCCTTACTCCGCCGCAGCCGTCTCCGGTGCGCCGCCCTGATTGCCCTCAAGCACAGCATCTGCCATACAGCCCGTGAGGAGCTTCACCGCACGGATCGCATCGTCATTACCCGGGATCACATAGTCGATCTCATCCGGATCGCAGTTCGTATCGACGATCGCAACAATGGGGATGTTCAGCTTACGTGCCTCGGCAACCGCAATCCGCTCCTTACGCGGATCGACAACGAAAAGAGCACCCGGCAAACGGTTCATATCCTTGATGCCGCCCAGATAGCGCTCAAGCTTCTCCTTCTCGTGACGCAGACCCTGCACTTCCTTCTTCGTCAGCACCTCGAACGTGCCGTTCTCCTCCATCTCCTCAAGCATCTTGAGGCGGTGAATACGACGCTGGATCGTCTGGAAGTTCGTCATCATGCCGCCAAGCCAACGCTCGTTGACATAGAACATATTCGCACGGAGAGCCTCCTCGCGAATTGCCTCCTGCGCCTGCTTCTTCGTACCAATGAAGAGCACAGACTTGCCTTCCTGCGCAACACTGCGGAGGAAGTTATACGCCTCATCCACCTTGCGCACCGTCTTCTGCAGATCAATGATGTAGATGCCGTTGCGCTCCGTGAAGATGTAACGTGCCATCTTCGGATTCCAACGACGAGTCTGATGTCCAAAGTGGACACCTGCCTCCAGAAGCTGCTTCATAGAAATTACTGCCATGTGAGTATACCTCCTGTTGTTCTTCCGCGCCCCTCATCTGCTGCACCACCGCGACTGACGCGGCACAGAGCAGCTATCGGGAACACGTGATTTTTAAGGAATCGCTGATAATAATGAAGTCCGTCAGATTAGCACAGCTTTTTTGTCCTGCCAAGATGACGCTGCTGAATTGATCAGTGCTTCCTAAACACTGCGGAACATTATAGCATAAGAAACACAGTGTGACAACGTCCCTATGGAATTTTTTACAAAAAAAGTGGAGAGCACACAGCTCCCCATCTCTATAAGATTCGTATAAACTGAATTCAGACCGGCTTTGCAGTCGACTCTGTCACGTCTACACCCTTCGGGGCATAGAGAATAATCGTACTCGATACCATACGTGCCGTTCCGTGGAGAACATAGCATGCTCCATTCAGAAAATCGCAGACACGCCGACGCTCGGGCTCGTTCAGGCAGTCAAAGTTGACCGTCACGGCAATCCCCTGTTTGAGCTGTCTTACTGCCGCCCCGACATCATCATAGCGACGCGGGCGGTGGATGCGTACCTTGAGCTCCGCAACCTTTGTTGTATGCACGATCAGCGGAGTGCCCCCCCCATCACCCGTCGACGGGGTGCGCACTGTCGATGCAGACGTGGCATAGGATGCTCCCGAAAAGGAGACAGTACCGCCGTTGACAACCTGACGCTGCTCCATGTCATACGCAGCCTGCCGCGGCTGCGCAATGGGTTTTGCAGCGGGCTGTACAACTTCTTCCTCATCCTCGTACGAATCGGAAGGAAAAAAAGTGTCCACAACGTGCGAAGTCATATCCTTCACACGTGAAAACAACGAACTTGCACTCATTTACCTCTTCCTTCCTCGTAGATATGAATTCAAATGCAATGAGAGACAGCTATGCATTCTACTAACGGAGTCATACTATCACATTTCTTTCAGAAATGCAAGGAAATTGACTAAAAAGGATTTTTTCCCGTATGTACAAGGACTTTTACACCATTTCACTTGCGTGCATTCTTTGCCGCTCGACCACGTGCCGTACGATCGAGAATCGCCTTACGCAGACGAATGTTCTCCGGCGTCACCTCAACCAGCTCATCATCGTTGATGTACTCGAGTGCCTGCTCGAGGCTCAGGATGCGCGGCGGTGTGAGGCGAATCGCCTCATCCGAGGCAGACGTACGCATATTCGTGACATTTTTCTTCTTGCACGGATTGATGTCCATATCGATATCACGCGCATTCTCGCCGACAATCATACCTTCGTAGACCTGCTGCCCCGGTGAGATAAACATCGTCCCACGGTCCTGCAGAGAGAAAATGCCGTAGCCTGTTGTCTCCCCCTGTTCGAACGCTACCAGCGAACCGTGTGAACGACCGCTCATATCCCCCTTGTACGGCACATAACCGTGGAAGATATGGTTCATGATGCCGTTGCCCTTCGTGCTCGTCAGCAACTCCGAGCGGAAGCCGATTAGACCACGCGCAGGGATGAAGAACTCCATGCGGATATAGCCCGACAGCTCCGTCATGTTCGACAGCTCCGCCTTGCGCGTGCCAAGTGCCTCCATAACCGAGCCCATGTATTCCTGCGGCACCTCGACCGTCAGATTCTCCATCGGCTCGCATTTCTGCCCATTGATCGTCTTGTAGACAACCTCGGGCTTGCCGACCTGCAGTTCGTACCCCTCACGGCGCATCTGCTCGATCAGAATGGAGAGGTGCAGCTCACCGCGCCCTGAGACCTTGAACACATCTGCTGAATCCGTCTCCTCTACGCGCATTGCAACATTTGTCTCGACCTCCTTAAAGAGGCGGTCGCGAATATGGCGTGATGTGACAAACTGCCCCTCGCGCCCGGCAAACGGACTCGTATTGACACCGAACGTCATCGAAAGTGTCGGCTCGTCAATATTGATCGAGGGCAGCGCCTCCGGATTCTCCGCATCTGCCACCGTATAGCCGATGCTGACATCGCCAAGACCTGTCAGGGCGACAATCTCACCCATGCCTGCCGCATCCACATCGGCACGCTTTAGGCCTTGGTAGACATAAACCTTGCCGACCTTTGCCTTCGTCTCATGATCGCCGCTGATGATAACGACATTCTGATTCGGACGAACCATGCCGCGGATAATACGACCAATCGCCACGCGTCCCACATAGTCGTCCGCCTCAAGGGTTGTCACCATCATCTGCAGAGGACCTTCTGCGTCGCCCTGGGGTGCCGGAATCTCCTTCACAATCGTCTGCATCAGAGGTTCCAGATTATCGCTCTCATCCTCCATTTTGAACTTTGCGATACCATCGCGTGCCGTTGCATAGATCACAGGAAAGTCAAGCTGATCGTCGTCCGCATCCAGTTCCATGAACAGTTCAAGGACCTCATCGTAGACATCATCCACACGCTGATCGGGGCGGTCAATCTTATTGATGACCACAATCGGCTTGAGCTTCTGCTCAAGCGCCTTACGCAGCACATACTTCGTCTGCGGCATCGGCCCTTCAAATGCATCGACAAGCAGCAGAACGCCGTCCACCATATTGAGAACGCGCTCCACCTCACCGCCAAAGTCCGCATGTCCCGGCGTATCCACAATATTGATCTTGATATCGTCGTAGAGAATCGCAGTATTCTTCGAAAGAATTGTAATTCCCCGCTCGCGCTCGATATCCCCCGAGTCCATCACGCGCTCATTGACCTGCTCATTCGAGCGAAAAACGTGACTTTGACGCAGCATTGCATCGACCAGGGTCGTCTTACCGTGATCGACATGTGCAATAATGGCAATGTTGCGCAGCTTTTCATTCGTCGCCATATATGAAATGTGCCTCCCCAAAATTTCCGTACAAAAGATAGCTTGTCTATCTTATTATAGCTGTGAGAGTTTGTCAACACATTTATGATCTGCTGCTATAATTTTCGTAAAAGAAAAGCCCCCAACTGAATGGGAGCTTCCATCGTATCTATTATTTCCCCTTGTTCTGCGCTTCCACCGAACGCTGCCAGTTCTTGTAGAACTGCTCAGAAAGGGATGTGAAAACGGCCACCGTGTCTCCATCCGACTTGTTCGCACGCACCTCATAGGTATAAAGCAGCTCGTTCGAACCGGAGCGATAGACATCAAAGAAGAACGTCGTACGACTGCTGTTTGCAACCGTCAGAATGACATAGGCATCCGCATAGGACGCTACGTTCTCCTTAAAGACCTTTGCCGCCTCACGCCGCGGGAGAACTTTAAGATCAATGCTCTTATCCGCCTGAAGCGCATTTGCTACAGCATCATAGCTTACAACATTCGCACGTGTAATGCGTCCAGCATCGGAAACCACCTGTGTCAAAATCTCAAGTGAGGGAGATGTATCCTCCACCTGAACATAGAGAGGAGCACCAATCGCCAAGCGGTTTACATTCGTGATGACAGCCCCCTCCGGCAGCGTCACCTTATCCGAATAAGGGGATGCCCCTGCCTGCACAGCAAAAAGTGTCAGGCACAGAACAAGTGCCATCTGTACGAATCTCTTCATAGAAATATCTCCTCCTTAAACTCATGGCAAAATCCTGTTTTGCTGTTTGTCATTCTACACTATTATCATATCTTTGACAAGAAAAAGTAAATGAGAGCACAAAAAAACCGCATCATAAACGATACGGTCAAAATCAAAGTGGCAGGGGCAGTAAGACTTGAACTCACAACCTACGGTTTTGGAGACCGTTGCTCTACCAGTTGAGCTATACCCCTATGGGGCGACTTATGGGGATCGAACCCATGCATGCTGGAGCCACAATCCAGTGTGTTAACCGCTTCACCAAAGCCGCCATATAAATTTTATAAAGAAACTCGTGAACCGCGTGATTCACGAGTCCCTTTGCGGCAACTACCTACTCTCCCACGTCGTCTCCAACGAAGTACCCTCGGCCTT
>CAUVVR010000031.1:0-24941 GCA_963555475.1 uncultured Selenomonas sp.
AAGAGGACGAGGTAGAGCATCGGATTCGACACCGTCAGCCCGCCCATATCCGTAAATAGGATCGCCAGCGTGATCGCCGCAACGAACGCGCCCACAATGACCCACGGCTTGAACTTGCCCCAGCGTGTCTTGGTCTTGTCGATCGTATTGCCGATGAACGGGTCGAGGAACAGCTCGCCCACGCGCAGGACAAGGATGATCGTCGTCACAATGCCGATCATATAGGCATCGTGCTCATGGTTGTCGGAGTGGAACAGATTGCTCGTGACAAAGATCATAAAGTACGTCGCGAGCATAGCATAGAACACATCATGTCCAAAGGTGCCGCAGGAATAAGCGATACGCGGCCAGAACTTGCTCTTTTTGTCCGACATGGGAAGCCCTCCTCAGCCTTTGACCGTGCGGATGTAGGCAATGATGCCGTCCGCAATCTTCGCGAGCGGCGCGCCCCCCGCATTCACAACGAGGTCATAGTGTCCACCGTCGCCCCACTTGCGCCCCGTATAATAGTCATAGTAGCGTGCGCGTTTCTCGTCCTCGCGATCCATCTCCTTGAGTGTCTTGCCCTCGTAGACCGTGCGCCCGCGTTCCTCACGGTAGTCGTCATCCGCACAGACGAAGATGGAAAACACATCGTCGCGCTTCCGAAGCGCGTAATCCGCACAGCGGCCAAGGAAGATGCACGGGCCGTCATCGGCAAGTTTCCGCACAACGTTCGACTCTGCCATGAACATCCCCTGACTGGACTCGCCCATCGCCATGCCGAACGAGTGGAACGGAATGAAGCGCGAGGACAGCGGCTTCACCGTGTTCTCAAGCTCGAGCAGCTCCTTCTCATGCAGATCGTTGATGCCAAGCTTTGCCGCCGCGAGATGGACAATCTGGCGATCGTAGAGATGAACGCCCAGCTTTTCGGCGAGAATGTTCGCGAGTTCCCGACCACCGCAGCCGTACCGACGGCTGATTGTGAGGATAAATTTCTTCTCCTCCATGTAACTCCCTCCTTCATCATGGGAAACGGATGAGTGTCTCCCGTAACCAACTCTTAAAAACGGTACAACTGGAAAAGAATCTTGAAAAAGTAAACGTTTTCTTTCTTGTGTTTTATTATACGTCATCATTTTTCAAAAAGCAAACGTTTTCTTTCGAGTTTTCGATGATAATTTCATGAGTTTTTCAGTCAAAACAACTCATCAAAAAACTGCTGCACGAAGTCCAAAGACCTCGTACAGCAGCTTAGGGAAGCACTGATAAATTCAGCTACGCCAATCTGACGGACTTCATTTTATCAGCGATTCCTTATGTAATTTACGCTCAGCCAATCGCTGTCTCAAGTGCGATCTTGATCATGTCGCTGAACGTCGTCTGCCGCTCCTCTGCCGTGCATTTCTCGCCCGTGACGAGATGATCGCTGACGGTAAAGAGCGCGAGTGCCTGCCGCCCGTATTTCGCCGCGAGCGTATAGAGTGCCGCAGCCTCCATCTCGACCGCGAGCACACCGTACTGACGCAGCTTCGCATTGTCGATCTCCTCATCGTAGAACCGGTCGACGGAGATGACATTGCCGACGCGCACGGGGAGGTTCAGCTTCTTTGCATTCTCCACGGCGGCGGAGAGCAGCTCGTAGTCCGCGAGCGGCGCATAGTTGATCGAGCCGCCGAAGATGCTCCGAATCATGCCCGAGTCCGTCGTTGCGCCCTGCGCGATGAACACGTCGCGCAGCTTTACCTTCTCGTGCATACCGCCGCAGGTGCCGACGCGGATGAGCTTCTGCACACCGTAGTAGTCCATCAGCTCATTCACATAGATGGAGATGGACGGCATGCCCATGCCCGTGCCCTGCACGGAGACGGGAACGCCCTTGTATGAGCCTGTGTAGCCGAGGATATTGCGGATGGAGGTGTACTCCTTCGCCCCCTCAATGAAATTCTCCGCGATGAACTTCGCACGCAGCGGATCCCCCGGCAGTAGGATGCGCTCGGCGATCTCGCCCTTTTCGGCGGCAATGTGCAGTGAACTCATAGATTTTCCTCCTAAAATTATGATTGCCATGACAATTAGATCATACGCGACATATAACATATCGTGACAATATGGACTTGCTTGAGCTCTTTCAGAACACGATAAATGATAACGTAGTTTTTCACAAAGAGCTGACGATATCCCCTGTTCGCATATGCACCCGTGCGGCGAAGAGCACCGCGTTCAGGCTGCTGCTCCAAGCTGCATACCGCTGCCTCCAATGCATCGATGAGCTGCGTTGCGGCAGATGGATTTAACAGATAACCCGCAATGTAGGCATAGATCTCATCCAAGTCCTGATAGGCACGCGCATAGAGCTTTATATCATACCGCTCCAAAATGCTTCCTCCGCAGAGAGGAAAGAGCTTCCCGTGCATCCATCAGGACACCGTCCGCCTCATACGCCTCCTCCGCCGCATGGATCGCGGCATCCACCCGCGCCGCATCGAGCATTTCCTCGTACATCTCGATGCTCATGACAACCAAATCGCCATAGCCGTTCTTCGTGATGAACAGTGGTTCACGCTTTGCATGGCAGAGCGCAGAAATCTCCGTTGTGTTTCTGAGATCGGTAATTGGTCGAATCTGCGGCATAACACGCCCTCCTCTCTGTATGCTAATATAGCATAATTATGTGCAAAACTCAAGATTCACACATCACCACAGGCAACAAAAAAGCCTATCTCACAGAGCTTTCCGTGTGATAGGCTTCCCATGTTTACGCACTCTCTGCGTTAAAATCAAGCACCGCACCGAGCAATTCTTTTGCGTAGGGCACGTCGAGTTTCGACAGCTCGCTGACGGGCGAATCCGCAACGACGCTGCCGTCCTTGAGGAAGATGACGCGACTGCAAAAGTAAGTGATCGAAGTGAGGTCGTGCGTGATGAAAATATAGGTCAGACCGAGTTTTTCCTTGAGGTCGAGCAGGAGATCCATGATCTGTACCTGCGTATGCGCGTCGAGGGAAGACACCGCCTCGTCAAAGAGGATCAGCTCGCTGCGGCAGGCAATCGCCCGCGCAATGCAGACGCGCTGCAGCTGCCCGCCCGAGAGCTCGTGCGGGAACCGCTTCGCAAAGCTCTCATCCAGTCCGACGAGCCTGAGAAGTCGTGCCGTCTCCTCGGCATAGTCGATCTTCTCGCCCGTCTTTCGCGCACCGACAGCGATGCCCTCACCGATGACCTGACGGATGGTGAAGCGTGGGTTCGCACTCGTCGTATAGTCTTGAAAGACGATGGAGAGACGATTTCTGAGATGTTCGCGCCCCTTGCTGCCCGCATAGACATCCTCGCCCTCGATGAGCACAACACCCGAATCCGGTTTCAACAGTCCCGCGAGCACACGCCCCGTCGTGGACTTGCCGCTGCCCGACTCGCCGAGGATGCCGAGGCTTTCGCCCTTTCGGACGGCAAGGCTGATGCCGTGGAGCACGGTCTTGCGCTCCGTGCCAAAGATTTTCTTCTGCACTTCCTTTTTGAAGCTGACAACAATATCCTTCAGTTCAAGCACGCGCCTCACCTCCCTGCATCACTGCCTCATAGCGGCGCATGACCGCCGTCTTCTTCTCAATCAAAAGCTGCGTATAGGAGTCTTTCGCCCCCTCCACGATCTCACGGAACGTCCCCGTATCGACGATGCGCCCCTTGTTCATGACGAGGATGCGGTCGGAAATGTAGTTCGCCACACCCAGGTCATGCGTGATAAAGACCATCGCCGTCCCGCTCTCCTTGACCTGACGGAATGCCTTCAGCACCTCGAACTGCGTAAGCGCATCCAGTGCCGTCGTCGGCTCGTCCGCAATCAAGAGGCGCGGCTCCAGCATGAGCGCAATGCCGATCATAATGCGTTGGAGCATGCCGCCCGAGAGCTGATGCGGATACTTCTTCAATGCCTCTGCGGGATCGCGTATCTGAAGTTTCTCGAAGAGTTCCAGTGCACGCCGCAAAATCTCCGCGCGTGACCAATCCGTATGCTCGACGAACGTCTCAATAACCTGCTCCTCAATGCGGATGAGCGGGTCGAAGGAAGTCATCGGGTTCTGCATGACCATTGCGAGCTTCGAGCCGCGCAGGAGACGCAGGCTCTCGCCCGACTCCTTGAGGAGATCCTTCCCCTCAAAAAACACCTCGCCCATCACAGTAAAATGCTCGTCGAGCAGCCCCATAAACGCCTGCATCGTGAGGCTCTTTCCGCTGCCCGACTCGCCGAGGATGCCGAGGCATTCGCCCTCACGAACGACGAAGCTGCTGTCGTGGAGCAGTGTGATGTCCTGCCCCTCCTCATGCACGACAGCCCGCAGGTTCTTGACCTCAATGACGTTTTTTCCTTCACTCATGAGCGCACCTCCTTCGGGTCGAGCACGTCGCGGATGGCGTCGCCGAGCAGGTTGAACGCCGTGACGACGGAGACAATGGCAATACCGGGCGCAAGCATCTGGATGGGGTTCGTCGTGAGGACGTTCTTTGCCTCGTTGAGCATCGCGCCCCATTCGGGAATCGGTGCCTGCACGCCGAGACCGAGGAAGGACATCGTCGAGATGTTGATGATCGCCCAGCCGATGTCAAGGCTCGCGAGGACGGCGAGATCCGCCGCAATCGAGGGCAGCAGATGGCGCATGAGGATGAAGCTGTTGCTCGTACCGACCACGCGGCTGAACGAGATAAAGTTTTTGTCGCGGTGCTGAATGACACCCGTACGGATCATACGCGCATACCATGCCCACTTGATGAACACCTGCGCAAGGATGATGTTGCGGACATCCACGCCGAGGAGTGCGACAATGGCAAACACCATGATCTGGCTCGGGAACGAGAGCATGACATCGACAATGCGCATGATGACCTCGTCCACCGCCCCGCGGAAGTAGCCGGCACACAGCCCCATGAACGCACCAAGACCGATCGTGCCGAGCATCGTGAGCGCGGCAAGCCCGAGCGTCGGGCGGATGCCGTCGAGCATACGCGAGAGAATGCAGCGGCCGAGCTGATCCGTGCCGAGCGGATACTCCCAGCTAAAGCCGGCAAATTTGTTCGCGATGTTGTTCGCGTAGGGGTCGTGCGGGCTGATCCACGGTGCGAGGATGCCAAGGAGCACAATGATACCGAGGAAGATCGTCGTCCCCATCGCCGTGCGGTTGTGCAGAAATCTGCCGAGCACGTTACTCCCCCTCTCTCACACGCGGATCGGCGAGTGTCTGCAAAATGTCGAAAATCAGATTGAACACGACAAACAGCACACCGATGAACAGCACATACATCTGAATGACGGGATAGTCCCGATTGAAAATCGACTTGATGCAGAGCGTTCCGAGCCCCGGCCACGCAAAGACATTCTCGACGACGATCGTCCCTGCAATAAGCTGCGGAATGCTCATGCCGATTGCGACAAAGCAAGTATGCAGCGAGTTCCGCAGGATGTGCTTCACAAGGATCACACGCTGACGGATGCCGCGCACACGCGCGTATTTCACATAGTCCTGCTTCATATTTTCGAGCATATTGTTGCGGATCAGACGGATGTACGTCGAAATGTACGTCAGTGCCACGGTAAAGGCGGGCAGGATGAGCGAGTCAAAGCCCTTGTTCCCGCTCGTCGGCAGGAGGTTCATCTCGATGGCGACGAGCCACATGAGGAGAAGTCCGATCCAGTATGCGGGCATCGCCGTCGTCATAAAGACAAAGAGACGCACAGCCTTGTCGATCAGCGTGTTCTTGTAGACCGCACAGAGGAACCCGACGGGCAGCGAGATCAAGATGACGAGAACGAGCGATGCCCCCGCCAGCTCGAGCGTCGCCGGCAGACAGCGCAGCAGCTCGTCCGCGACGCTGCGCAGCGGGTTGACATAGCTAAAGCCGAAATCCCCATGCAGCACATTCCACACCCATGTGAGATAGCGGATGAGATACGGCTTGTCCAGCCCCAGCTCCGCCCGTGTCTCGGCGATCATCTCGTCGCTGATGACGGGAATCTGCCGCACGCGCAGTGCCACCTCGGCGGGATCGGAGGGGATGAGACTGATGAGCGCGAAGCAGACGAACGAAATCGCAACGAGCAGCGGAATCGTCAGCAGAACGCGCCGAATGATATACTGTTTCATAATCACACCATTTCTATTGCGCATAGAACGCAGGAAAAGGACTGCCGCGCTTGCCGCGACAGTCCTCCTCATCCAAAAATAATTACTTCCAGCTCATGAGCCAGAAAGGCACCTCATACTGCGAGGATGTGAACTGAACGCCCTCAAGCCCCTCACGATAGATTGCCTTGTTGACCTCGTACGTAATGGGAATGTAGGCGGCCTGCTCCGCGAACTGCTTCAGCACATAGCTGTAGTGCTCCTGACGCGCGGCATCGGTCGTATCCTTGTTTGCCATGAGGATATTGCGGTCGATCTCCGCCTTCGTCGGGATGCCCTGCTGTGCAGCATAGTCACCGTAGACAGGCTCGGTCATGCCCGCGAGCGAGGACATCGGATCGTACGGAATCCCCCAGACGATGTTGAAGATGATGTCGAAGTTGCCCGCCTTCAGGCTGTCACGGTAGGACTGCTCTTCCTGTCCTGCGATGTTGAGCTGTACGCCGAACTTCGCATACTCTGCCTGCAGGTACTCCGAGATGGTCTTTTCCATGACCGAGTCGACGTTGTAGAGGAGGTTGAGACTGAGCTTCTGCCCGTTCTTCTCGCGCACACCGTCCGCACCCATCGTCCAGCCCGCCTGCTCGAGGAGCTGTCCGGCGGTATTGGCATTGTACTTGTACTCCATCACGTCGATGTTTGCATACGGCACATTCTTTGCAAAGAGCGTCTCTGCTGGCGGCTCAAAGCCATAGAAGATATTGTCCGAAATGGACTGACGATCCGTCGCATAGTTGAGCGCACGGCGGACATTCAGGTCGTTCAGGATGGGGTTCGTCGTGTTGAGTATGAGCTCTCGCGTCGAGGCGGGCGAGGAGAGTGCCGTCTTATACCCCTTCATATTCGAGAACTTCTTGACCGCATCGCCGTCGATCATATTCTTGCCGAAGATGAGGTCGATCTCACCCTTTTCAAGCGCAAGCAGACGCGTCTGGTTGTCGGGGATGACCTTGACCGTGATCTTGCGGATCGCGGGCTTCTCGCCCCAGTAGTTCGTTACGCTCAAAGACCGCATACTCGTCCGTGACGTGCTCGACGAGCTTATACGGACCCGTGCCGATGTACTCCGTCACGCCGTCCTTCGTCAGGCCGTTCTTCATGACCTTCGGCGAGCACATCGCAAACGGACGCAGGACGCCGAGCTCCGTCATCATTGCACCGCGCGGCTCCTTCAGCTTGATGACGAACGTATTGTTGTCGGGCACCTCGAAGTGATCGAGCACCTGCAGGAACGTCCACTTGTAACGTTCCTTGAAGCCGTTCAGCGCATTGAAGTTCGCGAGGATTGCCTGTGCATCGCAGACCTCGCCGTCCGTGAATTTGACGCCCTCGCGGATCTTGAACGTATACGTCAGCCCATCGGGGCTGATCTCCCAGCTTGTCGCAAGCGAGGGCGCATAGGTGCCGTCCGGATTGATGGTGATGAGCGTATCGTAGAGCAGCTTCTGTGCGTACATCTCACCCGCGAACAGATGCGGGTTGAGGTCACGCGTATCGCGGAAGTTGACATAGACGATCTCGTCCTTCGGACGCTCCGCCGTGTTCGATCCTCCGCAGCCGCCGACAATCAACGATGCGCCGAGCGCAAGCGTCGCCGCCAAAACCTTCCAAGCACTTTTTTTCATAAATCCTCCTTAAATCGTCCTTACATCCATCCCATAGTCGGCGGCAGCGGACAATCCCCTCGCCCGGCTGCCGCCATCCACCCGTACATCTCTTATTCGGTCAAGAACCTCCCCCCAAAGAAACCTTCCATCAACACATGTGCAGTACAGCATAAGTCGATTATGATTTTCAATATCTTTTGTATACAATCTCTGTAAAGCAACACAAAAAGCCCCTTCGACGAGTTTGCTGCGTCGAAGGGGCTTCGGGTGTTATATATTTAGCGGATGTTCATGCGCTGCGCCTGCTCGCGCAGACGCGCGATGCGCTCCTGCGTATCGGGATGGGTCGAGAACAGGCTCTTGAACGAGATGTCACGCCCCGTCAACGGGTTGATGATGCACATGTGCGCCGTGGCGGGGGTCGCCTCGGGCAGCGGTGCGCCATGTACGGCGTAGTATTCGATCTTCTCAAGTGCCGATGCGAGGTAGTTCGGATTGCCGCAGATCTCTGCGCCTCCCTCGTCCGCGCTGTACTCGCGCGAGCGCGAGATCGCCATCTGGATGAGTGCCGCCGCAATCGGCGCGATGATCGCCGTTGCGATGAGCCCGATGATGCCGCCGCGGTCATCGTCGCTCGAACGTCCGCCGCCGAAGATCGCCGCCCACTGGGCAATGCTCGCGGCATAGGAGATGACGGTCGCCATCGTCGCCGCAATCGTCGAGATGAGGATGTCACGGTGCTTGACGTGCGCAAGCTCATGTCCGAGCACACCCGAGATTTCATTGTAGTCGAGTGCACGCATCAGTCCGGTCGTGACCGCAACCGCCGCATTCGACGGGTTGCGTCCCGTCGCAAATGCGTTCGGCGCATCCTCGTTGATGATGTAGACACGCGGCATCGGAAGCTGTGCACGTCCCGCGAGTTTCTCCACGAGTCCGTAAAGCTCGGGTGCGCTCTGACGGTCGACCTCCTGCGCGTTATACATGCTGAGCACCATGCGGTCAGAGAACCAGTATGAGAAAAAGTTCATGCCGAGCGCGATGATGAGCATGACAGTCATGCCCGTGTGACCTGCGAACGCGCCGCCGAGGGCAACCATGAGTGCCATCAGAAGCGCCATGAGCATTGTGGTCTTGATTGAGTTCATAGGCAAATATCTCCTTCGTTCGATATACTCTTTGTCCTTTTGACTATATCATACAAAACGATTATGGAAAAAGGATGAAATCCCCTCAGATCGTCTCAAAGTTGACAAATTTTGCATCGAAGATGCCGTCGATCGCAAGGATGCGTGCAAGCGTATCATCGGGGATATCGTGGTCAATCGTGAGTGCCATAATGCTCATACCCTCGCGCTTCGACTTGCCGACCTGCATCGACGAGATGTTGATGCCCGCCTCGCCCATGATGGAGCCGACCGTGCCGATGACACCGGGACGGTTGATGTGCGGACAGATGAGGAGACGTTCGTGCGGGTCGATGTCCACACGGAAGCCGTTGATCCGTACAATGCGCCCCTCCGTACCAAAGAGCGTGCCCTGTACCTCTGCCGTGCCTGCTTCTGCTGTCCCCGCAGCCGTCGTGACACGCACAGTGATGAGCGTCGAATAATGCGCGTTTTCCTTCTCCTTGATCTCCGTCACCTTGATACCGCGCGACTTCGCGACGCTCGGCGCATTGACGTAGTTGATCTCGCTCTCGAGGATGGGGTTGAGCATCCCCTTGAGGAGTGCCGTCGTGAGAAAGCTCGTGTTGACCTCGGTAATCTCGCCGTTGTAGACGACCTCCACATGAGAGATGGGCCCTTCGGCGAGCGAGCAAACGGTGCAGCCGAGCTGCTCCGCGAGTGTGATGTAGGGACGAATGACGCGCATGACCTCCTTCGAGACAGGAGCCATGTTGACCGCCGCCGTCACGGGTTCGCCGCGCAGAGCCGCACGAATGCCCTCCGCCACGTCGACGGACACGCCGATCTGTGCCTCCACGGTAGATGCGCCGAGGTGCGGTGTGAGCACAATGCCCGGGACGCCGCGCAGCGGATGATCCTCCGCGAGCGGCTCGCTCTCGAACACGTCGATCGCCGCCCCCGCGACGATCCCATCCTTGACCGCCGCCGCCAAATCACTTTCGTTGATAATGCCGCCGCGCGCGCAGTTGACGAGACGCACGCCCTTCTTCATCTTACGCAGCTCGGGCATCGAGATCATGCCGCGCGTCTCCTTCGTCAGCGGCATATGTACCGTGATAAAGTCCGCCGCCGCAAAGATGTCGTCGAGCGTTCCGACGGTCACGCCGAGTGCCTTTGCACGCTCCTCATTGATGTACGGGTCATATGCAATGATGTTCATATCAAAGGCAAGCGCACGCTTTGCAACGCCGCTGCCGATACGCCCCATGCCGATCACGCCAAGCGTCTTGCCGCGCAGCTCCACACCCACGAACGACTTGCGATCCCATGCCCCCGCATGCATCGTCGCATCCGCCGCAGGAATCTTGCGTGCGAGTGAGAGCATCATCGCCATTGTGTGCTCCGTCGCGGCGATTGTATTGCCGCCCGGCGAGTTGATGACAATGATCCCGCGCTCCGTCGCCGCCTTTACGTCGATGTTGTCTACACCGACACCTGCGCGTCCGATGATCTTGAGCTTATCCGCACGTGCAATCACATCCGCCGATACCTTCGACGCAGAGCGCACCATGAGCGCGTCGTAGTCGCCGATGATCTCCACCAGCTCCTCATGCGCAATCTTGTCTCGCACATCGACCTCATACTCCGCCAGCAGCCCGATCCCCTCGGGCGAAATCCCATCCGCAGCCAAAATCTTCATCCGTAAGCCCTCCCATGCGGCACAGCACCGCAGTCTATTTGCACCGTGTAATACGGTTCATTATAGACAAAAGGGGCGACGTGTGTCAAATGCTTAAATGGTGTCTATGACAACTGTTACGGAAGAGGGTAGACTGCGATGCTCCTAAGCAAACCCTAGTGAAGCAAGCGGGAAAAGTGCGTGGTACGCCCCGTTGGACTTCTTTCGTTCAAGCGCAGCGCGTTTAAGAAGTCCAACGGTATTTAAGCGTACAAGCGCACGAACGCTTGCGCAACTAAGTGTTTGCGTGGAGCACGCATGTCTGTTACATTTATCATAGCGCCGGAATTCACCGATAAATTCACGCATATTCATATCTTTACGCTTCGGTTGACAATCTTCTTCCATGGGCGATATACTAAGAACCATTGTCTGACAGACAACTGATAAAAAACAATAGTCCACCACAAAAACCTACAATATAATGGAGTACCTATGACATACAAGACCATCCTCGGGCGATGTCTGCAATTCATCCCCGTCTTTTTTGGCATCACCCTTCTTTCCTTCGGACTCATCTACATCGCCCCCAGCGATCCCGTCGGCATCCGGCTCTCGGCGGGCGGCATCGCCGCCGATCCGCAGCTCGTGGAGCGAATGCGTACGGAGATGGGGCTCGATCAGCCCTTTCTCATGCAGTACGGACACTGGCTCATCCATTTCCTCCAAGGCGATATGGGCAAATCCTACATCACCGATCTGCCGGTCGCTGCGACGTTTTGGAAGGCACTCCCATACACGCTCCGGATGGCGGGTACGGCGATGGGGCTCACACTCCTCATCTCCCTGCCGCTCGGCATCGCCATCGCCGCGTGCCGCAACAGCCGCATGGACTATGTCGTTCGCTTTCTCACATTCGTCCTGAATGCAACGCCCGGCTTTATCATCGGGATTGTCCTCATGTTTATCTTTTCCTATCGGCTCGGATGGATTCCCGTGCTCGCAACGACGAAGCCGATCGGCATGATCCTGCCCGCGCTGACGCTTGGACTCGTCATGTCCTCACGCTACATCCGTCAGATTCGCGCGGCCGCACTCGACGAACTGGCAAAGGACTATGTGATCGGGCTGCGCGCACGCGGCATCACGGAGCGCGTGATCCTGTTCCGCAATGTCCTGAAGAACATCATGGTCATCGTCATCACACTCACGGGCATCTCCATCGGCTCGCTCCTCGGCGGCACGGTGATTATTGAGACCATCTTTAACTGGCCGGGCATCGGCAGCCTCATCATGGGGGCAATCGGGAATCGCGACTATCCCGTCATTCAGGCGGTGGTCGTCTGGATGGCACTCGCATTCTTCCTCGTGAATCTCATCGCCGACCTCTCCTATCGCTATTTCAATCCGAAAATCAAGGATCTCTAAATGATGAAGTTCTTTCTGCAAACGCCGCTCCTCTTTCGCACGTTCGCGCTCCTCGCGGCACTTATCCTCATCGTAAGCCTCTTCTCCGCGCAGCTTGCCCCCTATGACCCGTATGTGACCGATCCGCAGCTGATCCTAAAGGCACCGTCTGCAGAGCATCTCCTCGGCACGGACAATTACGGCAGGGACATCCTCTCGCGCATTCTCGCGGGCGGTAAAACGAGTATCTTTGCCGCGCTCTTCATCATTCTCGTCGCCGGCTCGCTCGGCAGTCTCATCGGACTGCTCGCAGGCTACTACCGTGGGCGGATGGATGCAATGCTGATGCGCGTAACCGACATCTTTCAGGCATTCCCCGACATCGTCCTTGCCATTGCGGTTGCGGGCGTGCTCGGCGGCGGACTTGTGAACGCCGTACTCGCACTCATCCTTACGACATGGACACAGTACGCGCGCATTGCGCGGAGCGCGGCGGTCGCGGCAAAGGAGGAGACATACATACAGGCGGCACGCCTCTCAGGGTGCAGCGATGCGCGAATCCTCTTCGGACACATCCTGCCGAACATCGCGGGGCCGCTCGTCGTCACCGCCGTTCTCCACGTCAGCACAATGATGATGGGGCTCGCAGGGCTGTCCTACCTCGGCATCGGCGTTCAGATTCCCGCTGCCGAGTGGGGCGCGATGATCAGCGAGGGGCAGAAGTATCTCCAACAGGCACCGTGGGCAGCACTCGCACCGAGCGCGGTGATGGTCACCGTCATGATGGTGTTCAATATGTTTGGCGATCAGCTGCGGGATCTTCTCGATCCCAAGACGCGGGAAAAACACGTATAGGAATACGCGTTTCATAGAAACTACATCTTACCTATTTTAAGGAGGAACCATGAACAAAACACTGAAACGTCTCTGCGCCGCGCTCCTGCTCGCCGTTCCGCTCACGATGAGCGGCTGCGGCGGCTCGGATCAGGCGGCAGACAGCAAGAAAATCGTGCGCGTCGGCGGCACAGTCGCCGTGACGAGCTCGATGGATCCCGCGAAGGAGTGGATGGGCTGGTACGCCGTACGCTACGGTGTCGGCGAAACACTCTTCCGTCTCGATGACAGTATGAAGCCGCAGCCGTGGCTCGCAGAGAAGGCGGAGAATGTCGAGCCGACGGTCTGGCGCATCACACTGAAGGACAATGTCACGTTCTCCAACGGGGAGAAGATGACGGCGGACAAGGTCATCGCCTCGCTCAAACGCACGGCGGAGACGAATGACCGCGCCGCATGGCTGAAGGATGCAGAGTACACGGCAGAGGGAAATGTCCTCACGATCCGTACGAAAGCGCCGTATGCGACCCTCGTCAACGATCTGTGCGACCCGTACGCTGTCATCGTCGATGTTGCAGGCACGAAGGACTTTGAGAATGCGCCCATCTGCACGGGGCCGTTTGTCATGAGCAGCTTTGAGGCGGACAAGCACGCCGTCATGACGAAGAACCCGAAGTATTGGGGCGGCGACGTGAAGGTCGACGAAGTCGAGTATACGAAGATCGCAGACTTCAACACGCTTGCAATGGCACTGCAGGGCGATGAGATCGACGTAGCACTGGATCTCAGCCCCGAGACGGCAGAGACGATTGCGGCGAATGACAAGTTTACGGTTGTCAAGACACCGCAGACGCGCACCTATCAGCTCTACATGAACCTCGATAAGCTCACCGATCCTGCGGTTCGTCAGGCGATCATGTACGGTGTCGACAAAAAGACCATCGGCGACCAGTACCTCAAGGGCGCAATGACTGCCTCGAACAGTGCGTTCCTCGCCTCCACGCCCTATGGCGATCCCGCGCTCAAGGCACGCTCCTACGATCCCGAAAAGGCAAAGCAGGTGCTTGCGGCGGCAGGATATACGGACACGAACGGCGACGGCATCGTCGAGAAGAACGGACAGCCGCTGACCGTCGAGATGGGTGTCTACAAGCGTCTCTTCAACGAGAACATCACAACGGAGATGCAGGCACAGCTCAAGAAAATTGGCATCAACGTCAACATCGTTTCGCATGAGAAATCGAACTACTACAAGGCGGGCGAATACGAGATCGGTCTTTACTCCGTCATCACCATGCCCACGGGCGACCCGTATGCATTCCTGCGTGACGTGCTGAGCGCAAAGGGCGTTGCAAACTTTGGGCACTACACGAACCCCATCGTGGAGCAGCTGCTGTCCGATCTGCCGAACACCTTTGATCCGGCGAAGCGCGTCGAACTTGTCAACCACATTCAGCAGCAGGTGATCGACGACGCGGCGATGGACTTCATTGGGTTCAACAATATGCAGGTCGGCATCTCGAAGAAGGTCACGGGATTCCTCTCCACGCCGAGCGACTACTATCATGTGACAAAGGATCTGGACAAGAAGTGAGCGCACACACAGCGCACAGCGGAGCAGCGTCATGCAGGAACTCTTACGAATTGACCATTTGACTGCGGGGTACGGCGGCGATGCCGTGATCGAGGACATCAGCATCAGCCTTCACACGGGCGAGGTGCTTTGCATTGTTGGCGAGAGCGGCAGCGGCAAATCCACCCTGCTCAAGGCAATTGCGCAGATCCGCGGACTCTCCACCGAGATTCACGCGGGTACAGTCTCCTTTGACAAAAAGAACCTCGCCGTCCTCTCCGAGGGAGAGCGGCGCAGCCTGCGCGGCGAGGAGATCGCAATGGTGTTTCAGTATGCAGGTGCATCGCTGAACCCTACGCGGCAGATTGGCACGCAGCTCGTTGAGACGATGCGTGCACACACCAATCTGTCGCGTGAGGAAATCTACGCACGCGCGGCAGAGGTATTCGGCGGCATGGGTTTTCCCGACGTGCGTCGTATCCTCGCAACCTATCCGTTCGAACTCTCGGGTGGAATGGCACAACGCGCCGCCATCGCACTCGCCGTCATCCTACGCCCGCAGCTCCTCCTCGCCGATGAGCCGACCTCGGCACTCGACGCGACAATCCAACTGCAGGTACTGGACGAGCTGCGTGCGCTCAAGGAACGTACGGGGACGGCAATCCTCCTCATCACGCACAACATCGGCGTCGTGCGGCACATCGCCGACCGCGTCGCCGTCATGTGCAAAGGGAAGATTGTCGAGCAGGGCAGCGTGGATGAGGTGCTCGGAAATCCGCAGCATCCCTATACGCGGGAACTGCTTGCGGCCGTACCGAAGATGTCCGCTGCGATACATACGGACTGCGACCGCAGAGATCATGCAGAGAAAAACAGCGCTCCCATAGCCTCCCCCGTCACGACGGGGGAGGGGGACCGCGTAAGCAGTGGAAGGGGCGTCCATTTCCAAGACCTCCTTCGCTTTGACAACGTCTCCATGCACTTTGACGATGCGGCGGGACGCGTCCAGGCAATCGACGGCATCTCCTTCTCCCTTGCGCGGCGCGAACTCCTCGGCATTGTCGGCGAGAGCGGCAGCGGTAAATCCACCGTTGCAAAGCTCCTCACTGGACTGCATACACCGACGGGCGGGAATATTCTCCTCGACGGCAAGGATATCACCCATGCAGGCGGAAAGGAGCGGCGTACGCTCTACACGCGCATCCAGATGGTGTTTCAGGATGCCCCCGGCTCGTTCAACCCGCGCCGCACCGTCGGTGCGATGATTGGCGAAACCATCTGCCGCCTGTGTACGCCTGATGAACGCGACGCCAAACGGCGCGTCGCTGAACTCCTCGCCGAGGTCGGACTGCCCGCCGCATACGCGGATCGCTATCCGCACGAGATGAGCGGCGGCGAGTGCCAGCGGGCGGCAATTGCGCGGGCGATGGCCGTCCATCCCGAAATCCTCGTCTGCGACGAGGCGACCTCGGCACTTGACGTGTCCGTACAGGCAAAGATCATTGCCCTGCTCCTGCATCTGCAGCGAGAGCACGGCATGAGCCTCCTCTTCATCTCACACGATCTGCCGCTCGTCAGCTCCATCGCCGACCGCGTCCTCATCATGCAGAATGGACGCATCGTCGAGCAGGGCAAGACCAGCCGCGTCCTCAGAGAACCAAGCGAGGACTATACGCGGAATCTCCTGCGGGCGGCACTGTAAAGGAAGCACTGATAAATTCAGCCACGCCATCTTAGCGCATCTTTTTTGCCCGCTTTTTGTCGGCAAATCCTCCACATAGCTTTGGCTATGCGTCCGGTTTTCCTCCTCAATCGGACAAAAAATCTACGCCAATCTGACGGACTTCATTTTATCAGCGATTCCTAAACTCACGCAAAAACGGGACTTCCGTACGAAATAACATTTTGTTTCGTACGGCAGTCCCGTTTACTTATCTATGAACAGATATTCTTTTACACAGCAGCAGCTTCGGGCGCATTTACCTCAATGCCAAACATTGCCATATCGTCCTCAACATTCGTGATGCCGCCGATGCCGAAAGTCTCGACGAGTACCTTTGCGACATTCGGAGAGAGGAATGCAGGGAGCGTGGGTCCGAGGTGGATGTTCTTCACGCCGAGGTGGAGCAGTGCGAGGAGAACAATGACCGCCTTCTGCTCGTACCACGCAATGTTGTACGCAATCGGGAGCTTGTTCACATCATCCAGACCGAACACTTCCTTGAGCTTCAGCGCGATGAGCGCGAGCGAGTAGGAGTCGTTGCACTGCCCTGCATCGAGCACACGCGGGATGCCGCCGATATCGCCGAGATCCTTCTTGATGTACTTGTACTTCGCACAGCCCGCCGTAAGGATAACCGTGTCGTGCGGCAGAGCCTCCGCGAACTCACCGTAGTACTCACGCGACTTCATGCGGCCATCGCAGCCTGCCATGACGACGAACTTCTTGATCGCACCGCTCTTGACCGCCTCGACAACCTTGTCCGCGACGGCAAAGACCTGCTCATGCGCGAAGCCGCCGACGATCTCGCCCGTCTCCAGCTCCGTCGGAGGCGCACACTTCTTCGCGCACTCGATGACGGGCGTAAAGTCCTTCTCACCGTTCACGAGCGGGATGTGTGTGCAGCCCGGCACGCCAACCGCAGCCGTTGTGAAGAGACGATCCTTGTAGCTGTCCTTCGGCGGAACGACGCAGTTCGTCGTCATGAGGATCGCACCGTTAAACTTCTCGAACTCCTCTTTCTGCAGCCACCATGCGTTTCCGTAGTTGCCGACGAGGTTGTCGTACTTCTTAAACGCGGGGTAGTAATGCGCTGGGATCATCTCGCCGTGCGTATAGACATCGACACCTGTGCCCTTCGTCTGCTCCAAGAGACGCTCGAGATCCTTGAGGTCATGACCCGAGATGAGGATGCCGGGACGATTGCGGACACCGAGCTTCACCTTCGAGATCTCGGGATGACCGTACGTGCTCGTGTTCGCGCCGTCGAGCAGAGCCATGCCCGCAACGCCCCACTTGCCCGTCTCAAGCACAAGTGCCGTCAGCGCGTCGCCGTCCATCGTATCGTCGAGAAGCTGCGCAAGTGCACGCTGCATGAACGCATCGATCTCCTCGTTCTCGTGTCCGAGTGCATTCGCATGCTCGACGTAGGCGGACAGCCCCTTCAGGCCGTACGTCGTCAGCTCGCGCAGACTGCGGACATCCTCGTTCTCCGTTGCAAGCACGCCGACCGTCTTTGCCTTTGCCTCAAAGTCCGCACGCGGAGCCGTCCAGTGTGCCGCCTCGGGCAGTTTCGACGCATCTGCAACCTGTGCGAGCAGATCCGACTTCAGCGCGAGTGTCTCCTCAATCACGTCGATGATCGCCTCACGGTCGAAGTTCGCATTCGTGATCGTAATGAAGAGGTTCATCGTTACGCGATGGTTGACCTCGATCGCAACCTTCTTGCCCTCTGCGCGCAGCTGCGTCGTCACCGCGCCGAGCCCCTTCGTCACATAGACGAGCAGATCCTGCATCTCCGCGACATCCGGCTTCTTTCCGCAGACCCCCTGCACCGTGCAGCCCTTGCCGCCCGCCGTCTCCTGGCACTGATAACAAAACATTTTAGCATCCATGAGAAACTCTCCTTTGCTGTCATATACAATACACATTTGTTGTGCTGATTATAGCAAAGAAGTCTCTCCATAGACGTAACATATGTTACCGGTCAATAATCAATAGAAATTCTCACTAAAACGGAGCTGTCGCACGAAGCTAAAAACTTCTTTTCCCCCCTCTTCTTTGTGGCTCTTCCACCGCTTGCACGATCCCCCTTTCCCGTCAAACGAGAAAGCCTTAGAATAACGGCATATCAGCTTCCGCTATTTACGAGGAAGTGATGAGCGTAGTAAGCTGATAGGAGTGGCATGCAACAATCCCATTCGAATAAAGTCGACTATCGAGATTCTTCAACACACCCGTGAAACCGATCCTTTGGTACGATATTCGGAATCAGCCCAAATGACAGAGTTCGTATTCCCACACTTCTGAAAGATCATTTACTCTGTTATGTGCAGGCTCAAATAAACACAGCGTTCCTTCCTCCCAGCTTTTCTAACGTATGTGGATCAACATTTTTAAGGTAGCCGCCTACTTGCCGCATCTGTATTGCGACAACATCTCTTGCATATTTGTTCCGTACTTCATTGAAATTATCAGCTCCATGTACATGGCATAACCGTTCTTTTTCAACACGGAGTTCCGGGTATTTTTCCTCAACAATAGCCAAGCATATGGCGTTATCCTGCCCAATACGTGCTCGCCATTCCTTTGCCCCCGTGGATACTCCGGTACCATATTCATACCATATAAGATTCTGATCCCAAAAACCGAGCTGAATGTCATCGGCAATCATCAGGGAATATACGGCATCTTCTCCATATAACATCTAAAACAGCTTCCATATATATTGTCAGGAGCTGTCGTTCCGCAATGAAGGCAGCTCCACAGGCAAAATCTCCATAGAGAAGATATGCTTTCTTAATCGCATCAATATCATTATTATAATAAGGGCGCAGGTCAAGCGGATTTGTTGTGTTTAATATCTCATAGCCATTCTGGCTTTGTTTATAATAACAAGCTCTCCCAAAAGCGATCTTATATCCTTCCAACTCCATGAAGTGAATCATTTCTGCCAGAACCTGTTCGTTATATAAATAGTCTCCAGGGGATATGCATTTAATATACCAGCCGCGTGCCACACGCAGAGCATTCATCTCATTATGAACGATTCCTCGATTGACGGGACTGCGCACAATCGTATACTGGGAGAAATGTCGTTCGTCCAATCACTGCTCGATTTTCTGATGGCAAAAATCCTCTGACCCATCATCCGTAAGCACAATCTCATAACGACATCCCTTTTGTTGCCGGTCGGTATACTAAAACACAAACACTGATATCATAAACACCCGTATCTTCATATTCGTTATTTTCATAAGCCCCCATATTATTCTCCTTTATTAAGTCAGTATTCCTATGATCCATAACGAAAAATCAGTCCTCTCCCACTGCATCCTAAAATCATGGAAACTGTTCCCGCAGGAAGGGCAACAGGAAAAATGCAATGATGCCGTTCACAATCCCCTCCATGAGAAGTCCTGGGACGGAGGCGAGTGCGGCGGGCAGTCTCGCGTAGAGTACAACTCCTGCAAGAGTGTATGTCGCCACCATCCAGAGACTTGAGAGTGTGAGCGCAACGATCACACTTATGCGGGATGCGAGCACAGTTCCTCTTCGTCCCATGCGGCAGACGGGCTCCGTCATAACACATTTGATAACGAGTATCGGCACAACCCAGATTGCAAATCCACCAAGAAGATCGGCGAGCTCAGAACCGATGCACGCAACGAAAAAACAGCCCCTCAGATTGACGTAGATTTTTTCGTCCGAACAAGGTGGAAAACCGGACGCAGTGTAGTGCTCTGTGGAGAATTTTTCGCCGAAGTGCGGTCAAAAAAGATACGCTAAGATGGCGACGCTGAATTTATCCGTGATTCCTTAATTTTACAATCCATCCAAACAAAAAAGAGATAGCATACTCAATCTGCGATCAGTTTGACAAGCTCCTGCGGCTCGACATCCTGCAAATAGGAACCTGTTTGGATGATCTGCTCCACCTCTGCATAGTAGTCACGGAGTATGTTGGTATAGGGAGAGCCTACGGTATTTCGCCCCTCCATATGCCACCGATACAAATCGGCGAACTCTGCGTGACGCTGCGCAATGATCGCGAGGGTCGCGCAGTTATCCGCCCACATACGCTCTTTCCATTCTGGGGACGGCACATTCGTCAGTCCTGTCTTGCATTCATACCATATAAAATTATGATTCCAAAATCCTGGCATGATGTCATCGGCAATCATAAGGACGTATACCGCATCCTCCAGATAGACAACATGTTCGCGAATGAGTGCAGAATAGGAGATCATGAGTTCGCGTTCCCCCATGAATGCTGCTCCTGTTGCATAGTCCTGACATACAAGATATGCCTCCTTGATTGCAGGTATATCCCGTTCCAAATGAGGTCGCAGTTGATATGGCTGCATACCGTTGTAGATATGGAACTGCCCGTCACCCATACTGTAGTAGCAGGATCGCCCAAACGCGATCCGATGCCCCTCGTTCTCCATAAAGTGAAGCATGCCGGCAAGTGCCGTGTCATCATAAAAATAGTCATTGGGCGAGAGGAGCTTTACGTACCTCCCCTCCGCAATGGAATAGGCATTCAGTACATTGCGGACAACGCCCTTGTTCCTTGCGCTGCGTATGATGGAATAGTCCTGTACGTGATGCTCTTCCATCCATGCCTCTATCTCCTGCTGACGAAACCCTGGCGTCCCATCGTCCGCAATAACGATCTCATAGGAGCAGCCACGTTGGCGTATAATGGATGTAAGTGTTCTAATAAAATTGTCACAGTCCGAACAATAAGTGGGGATACAGACAGAAACATCATATTTTGACATGTGCAGCACACTCCTCCGAACAACTATTGACCGCCCTGAGCACAAGACTTTTCATGCAGATACGCCTGCCCAAAAAACCACTTCTTCCTACAAACCTTTATCCAAGATATTGCTTTATCGGTCAATACAACATGAATCCTCATGATATCACGCCCAATCGCACGTCTCTGTCTCTTAGTCGATCCAACACAGCGGGACGTACTGCAGCCCAATCCTCTTTTGACCGGACATATTCCTCCTGCCGCATTCCATTGACGATGATTTCCTCCGGAAATTTTGAACTGCCGTCATTTCGATGAAATCCATATTTCTCGTGATACCGAACAGACGCAATATTATCACACACGATATGTGCATAGCAGGTATCTATGCCAAACGGCCCATACATATAGTTTGCAAACAACACTGTCGCCTCCGCAAAGAACAAGCTGCCGCGATAACGACGGTCACCGACGAGAAGGCGCCCCGTGATGCAGAGCCGTTGTTCCCTGTCATAGTCCGTCCACCCCATCGTCGCAAACGGGACATTCCGCTTCTTGTCCACAACGACCAGAAGTCCCTGCGTCGGGTCATTGCGATATTGCTCATACCACTCGCACTGCTTGTCCATCGTGAGGTGAAAAGGCTGGTTCAGATAGCGGTTATTCTCTGGGTCATTTCGCCACGTAATGATGTAGGGAAAGTATTCCTCTGCTGCCTCCGTCAAATATACCGATTGCCCATCAAGTCGAATCCCCTGCATCCTATCCTCCAGTCACAGCACCATGATTGCCTTCCAATTTTTTCAATTTATTCGAATCGACATTCTACAAGTGCTGTACCACTGTATAGGTGAGGACACAGACGGAAACATCAACCTCTGCCATGTACTGCCCCCTCCCCTGCATAGGCATTGACCATATCAATCACATAGTCAATCTCATCCGCCCGCATCCCATTGAATATCGGCAGGCTCAGCACCTCGTCCGCATACTGCTCAGCGATGGGGAAACTGCCGTGTCCATAGCCGAGCTGCGCATAGCACTCTGCCAGATGCGGCGGGATCGGATAGTGAATAACCGTCTCGATGCCGTGTTCCTTGAGATATGCCTTAAAATGATCGCGCGTTGTCGTCCGCACAACGAACTGATGATAGACATGTTCCGCCCCATCACGCAGCTGCGGCAGGATGATATACTCGTTATGAATCCCCGCAAAGTATTGCGCCGCAATCGCTCTGCGCTCTGCGGTCAGCTCTGACAAATGTCCGAGTTTGACTCGCAGCAATGCCGCCTGTATCTCATCCAGACGGGAGTTGACACCGCAGAGCTCGTTATGGTATTTTTCCTTGCTGCCATAGTTGCGGAGCATTCGAATCTGCTCGGCAAGTGCCGCATCGTCCGTCACAATCGCCCCCGCATCACCAAATGCACCGAGATTTTTCGTTGGATAGAAGCTGAAGCAGCCGACAGCCCCGAAGCGTCCCGTCATCGTCTCGCCAAAGTGTGCCCCATGCGACTGGGCGCAGTCCTCAAGGACGGCAAGGTGGTGACGCGCCGCAATCTCCATCATGCGCCCCATATCTGCCGCCTGTCCGTAGAGATGAACGGGCATGACAGCACGCGTACGCTCCGTAATCGCGGCTTCGAGTTTCGATGTGTCCAGATTGTAGTATCCGTCAGGTTCGACGAATATGGGAGTTGCTCCGTTTGCCGTGACCGCGAGCACGGTTGCAATATAGGTGTTCGCCGGCACAATGACCTCATCGCCCGCACCAATGCCGAGCGCGGCGACTGAGAGCGTCAGGGCGTCAAGTCCCGAGTTCAGCCCGACCGCATATTTCGCGCCCGTGTATGCTGAAAACTCCTCCTCGAATGCCTCGAGTTCCGGTCCCATGATGTACCACCCCGAACGCAGGGCACGCAGTGCCGCCGCCTCATACGCTGCGGCGTGGAGCTCATACTGCCGCCCGAGTACAGCAAGATCAATCTTCATGCCCGTTCCTCCCCCTGCACCATACGCAAGAACTCATCGTAGTCACGGATGTAGTCTGCCTCATCGTAGACCTCGGACGCAAGCACCATGAGCACGGCATCCTCGGAGAAGTCGTACATCTCCCGCCACATCGCATTCGAGATGTAAAGCCCCTCGTACGGCTTTTCGAGCGGAACGACCTTCTTCTCGTGCCCGTTGTCGAGCCGCACCTTACAGCTCCCGTGGATACAGATCAGGATCTGCTCCAGTGTCCGATGTGCGTGATGCCCGCGCACCACCCCCGACACGGTATCATACATATAGTAGACACGCTTGATACGAAACGGGATATCGTTGAACTCCTCGAGCGCGACAAGCATCCCGCGCTCATCGCCATGCGGCTGAAACATATATTTCACAATCTGCATGATGACCCCTTTCAACGAAACGACACATCTGCATGGACAAGTTTTTTCAGCTCGTTCAGATCGACACTTTGCAGATAGGACGTTGTTTCCCGTACCCGTCTCATTTCAGCATAGTACTCTTCCATGATCTTCATGTATGGCACATCCGACGGCTTTCGTCCACCGACATGCCACGTGCACAATTCCCGCAGTTCCGGATGCCGCTGAGCGATCATCATGAGGACAGTACAATGATCCCGTCCCAGACGCTCGATCCACTCCTGTGACGGGCCGCCGGAAATCCCGGTCTCACACTCATACCAGATAAAATTATGATTCCAGAATCCGAGTGGAATATCATCTGCGACCATCATAATATGAACACCGTCTTCCATATAGGTCACATGACCGACGATATCCCTTGTATAGGAGATCATCAATTCGCGGTCAACAAGAAAGGCCGCACCAACCGCATAATCCTGACAGACGAGATACGCCTCCTTGATCGCAGAAACAGCGCCTTCTCGATATGGACGCAAATGATGGGGGTTCATACGATCCACAATAATGTATTGATTTTTTTCCTTACGATAGTTACAAGAACGCCCGAATGCAAATTGATACCCGTTCTGCTTCATGAACTGCATCATATCTGTCAAAGCGTGATTACTGTAAAAGAAATCGCCCGGAGATAGGTTCTTAATATAGTGTCCACAGGCGTGAACATACATATTCATATAGTTCAGGACTGTACCCCGATTCTCGGCACTATGCAAAATCGTATAGTCCTTAAACTGATGCTGCAAAAGCCACAGTTCCACACGCTTCACATCAAAATGCTCCGAACCGTCATCCCCCACCAGAATCTCGAAGGAACATCCCCGTTGCTGAACAATCGAAGTAAGCGTCGCAAAAAGCATTTCATCGTCAGGATGATATGTCGCAACACACACGCTGACATCGTATTCCCGTTGATACGGCATCCAATCCTGACCACTGGAAATCTCGGCACCCGCACGGGCAGCGATATCAGCGCAGTGTGCGGACAGAGCCTCCTGCGCAACGATAAAAGAGTCCCCCCGCCGCACAGCCGCAACAAAAAAATCATCCGAATACGTATGTGCGAGCACAAGCGGAGCATCTTCGCCAAGTGCCGCAAGGAGTTCGAGCATCTCCCCCAGCTCTGCAGAGGCATCGGCCTCCGGCAGCATCAGTATCAGAGCCGCTTGATCCGCGACGGAGTAAGCGCGGAGGTACGAATGAAATACACCGCGCCACAATCCCTCATCCGAAGTAAAATCGGGCACAAAATAATAGAGGCGGCAGCCCTGCGTCCGCAGCTGTGCGATCTGACGCGCAGCTGCGTCTATCTGTATTTCGTTTTGTTCCATTTTTTCCCGCATCATCCATGTCCCTCCCCTCGTTCTGTAGCACGTAAGGAATCGCTGATAAAATGAAGTCCGTCAGATTGGCGTAGTTTTTTCGTCCGAACAAGGAGGCAAATCGGATGCATAGCCAAAGCTATGTGGAGGATCGCGGGCACAGTGCGGGCAAAAAAGATGCGTCAAGATGGCGGTACTGAATTTATCAGTACTTCCTTAAATACGTGCATATTCTATATCGAAAAATCCTGGTTCATTGTAAAATGAAATCGGACACATAAAAAAGTAGAACATACAGAATCCGT
>CAUVVR010000032.1:0-14897 GCA_963555475.1 uncultured Selenomonas sp.
AGTGCGGGCAAAAAAGATGCGTCAAGATGGCGCGGCTGAATTTATCAGTGCTTCCCTCACTTCATGAAGCTGAATGCGCGCTTGCCCGGATAGACCGCGCTGCCGCCGAGCTGCTCCTCGATACGCAGGAGCTGGTTGTACTTCGCGACGCGCTCGGAACGGGACGGTGCGCCCGTCTTGATCTGCGCTGTGTTGAGGGCGACCGCGAGGTCGGCGATCGTCGTATCCTCGGTCTCGCCCGAGCGGTGCGACGTGACCGCCGTGTAGCCCGCCTTGTGCGCCATCTTGATCGCCTCAAGCGTCTCGGAGACCGAACCGATCTGGTTGAGCTTGATGAGGATGGAGTTGCCTGCGCCGAGCTCGATGCCCTTCTTCAGGCGCTCCGTGTTCGTGACGAAGAGATCGTCGCCGACGAGCTGAACCTTGTGACCGAGAGCCTTCGTCATCGCCTTCCAGCCGTCCCAGTCCTCCTCATCCAGACCGTCCTCGATAGAGTAGATCGGATACTTGTCAACGAGGGACTCCCAATGCTTGATGAGCTCATCGGACGTGAACTTCTTGCCGGACTTCGGCTGATGGTAGAAGCCCTTACCCTTCTCCTTGTCCTTCCACTCAGACGATGCGGCATCCATCGCAAGGACGAAATCCTGACCGGGCTTGTAGCCGGCGTTCTCAATCGCCTTGAGGATGTGCTCGATCGTGTCCTCATCGGAGTCGAGGTCAGGCGCAAATCCGCCCTCGTCGCCGACCGCCGTCGTCTTGCCGGCCTTCTTGAGGAGGGACTGCAGGGAGTGGAACACCTCGGTCGACCAGCGCAGTGCCTCACGGAACGTCGGTGCACCTGCGGGCATAATCATGAACTCCTGCGTATCCACGGAGTTCGATGCGTGTGCGCCACCGTTGAGAATGTTCATCATCGGAACAGGCAGAACGTTCGCCTGCAGTCCACCAAAGAAGCGATAGAGCGGAATATCCTCAGACTTTGCCGCCGCATCCGATGCTGCAATCGAAACCGCGAGAATCGCGTTTGCGCCGAGCTTGGACTTATCCTTCGTGCCATCCACGTCGAACATCGCCTGATCGACCGCATAGATATCGCTCGCTTCGATACCAATGAGCGCGGGCGCAATCTTCGCGTTCACATTCTCGACTGCCTTCGAGACGCCCTTGCCGCCGAACTTCGACTTGTCACCGTCACGCAGCTCCAAAGCCTCAAACTCACCCGTCGATGCACCCGAAGGTGAGGCACCGCGACCAACCGTGCCGTCCTCGAGAACGACCTCTGCCTCGACCGTCGGATTGCCGCGCGAATCAATGATCTCACGGCCAATAACCTGAGCAATTCTTAAGTAATCACGCATGTATATTCCTCCTCATCCTAACAAAGGGAGCATCCCTTCCGAATACGCGAATCAAACGCGCGTATTCTCCTTCTCAATATTATACGTTTTTCCTCAGAAAAAAGCAATGCACGAACAGCGCACAACGTCAATTATCAATACCTTTATCGGAAATTTTTTCGATGCCAAGGTGTTCCCTCCGAATACACGAAAAAATTCGGTAAAAATTTATTATTACTATCGCTTTTTCCTTATTGTGTGACTTGGGTTACAAAATTTTCAAAAATAATATGATATAATACAGATGTCAGCGGGGAACAAGAAACGTCCTCCCCGACATTTTCCCCCGTTGGCCATCCCTCTAAGGAACGTTTCCCTGCGTTCCTCTTGTAAGGCAAATATCCTTACATCCCATTTCTCAAGCCGCAGGTTTTTCCCGACCTGCGCGCATCCCTTTCCAGGAAAAAGAGCCGTTTGGTATATGCCAACGGCTCTTTTTCTTTCTTGTTTTATCCCAGAGTTACATCCAACATCATCATGAGCGAGAAGCCCGCTGCAAACGAGATCACCCCCACATCGGAGTGCTCCCCCTCGCTCATCTCCGGAATCAACTCCTCCACCACGACGTAAAGCATCGCCCCCGCTGCAAAAGCAAGCGCATACGGCAGCACCGGCACGACAAGCGCCGTCGCGAGAATCGTGAGCGCCCCGCCGATCGGCTCGACCGCTCCCGAGAGCACACCGCCGCCAAACGCACGCCACTTTCCCATGCCCGCCGCACGCAGCGGCATGGAGATGATCGCGCCCTCGGGAAAGTTCTGAATCGCAATGCCGAGCGAGAGCGCGAGTGCCGCGCCGAGTGTGATGCTCTCGCTGCCGCTCAGCCAGCCCGCGTAGATTGCACCGACTGCCATTCCCTCGGGAATGTTGTGAAGCGTTACCGCAAGCACGAGCATTGTCGTCCGTGAGAGTCGGCTGTGCGGCCCCTCTGCCTTCTCCGCATTCATGTGCAGATGTGGGATGATATGGTCAAGCGCGAGCAGGAAGATCGTTCCCGCCCAAAAGCCGACGACGGCAGGAACAAAAGCGTACTGCCCCATGTCCGCCGCGCCCTCCATCGCCGGGATCAGCAGACTCCAGATCGACGCCGCCACCATCACACCTGCGGCAAAACCCGTCAGACCGCGCTGCACATTGCGGTTGAGTGCCCCCTTCAGAAAGAAGACGCAGCCCGCACCGAGTGCCGTGCCGATGAACGGTATCATCAGGCCTTGGAAAATTTCCAGCATAAAATTCACCTCATGCCGGATATTATAGCACGTTCCGTTTTTATCGACAAATGATAATTTTTTTCATAGTTTACGTTCCATCTCTTTATTATCAAGGCTGAAATCCACGAGTCACACCAATGAAACACGGCAAAAGAAATGGCTCGCACCATCATTGTGTGCGAGCCGCTTTGTTTCTTATTCCAATGTCACAATCTTGTTCTTGAGCACATAGACAAGTGCCTGTGTGCGGTCGTTGACCTTGAGCTTGTGGAAGATGCTCGTAAGGTGATTCTTGACCGTCTTTTCGCTCAGCCCGAGTGCCTTGCCGATGTCCTGATTCGACAATCCCTTTGCGATGCAGCCGAGTACGTCCATCTCACGCGGAGTGAGGCGTTCGCCGCGGCTCTCGTCCCAGATCTCCTTTGCCATGCGGCTGACATCGCCGTAGACTGCCGCACTGCCAAAGAGACGCTCCGCAAGTTTCGGATAGACGAACGGGTTGCCCTCGTTGACCATGTGAATCGCCTTGATAAGGACGTTGGGCTCGACATCCTTGAGCAGATAGCCAAGCGCACCGTTCTTGAGGAGTTCGAGAACGTAGTTGTCGCTGTCATGAATTGTGAGCGCAATGATCTTCGCACGCGAGCGCGCCTGTTTGAGCTGCTTTGTGACCTCCAGCCCCGTGAGCCCCGGCATATTGATGTCGAGAAGGAGGATGTCGGGCTTCAGCATAAGTGTGCGCGCGAGGGCTTCCTGCCCGTCTTCCGCCTCACCGACGACCTCAAGATCGTCCTCGAAGTTCAGCACGCGCTTGATCCCCTGCCGCAGCAGTGCGTGATCGTCTGCAAGTAATATCCTGATTGCCACTGACATCTCCTCTTTTCCATTGCATCCTGCAATTATCGGAAGCACCAATACTTCAAGTATCAGCACTTCCTTTATCCTTCATCCAACACATGGGCTGTGAGAAAAATCATGAGTTCGGTCTCGGTCTTGCTCGTCCGCACAGAGCGAAAGAATGCACCGAGAACGGGTATATCGCCGAGAAATGGGATCTTCGCGAGAGAACGCGACTCATCGCTGTCGATCAGTCCACCGATCACCATGGTCTCACCATTCCTGAGACGAACGGTGGTGTCCGCGCTCCGTTTCTGGAAGCGGTATGCCTTGAGATCATCGACATAGACGGGGGTGCTGACCTCCGTATGCACACGCGCGACGATGTTTCCGTCTGCGGTGACACGCGGCGTATAGCGCAGGATAATCCCCGCCTCACGGTACTCAATGCCGCTCGTTGTCACACTGTTCGATGTTGATACGCGCGGTACGGGCACCTCCGCACCGATGTTGATGAGTGCCTCATGCCCCTGCACCGTCGTGATGTTCGGACGCGCAAGCATCTTTGCCCTGCCGTCCGTGATAAGTGCACGAATCGCCGCCGTGTAGTAGAACTCGTAGGGAAGCCCCTCGGGTCCTCTGCCAAAGCGGATGATTCCTCCAGTGGCTGCGCCCGCATTGCGTTCTCTAACTTGCCAGTCTCCCGCTGCGCCGCGTCCGACCTTTGGGTACTGCGGCAGTGCCGACCATGCCCAATCGACACCGAGTTCCTTTGCCGCCTGCTTGGAGACAGCGACAACCCGTGCCTCGAGAGATACCTGTTTGGGGACAACATCGAGTGCCGAGATAATTTCGCGCACGGAAAGAGCCTCAGCCTCCGTTCCATAAAAGAGAAGCGTATTCGTTGCCCGATCGACGAGAACACGCCGCTGTGTATCGGAGTCTGAGCCCTCATTCCATCTCTCTTCGTTAGTTTTCGACACTACTGCCCGTTTTCCTTCACCCGTGAGGGATAAATTTGCAGCGTGCGCGAGTTCCTCTGGATCACCATTGCGGACAACATAGGTATACACACGCCGATTCTCCGCGCGGGTATCAGGTGCGAGCGCGAGAAAAACCGCACCATGCCGCTCAATCTGAATGCCGCGCGCAGCCGCGACGAGACGCATCACCTCCTCGCCCTCCCCCGTTACATGCGCTGTCACCGCCCCCGTCACGCTGTCATCGACAATGAGCGCAATATCGCCCATGCGTGCCACAGCGAGCAGGACAGCGCGTACATCCCCGCCCGTCACGTCGATCGTCACGGGCACAGCGGCGGCGGGGACAGGCAGGAGCAGAACCCCCGCAAACAGGGCTGTCATCATCCAACGCATCATACGGTCTACTCCCTTGTCAGCGTAATTGTACCTGATACAGAATCGAGTGTCGCAGATCGATCCGAAAGTGCGCGAAGTGTATATCCCTGCCACACCTCACCGATCCCGAGTGCCGCGCCCTCCTCGCCGCGTGCGAGGATCGCAAGGCGTGCCCCGTCCGCGCCCGTCACCACACCGCGCAGAATGAGCGGCGCGGGCGGTGGTGCGGGCGGAACAGCGGCAGTTGGAGGAGGCGGCAGCACAGGCGCAGTGTTGGACGGCAGCATTTGTTTCTTTTGCTCCGCTGCCGTTATCGCGGAGGACGCCTCATGCGTACGCTCATGTGTATCCGAGAACGGATTGCGGAGGGAACTTCGCTTTGCCGCCGCCGATAGTCCCGTGATCTCCGTTGCGGGCGACGGCGCAATGTCTGGATGCTGCACGATGGCGACAGGTTGCGGCAAATCTCCCTGCAAAAGATACACGCCACACAGTACGCACAGGAGCAGCGCACCGACGAGCGCCCGCTGCCGTACCGACAGCGCAGTCCAATACCTCCGCCACATTTCGATCACAAGATCCTCCTACACATATAGAAAGGGACTGCCGCAGCAGCCCCTCCCCTCATGGAGACATACGTCTCCCTCAGCAACAAACTCAGCCCTTCAGTGCCTGGAGTTTCGGCCCCATGATGCGTTTGTACGCCTCCACGCCCGGCTGATCGAATGCGTCCACATCCGCGAGTTCGCCCTCGTAGGCGATCGACATCGCGAGCAGATAGAGCAGCTCGCCGAGATGGTACGGTGTCAGCTCCGGCAGTCCAAAGACCGCACTGTAACGCTTGTTCGAGGCAAGTGCATCCGCGTTCGACTGACGTGCAACCTCAAGTGCCGCCCCCATCGTTACGCCCGCAATATCCGCGAGCTTCTTGACCTCGGGGAACGCGTTCGGGATCACGAGATCATCCGCCCACTTGTCGATGCGGATAAACTGCACCACCTTGTTGAGCTTTCCCTCCTGGTGCTGCTGCGTCTGCGCGTGCATATCGGTCGTGCCGACGGCGACGACCGGTGTGCGCCCGTAGCAGACCTCCTTGCCCTCCTTGTTGAACTGCTTGCCGAGTGACTCAGCGAGCAGCTGGATGTACCACTCGGAGACAGATTTCAGATAGTCGCCGTAGGGCATCATGATCTCGATGTCGCGCCCGTGCTTTTCCGATGCCGCGAATTTCAGCGCAGCATTGAGCATGGCAGGATTCTGCCAGAGGTCATCGTTCTGACAAGCCTGATCCATGTCGCGTGCGCCCGCGAGGAAGCTCTCGATATCAAAGCCGATGCACGCAGCGAGTGTCAGCCCGACCTCGGTGAACACGGTGAAGCGCCCGCCCACGCCGTCCGGTACGGCGAACTGCTTCCAGCCCTTGTCGATTGCGAGCTTCTTCAGGAGCGTCGGCTTCTCCTCGTTCGGGTCGGTGACAGCGACTACCTCGATCTCGATATTATCCGCCTTCGTGAACGCATCGTACATCACCATGAAGTTCGACATCGTGTCGAGTGTACCGCCCGACTTCGAGATGACGAGCAGCATGATGCGCAGCGGTCCTGCACCGTTCTTCTTCTTGATCTGTGCGACATCCTTCAAGTGATTGATGATATCACCCGTGCGGCGCGGGTCGATGTTGTTACCGCTGAAATAGATGCGCGGATAGTTATCGCGCTGCTCGTTCGAGAGGGAGTTCCAGAGCTCGCCGCAGTGCACATCGAAGAGCACCTTGTTCCCGAGGAACGATCCGCCGATGCCAAGCGAGATCACGACATCCGTGTTCTCCTGCACATGTTTGCCGAGCTCCTTGAGACGTGCAATCGATGCGGGCGAGTTGATATGCCCCTCCTCAATGTAGGGTGTCTGCGAAAACAGCACCTTCTCCGGCTCGCCGTCCTTCGAGAGATGCGCACGGATAAAGCCCTTCTCGCGCATGACCTTCATCGCCTCATGCGCCTTTTTCAGGTCATCCGCATAGAACGCGAGATCGGCGTCCGTCACCTTGCCCTCGCCATAGAGATTGTCATAGTCGAATGTAAAACCGGATTTCAGTACAAGACTCATCAAAAAACTCCTTCCTGTACCAATGCATTATCAGGCACGAATCTCTGCAAGCAGTTCGTCTGTCTTTTCCTTGAGCAGTGCCTTATCCTGACGTGTCTCGACGTTCAGACGGATGACCGGCTCCGTGTTGGACATACGGAGATTGAACCGCCAGTTGTCAAACTCGATGGACACGCCGTCCACCTTCGTCACCTTGCCATTCGCGCCGTACTTCGCCTCGATGCGATCCATGATCGCCTTTGCGTCCGTGACCTTGCTGTTGATCTCACCCGAGGTCGGATAGCGGTCCATACGCGCCTGCATCAGCTCGGAGAGCGTCTTGCCGCCCGACGCACTCATCAGCTCCGCTACGAGCAGCCACGGAATCTGACCGCTGTCACAGTAGGAGAAATCACGGAAATAGTGATGTGCGCTCATCTCGCCGCCATAGATCGCGTTGACCTCACGCATCTTGTCCTTGATGAACGCGTGCCCGCTCTTGCACATGACGGGTTTGCCGCCGAGCTGCTCGGCAATCTCGATCGTGTTCCAGACGAGGCGCGGATCGTAGATCACGCTCGCCCCCTTGTTCTTCTTCAGGAACGCTTCGGAGAGGAAACCGACCATATAGTAGCCCTCAATAAAGCCGCCCTTCTCGTCGAAGAGGAAACAGCGGTCAAAGTCACCGTCCCACGCCACGCCGAAGTCTGCCCCTGTCTCGCGCACAACCTTCGCCGTCGCCTCGCGGTTCTCCTGCAGGATCGGGTTCGGTACGCCGTTCGGGAAGTTGCCGTCCGGCTCATTGTAGACCTTGACCAGCTCGAACGGGAGATGTTTCTCCATCGCGTTGATGATGGGCCCCGCCGCACCGTTGCCCGTGTTGACGACGATCTTGTAGGGCTTGAGTTTGCTCACATCAACATAGGTGAGGATGTGCTTGACATATTCATCGAGAATATCCACCTGCTCGATCTTGCCGGGTACGGCTGCGGGCGCAGGATAGCTCTCGCCGACCGCCATCGCCGCAATATCCTTGAGCCCTGTATCGCTCGAAATCGGACGCGACTCGGCGCGCACAAACTTCATGCCGTTGTACTGCTTCGGGTTGTGGCTCGCCGTAATCATGATACCGCCGCCGAGCTTCAGATGCGCCGTCGCGAAATAGATCATCTCCGTGCCGCACTGCCCGATGTCCACAACATCACAGCCCGCCTCCGTGAGCCCCTTCGCGAGCGCGTCGCGGATCGCGGGACCGGAGAGACGGATATCATGTCCGATGGCGACCTTCTTCGCGCCGAACAGCGTGGGGAAACTGCGTCCGACACGATAGGCAAGCTCCTCGTTCACTTCATCAGGATAGATACCGCGTACATCGTATGCGCCAAAACCTTTGTCTGTCACTGCCATGTAACGTCCCCTCCTCCATGGGAGCACCTCTTCGGTGTCCCATACAAACCCATCCGCTCTCACGAGACGCAGGGTCATAACAAAATACTAAACAATATAAGATAACTATTCGCCGCTCTTTGCTTTTTTTCCTCTCTCCCGCATCAAAATCTTGCGAACTTTTCCCTCTTTTCTCTATTGTGTGTAAAGGGCTGAAATATTTACAACGCCCATAACTTGTGCTAGGATGAACCCACCGAATCTGCTTGGCAAGTTGGGGAAATCATGGATGAAATACGATTGTGCAGACCCCCCCCATCCTCTTTGCAAGCGTCTCGGCAGCAAACACGCAAGCAACATTTAGGGAAGCACTGATAAATTAGAAAGAAGCATTTTCTATGGACAATTCCGATTTTCGCATCATCTATCTCTTTACCGACCTCCTCGCGCCCCTCATCGTCGGCTACCTTCTCTATCGGCACGGGAAAATCTCCGACGCACTCATCAGCCGCATCCTGCGCCTGAACGTCATCATCATCTACACCGTGCTTGCGCTCATGAGCTGCTGGACGCTGCCGATCTCGTGGGATCTCGCGCTCATCCCGATCTACGGCATCCTCATCGTCCTCTTCCCGGGGCTCGTCGGCTGGGCATTTTTCATTCGTAAATATCGAAACCCACTCGACCGCGGCGCATACCTCGCGAATGCGATGATGTCCAACATCACCACCCTTGGCGGTGTCTGTGCCTACATCATCTACGGCGAACAGGGCTTTGCCTACGCCCAGATCATGGGCATCTTTCAGACACTGATGCTTGTACTTGCCGTATTTCCGATGGCACAGTATTACTATCTGCAACATAAAAATCATGGGCGCGGCGGCAAGATTCACATGCACTTTCTCGACATCTTCCTCTCGTGGAACCAGCTCAGCATCCTCGGCATGGCGGCAGGGCTTGCACTCAACGCCGCAGGCATCGAACGCCCGCCCGCAGTCGGTACGGCGTTCGAGGGGCTGATCCACTTCGGCGCATGGTTCGGCATGCTCCCCGTCGGCGCACTCGTCAACCTCCACCGCGCACGCCGCTATGCGCCGTACACCCTAGACCTCTTTGCCCTGCGCTTTCTCATCCTGCCCGTGTTTATGATGGCGATCACCTATCCCTTTGTCAGCGATCCCATCCTTCTCGGTGCAATTCTCGTCTTCTCCGTCACACCAGGTGCAATCAACTCCGTTACGGCGGCAAAGCTCTATCACCTCAACGTCGACTACACGATCTCGGGATTCCTCACCACGAGCATCGCCTTCTTCTTTCTCGTCTATCCCGCACTGTTCTTCCTGCTGCGATAAAACCGCACGTATGCAAAAGCCCTGCCGCAATCCTGCGGCAGGGCTTTTCAATGTCAATATACAGGTAACCGACGATCAGACGCTGAAGCGCGAGACCTCGTTCTGCAGATCCGTTGCGATCTGGGCAAGGCTCTCACTCGCCTCGGCAATATCGCCAAGCGCCTGCGTCTGCGTGTCGACGGCGGCTTCTGCCTCATCCGTCGTCACGTCATTTTCTTTCGCCATATCCATGAGCTTGTTGCTGACGGCAGCGATTGCCTTATTCTTCTCCGTCAGCTTCTCAGCGGATTCGTTCAGCTTCGTAACGACACTGTTCGCGCCTTCGACCGCCTCGGCAATCATCTCAAAGCGGCGCTGTGTGCGTCCGAGATTGACGTTGCTCTCCTCGACGAGCTTTTTGGAGACTTCCATCGTATCGACCGCCTGCTGCGACTTCGTCTTGAGCTCACCGATGATGCCGCTGATCTCATCCGTAAAGCCGCGCGACTGCTCGGCGAGCTTGCGGATCTCCTCGGCGACGACAGCAAATCCACGTCCTGCCTCGCCCGCACGCGCTGCCTCGATAGCAGCATTGAGCGCGAGAAGGTTCGTCTGCTCGGAGATGGATTGAATCATCGCGCTCGCCTCTTCGATACGCTCCGCACTCTGATTCGTCTCCTCGACCACGCGCGAGACCTCCTGCGTAGCATCGGCAGTCTCGGCGGATTTCTTCATGAGGTCGGCGAGGATCTCCGCGCCCTCGGTCTGGCGCTTCCGGATGTTCTCCGTCGCCTCGTTCATCTCCGTCATGACCTTGCGGTTATCCTCAAGCAGATGGAGAATCTCATCCGTATGATTGACGGCATCCTGCGTGTCCTTCACCTGTACGCGCGCGCTCTCGGCAATGTCGTGGATGCCCTTGCGTACCGTCTCCGCCGAGTGTGCCGTGTTCTGCGCCGTCGCCGTCAGCTCCTCACTCGTTGCAGCAACGGACTGGGAGGCACCGTTGATCTTGCCGATAATCGCACGCAGACTGTTCGCCATGCGCCCGAGCGAGCGAACCATCGCACCAATCTCATCGGAACGCTCCAAATAGATCAAGGCATGCTTGCCCTTCTCACGATCCAGATCGAGATCGGAAAACCGTGTCAAAACCTCCGTCACAGCCCCAATCGGAACGATCAGACGGCGCTGGATGAACATTGCGAGCGCAATGACGAGTACCACGGTACAGATCACCGCGAGCACGATGGAGAAGATCACCATATCCCGCGCGGCACCAGTGAACTTATCCTTGTCCGTAATGGAGAAGATCGCCCACGGCGTATCAATGCCGTCATAGTGAAGCGCATAGTAGATGTAGACCGACTCCTTGCCCGTGGTCGGCGACATCTGCGTCAGGCTGTACGGCCCGTCTGTGAAGATCTCCTTCTTATCCTGCTCCGTCGATCCCATCAGCTGGAATGCATCCTTCATGATGGAGTCTGGGCTCGATCCATGTGCCACGAGATGCCCTTCATGATCCATCATGAGATAGACATTCCCCGGCGAGCTTGCCTTTTCGAAATCCTTCTGGATCTGCTTCATGTCAAAGTCAAGTGAGATTGCACCGACAAACTGCCCATCCACAATCAGAGGAATGGCAAGCGACACCACGAGAGTCTTCTCTCCGCCAATCTCCTCATAGTATGGATTCGTCAGCGTAAGCTTCGATGTACGCTTTGGCTCCGTATACCATGCCGAAGACTCGTAGTCCGTGCTCGGCTCGAACTCCACCCCGCTGCCCTCACGGCTCACATAGGAAATCATACGCCCCGTCTCATCGGAGATTGGATCGGTCGTATGTGCGGCATCGTTGCCGTCAAACGCATTCGGTTCAAAGACCACCCCAACGCCCGCAAGGTTACTATTGGACTGAATCAGATCTGCAAGCATTTGGTTCAGTGCCTCGCGGCTGCGCGCTTCGGGCGGTGCCTGCATCATCGTATAGATACGCTGACGCAGCCCCTCCCCCGACTGTTTGACCGAGGCATAGCGGCTGATCACCGGACGAATTTTATCACCCAGATCATTGTACTGCGCACGTGTGCCCGATTCGAGCAGCTCATCATAAGCCCTGTACCCGACGAACGAGACGAGGATCGTCACCATGACGACAATCCCGATGAGTGTGATCGCGTTCAGCTGAAAGCCGATACCCCTTCCCTTTTTTTGTCCTTGTTCCTCCAAAATATTCTCTCCTTTCCCCAGCACCCGGCCATTCCGACACAGAACGAGGCACCCCTTGCCATAACCGTGCGCAAAGACAGCAGCAGCTACTGCCGTCGAAAAACTACTCTAGTACACAATCTTTTTAATTCGCCATATACTTATTTTTTCCTGCCTAAGGAAAATTTTATTTGTGTGATACGCATGATACGTACAAAAGCAGCGACCGCGCACAGCCGCTGCTTTTGTATGCGGAACCTTCCCGCGCCTGATTCCGTTGCGCACGGTGTTGGGCGCACAACAAATTTCCTTGGCAATTTGGGGAGGAGACCAGCCATCGCAGAGTCTTGTCTGGATGATGACTCTTTCTTCGAATGTGAGGTATGCTCCTTTGCGATGCGGCGATTTTGTGATACACTCTAGTTGATCCATAGCGGCTCTCCTTTGGTAGATTGGTCTATTCAACCCTATTTTACCACAAAGCTTCCGCTATGGTCTTTTTATATGTACCACTTAATTTTACAATCTACCGACGTGAATTTTTTCCTGTGAACATTTTGCTAAATCACGTTTTTTTGTTATAATGGAAAACGGTTTTGTATCAATCTATTTAGGGAGTGTATCTAACTCATGACAGCAACCGCATGGTCGATTCTGCCGCCGATCATCACCATCGTCCTCGCGCTCTGGACGAAGGAAGTCTATATGTCGCTCATCATCGGCATTTTCTCGGGCGCAATGCTCTTTGCGGGAGGCAACTTTCTGCAGGCGACGCTGACGATGTTTCAGGTGATGGCGGACAAGGTCGGCAGCAATGTCAACATCCTCGTCTTCCTCGTCATCCTCGGCATCCTCGTCGCCGCCATCACGCGCTCAGGCGCGATGAACGCCTACGGTGAGTGGGCGACGCGCACGATCAAGGGGAAGCGCAGCGCATCCCTCGTCACGGTGCTGCTCGGCATCGTCATCTTTATCGACGACTACTTCAACTGCCTCACCGTCGGCACGGTCATGCGCCCCGTCACGGACAAGTTCCAGATTGCGCGCACGAAGCTCGCCTACATCATTGATGCAACGGCGGCTCCGATCTGTATCATCGCCCCCGTCTCCAGCTGGGCGGCGGCAGTCGGCTCCTCACTCCCCGAGGATGCGCAGATCGACGGCTTTATGCTCTTTTTGCAGACGATCCCGTTCAACCTCTACGCATGGCTGACCATCCTATTTATGCTCTTCATCATCTGGACGGGGCGCGACTTCGGCGCGATGCGCAAGAGTGTGGAGAAGTCCAACGCACACTTTGAAATCCCAAAGGAGTATCAGGACACGGCGGAGGCATCCGCAAGTGCGGCGAGCGAGGGACGCGGCAAGATGATTGATCTCATGCTGCCCCTCCTCGTGCTCATCGGCGCGTGTATCTACGGGATGCTCTACACGGGCGGCATCCACGAGGGTAAAAGCGTCGCGGAGGCGTTTGCAAACTGCGACTCGTCCAAGTCGCTCGTGCTCGGCTCGTTCATTGCCTTCGTCTTTACAGGACTGCTCTATCTGCCGCGCCGCGTCGTCTCGTTCAACGTGTTCTGTGACAGCTTCGGCTGGGGGTTCAAGGCGATGACCCCCGCGATCTTCATCCTCTGCCTTGCGTGGACACTCTCGGGTATCTGCAGCAAGGAGTATCTCGACCTCGGCGGTTTCGTCGGCTCTGTCGTCCAGGCGAATGCGGGCGTGGTCATGTTCCTGCCGCCGCTCTTCTTCCTCGTCGCGGCAGGTCTCGCCTTTGCCACAGGCACGAGCTGGGGGACGTTCGGCATCCTCATCCCGATTGCAATCGCCGTTCTCGGGCAGAGTGCGCCCGACATCCTCGTCGTCTCTGTCGCCGCCATCCTCTCGGGTGCCGTTGCCGGTGACCATGCCTCTCCCATCTCCGACACCACCATCCTCGCCTCGGCCGGCGCACAGTGTCACCACCTCGATCACGTCTCGACACAGCTTCCCTACGTCGCCGTCGTCGCCTGCTGCTCCCTCCTCGGCTATATTGCCGACGGGCTGACGGAGAACGGCTACATCGGTCTCGGGGTCGGCATCACTGCCCTCGTCGTATTCATGCTTGTCCTCTCCTCGCGCGTGAGCTCGGCGGAGACGTAAAATATCACTTGACAATACGTCAAAAGCCTCTCGCGGGAGTGAAATGCTCCTGCGAGAGGCTTTATGTTATGTGTGAAACCCTCATGCAGCGTGTCTTTTTCCCGCACCAGGTTCATTCTTCAGGATGTACTCACCGACGCTGGAGAACTCTCCCGACTGGAGCGCATCAATCATGCGATTGATACGCGGCGGCGGTGTCCACGCAAGCGGAAGGAAACAGTCCGCACAACTGTTATACATCATGCGCAGATCATTCTCGGCATGACGGCGCAGCAGTTCATACTCTGCCCTGCGCCGCTCATAGCGTCGGCCTGCACGCAGATAGCCAACTGAGGTAACTGCGCCCCAGAGCACGAAGTAGTACGCCCATATGAAATGCGGCAGGAACGGCGAGAGCGGAAAGTAGACAAGTGCTGCGATGAGGCCGCCGACGAGTATCCAGAGCGGAAGAGAGGGGCGGCTCATGCCCTGCTCAATGTAGTCCAGATCCTCAACGACCTGATAGAGGTTGCTGTGCTGAACAAAATAGTCCTTCAGACGTTCCAATCCATCGATCTGTGCCGTGCGCTCGGTTGGAATCGGCGCGGGAGTGTTCAGTGCAATCTCAGCAGGCATGTCCCGCTTGTGCTTTTCCGACCCGTCCGCAATGAAGCTCCACGTCTCAAGCTCGTCATCAACGAGGGCACGCTGTCCGCAATGCGGACAAATACGCGTAAGTCCCTCTATTTTCGATCCGCATTCATTGCAAATCACGTCAATTCCTCCTCACCGTTAAAATTTTATTATATATGATAACACAAATACTTCTTTTTGTCTAATAAAACCATCGGTATACATAACAAAGAAGGGACACGAAAAAGGGGCTGTTGTACGAAACCTGAAAATGACCTGACCCCCAAAAGTTAGACTTAGGAAAACTAACTTTTGGGGGTATTATAA
>CAUVVR010000033.1:0-14367 GCA_963555475.1 uncultured Selenomonas sp.
TGCGCATCGTCATGGATCTCGTCTACAACCACAGCTCCGATCAGCATCCGTGGTTCATCGAGTCGAAATCCAGTCGCAATAATCCCAAGAGTGACTGGTACATCTGGCGCGACGCGAAGCCCGACGGCAGTGCACCGACGAACTGGCGCGGCATCTTCGGCGGCTCCGCATGGACGTACTGCGCGGAACGCGATCAGTACTACCTCCACACCTTTGCTGAGGCGCAGCCCGACCTCAACTGGGAGAATCCCGAGGTGCGCGCAGCCCTCTTTGCGGCGGCGAACTTCTGGCTCGACAAGGGTGTCGGCGGCTTCCGCATCGACGCAATCACCTACATCAAGAAACCCGCCGTCTTCGCCGACGGCACCCCCGATGCGGCGGACGGCATGGTGAGCGTCCACACGATGACGGCAAACACGCCCGGCATCCTCGACTTCCTCCATGAGTTCCGCAGGGAGGTCTTTGATGGACATGACATCTTCACCGTCGGCGAGGCAAACGGTGTCTCGGTCGCAGAGCTCCCCGACTGGGTGGGCGAGAACGGCGTGTTCTCGATGCTGTTCGAGTTCGCGCACGTCCTCGTTCCATACGAGGTCGGTGAATGCTGGTCGAAGATGGTTCCGTGGAAGCTCACAAAGCTCAAGGGAGCACTCTCGGCAAGTCAGGCGGGCGTTGCCAAGGAGGGCTGGTACCCGATCTACTTCGAGAATCATGACCGCGCACGCTCCGTCAACTACTTCTTCCCGCAGGGCGGCGATACACGCCTTGCCGCAAAGGCACTTGCGACCGTTCTCATGACCCTGCGCGGTACGCCCTTCATCTACGAGGGCGAAGAACTTGGCATGACAAACGTCAAATGGGACACGATCGACGCATACGACGACATCTCCTCCCACGGCCAGTACGAGCTTGCGCTGAAGGAAGGATTCAGCCCCGCAGAGGCTCTGTCCTTTGTCCACTTCAACAGCCGTGACAATGCACGCACGCCGATGCAGTGGGACACGTCGGAACATGCGGGCTTTACAACGGGAACGCCGTGGCTGCCCGCAAACGAGAATTATCACACAATCAATGCGGAGGCTGAGGAAAAGGATGCGGACTCCGTCCTCTCCTACTACAAGCAAATCATCCGTCTGCGCAAGACGCACCCCGTACTGCTCAGCGGTGTCTATGAGGAACTGCTCGCGGACAATGAGCAGATCTACGCATTCTCGCGCACGGCGAGCAATCGCCGCATTGTTACGGCGGTCAACTTCTCTGCGGAGGAGGCACCGCTTCCCGCAGGATTCCTAAAGGGCGTGCGGCTCATCGGCAGCTATACGGATGCACCGAAAAATACGCTCCGCCCACTTGAGGCGGTTGTCTATGAGGAGGAAATAAAATGAAGGTAGCGGCAAGCGACTACGACGGCACGCTCCTCAGGGGCGGCAAAATCGACGCAGAGACAAAGGAGGGCATCGCTCGCTGGCGCGCGGCGGGGCACAAGTTCGGCGTCATCTCGGGACGCGACTACGGGATGCTTGTCCCGCAGCTGATCGAGTATGGCGTAGAGTTCGACTATACCGTCTGCAATAACGGCGGCATCATACGGGGTGCGGATGCAGCCGTCCGATTTCAGGCAGAGATTGATCCTCGCGCGCTCACGGCGATTGCATCGGAGCCGAGCGCACAGAAGTCCTTCCACTTCGCCTTCTCAGCGGCAGATGTGACCTACCTCTGCCACCACTCCGAGGGCTCGTGGATCGAGCGCGAGGCAAAGGACTGGGACTTCCCCATCGTCTACATCACGGAGGCCGAGATCGGAGGGCTGACGGGGATTCAGCAGTTCTCTCTCGGCTTCCATGAGCCTGCACTCTCGGATGAATGCGCCGCCGTGCTGAACGCAAAACTGGGGGATAAGATTCACGCGTTCCCGAACGCGTGCAGCCTCGACATCACGCCCGCCGGCATCAGCAAGGATCAGGGCATCCGTACACTCCTCTCCGTCATGGGATGGGACGGCGCGGAGGTGTTCGCCATCGGCGACGAGACGAATGACCTGCCCATGCTCAAGGCTTGGGACGGCTACTCGCTCACCACGGCACGCCCTGAGATACAGGCACAGGCGAAGCAGGTGTTCCCGAGCGTCGGCGCGATGCTCGATCACTTTTGTTAAAGGGCAATATAGGAAACAGATTTAGGGCAGTACAAGCCCCACGCGAACACCTCGTTGCGCAAACAGGTTCGTACGATCCAAGTTCATCACACAAAAACTACTTTGGTTGGGAGGAGTTACCATGGGATTTGATCGTGAAAAATTTGACGAGATAAAGGCAGCCTTCACCATAGACGACGATGCGCTCCGCAAGATCGCCGACGATTTTCGCGCCGATATGTGTGCGGGGCTCGCGGGCAAAGAGGGTGCAACACTCCGTATGCTTCGCTCCTATGCAGGGCTTCCGAGCGGCAAGGAGCACGGCTCCTTCCTCGCGCTCGACTTCGGCGGCACGAACGTCCGCGCCCAACGCATCCTCCTCAAGGGCGGCGGTGAATACGAGGTGCTGAGCAGGGTCGCAAAGCCGCTCACCCTCCCCGGTGTCTATGACTACGTCAGCGCGGATGCGACGGCAGAGGAGCTGTTCGACTTCCTCGCCGGCATCATTGACGAAGCAATCGACGGGAATCGGGAGACGAAGTATCTCCTCGGCCATACCTTCTCCTTCCCCTCACAGCAGACCAACCTCAACAACGCGAAGCTCATCGTCTGGACGAAGGAGTTCGCCACGCAGGGGGTCGAGGGCAAGGTCGTCAACGACCTGCTCAAGGAGGCACTTGCACGGCGCGGCATGACAAATGTCACCCCCGTCGCTGTCATCAACGATACGGTTGCGGTGCTGCTCGCGGCGGCGTACAAGCACGAGCATACCTACATCGGATCGATCTATGCCACGGGGCAGAACACCTGCTACTACGAGGAGTTCGCGGACGGCAGTGAGCCGCCGACCGTCATCAATATGGAATCGGGCGGCTTCGGGAATCTGCCCTTCTCCAAATACGATGATATTCTGGATCGGGAATCCGAACAGCCCGGCGCACAGCGTCTGGAAAAGATGGTGTCGGGACGCTACCTCGGGACACTCTACGGTGCGGCACTGGCGGATCTCCTCGGTGCGGACGGTGTCTATCCGTTTTCGAGCATCGAACTCTCCGAGATCATCACCGATGCCTACCTCGACCGCCATGCGGCAGGTGCGGTCATCGAGGCAAAGACCGGCATGACCTTCACCGCCGCCGAGCGGGCTCTGCTGCAGGAACTCGCAACCGCCATCATTGTCCGCTCTGCACGCATTGTTGCAGCGACGTATGTCGCCATCATCCAACATCGTATGGGTGAGAACGAGCTCGAGAACCAGTTTGTTGCCGTCGACGGCTCCGTCTATGAGAAAGTCCCGCTCGTCTCACATCACCTGCGTGGCGCGCTCGACACCCTCCTCTTGGACGAGGCGGTCAACGTCAAGATCATCCTCGAAAACGCCGGCTCTGCCCTCGGCGCGGCACTCGCGGCAGCTATGACAGAGAGAAAATAAAGATACGAACACAACCGCCCCGCAAGGTTCAACCCTGCGGGGCGGTTGTGTTCGTTTATCTGTACTATTGTTTTCTCTGCTCCAGCAGATCAAAGACTTCGTCCACGTCCATCTCGAACATCTGACTGTCTGCGTAAATCGGCGCGAAATAATAGGCGACCTGCTCCGCATCAAATTCCCGTTCCAGCTTCTGCCAATCGTCTGTTGGAAGGACCGCAAACGCAAGCGTATCACTGCCGAGCGACCCCATATACCAACGAATCTCGTATGTAGGCGCGAGGTATTCCTGCGCCGCCTTGAGGGTTGTGTCCCTGTCCGCAGCGTCCGTCGCGTAGGGGATGACGTATGCCTCTCCATCCTTTTTCAACAGGATATCAAAGCCGCGCTCCATCTCAGAGTCCGTGCATTCGTAGTCAATCTGCGCCGTCTCCGGAAGAACGTCATTCAAATAGGAAAGAACACTCTCATCCTCATCGCCCCAATCCACCCAAATCAGGGCATCGCTCGCGTCAAATTCGTCCTGTCTCTCGGCTGGGGAGACAAGAAAAGATCGTACCTGTTGAAACAGGTCTTCCATATCTAACCCCTCCTCTGGTATTTTCTTACCATTTTTCGTCCGAACAAGGAGGCAAACCGGACACATAGCAAGGACTATTTGGGGGATTCTAGGGTACAGTACGGGCAAAAAATATGTCAAAATAGCGGTGCTGAAATTATCAGTACTTCCCTAGTATTTCAGTTTCCAAATAGCTCGCTGTGTGTACCTGTTCTCGCCAAGGTCAACACAAGCACATTGTGCTCAATCCGATAGACAAGCAGCCAATCCGGCTGAATATGGCACTCGCGATAGCCGCGCCATCGACCAAGCAGAGCATGATCTTTGTTTTTGCTCGACAGTGATTCTCCGCGTGAGAGCGTACGGATGATTTCATCAATCAACGCAAGATCAAGATGACGTTTCATCGCCAATTTATAGTCCTTCTTGAACTGACTTGTCCAGACAATCTCCAAGGCTTTCATGCTTTCAGTGCCCGCAGGGCTTCTTCCACATCTGAATAACGCTTGACAGACGGATCGCTCAAGATATGCTCTGCTTCCATCAACGCAGCAGCGGTCTCCTGATTCGGTGTGTCCACGCAAACCTCAAACGGAAAACCGCCAACACGAAGGGACTGCCGCAAAAACACGTTGATCGCCGTCGTCAGATCAATGCCAAGTTCGCCATACAGAGCCTCACTCTGTTCCTTCACATCGCGATCCACACAGACGTTTACATCCATGACAGCAGCCATATTGACATCCCCTTTCTGTTTGAGCGGATTTGATTTTTTCACACCAGCTTATAGTATTTCAGCTGTCGATAGAGCGAGTAGATCGCTGCGGGGAAGCCGAGGATAATGCCCGCAATGGTGCAAACGCGCCCCGTCCCGAGGAAGTCATCGGCGCATTGCCCGAGGAAAATGAAGATTCCGAGAAAGACGAGGAAATAGATGCCGACCCCGGAGAGCAGACCAAATGCGCGCAGCGCCTCCGCCATCCCCGACGGAGGCGGTGTTTTCTTCTGCTCCATGAGCTCCTCCTCTCCGCTCATAGCTTTACGCCCCGAACGGCTCCGGCTTCGTGTGCGAATGTCCCGCATGGTAGAGGATCGCCTCGATGATGCGGCGTGCCGCCTCTCCGTCGCCGTAAGGATTCACCGCCTCCGCCATATGTGTATACGCAGTCGGTTCGGTGAGTAGACGCATGGTCTCGTCATAAATGCGCTGTTCATCCGTGCCGATGAGGCGCACGGTTCCCGCCGTGACCGCCTCGGGACGCTCGGTTGTGTCGCGCAGGACGAGCACAGGCTTTCCAAGGGAGGGAGCCTCCTCCTGGATGCCGCCTGAGTCCGTAAGTACGATATCAACGCGCGCCATGAGGTTTGCAAACGGCTCGTAGTCAAGCGGATCGATGAGGTGAACGCGTGCAAGCCCGCCCAGTTCCTCCTGCACAATCTCGCACACCTTCGGATTGCGATGCACGGGGAAGACAACCTCCACATCCGCCATCTCCTCGATGATGCTGCGAATCGCACGGTAGACGTGGCGCATCGGTTCACCGAGGTTCTCGCGGCGATGTGTCGTGACGAGCAGGACACGATGGTTCGCAAAGTCCACGTTGGAAAGTTCGGCAGGAAATACATAGTCCGGCCGCACGGTATGATGGAGTGCGTCGATGACGGTATTGCCCGTGACGAAAATGCGCCGCTCGGGTACGCCCTCTGCGAGGAGGTTCGCGTGCGCGGTCGGTGTCGGAGCAAAGTGCAGGGTCGCAATGCCGCCCGTAAGACGGCGGTTCATCTCCTCGGGGAACGGCGAGTAGATGTCGTGCGTGCGAAGCCCCGCCTCGACGTGTCCGACGGAGATCTGATGGTAGTATGCGGCGAGTGCGCCGGCAAAGGTGGTGGTCGTGTCGCCGTGGACGAGCACGAGGTCGGGACGTTCCTTCTGGAACACCTCGTTGATGCCGAGCATGGCACGCGTTGTGATGTCGAAAAGGGTCTGCCCCGCCGCCATGATATTGAGGTCATAGTCCGGCGTGATGTGGAAGAGGTGCAGCACCTGATCGAGCATTTCGCGGTGCTGCGCCGTGACGAGCGTCCGCGTCTCAATGGTGTCCGTGTGGCGCATGAGCTCCCTGACAACGGGGGCCATTTTGATTGCCTCGGGACGTGTGCCAAAGATCGACATGACTTTGATTTTGCCAGTCATTCTGCCTGTGCTCCTCTCAGAGTTCATACACCGTACATACTCCGCGCGAACGCCTCGTTACGCAACGTGTGCTTGGAGCACTGTACGGTTATTTCTTTATTTCTGCTGCGGCACATCCATGCGGAGGATGCCCAGTTTCCGAACGCCGATGAACACCGCTCCTGCAACGATCAGGATGATGAGGCTTGCCGCCTGTGTGCTGACCGCTGTGAGGGCGAGGGCGCACAGCCCGAACAGTGCGCTCACAACGTACATGAGCAGTACTGCCTGTTTCTGCGTAAAGCCACGTGCGAGCAGTCGATGGTGCAGATGCCCCTTGTCCGGCTTGAAGATCGGTCGGTGGTTGCGCGCACGCCGTACAATAGCAAACGTGGTGTCGAGAATCGGCAGCCCGAGTGCGAGAATCGGCACGATGAGCGCTATCGTCGCCGCACTCTTGACCGCTCCGACCACGGAGATGCCCGCGAGGATGAACCCGAGGAACATACTGCCCGTATCCCCCATGAAGATGCGCGCGGGGTTGAAGTTATAGTAGAGGAAGCCGACCGCCGCGCCCGCGAGAGCCGCTGTCACCATCGCCACGAAGGGAATCCCCTCCTCCATCGCCACGAGGAAGATCGTGACGGCGGCAATGGAGGACACCCCCGCCGCGAGCCCGTCGAGCCCATCGATGAGGTTGACCGTATTCGTCAGCCCGACTACCCAGAAGATCGTTGCAGGAATGGCGAAATACTCCAGATAGATGAAGTCGCCGAGCGGGTCGGTGATAAAGTCGATCCGCACGTCAAACGCAATGACGAGTACAGATGCCGCGATGATCTGCCCGAGCAGCTTCACCTTTGCCGGCAGGTCACAGTAGTCGTCGATGATGCCGATTGCGACAATGATCGTCCCGCCGACCATGAGGCCGATGAGGCTCATCATGTACTCAGGCGTAAGATCGACAAAAAGAAGCTGCACCAGAATGGATGCCATAAATGCAGCGTAGATCCCGATGCCGCCAATGCGCGGGATGGGGCGTGCGTGCACCTTGCGCGCGTCGGGTTTGTCGAGTGCCCCCGTACGACGCGCAAAGGCGATGACCGCCGGTGTCAGTATAAGCGCCATGCCAAGCGCGATCATAAAGGCTAAGACATTATCGGGCATGAATGATTGCTCTCCTTAAAGAAGTACCGAAAACATACTTCCATTCATCTTACCGCAGGACAGGGACGCTGTCAATCAGACAATGAAAGAGTACGGGTCATACAGCACGAAATTATCGTTTTTCCAAGAACCTCTGCGCCAATATCACTGCAACAAAATCGTCCACGGGCACGGGCGGCACGAGCATCCCGCGCGGCACGAACCGCCGCCACCCACGCGGCGGGTGTGCCTTCCAGTAGGCGCACTTTGCCGCGTCCGTTGTACGGTACTCATCGACAAGGATGACCTCAGAGCCAAGCTCCTCCACGCGTGCCTTTGCCGCCGCACTTGTCGTCCCATTGCCCATAATGACGGTCGGCTCATACTCTCTGATGAGTGTCCCCACGGCGGCCTCCAACGCGGCAGTCGTGACAACGCGCTGCACGAGCACCCGTCCATCTGATGCAAGGACGGCAACGCCGCATTTCTCGCGCCCGGGGTCAATCGCAAGAACGGGGCGGCTCACATCCCGCTCCCGTTTTCATTCTCGATCTTAAACTTCAGCCGCAGTGGTCCCATCGCATCCGTATCGCCGTCCGCATACGCAGAGATAACGACGGGACTCGTATGCGCCGCAAGCTCCTGCACGAGCCCGTAGAACTCCGCCCCCTCGATCACGCCGACCGTTCCGCGGATCGGGTCGGGCAGAATCCCCTTCGCCGATGCCGCCGCGTTGACCTCGCGCAGGAACGCCATGACCGACTGCTCAGCGGCGTTCCCGAGCCCCTCAGGAGCGTAGACACGCGCGATGATGAGCTCACCGTCATGGTAGATCACGCGGTTTGGATAGAGCTCGATCGATGCGCGGATCTCGTCGCCGCGCACGAGATTCCCCGCCGCCACAATGCGTACAATCATATCGACGGAGCTCTGCTCGATCGCATGAACAGCAGCATCGTACTCGGGCCCATAGATCCAGATATCCTGATCCGTGTGGTTCTCGCCGAGACGCGTCGAGATGTTGCGCGTTCCGAGCTGGGCAATCCCCGCCATCCCGCGCTCAATCTCATCGTGCGAGAGCCCTGCGGGAATCGTCCCGCTCGCGATAATCTCACCCGCCTGATAGACAATGTTGCCCTCGCGCAGGTTCAGGATATTCTCGCGCAATTCATTTGCGCGTCCCCCGAGTGTCTGAATATCCGCCTGCAGCGTCTCGTTCTCACCCGAGAGACGTCCGTTGAGGGAGATCAGCCCCTCCTTCTCCATCATGAGGGCACGGTTGCCCGCCGAGAGGCGGTCGGACTCGGCGCGAAGCCCGCCCTGCTCCGCCTCAAGCCGCGCGATCTCCTCCTCCGATTTTTTCAGCTCGCCGCTCGCCTGCTCCTGCTCGTTCTTGGCACGTTCGAGCTCCCCCGAGGTAAAGTCAAGTGCCGCGCGCGTATCCGCGATTAAGGCGTTCAGACGATCCATACCGAAGAGCGCCGTGCGGACATTCTCAGAGACCGCCGCCATGATGCCAAACGTCACCGTTGTGATGCAGATCCCCGTAAAGATCGTGACAATGACCGCCGTATGGCGCGGGCGCAGCCCAAAGATCGAGAGTTTCTTCTTGCCGATGCGCGTGCCGAGGCGGTCGCCGATAAAGGCGATGACGCCGCCCACGACAGCGAGCACGAGAATGAGTGTGATACCGTACATGGCGCGTCACCCCCTTTCCATCATACAATTTACTGCGATGCACGCCGCAGGAGGATCCCGCCCGCGATCACGCCGACAATGTTCGGCAGCCAGACCGCCGGCAGCGCGGGCAGTACCTCGCCGCGTGCAAAGGCGTTGCCCATCGTCATGAGTGCATAGTAGATAAAGATGATGATAACGCTCATCGCAAAGCCCGCCGACGAGGAATTGCGCGTCGGCTGAAGTCCGAGCGGCACACCAATCAGCGTGAAGATGAGGCTCGCCATCGGGATCGAAATGCGCTGATAGAGCTCCGTCTCAAGCTTCGTCGTGTTGACATACTGCGTCTGCATGAGCGCGATCTGATGGCGCAGCTCGCGCATCGTCATCTCCTCGGGAGCCTTCTGCTCGCGGATGATCTGACGCGGATCCTTCTGCACAGGCAGCACCTGCGTCTCAAAGCGCATACGCCGCTCAAGATGTTCGTCCGCAATGTCATAGACATCGCCCTTGTGCATGATCCACTCCGTGCCCGTCCACTCCGCGTACTCCGCATTCTCAACGTGCGTGACCTTGCCGTCTGCACCAAAAATTTGCAGGCTCACCCCCGTAAGGCGCTGCTGCTCTGCGTTGTACGAACGCGCATAGACAAGCCGCTGAATTTTACCGTCCGTAATCTCTTTAATGATGAGATGCTCCTGCGACTTCATGCCGGAGTTGCCCTCGATCTCATAGTAGATGACGTTACGATACGCTGTATTCGCACGCGGGACAACGTGCTCGTTAAAGAGAATCGCACCGACACTCACGACGAAGCCGAGCAGAATCGCGGGCGCAGCGATGCGTCCAAACCCGATGCCGCAGGACTTCATCGCCGTAATCTCACTCGCGGACGAGAGCCGCCCGAATGTCAGGAGACTTGCGAGCAGCATGGACATCGGGAACGTCCACATGACCACACCGGGCAGACTGAATACAAAGATCTTGATGACCGACGGCAGAGACGCACCGTAGTCCGTAATGTACTGCGCAATGCGAAAGAGCGTGCCCGAGCCGATGAAAACCGCCGAGAACGCACAGATTGCAAAGAGGAAGGACAGAAAGACCTCCCGAAAGATGTATTTGTCGAGGATACGTATCTTCAGACGCATAGGACTCTCCTCTGATCGTTTCGATATGGATGGGATTCGCTCTATTTTATCATTTTCGCACCGCCTTGACAAGGATACAAACGAGAGTGGAACGCGTAATCTAAAACATAGAACCAAAATATCGAATAATATTTTTTAGTTGTGTTTCATTCTAAAATAAATATATTTTATCTAAGTGATAGAAATATCGAAAAACATATGATATAATCAATCCGAAAGAATTGGCAAGAAAGGAGTATCGTCCCATGTAGTCCAAGCACATCGAATGCAAGTCGAATGAATACATCATGACCATGAATGGGGAAAACTCTTATGAAACTGCGTCCAAAACTTATGATTGGGATTGGTGTCCCTCTGCTCCTCGCATTTCTCGTCCTCGGACTCGTCATCCGCGCGATTGCGATCAACTCCATCGAAACATCCACTGCGACGATCATGCGTGAAACGGCAACACGCTGCGAGATGGCACTTGATGACTTCATCGGGCAGCGCGCAGCGGTGCTCGATTCCGTCGGCATTGCATGGAACAACAAGGCACCCGCGTCCGAGGACATGAACGCAGTCTGCCAAGCGATCACAAAAGCGGACAGTGCCTCGGTTCTTCTCTACTCCGATCCGAAGGGTGTCATGACCACGAAGGACGGCATTGCCGAGGGATTCGACGCGAGCACGCGTCCGTGGTTCAAGGGTGCGGTCGCGACGGGCAAGATCTTTATGACCGAGCCATATTGGTCGACTGTCGGCGGCACGGGCATTACCGTCACGCTCGGCAAACCGATGATGCAGAACGACTCACTCGTCGCTGTCATTGGCTTGGACGTCTCACTCGCCGAGGTCATGAACCTCTTTGACAAGATCCAAATCGGCGAAACCGGCTCGGTGTTCGTCCTCGGTCCCAAGGGCGAGTTCGTCTATCATCACGACCACGAATTCAAAGGACCGTCCATGCCGGAGCTGGACGGCGGCAAGTACAAGGATCTCTCTGCGCACCTGATGTCCGGCAAGGACGAAGTGTTTGAGGCCGAGTTCGACGGAAAGACGATGTATTTCGCCTCCAAGCCTGTCGGTACGACAGGCTGGACGGTTGTCGTAAACGTCCCGCATGACGAGGCATTTGCCGCCGTCACGCACGTCTCTCTCGTTATCACACTCGTCAGCCTGATCGCCTTCCTCATCCTCGGCGGCATCGTCACCCTCTTCATCCGCGACATCACGACGCCGATGTCCGCGCTCGATGCCACGATCGGGGAAATCGCGAGCGGCGACCTCTCACACCGTCTCCCAGAGAGCGACCGCACGGACGAGATCGGCTCGCTCCAGAACAACTGCGTCAAGATGGTGCGCTTCCTGCGCGACATGGTGACGGGAACCATGAGCGCCTCCGAGCAGGTATCAACAGCATCGAACGACCTCTCCTCAAGCACCTCGACCACCGCTGCAGCATCCCAGTCCACCGCAGCCGCCGTCATCAACATCGCCGAGCAGACCGCAGAGCAGAGCCGCATCGTCGAGGATGCCACGGCAAAGGCACAGGAGACGACAGGGCAGATGGAGATCGTCGCGCAGTCCGTCGACGACGTGACCGCCGTCGCCTCATCCACGCACACCGAGACCCAGGAAGGCCGCGAGATGCTGAACGACCTCGTACGCGGTGTCGAGCGCATTGCCGCCGGTGCAATGCAGGTCTCGGGAGCCGTACAGGAACTCTACGACGGGTCGAAACGGATCGCCGACATCAACGAGGTCATTACAAATATCGCGGGGCAGACAAAGCTGCTCGCGCTCAACGCCGCAATCGAGGCGGCACGCGCGGGTGAGCAGGGACGCGGCTTTGCCATCGTCGCGGAGGAAGTCAGGAAGCTCGCGGAGGAGTCCGAGTCTGCCGCCCAGCAGATCAACGGCATCATCAGCAACAACTCCGCGCAGATCCAGACGGCATTTGACCTCACGAAGGAACAGCAGGCAGAGGTCAAGGAGAACGTGGCACAGGTCAAGGAGGCGGGCGGCAAGTTCGACACAATCGCTGCGCTCATCCAGAGCCTGACCGCCGAGATCGAAAAGATCGCCGTTGCCAGCCAGCAGACACGCACGGGCGCAGAGAACGCAATGGACGCAATTCACCGCCTGCACAAGGTCTCGCACCTCATCCATCAGCAGGCGACCGACGTCTCCGCACTTGCCGAGGAGCAGGCGGCCGCGAACACTGAGATCGCAGCCTCCACCGGAACACTCTCCACGCTCGCACAGGAATTGAAAAAAGACGTTCAGAAGTTCAAACTCTGATCCTATCGGAGATATGCAAAAGCGGCATCACCAACACAGTGATGCCGCTTTTGCGTTCTTATGCTCTTTTCCGTACATCCTCCTGCTCCAGTGCGAGCACTGCCTGTACGAGGATGGCGCACTCAAGGCGCTTCTTCTGGATCTCACAGCCGAGCTCGTAGGGATGGCGAATGTCGCCGTGAAAGAGATCGGCGTTCGCATGACAGCCGCCGCTGCAGTAGAACCGCGCCCAGCAGTCACGGCAGAGCGGCTTATTGAGCACATGGGAGTTGCGGAAGTACGTCGGCAGCTCCATGTTCTCCACGCCCGTGAAGACCGACCCAAGCCGATAGCCCTCGCGCCCGACGAACTGATGGCACGGGTAGAGATCGCCGTTTTCCGCGACCGCATAGTATTCATGCCCCGCACCGCAGCCCGCAAGACGCTTTGCCACGCACGGGCCGTGATTCAGGTCCATATTGAAATGGAAGAAGAAGAAGCCCTTGCCCGCTCGCACGCGGTTCAGATAGGTCTCGGTCAGATGATCGTATTCGGCGAAGATGCGCGGCAGATCTTCCTCCGTGAACCCGAGAGGACTGTCCTTTAAGACCACCGGCTCCATGGAGAGGATGTCAAAACCCGCCTCGTTCATCGCGAGCACATCCTTCGTAAAGTCGAGATTCTCGCGCGTGTACGTCCCACGCAGATAGTAGTCATTGCCGTCACGCGCGTCCACGAGCTTTTTGAAGTTCTTCATCACGACATCGTACGACCCATTGCCGCGCACATCGGGACGCATCGCATCGTGTACCTCGCGCCGCCCGTCCGAGGAGAGCACGACGGAGATGTTGTTGTCGTTCAGCCACGCAATATTCTTATCGGAAAGCAGCATCCCGTTTGTCGTCAGCGTCAGCTTGAACTCCTTGCCCGTCTCCTGCTCGCGTTTGCGGACGTACTCTGTGACTTCCTTTACCGTACCGAGATTCATGAGCGGTTCACCGCCAAAGAAGTCGATCTCGCAGTGCTTCCTCGGACCGCACCCATTGATGATGAAGTCCACCGCCGCACGTCCGACCTCGGGGCTCATGATCGCCCGATGCCCGCCGTAGCTCCCGCCGTCGCCGAAGCAGTACTTACAGCGCAGATTGCAGTCCTGCGCCACCATCAAGCACAGCGACTTCACGAGCCCCCGCGACTTGAACGTGGGCGGTACGTCGATGTCGGGCGCAAAGAGTGCGCCCGCCGCCATCAGCTCATGCAGCTCGCCGCACGCCTCGCGCAGCTCCACCTCTGGATAGCGACCCGCAAGACGCGCAATCACCGCCTCGTCGTTCGTTCCGTCGAAGTCATCCATCATATCGTAAATCATCTCGTCGATCACATGGACTGCACCGCTGTTCACATCGACGAGAACGTGCATACCGTTCTGCTTGAACTTATGCGTTCGGACTTTCATTTGTTCTCCTTCATAAACACTCTTTAAAATGCAATACGCTTAAGCAAACCCTAGTGGAGCAAACGGGGAAAGTACACGTTCTGCCCCCTGCGGATTTCTTTCGTTCAAGCGCAGCGCGTTTAAGAAGTCCGCAGGTATTTAGGCAGATAAGTGTACGGCCTTTTGCGCAACTAAGTGTTTGCGTAGCGTATGCAGATCAAATACACAGAAAAAGCCCCTCTCGCAAACGAGAAGGGCTGTGCCGATTCCCCCGTCTTACTTCGCGCAGGGCTGGTTGCCCACCGTGCAGGAAGTCTTGCAGGCAGACTGGCAGGACGCCTGACATTCGCCGCAGCCGCCCGTGTAGAGCGTGGACTGCATCGTCGGCTTGTTGACCGTCT
>CAUVVR010000034.1:0-13956 GCA_963555475.1 uncultured Selenomonas sp.
CGTTATCAAGCATCTGCACACACAGAGAAGCCCTCATATTCGTATCCATAGAAAGCCCGGTGCTTGCCGAGATGCCAGACATCCCCTGTTTTGGCGACACAGGGCTTTGCGAGTTCTGCATCCACATCGAAGTCGTCTTCCTGCGCTTCACCGTCATCCAGTGAGAGCAGGTCGGCGATTTCAGACTCGTCAAAGCCTGTGAGCGATACATCGAAGTCCATGCCCTGCAAGGCTTCCATCTCAACGCGCAGCATATCTTCATCCCATCCTGCATCGAGTGCGAAACGGTTGTCCGCGAGAATGTACGCTTTTTTCTGCGCTTCCGTGAGGTAATCCACGAATACACACGGAACTTGCTCGATGTTCTCCTCCTTGGCGGCGAGGATTCTGCCATGTCCCGCTATGACGTTGAACTCCCGGTCAATGATGACGGGATTCACAAAGCCGAACTCCCGCAAAGACGAGCGCAACTTGGTGATCTGCTCCTTCGAGTGGGTGCGGGCGTTATTCACATAAGGGATGAGCTTTCCGATGGAGACAAGCTGCATCTCGGATGTAGTTTTTCCCAAGATATACACCTCCTGAAATTTTTGAGACAAACAGGAATAGAACCATACTGCAAAGAATAATTCACTTCATGAGATTATGAAGTCGGTGGATGGAGGTTCATACGATGAAGATTGAGCACATCGCAATGTACGTGAATGATCTGGAGGCAGCCAAGGAATTTTTCGTAAAATATCTGAACGGCAATGCCAATGACGGCTACCACAATAAAAATACAGGTTTCCGCTCTTATTTCATCTCTTTTGAGGATGGTGCGAGACTGGAACTTATGAAGATGCCCGAAATGACAGATGACAAGAAGTCCCTCACCAGAACAGGCTTTATCCATATAGCTTTCAGCGTCGGCAGCAAAGAAGCGGTTGATTCCCTTACGGCTCGTATGAAAGGCGACGGCTACAAGATCATCAGCGGACCTCGTACCACTGGAGATGGATATTACGAGAGCTGCGTCATCGGGATTGAGGACAATCAAATTGAGATAACGGTATAAGACAAGAAGCGAGAGCTGCCATGCTTTCTCAACGATGATATAGACTGTAGGCGACAGTGAAAGGAGACGCCATGAACATCTCTCTCCTCGACCATTTTGTTCTGACCACCGAGCATCCGAAAGAGTGTCTGCGCTTTTACACGGAGATTCTCGGGATGGAGTTGCGCCAAGAGAACGGAAGCTATGCCTTTTTCTTTGGAGCCTCAAAGATCAACATTCATATGCGCCCCGCAGAATTCCTCCCTGCAGCAGCGCATCCATGCACGGGGGCTCTTGATCTCTGCTTCATCGTAGATGAGCCCATCGAAGTTATCATGCAAGAGCTTCATGCAAAGGAGATCATTCCGGAAACCGGTATTGTAGAGCGTCACGGTGCACGTGGTTCCATGCGGAGCATCTACCTGCGCGACCACGATGGGAATCTGGTTGAGCTGTGTAGCTATACGGAGAAATAGTACTGATTCTTGCTTCTTGTCTATTTGAGTCACTCCTCGGCTATGTCACGCCCCGTCATCATCCTTCTTACTTCCTCGAACGCAGAAGCCGTTCCATCCGATCCTCCTGCGGAGAGCCGACGAATGTGGTGGTGCAGTTCTGCTTTACGATGTCGAAAATCTCATACCAGAGTAGATTTGACTGCTTCTGGAACGCCTGCCCCATTTGGACAAAGGGGCTTGCAATCGCTCCTCCGGTGGTCGGATGCTTGCCGATGAGCCCGTATTGACTCATTGCCTCCTCGCACTGGATAAAGCGGGCAAATGCCTGCGCATAGCTTTCAATCAGGCGCGGATTCACAAGACGCTCACAGCCCCGCTCCTTCAGCCACAGCCATGTCTCGCGGAAAATTTCATCCGCACCGAGCGGTTTTCCGTTGCGCTGCCTTGCAGATAGGAACTCGCTCGGTGTTGGCATCTCCTCACCGTAGAGGTCGGCGGCATCCACAAGATCTGTGCCGTCCAGTTCCGTCATGGGGAACTCCATGATGTGCGCCGTGCGCCCGCCCGCGATTTTATCTGCGAGTGGTTCGGGTTTGTCTCCCGCGCGGATGCGCCGTCCGCCGCGATTTGTACCGTCACGCGCCATCTTATCGCCCCCCATTCCCTTAATACCCTGTTTGAACCGACGTTTTTGTGCGTGCGCCCCCTCCCCGGTCTACTAACGGCGAGGTTTTAGGGATTTGACCGCCCCCTAGGGGGTCTAGCGTATTGCATTTGCTTCACTTTCGCGTTACAATAACCAAAAGGAGGGTATGCATCATGTCCAAGACCGCAACAATCAATATGCGCATCGAACCGACAATCAAAGCGCAGGCTGAAACCGTTTTTTCCAGTTTCGGTATCTCCGTTACCGACGCCATTAACATCTTTCTGCACGCATCCATCATGGAGGGAGGCTTCCCCTTCCAACCGAAACAGCCCCGTTATAACAGGGAAACGCTTCTTGCCATGCAGGAAGCGCGCGACATCATGGATGGCAAAATCGAGCCGAAGCGTTATCCGTCGCTGTCCGCACTGATGGATGATCTGGATGCGGAGGATGCTCATGCTTGATCTCGTCACCACCACGCAGTTCCGCAAGGATTTAAAGAAGCTGCGTAAACGTGGAGCAGATATGCAAAAACTGGATGATGTCCTGCAAATGCTCTGCGCGGAAAAACAACTCCCCGAAAGGTATCGGGATCATACTCTGGTTGGCGATTACATTGGTTTTCGTGAATGCCACATCATGCCGGACTGGTTACTTGTGTACGCCATCGACAAAGGAAAGCTGATTCTGACCGCTTCCCGCACGGGCTCGCATAGCGATCTCTTCTAGCCGATTCATTGGAGTCGGCTTTTTATTTTGGAGTTCTCCGCTGGTGAATCCGCTCATGGCACGATACACAGAGCGACATCAAATTACTTTCCTCATGTGTGCCGCCGTCCGCGAGAAGCTTGACGTGATGCACGAGTGTCGCAAGAACATATCTCCCCTGCTCTTTGCATTTCTCACAGAGTGGATGCCCTGCCAAATGTCGGTCACGAATCCTACGCCACAGGCTGCCATACCTCTCGGGCTGATCGTACCCGCGCGTGAAGCGGTCATAATGCCGCTGCATGACTTTCTCGTGCGCCTCGCAGTAGCAGCTTTTTCTGTCCGTAAGGTTCGGACAGCCCGTCATGCGGCAGGGTCGCTTCGGCTTTCTCGGCATCGCGCACCTCCATCAAAAAAGCCTTCTCGGAGAAGTAATTCTCCGAGAAGGCTGATTCCATATCCTATTCTTGCTGAGTATATCATATCACTGTCAAGGTAGTGACATCAAGACGACATCGACTGTCATTTAGTGACATTTAGTGACATCGGAAAAATATTTTTTAGTCCGACGCCATGAAGTCGATAGATTTGTCGCAGTCCAAGCTTCATCTCTGTCGCAATCTCTGCCCACGAACGGTAGCCCATGTAACGGAGGTAATGTTTTCCCTCCGCAAACCGATCTTTGTTGTTGTTGAAATTCTGTTTGATGTGTTGGACATCACAGCCATACGCCTCGGCAAGCTGCTCCGTGGTCATGACTCGGATGCCGCCGTGTTCCAAAACCTGCAAATCTTTCATGGTAAATTCCTCCAATACGCTGTAAATATTCCGATGACGGGGAAAAGTCGTCCCCTTCTCAAAAGACAGCGGACAGATAGAGACATATTGGTCACCCGTTGCAGGAAAATTTATTTGTTCAGGCGAATATTTCTAAAACAAAGGGAGATGGGGCAAATGGTACAACCTATCGTCAAGGATGCAATGTTTCTCGGACAGCCATCGGAGAAAGCCGTGAAATCCGACCTCTCGATAGCAAACGACCTGCTTGATACGCTCAAAGCCCATGTCGGACACTGCGTCGGACTTGCCGCCAACATGATTGGCGAAAAGAAGCGCATCATTGCCGTATGCGTGGGTAAATCTCATCTCGTCATGCTGAATCCGGAGATTGTAAAAGCATCCTCCGAGCAGTACGAGGCCGAGGAGGGATGTCTCTCCCTCCCCGGACAGAGAAAAACGATGCGGCATGAATGGCTTGAAGTCGTATACCGCGACATAAAATTTCGCAAACAGCAAAACAAGTTCTCCGGCTTTACGGCACAGATCATTCAACATGAGATAGATCACTGCAACGGAGTCTTGATATGAAAACCTCGGGCTGCACATGAACGCAGTCCGAGGTTTTCACATAATGGTAATTCGTATTTTATTGACTTTCTTGCTTGTTTATTTATATAATACAAGCAAGAAAGTTTTTAGGAGGTGATTCACATGACGCAACAAGTTGCTATCATGAACCTCATCCATAAAAATAACGGTATGCTGACAACAACCAAAGCGGTATCATCCGGTATTTCCCGCAGCATGTTGTCACATCTCGTCAAACGCGGGCATTTGCTCCGTCCTTCCCGCGGCGTATACATGCTACCCGAAATATGGGAAGACGAATTTCTCAATCTGCAAACACGATTCAAACGCGGCATTTTCTCACACGAAACAGCTCTCTTTCTCTGGAATCTGACGGATCGAACGCCGATTGCCTACCATATGACTTTCCCCACAAACTACAATCTGGCAAATCCGCAAAAGGAAGGAATCCGCTGTGCGCAGGTAAAGCCTGAGCGATATGAACTTGGCATAACAGAGATAAAATCTCCTGCAGGGAATTCGATACGCTGTTACTCCATGGAGCGTACGCTCTGCGACATCCTGCGGCCGCAGCACGCTGCAGATATTCAAATTGTCTCAGAGGCTTTCAAACGCTATACGGACTGCAATCAGAAAAACATTCCCCTGCTCTCAGCGTATGCGGCTCGACTCGGTGTCGAAAAAAGGATACGGACATATCTGGAGGTACTGCTTTGAATAATGCAATGCAGTTAAAGGCCGCCATCAATAAAATGGCAAAAGAAAAACACATCCCTGCCCAACTCGTGATGCAAAACTATATGTTGGAGCGACTCCTGGAACGCATCGCCCATTCAAGATATCAAGACAACTTCATCCTAAAGGGCGGACTGCTGATTGCCTCGATGGTTGGTCTCCATTCCCGTGCCACAATGGATATGGATGCCACGATCCTAAATCACCCCGTGAACGAGAACAGCATAAAGAAAATGTTTGAGGAGATTGTCTCTATTCCCATTGATGACGATATAACCTTCAGTTTTCAGGAGGTTGGAGAAATCCGAAAGAACGACGCATACGGCGGCTATCGTGTATCGCTGACGGCAAACTTCCTCCCTATGAAGGTTCCTCTGAAGCTGGATATTACAACAGGTGACAAGATTACCCCGAAGGCAGTCGAATACAAATATCCCATGATATGATGTTCAATGACGGCACATTGGAAATCTTTGCGTACAACCTTGAGACGATCCTTGCCGAGAAGTTGGAAACTGTAATTTCCCGTGGAGATCAAAATACGCGGCCAAGGGATTTTTACGATATCTTTATCCTGAGCAAGCTCAAAGGCGATCAGATCAATCGGACCGTTTTGCGTCAGGCTGTATCCGAAACTTCACAAAAGCGCAATTCCGGTATGCTAATGCCGCAGTATCAGAGTATTTTGGAGCAGATTATAAGCAGCCCTACGATGCATCGGCACTGGAAAACGTATCAGCGAGATTATGAATACGCCAGAGAAGTGGAATTCGCTTCCACCTGTGAAACAATCCTCCAGCTCATGGATTCAATACAATAAATCACAATTCAAGCGGCATCTGTCAGAGAGGCAGATGCCGTTTTTCAGTCCTTCCGATAAAACTCGCATTCATACCCATCTGGATCTATACTAAAAAAGTAGACACGAAATAGGACTTTATATTACACCTCAGTAAACACAAAGGAGGAATGGTTTCTATGACACATCGACCCTACGACGAGGATTTCAAAAAAATCCATCGTCGCCCTCTACCAAAATGGAAAATCGCAATCACAACTCTCAAAGGAATATGGCGTTTCCCTTTCTGCCATTGGAAAGTGGATTCGCCTTTATTCCGAGGTCAAAACCGTCGATGGCGATATTATGACTGCCAAACAGATCAAAGACTTGCAAAGACGTAACGCCCAGCTCGAGGAGGAAAATCTTATCCTAAAAAAAGCGATTACCTTTGTAGTGGCGTAAGCTCCGCCTACCAGACAAACAATCCGCAGATTGCGGCAGACAGCAAAGAGACCAGCAATCCGGACAGTATCATGTAGGATACGTTGCGAGCGACGATCGTGTTGCGTTCGCCGTCAACGAGCCCCTTAAAGCAGCCGAGGATGATGCCGATCGTCCCGAGGTTGGCGAATGACGTAATGAATACGGTCATCACAGCCTGCATGTGCACGGGCCACGTACGGACGACATCCTGGATCTGCAGCATGACGACAAACTCGTTCGTGATGAACTTCGTCCCCATGTACTGGGCGATCTGAAATGCCTCTGTCGGCGCGAGACCGAGCAGCCACGCGAATGGGGACAGCACGACACCGAGGATGAGCTCGAGCGAGAGCGATGGGTGCAGAATGCTGAGGAGGAGGTCGACGCACTTGAGCAGTGCAACGATGGCGATGACATTCGCGCAGATGATGAGCACGAGGCGGCCTGCACCGATGATCGACTCTGCAAGGTAGGAGAAGAACGGCTCGCGCCCGCCTCCTTCGTGGATCGTTGCAATTGTGTCCTCCTCCGGCGTAACCTTCACGGGATGGAGGAGCGAGGAGACGAGCAGCGCGTTGATGACATTCAGCGGGATTGCCGTGACGACATACTCCGCCGGCATCATCTTGACATAGACGGCGATGAGTGCCGCCGTCACGCAGCTCATCGACATGAGACCGATGGTCAGCACGCGCTCCTTGCTCATCTTCATGAGTTGGAGTTTCGACACAGCGAGTGCCTCCGTGTTGCCGAGAAACATCATCTCTATGGCGAAGAATGACTCGAACTTCGGCGCACGCGTGAGAAATGTGAGCAGCTTGCCAATCCAACGAATGACGAACGGCAAAATACCGAAATACGTGAGGATGTCAAAGAGCGGCACGACGAAGAGAATCGGCAGCAGTGCCGCAGCGAAGAAGTTCATCTGCGGCACATGGACCCAGTCGGGGAAAACGAACGCGATGCCGACGTACGAGATGTTGATCAGCTCCGTGAATCCGGCCGCGGCAGCTGTAATCATCTCACGCCCAATCTCGAACGAGGTCAGGAACCACGCGAGCATGAGGTTCAGCGTGAGAAGAGAGGCGACCGAACGCCACTGGATCTCCTTGCGATTCCGCGATGCGAGCACACCGATTCCGAGGAACACAACAAGGCCGAGCAAGTTGATGAAGAAAAACATACAAAATCCCCTCATCGCATTTGTTAGTACCGAACGACCTTGTCTTTCTCCACACGGGCATAGACGAGCGGACGGACGGGCGGCTTCTCTGCGCCGATGGTAATCGCCTCGCGGTAGAGCTGCGCCGCGCTGTCGCCGCGCTGTGCGCTGTCCGTGTAGAGCGTTGCGATGACATCGTCCGACTTCACTGCGTCGCCGTATTTCTTGTGCAGGATGAGACCGGCGGCGAAATCGATCGGACAGTCCTTCGTCTCGCGCCCCGCACCGAGCACGACGCTCACCGCGCCGATTTTCTCCGCGTCCATGGACGTGATGTAGCCGTCCGCATGCGCGCGGATCTGCACCTGCACGGCCGCCTGCGGGAACTTCGACGCGTCGCGCAGGACGGCGTCGTCACCGCCCTGCCGCCGCACCATCGTACAGAATGTCTCGAACGCCGATCCGTCTGCGATCGACTGCTCCGCCATGCGGCGGCACTCCTCGATTGTGCCCTTGCCGACGAGGTAGAGCATGTTCTCCGCGAGTTGGAGCGACACCTCCGTCAGGTCATGCGGCCCCTTGCCGCGCAGCACGTTCATCGACTCCGCGACCTCGATGCTGTTGCCGATGCCGAGCCCCAGCGGCGTGTCCATGTCGGTAATCAGCGCGACGGTGCGCCGTCCTGCACCCTCACCGATGGCGACCATCGTCTGCGCAAGAGCGATGGCATCATCGAGTGTCTTCATGAACGCGCCCGAGCCCGTCTTGACATCGAGTAGAATGCAGTCCGAGCCGGCGGCGAGCTTCTTGCTCATGATCGAGGACGCGATCAGTGGGATCGAATCGACCGTCGCTGTCACGTCACGCAGCGCGTAGAGTTTCTTGTCCGCCGGCGCGAGGTTGCCCGACTGCCCGATGACGGACACGCCGCATTCGTTCACAATGGAGAAGAATTTTTCGCGCGAAATTGCCGTCTCATAGCCGGGGATGGCCTCCAGTTTGTCCACGGTACCGCCCGTGTGCCCGAGACCGCGGCCGCTCATCTTCGCGACGCGCCCACCGCAGGCGGCGACAATCGGAGCGCAGATCAGCGTCGTCTTGTCGCCGACACCGCCGGTGGAGTGCTTATCCACCTTTTTGCCGGCAATCGCCGAGAGGTCGACGCGGTCGCCCGAGTCCGCCATTGCAATCGTCAGCTCCGTCGTCTCCTGTGCCGTCATGCCGCTGAACCAGATTGCCATCAGCATGGCAGACATCTGGTAGTCGGGAATCTCGCCCGCGACATAGCCTTCGACCATCCAGCGCAGCTCCTCGGCAGTGAGTGCGCCGCCGTGCTTTTTCTTCGTAATCAGGTCATACATGCGCATGGGTCGATCCTCCTCAGTGTGCAAGAATGCGCGGCAGCAGGCTCTCGCCCTTCGTCGTCAGTCCCGCACCGAACATGTCCGCTACGGTCGCGCCGATCATGGCGAAGGTCGGGTACGTCCCGAGGTTGAGCCCCTGACGGATCGGTACGCCGTAGACGAGGAGCGGCACGTACTCACGCGTGTGATCCGTGCCGGGGGCACCGGGATCGCAGCCGTGGTCGGCCGTAATCATCAGCACATCGTCCTCGCGCATATGCTCCATGAATGTGCCGAGCTGCACGTCGAACTCCGTTGTCGCGCGTGCATAGCCTGCGATGTCGCGCCTGTGCCCATACGTCATGTCAAAATCGACGAGGTTGACGAAGCACAGCCCCGTGAAGTCCTCCTGCTGAATGCGCAGTGTCTTTTCCATGCCGTCGGCATTGTTCTCGTTGACACCCGTGCTGCGCGTGACGCCGCGCCCCGCGAAGATGTCGCTGATCTTGCCGATGGCGATGACCTCATGCCCCCGCCGCATGAGCGCGTCCATCATCGTCTCGCCCGTGGGATCGAGGGAGAAGTCGTGACGGTGCGCTGTGCGCTCGTAGTTCGGATAGCTGCCGACGTACGGCCGTGCGATGATGCGCCCGACGCCGTGCTCGCCCTGCATGATCTTGCGTGCCGCACGGCAGTAGTCATAGAGACGCTCGACGGGGACATCGGCCTCGTTTGCCGCGATCTGCAGCACGCTGTCCGCCGACGTGTAGACGATGAGCCCGCCCGTCTCCTCCTGCTCGCGCCCGTAGTCGTGAATGACCTGCGTGCCGGAGTAGGGCTTGTTGCAGAGGATTTTCTTTCCGTCGCACGCCGCCGAGAGCCGCTCGAGGATTTCCGTCGGGAATCCGTTCGGATATGTTGGCATGGGCTGCTCGGAGACGATGCCTGCGATTTCCCAGTGTCCGATCGTCGTGTCTTTGCCGCGCGAGAGCTCCCGCAGCCGTGCAAAAGTACCGATGGGGCTGTCTGCGGGCGTACCGCAGCCGACGCCGTCGATGTTAAAGAGGCCGAGCTTCGTGAGGTTCGGCGCGTGCAGCTCCGGCGATGTCGTCAGCGATGCGAGTGTGTTGCAGCGCCCGTCGCCGAAGTCCGCTGCGTCCGGCGCACACCCAATGCCGAAGCTGTCGAGAACAATAAGGAATACGCGTTTGATACCAGCCATTGCTATCTCCTCCTATAATTAGGGAAGCACTGATAAATTCAGCACCACCATCTTAGCGCATCTTTTTCGCCCTGTCTGTGTCGACAAATCCTCCACATAGCTCTTGCTATGCGTCCGGTTTGTCTTCTTGACAGAACAAAAAAACTGCACTAATCTGGCGGACTTCATTTTATCAGCGATTCCCTAGGCAATCGATGCCTCCAGTGCAATCTCGATCATCTCGCTGAACGATGTCTGACGCTCCTCTGCCGTGGAGGGGGGCTCGTCGCTGACGAGGTGGTCGCTGACGGTAAAGAGTGCGAGCGCGCGCACGCCGAACTTCGCCGAGATGAGGTAGAGTGCCGCTGCCTCCATCTCCAGACCGAGGACGCCGTAGCTCGCGAGCTTTTGAATGTCGAGTTCGTCATCGTAGAAGCGATCCTGCGACATCACGTTTCCGACGCGCACGGCGATGCCTTTGTCGACGGCGGCCTGATATGCGGAGCGCAGCAGATCAAAGTCCGCGACTGGCGCAAAGTTGACCGCAGAGCCGAAGATGTTGCGCGGCATGGAGGAGTCGGTCGTCGTCGCCTGCGCGATGAGGACGTCGCGGATGTAGATGTCCTTGTGGCATGCGCCGCAGCTGCCGATGCGGATCAGCGTCTTGCAGCCATACTCGCGGATGAGCTCGTTGACATAGATGGAGATCGACGGCATCCCCATGCCCGTTCCCTGCACGGAGATGGGATGCCCCTTGTACGTGCCGGTGTAGCCGAGAATGTTGCGGATGTTCGTGTACTCTTTCGCACCATCGAGGAAGTTCTCGGCGATGTACTTGGCGCGAAGCGGATCCCCCGGCAGGAGAATGCGCTCGGCGACTTCGCCCTTTGCAGCTGCAATGTGTGGGGTTGGCATGATGTGTACCTCTCTTTCATAACAGTGAAGAACATTTATCGAAAACCGACATAGCGGCCTATGACCTATACTTACTGCACCGCCTCAAAGATGAGCTGCAGGAGGAACAGTACGCCGAGGACGTAGGAGAGCGTGCCGAGCTCGCGCCGGCGACCCGTAAACACCTTCATCATCGGGTGCGCGGCGAAACCGAACGCCAAGCCCGTCGAGATGCTGTTTGTCAGCGGGATGAGCACGATGATGAGAAACGCAGGGAACCACTCTGAGAAATCCTGAAAGTGGATGTTTTCGAGCTGCTGCATCATCAGAGCCCCTGTGATGATGATGACCGGCGCAACAGCCGCCTGCGGAACGTAGGCGAGCAGGGGGATGAATACGAGCGTGAGCAGGAACAGTGCGCCGCCGACGAGTGCCGTCAATCCGCGCCGCCCCCCCTCTACGATGCCCGCCGCACTCTCTGCGGCAGCAACCGTCGGGCTCGTCCCGAGCACCGAGGAAAACACGGCTGTCAGCGACGAGGCGCGGAACGCGTTGCGGAACTTCTCCGTATCGGGCAGCAGTCCTTCGAGCAATCCGATGGACTCAAAGACGAGGATCATCGTCATCGAGAATACCGCAAGCCAGAACGAAATCGTCAGCACGGCGGAGAAGTCCTCCACAAAGAGCAGCGCGCCGTACTCGCCGAGCCGCGTCATATCAATCTCAATCGTATTCGCATGAACGAGGTCGAACACATTGGCGATGACCGTCACAATGAGGATGGCGATGAAAAAACCGCCCTTCATCCGCCGCTGGTAGAACAGCAAACTCAACACGAGACCGAGGAGTGCGAGCTGTGCAGACGGATTTTGCAGATCGCCGAGCGCGAGAATCGAGTTTTCGCCGGCGCGGATCAGCTCCGCCTTCTCCAACCCAATCTCCACGAGGAACAAACCGATGCCCGCTGTCACTGCGTATTTCAGTGATTTCGGCACAGCATCCGCCAGAACCCTGCCCGCGCGCGTCACAGCAAGTGCGAAGAAGATGAGCGCCGAGATGAGAGAGATGGCAAGTGCCTCCTGCCAACGGAACCCCATGTTCGTCACGACGGTATATGTGAAGAATGCATTGATCCCCATGCCGGGGGTCAAGATGATCGGTGCATCCGCCCAGAGTGCCATCAGGAGACACCCGACCGCCGAGGCGAATATCGTCGCGAACACGCTCAGCTCCGCCGGGATTCCGCCGTCTGCAAGAATCAACGGGTTGACGATGATGATGTACGAGATGGCAAAGAACGATGTCAGCCCTGCCATCACTTCCACACGCTTGCTCTGCACGTTGTCCGAACGCATACCGCACTCCCCTTTCTTTTTTGATTGTACCAAATATGCCAAACGAAAAAAAAGGACATATGACTTTTCAGCGCACGTTTTTTTCGTTAAAATAGAAAGAAACTGTACTGAGAGGAGAGCCATCATGCTGTTACCGTCGTTCCCCGAGATACCGCCACACCTGCTGCGCGTTGCGCGGCCGCTCACATTCCAGCCCGACGAAATCATCCGCTGTAAGGGAACGCACGCCGACACGGTCTATATCCTCCTCGCGGGGCGCGTGCGCATCATCAATGAGTTCTCAAGCGGCGATCGGTATGTGTTTGCCATCGCCGACCCGCCCACATTCCTCGGCGAGTACGAGGCTCTTGCAGGTGCACCGTACTATGCCGCGACGTGTGAAGCAGAGACGGAGTGTGATCTGCTTGCCGTCAGCATCAACGCATTTGCCGCGTGGCTCCAGAGCGATGCGGGAGCAGCGTTTGCCGTCGCCTGTATGATCGCACGAAAATCTTGGCCGATCTCGGATGAATATGGTCAGATCAAATATATGACGGTTCAATCGCGTCTCCTTGCCTACCTGCAAAAGAACCTGCCCGCATGCGATGTCGCCGTGCGGCTTCCCATGCGCCGACAGGACATTGCCGATGCCATCGGCACGAGCCTAAAGACAGTCAACCGCAGCGTTGACCGCCTCCGTGCAGAGGGACTCCTCTCCCTCGATCGCGGCAAGCTCACCCTCACCCCTGAGCAATGCGCCAAAGTGCGGGCGATGAATGCGTGTCAAAAAAGTGAGGATGATCCGTGCTTCCTCGATGTGAAATAGAAAATAGGGGCTGTTGCCCGAAGGTAGAAAACTTCGTGCAACGGCCCCTGCTCATTCACAGAAATTCACATCATTTGTGTTGGTTGATACATACGTACATTTAGGGAAGCACCGATAAATTCAACCGCGCCATCTTAGCGTATCTTTTTGCCCGCACTATGCCCTAGATCCTCCACATAGCTTTTGCTATGCGTCCGGTTTGCCTCCTTGTTCGGACGAAAAAATCTACGCCAATCTGAGGGTCTATTTTATCAGCGATTCTTTAGAGACGAGCGGTAATCGCAGCCGTCAGACCAAAGATTATCCCCGGCGAGTTGGCGATTACAAGCGGCCAGTCGCGATGTTCTTTGAAAAATCCGTATCCAACCCACATCGTGCAGTTGATGAATGCGACAAACGGCTGAATCCAGTCTCCCTGATGACCGGACAGATTTCCAAGGATCTGCGGAATATAGGAAACGTACATACAGATGGACAGACCGGAGGCAATCACTCCAACGATTTTCATCTTGTTTTTTCGGCTTTCTCCCCAAGCTGCACAGCCTCCTTTTCCAGATGCTCCACCTCAGCTTCTGCTTTTTTTAATACTCCTTCCATATTGTTTTCCTCCCCCAAAAAGATCAATGATCTTTCAACACCCGATATTGTAACACAAAATTTTTTGACGGATACCACATTCCCCAATATATACCGATATAGTCAATGCTCCCTAAAACAATTCTCCCTCGGCGATACGTCCTAAGAGTTCCTTCGAAGGGATGAAGAAGAGCTGCCCCTTTTCGGCGGTCGAATACTCGAGCAGACGGTCATCCTGCGTAAACATATTGGTAACCATCTGCCGTGTCACATCCCAATGACGCGCGTAACCGATGAAGTAGGTGCCGCGCACCCCCTCGCCCGGATTTGCAAAGACGACGTTCATACGCACAATCTTGTGCTCCTCGCCGTCGCGGTTGTCCTGCGAGATGACGTTGTGCG
>CAUVVR010000035.1:0-11414 GCA_963555475.1 uncultured Selenomonas sp.
GCAACGAATACATCGACCTCATGGAGAAGGTCGGCGTCAACATCGCGCTCTCGGCTCGCCTGCTCTCGGCGAGTGAGGTGCTCGCCTATGCGCGCGGCGGCGATGTGACGCGCGTGACCCTGCTCGAGGGCGCACGTGCGGAGGCGCTCGAGGTGATTGTCAGTGCCGGTGCTCCCGTTGTCGGAAAGAAGCTGATGAATGCGAATCTCCCGCGCGAATGTCTGGTCTGCGCCTACGTACGCGAGGAGGCAGCAGCGATCCCCAACGGCATGACGGAGCTCCAACCGGGTGACCGCGTCATCCTCTTTGTTCTCAAGAGTTTCGCGAAGAAGGCGCTTGCCTATTTTGGAGACGACTGATGCGTTTTGATTTGTTCTGGGTGCTCATGGGACGCACGGCGTATGTCTTTGCGCCGCTCTATCTCATCCCGTTCGGCTACGGCTTCGCGTTCGGAGATCCGCTCGCGGGGTCATTTCTCGCGCTCGGCGTGCTGACCGCCATCCTTGGCATGGTGTTCGGCAACATGGGGCGCAGCCATATGCGCCAACTCTCGGTGCAGGAGGGTGCACTCTTCCTCCTCGTCGTCTGGTTTCTGCTCGCCCTGCTCGGTATGCTGCCGTTCCATCTGGCAGGGCTGCATCTATCACCCGTGGATACGTTTTTTGAGTGCATCTCTGCGCTTACGACGACGGGCATGACGGCACTTGGGGATACGCTCCCCCCCACCCTCATCCTCTGGCGGGGGCTCATGAGCTGGTTCGGTGGACTGCTCTTTATCGTCATTCTCGTATCTGTGCTCCCTGTTGTCGGCGGCTGTTTCGGCATGGATTTCAACGTGCGTCAGGAACGCCTCTTCAGTCCGCTCTGGAATCGCATGACGCGCCCCATGCGCGAAATGACGATGCTCTACATTGCAATCACAGTCATTTCTGTCCTGATCTATCTCGCGGCGGGTGACAAGGTCTTCCCTGCACTCATCCTCGCACTCTTTACGATCTCCTCGGGCGCGGGACCAATGACGGGCGGTCTTTCTCCCAAGCCGCTGCTCATGCTCGGTGCAGGGCTCGTCGCGCTGCTCTCCGCGCTTCCGCTGCTCACACTCTGGCAAATTCTGCGCCGCAGGACGGAAACGGCACTCACACGTCACATGGAGCTGCGCTCCTTTTTTGCGCTCTTCCTCTGTGCGGGCGTACTGCTCGCCATCCCCTCTCTACTGCACGGCACACGACCAATTGCAGAGGCTCTCGGCTTCAGTTTTTTTTATGCGATCTCCTTTCTCTCGACAAACGGGCTCATGTTACAGGACGCAGCACCGTTTCACACGAGCTCGGCCCTGCTCCTCATCCTGCTTGCGGTCATCGGTGGCTGCATGGGGTCGGCGGCGGGCGGTTTTCGCATATCGCGTGTCCTCGTACTCACCTCGCTCGCATGGACGGAGCTGCTGCGCACCCTGCATCCGCGCATGGTGCTCGCCGTGCGGCAGGGCGGCGAGGTTGTCCCCCTGCACTCTGCTGAACGCATTCTCGTGCTCGCGTTCATCTTTGCTGCCGTCTTTTCGATCAGCAGTCTCCTCATCGCCTGCGCGGGGCTGAGTCCCATCGAGACGATCACACTGACGGTCTCGTGTCTCACGACAACGGGCGGCGTCGCAGCGCTCGCGCATCTCAATACAGTCACCGCACTGCCTCTCTGGACAAAGCTCGTATGCTCCCTGCTGATGATCCTCGGACGCATCGAGATTTTTGCCTTCTTCCTCCTCCTCGGCACATTCTTCGAGGATACAGCGCATAAGTGGTAGAACGCTATGAATATCTACACAGTCAACTACATTCTCTCACGCCTTTCGTTTGCCATGACGGGCGCGCTCGTGATTCCGCTCGTCATTGCGATTGCAGGAAAGGAGCCGAGCCGCGAGGCGTTCATGCTCTCCGTCCTCGTCAGTGCATTTCTCGGGGTCGGGTTTCGCCGCTATGGAAAACCTGCCGAGGAACTGACGGCACGCGAGGGCATCGCCATCACGGCATTCGGATGGTTCACAGGGACATTTCTCGGGATGCTTCCCTACTTCCTTGGCAACTATCTTGGCTTTCTCGATGCACTCTTTGAAAGTATCTCAGGGTTTACAGGAACGGGTGCGACGGTTTTTTCCTCGCTCGGACAGCTCCCCTACAGCATCCTGTTCTGGCGGATGATGACGGCGTGGATCGGCGGACTCGGGATTATTGTCATCTTCATCGCGCTTCTGCCGCAGTCCGGTGCAAGTACGATTTATATGTATAGCGCCGAAGGTGCAGGCCCGACGATGGACCGTGTCATGCCGCGCCTACGCGATATGACTATGGCACTCTTCAAGATCTACCTTATATTTACGGCGTTTACAACGGTCATCTTCATGCTCTGCGGCGCAGAGTTCAGCATTGCCGTTACACACGCGATGTCAACGATTGGAACATGCGGTTTTTCGACATACGACGACAGTACAATGCACTTTCAAAACCTCCCGTTTGAGCTGTGGACTGCCCTCTTTATGTTTCTCGCAGGCGGCAGTTTCTCACTCTACTATCGAGCATGGGTCAAGGGACCGCTTGCCATTCTTCGCAATACGGAGTTTCGCACCTATCTCGGCATGATTCTCGCTGCGATGCTGCTCATTGCTCTGAATCTCATTGTAGAAATGGGGATGGATTTCACGGCAGCCGTGCGCTTCGCCATTTTTCAAGTGACATCGCTCTCAACAACAGGCTTCGTCTCGGCGGACTTTGAAACGTGGCCGACGTTCTCGAAACTACTGCTGCTCCTCCTCATGGCAATCGGCGGCTGTGCAGGATCAACCGCAAGCGGTATCAAGGTCGCACGCATCATCCTCCTTGTTCGCAATGCACGCGCCGTGATCCTCCAGAAGCTGAATCCACACCGTGTCGTCGACATCTCGCTCGGCGGCGCACACGTAGACAGTGCGATGCTGCTGCGCGTGGGGACATTCTTCTTCCTCTACCTCACGATCATCTTTGTGACGGCACTCCTCCTCACGATGGATGGACTGCTCCCGTTCGAGGCCGTCGCCGTCGCCATCACAACGCTCGGCAACATCGGTCCCGCATTCGGCATTGTGAGCGCAACCTCCACCTATGCACCGCTCTCCGACTTCGTAAAGACTATTTTGTGTATCACTATGCTGCTCGGCCGCCTTGAAATTTTCACCCTGCTCATCCTGCTGCGTCCCTCGTTCTGGCGCAAGACGAAGCGGTGGTAATGACAGATGCGAAAAACCTCTTTGAACCGTTTTGGCTCAAAGAGGTTTTTCGTTTTCATTTTTCTATTTCCCACGCCGCAGTTCCTCAAGCCGCGCAAGTGTGTCGCGGTCGATGCGCTCGTGCAGTTCACTGCGGGCGAGCGGCTGAATGTGCGGGTTCATGTACTCCGCCTTCATCTGCTTCTTTGCCTTCTTCACAGAGCGGCGCAGCTCGGGCGAGGTAATGCGGTACGCACCGGCACCGAGGATAACGCTCTGCTCCGCGCCGTCAGAAGTGACGACGTGCACCTCGCGCCCCGCGCGCACCGCCGTATACGCAAGACGCTCAATGCAGCTGTCCGCCGTCTCGCCCGCTCCTGTGTAGATGACCTTCATGCGATCGGTGATCTGCTGCGCATGCTCCTCATCCTCGGTAAAGAACGCATCGAATACCACCGTCATCTCGTAGTTCTCAAACGCGCCGTACTCCGTAAGGATGTGCACGAGGACATCGCGCGCCTCGTCGAGATTACCACGCAGACGCATGAGTTCCGGCCATGCGTTGATGACGTTGTAGCCGTCAACGAGATAGTACGCGCACTCCCGCTGTCTAGCCATGCCGCACCGCAGCCTTCGCCGTGCGCTGACGCAGTGCCTCATACATGAGGATCGCCCCCGCGACCGAGGCGTTGAGTGAGTTGATCTTGCCGTGCATCGGCAAACGCACAGTAAAGTCGCAGAGATCGCGCGTGAGACGGCTCATGCCGCGCCCCTCGCTGCCAATGACGAGCACGAGTGCTCCCGTGAGGTTCGCCCGGTCATAGGTCTCCTCCCCCGCCATGTCCGCCCCCGCAATCCAAAACCCCTGCTCCTTGAGGGCACGCATGGTCTGCGCGACGTTGCCGATACGGGCAACGGGGACGTACTCAAGTGCCCCCGCCGAGACGCGTGCAACGGTCTCCGTCAGGGGAACGCTGTGTCGGCGCGGCAGGAGAATCCCGTGCACGCCAGCCGCATCCGCCGTGCGCAGCAGTGCACCGAGGTTCTGCGGATCCTCGATGCCGTCGAGGAGGAGCAGCAGAGGCTCCTCTCCGCGCGCCCGTGCCGCCGCAATGATCTCCTCAACGGCGACATAAGCGACGGGCGCGACATAGGCGATCGCCCCCTGATGGCGCACCCCCTCAGGCACGACAGCATCCAGCTTTGCCCGTCCCACGGTATCTACGGTAATGCCGTGCTCACGCGCAAGGTCGCGCAGCTCATGCACAGCTCCGCCATGCAGACCGTCCGCGAGCAGAATGCGGTTGATACCGCGTCCCGCCTTGATTGCCTCGACAATCGCATGGCGGCCGGCAAGAATATGCGTGGGCTGCTCCGTCGTCCGCGTCTCTGCAATTTTCTCACCGTGTTTCGCGTGCCTCTCGGCATGCTTTTCGCCGCATTTTTCTGTCCGCCTATCCGTGCGCTCTGCCTTTGCTTTCATTGCGTTCCCCTCTCACCGTTCCGCCCTCCGAAATCAAACACGCGGCACAAATCGTTCCAACCACGGCTCCTCCGCGACAAGGAGGTCGCGCATACGGAGCATCATCTCCTTGATCTCCCACTGTGCACCGGGGGTCAGAACACGCTTCTCATACACATCCATAAAGGAGCGCAGATTGAGCGTCGTGACGAAGTTCGTGCACGCACCACCCGGCAGGACAAAACGCGCATCCTGCTTTGTTACACCAAGCGCAAGCAATTCATCATACGTCTGCTGAATCTCGCGCATACACGCCATATAGCGCGTGTATGCTGCCTCGTTATCGGCAACCGTCTGCGGCACGACGTGACCGAACAGCCCACCAGTCTGTTTTGCGGACTGCTCGGAGACATAGCGTTGGCTCTGCACACTGAGCGACACGCCGATCCTATGGCGACTGTACTGCGCGAGCAGCGTGCGCGAGACATCCTTGACGGCAAAGGTCATGGAACAGTGCTCCACCACCGAGAGATGTTTGCTCGTCATAATGCGCTCCAAGAGACGCAGCATCTCCTCGTCCGTCTTTTCCTCGGTGAGCAGTTCGATCGGAGAATCCGCACTGTAGCACGTCCGTGCTGCTGTCCAGCAGGTTCTCAGATAGTTTGGGGTTTTTGAAATCAGTTTAATTTCCATGTATTTGCTCCTGCTGAATACTCATCATCTCTTTTGCGATGATCTGAAACGCCGCCTCCGTGAGTTCCTCAAGACGCTCGGTCTCTTCACGGATGTAGAGGCTTCCGAGCAACGCCTCGAAGCCCGTGCTCGCGTGATAGTCTGCGACGGATGCACTGCGCGGCGCGTGACTCTTCGTATTGCGTGCACGCCGATAGATCGTCTGCTCCTCCTCCGTGAGCATGGGCGAAATGCCCCGATAGGCACGCGCCTGCCACGCCGCCGAAACAATCTGTGCACTGAATGCGTGGAGTGCCTGTACCTGCGTCTGCTCGTAGGAGAGTAGACGCATCCGCACATAGAGGTGAAAGTAGGCATCGCCTATGTATGCGAGAACAAGCGGATGAATCTGCGCCGCATCCATACTCTCGTAGCGCGTACGGATATTGCCCGCCTCATCGGGCAGGAACATCATACGTACGAGCTGTTGAAACCGTTCAAACTTCATGCGCGGTCAGGCCCTTTTCCAGCGCACACCCGTCGGCGTATCTTCAAGCACGACCCCCGCCGCCTTGAGCCCATCGCGAATCTTGTCTGCAACCGCCCAATTCTTCGCCGCACGAGCCTCCTGCCGAATGCCGATGATAAGATCCATCAGCGCATCTGTGAGCCCGTCGTCCGCTGTCGCTTCCTCCTGCTCAAAGATGCCGATGATCGCCGCCATCGCATGATAGGCGGCCGCCGCTCTCCCAAAGTTCACTGCATCAAACGCCGCACCGCGCTCGATCTCCTGATGATAGCGGTTGATCTCCTTTGCAAGCCCAAACATCTGACTAATCGCAAGAGCTGTATTGAAGTCATCATCCATCGCCGCATCGAAGTCGTGCAGGAACGTCTCCGCCTGCGCGGCCAACTCTGCTGCCGTATCCGCCGTTCCCGCACGCTCTGAGAGTTCTGCAATGACCTCATTTGCCTTGCGCAGACGGTCGAGTGCCGTCTGCGCTTCGTGCAGACGCTCGTCGCTGAAGTCAAGCGGGCTGCGGTAATGTGTCTGTAGGATGAAGAAGCGGATGACCTCACCTGGGAACTCCCGCAGAATATCCTTCACCGTGAAGAAATTGTTCTTCGACTTCGACATCTTTTCGTTGTCGATCGTAATAAATCCGTTGTGCAGCCAATAGCGCGCAAACTTCTCGTCGCCGTCAATGCACGGCTCTGCCTGTGCAATCTCGTTCTCGTGGTGCGGGAAGATAAGATCGTTGCCGCCGCCGTGGAAGTCAAAGGCATCGCCGAGATACTTCACGGACATCGCCGAGCATTCGATGTGCCAGCCGGGACGGCCCTTCCCCCACGGACTTTCCCATGAGGGCTCACCGGGCTTTGCCGCCTTCCAGAGAGCAAAGTCCATGGGGTGCTCCTTCGCCGCGTTGACCTCGACGCGCGCGCCCGCCTCCATATCGTCGAGACTGCGTCCGCTGAGACAGCCATAGTGATCAAACGCCTCCACGCGGTAGTAGACATCGCCCGCCTCCGTCACGTACGCATAGCCGCGTGCGATCAGCGTCTCAATCATGCGCTGTATGTCCTCCATCGTCTCGGAGACACGCGGAAACTCATCGGCGCGGCGCACGTTCAGCGCGTCCATCGCCTTGAAATACGCTGCGATGTAGCGGTCGGAGATCTCCTTCCACGTCACACCCTCGCGGTTTGCGGCGTTGATGATTTTATCGTCCACATCCGTGAAGTTCTGGATGTAGCGTACCTTGTAGCCCTTGCGTGCGAGATAGCGGCGAATGACATCCCATGTGACAAAAGGGCGTGCATTGCCGATGTGCGGATCGTTGTACGGTGTCACCCCACAGCAGTATATACTGACCTCGCCCTCACGCAACGGGTGGAACTCTTCTTTTTTTCTCGTCATTGTATTATAAACGGTAAGCATGATAACCCCCTATTTTTGTTCCAACGCAGAGAGACGGGCTTTCAGAGCATCAATTTCCTGCCGCAGATGCTCGATCATCTCCGCCTCCGGATCGGGCAGCATATCGTGATCGAGATCGACATCCAACTCACTCGCGATCTCCTCCGCGCTCTCCTCACATTCGAGCGAGAGCTCCCGCGCCCGCAAAAAATCCGCCTCCGTGCGGACGCGCTGCCCGTTCATCATGACAATGCGTCCCGGAATGCCGACCACGGTCGCATGGGCGGGCACGGGTCGCAGCACAACAGAGCCAGCACCGATCTTTGCGTGATCGCCCACGGTGAACGAGCCGAGCACCTTCGCCCCCGAAGCAACAACAACGTTGCTGCCGATCGTCGGATGACGCTTGCCCTTCTCCTTCCCCGTACCGCCAAGTGTCACGCCCTGATAGAGCGTGACGTTGCGCCCAAGCTCCGCCGTCTCACCGATGACGATGCCCGTGCCGTGATCGATGAAGAGCCCTTCGCCGATCTTCGCGCCGGGATGAATCTCGATGCCCGTCAGAAACCGCCCGAAGTTCGAGATCAGGCGTGGAATCAGCACCCAGCCGCGCACATAGAGTGCGTGCGATATACGGTGCAGCCAGATCGCATGCAAGCCGCCGTAACAGAGCAAGACCTCAATCGTACTCCGCGCCGCAGGGTCGCGCTCAAAGATAACGCGGATATCACGCCTCAGCCTCGCGAACATAACAGCTTCCTCTCCATCGTACACAGACAACAAAAGAAATGCGCCGATGCCTCTTCAGAGACGCCGACGCGCAGATCGCCTTTGATTTCTCCTTCATTTTAACAAAAAAACACCCGCTTGACAAATTTTATCTGCGGGTGTTTTCTCTGCGAAGAGATCAGATCCCCTCTTCATTGCGTCCGTGGTGCGGCTGACCGCCGACAATCTGCATGGCACGCATGGTCTCGGTCAAAACCTCCACCTCGTATTGGAGCTCCATACCCTCGGCACGCTTGAGAACATCCCCTTTGTGCGTGGATACATAGCGCGGCGGCAGGTTATTCAGCGCAATCATCATCATGTCCGTGCGGCAGCGGTCACACATGCAGATCTCCGGATACTGCGGCGCAAGGCGGTTCAGCATGTGCGCGACAGCATTTTCCATGTAGTTCTTAAACGGCAGGTGTTGCATCACGGCGCTCCTTTCCGATGTACGATTCACCCCAAACGCACAGTGTAGATCGTGCCCTTGTAGCTCTTTGCCCCAAGGCTCTTCTCCGAGGCAACAGTATATTCAATTGTATTCGGCGACTTCTTGCGGATATAGACACCGACCGTGTCATCGTCGCTCACGTCATCCGCGTCGATCATGCAGCGCACCATGCGCACTTCAGCAGCCTTCATGTGCCCTTTCAGCGCACGCGGCTCCTGCGTATAGTAGAGCTCGAACTCATCCTCGTCCGCATAGGTGAAATACGTCCACACGCCATAGTCGACACGCGCGTCGATATCCACCTTGAAGCAGCCGCGCTCGTTCAGGCTGCCGAGGAAATACGGGAAGAGAAGTTCGTCGTGCTCGTCCACGTTCTTGTTGATGATCTTGACATCCTTCCCGCCCTTACGGCAGCGCAGAAGTCCGAATGCGACCCCCGTCTTGCCCGTACGCAGACGGTCAAAACCATCATGCAGGACTTTCGCGTCCTTTTCTCCATCCGCCATACCAAGCGGAAGATAGAGGAGGAAAGGCGCGTCCTTGCTCTGCGACTGTGCCCCCTTAGGCGCAGCATCCGTCTTCTTCCCGCCCGCAGACTCCGGCTTCTCCGCCGAGACAGACTGCACGGTATGCAGTGCCTTGATCTGACGCGCAATATACTCGTCGAAGAGCTTGCGAACCATCGGAGCCTTGCACGAGTTCCCTGCGAGAAAGATGTGGATCTGACGCACATCACGCCCCTTGAACGCGGTCGCCATCGCCTGGAAGAAGTTCTCGACCCCGCGGCGGATACGATCCTCAAGCGTGCGCTCGAGTTTACGCACGTCGATGTGCAGACGGATTTCTGCGCGGTTGCCCGCGTTCCCCGTCTTTTCGGACGAAAAGAGCGTAATCTTCGTATCAAAGCTGTCCCCCGCCGCGAATTCCTCGTAGCCTGCGCCGCGCTCCCAGAACGGACGCAGCCGCTCGGCGAGGATCTTGTTGTTCAGATGAGATGCGGCATCGCGCGTCTCACGCACGAGTGCCTCCGCCCCTGCGAACGTCTCCCCCTCGGGCGGTAGGGCGAACGTGATCTTATATTGACGCATCTCCGCGAGGTTGTCCTTGAACACCTCATAGGCAAGGAGCTCAAGGATATTCTCTCCGCCTAGATACATATCGCTGCCAAAACCGAACTGTTCGATCACGAACTTGCGTCGCCCATTTTCGGGTACGTATTCCACACCGAAGTCAAAATCCGTCGTTCCGCCGCCAAAGTCAAAGACCCCGTAGGCAACCTCCTCGCCTACCCGCTTCGGCTCGAGCCCATACGCCTCAAGGGCACTGATTGCATATGCTGCCGGCTCATTCGCTCCGTCGTACACACGGAAGCGGCGCATCATCTCAGGATCATCAAGCAGTGCTTTCGGCAGCGTTTTCCGAAGCCCCCGCTCAAAGCTCATGCGGATGTGCTCCCGCACGCTCTTCTCGTAGCCCACCGGGAAGGACAGGATGTAGTCCAGATAGATGTTGCGGTGCATATTGTTGATGTAAAGGCCAAGATAGTAGGCGTAGATCTCAATGGGGTCGAACCCGCCCGCATCGAGCGGTTGTGTCTCCACGTACGGCTTGACCTCTTGGATGTAGCCGCGCCGATCTTTCAGGATCGGGGAGTTTGCCGTGTCACGTGTCCAGCGTTTGAGCTCGCTGAACACAGAGTAATAAACCGCGATGCCCTCCGTGGACTGCCGCTCAAAGATCGCATCCGCCGCCTGATGCGATGCCGTGACTTGCGACCACTCCGTCAGCGGACGTCCCTCACGCGCACGGTAGAGCTGCTTGAACTTCTCGATGTCGATCAGCTCAATCGCCGTCGGGTTTTCGTAGTCCTGCAAAGTCGGTGCGTTCTCGTAGTCGCCCTTGCCGATGCGCAGGAGACGCGCCTCGCGGTCACGGCAAACGACGACCGTACTGCGCGTACCAAAGTCGATTGCACAGGTGCCGTTCATGATGACATCCATCTGCGGCGGACGTGCCACGAGGAAATCCGTCGGCGGCAGACGCAGACAGACACTGTCCTCACGCCCCTCCTCCGTCAGCTCCTCATAGAGATCCCAGTGTCCGAGGCTCATGTCCGTCAGCAGACGTTCCGCATACGGCTGAATATTCGCACGCACATGGTCGACGTAAAGCAGCTCTTTCTTAAACGGCTCAATGGAAAAATCAAGGGCAACCGACCCAGTATTGATTGCCGTCTCGATCACACTCTGGATGTCAAAGGTCATCCCGAAGATCGTCTCCTTGAACCGACCCGCCACGACATCCTCGGCAAAGCGGTTGTGGTCAAAGAGCAGCTGATCCTCCTCAATGCGGATGTAGGAACGGATCTTCGGGTACTCCGCAACAAGTCGCCGCAAACGCTCCTCCTGCTCATGCGACACATCCTCCGCATTGAACTCATCCGCGATCCACTTCAGGAAGCTCTGTGCACCACTTTTCTCCGTCGCCAGTGAGAACATATACTTTTTATTGACAATGGATGCTGTCTCATCTTTGAGCTCCGCAATATCCCTTCCGATCTGCTTCCCGAATTGAAGTGAGCTCTCGTAAAAAAACTGCCGAAAGGCATTTTTCTTCAAATGTAAGCTGCGCATAAGCACCGGACGCACCGCTGCCTGCACCTCTTTTCGCGCCATTCATTCATCTCCTAACGAAATCGCAATAATTCCTTTAGTTAGTATTCTTCACAGTCTATCAAAATCCTTTTTCAATCAAACTAAAAAGTCCTGCGGAAAATCCACAGGACTAAGGAAGCACTGAATTATCAGCGATTCCTAATTTCTCAAATGGTGCGCTCGGCGGGAGTCGAACCCACGCTTTCAGCTCCGGAGGCTAACGTCCTATCCACTGGACTACGAGCGCATCA
>CAUVVR010000036.1:0-9622 GCA_963555475.1 uncultured Selenomonas sp.
CCACGCTTTCAGCTCCGGAGGCTAACGTCCTATCCACTGGACTACGAGCGCATCACGTCATAAGACACGATTTGTATTATAACGGAAAAAAGATTATTTGTCGAGATTTTTTTCTCCCTCGATCGTCTCCGGCTGTCCGTCCCCCGTCTCATGCGTGGGTGCAACAGGTGCAAAATAAGCACGAATGGCACCAACTTCATCACCAATGAAGAGTGCAACAGGGGATTCACGCAGCATAACGAGTTCGAGAAGACGCGCCTGTGCGGCCGGATTTTGCTCCTTCATCGCTGTAGGATCTGCAGCCGCACGCGTCAATGTGATGGCCTTCTGCTCGGCGGCGACATAATCGTTCGTCTTACTCACAAGAAGGGCGATGGGGTCGTAGACACGGTTCGGAAGTTCTGTCGGCGGGACGTTCTTTTCGATGCGCGTGCGCAGATCCTGTGTATCGCGTTCGAGTTCCACGAGACGTGCGTAGGTAATCTCAAGTTTGCTTGTCCCCTCCTTCGCGTCCGTGAGGATCTGATGGTAGCGCGTCCAGTTGCGGTCCAGTTCTGCGATCTGCTTCTGATACGTCTCCCACCACGGCATAAAGAGCTCCTGATTGTGGGCAATTGCCGCACGTTCCTCGATGGTCAGCGGCTCCGGTATACGCTCCGCCGTCTGCATATGAAAAAGGATGCCGCCTACCACCACGAGCAATGTGACGAAGATCAAAAAAATACGGTGCGGCAGATATTGGAACAAAATGATGAGCAATAAGATGACAAGCACAAGCAGAACGTAGATCAACATAGGCTCCTCCGAAAATGCAGTTCAGGCATCCGCACGCTCCTTGAGGGCGGTACGGTTCAGAATGCGAATGCGTCCACGGAAGGTCTGCACGAGCCCCTCCTGGCTGAACTCGCGAATCAGACGGCTGACCACCTCACGTGCCGTACCGAGATACTGCGCTGTCTCCTCATGCGTCAGACGGATCTCATCGCCCGCCGTACGGGTCGATTCCGCGAGCAGAAAGCGTGCAAGTCTCCGATCTGCCGACAGGAAGATCATCTGTTGGAACTTCCACAGCATTTCCGAGAGACGTTCGATGGCATACTCGTAGGCACGAGCACGCACATTAATGTTCTCCGAAAAAATGCTGCGGACAGCCATCGTATCAGAGATGAAAAGCTCGGTGTTCTTGCCTGCCTCGATCGCTATATCACACGGAACAGTATTGAGAAACGAGATGCTTGCCATAAGGGCAATATCTCCGTCGCGTAGGATATAAAGCGTGAACTCGCGCCCCTCCTCAGAGACGAGATAGACACGCAGAGATCCTGAGATCACGTGCAGCGTCCCTGTGTGTGCGAGCGCTCCTCGGTGGATAAATTCACGTTTTGCATAGTGACTGTACCGCGTATGTGCGATCAGTTCATCCCGCTGTACCGCCGTCAGGTCCTTCCATAGGTCAAACTTCTCAATATAGTCGCTAAAATTACGGCTTTCCGCGGCGTGCTCCGACATCCCTCGTCCCCCCCTTTTCTCTTCCTCTGTGCGGACATTACCGTCGACGCAGACAGTTCACGGCAGCAAGCCCCGCTGCAGCCCCCTCATAGACGGCCTTTGCGATCTGCAGCAGCCCGCCTGTACAGTCCCCCGCCGCATAAACGCCTGGGACATTGGTCTCCATCTGTGCCCCCACGACAATCTTGCCATCACGCTGCAGCACGCCAAGTTTCCGTGCGAGTTCGGAGCTTCCTGCCGTACCAAACGCCAAAAAGATGCCGTCCACTGCCATCTCTGCCCCATCTTCAAAGACAATGCGCTCGACGCGGCGCGTCCCTTCGATACGCGCAAGAGAACGGTGCTCCACTGCAATACCGTCCGAGACACGGATATCCGCCGCAGATCCATTCGTCAGAAGCGTCAACTGTGCTACATGGGGGCGAAGGATTTCCGCCTCATGCAGTGCATAGTCGCCCGCACCTAGGACAGCAACATTCTTTCCACGATAGAAGAATGCGTCACAGATCGCACAGGAACTGACACCACGCCCCTCGAACGTCTGCAGCCCCGGGATGGACAGCGTCCTGCGCGGGGCACCGGCTGCAAGGATAACGGCATCTCCCTCGTATACGGATCGAACGCCCTCCACGCGAAAGCCGTGGCCGTCATCGGTCGGCAGAACCGCCATCACCTCATCTGTCTCAAAGTGAACACCGAGCCGTTTTGCCCCCTCGATGCTGCGCCGTTCAAGATCCGCTCCCGTGAGAGGTACATCGAAGCCGTAGTAATTTTCGATGCATTCAGCAGCAGCAAGAGCCCCCGCCCCCTTTGTGACGACGATCACGTTCGCGCCGCCGCGCCGTGCATAAAGTGCAGCGGAGACCCCCGCAGGGCCCGAGCCGATGATGATAACGTGCATAAATGCTCCTACAAGTGATATGAAAAAAGAGACGCACCTTGGACGTCTCTTTCTCTGTCAGCGGAGAGCGTACTCAATGATGGTTGAAGAGCAGGCTCACCGAACGATGGCTTTGAATGCGCACAATGACATCCGCAAGGGACTGTGCAAGAGAGAGTGTGACGAGTTTGTCGGACTGCTTCTCCGGAGGAAGCGGAATGGAGTCGGTAATGACGAGCTGGTCGATGACGGAGGCATTGATCCGCTCGGTTGCGGGATCACTGAGAATCGCGTGCGAACACGCCGCAAGCACACGCTTTGCTCCACGCTCATGGAGCGCCTTTGCCCCTTCACAAAGCGACCCTGCCGTATCGACGATATCGTCGATGAGCAGCGCAGTGCGGCCTTCCACTTCGCCGATGAGGTTCATCACCTCAGCACATCCGGGGCAAGGACGGCGCTTCTCAATGATCGCAATCGGTGCATGGAGGAAGTCCGCCATGATACGCGCGCGCGTGACACCGCCGAGATCCGGTGAAACAACGACCAGATCCTCAATCTCCTGCTCACGGAAATAACTCGCAAGCACAGGTGCAGCACCGAGATGATCCACAGGAATATCGAAGAACCCCTGAATCTGTCCCGCATGAAGGTCAACCGTGACGACACGGGTCACGCCCGCCGTTGTCATGAGGTTTGCGACGAGTTTTGCCGAGATCGGCTCACGTCCGCGCGTTTTGCGATCCTGACGCGCATAGGCATAATACGGGACAACCGCTGTAATGCTGTGGGCGGATGCACGCTTGCACGCATCCGTGAGAATCAGCAGCTCCATGAGGTTATCATTCACCGGGAAGCTGGTCGACTGAATGATGAAAATATCCTTCCCGCGGATGCTCTCCTCGATCATCACCTGGATCTCGCCGTTGTTGAAATGCCCGACGAAAGCCTCACAAAGCGGGATGCCGATACGGTCTGCGATATCCTTTGCCAGTTGGGGATTCGCATTCCCCGTCAGGATGCACACGTTGTCGGTCGGAAAACTCATCTCTCTGTTCCTCCTAAAAACCAGATGCGTCACATAAAAAGCACCGATCAACCCCTACATGTTCGACGAGTTTTACATCAGTACTTCATGATAAATAGAATACACAAGAACTATTTATAGTATAACACGCATGGTTTATTTTGGGAAGAGCAGTCCCCTGCTTTTTCATAGTGTTCAGAACGATTTGTATACCTCGGTGCAATTCTCATTTTCGCTTGTCAGCCCAGCCTTCGATCTCCTTCTGCCGTGCACGCGCCACGGAGAGTGTGCCGGCGGGAACGTCGCGTGTGATCGTCGAGCCCGCAGCAACATACGATCCCTCGCCCACCGTAACGGGCGCGACGAGGTTCGAGTTGCAGCCGACGAAGGCATTGTCCTCGATGACTGTGCGGAACTTCTTCTTGCCGTCGTAGTTGACCGTGATCGTGCCGCAGCCCATGTTGACGTGCGCACCGAGGTCGCAGTCCCCGATGTAGGAGAGATGCGGCAGTTTCGAGCCCTCACCGATGTTCGAATTCTTCACCTCAACAAAATTACCGATCTTCACACCTGCACCGATGTGACTGTTGGGGCGGATATGGTTGAACTGCCCAAGCTCCGCGCCGTTCTCAACTTCGGCATCATGCGCAAAAACGTAGTGTGCTTTGACATTGTCGCCGATAACCATATCCTGGAAGCGGACATTCGGGCCAATGACACAGTCCTCTCCGATGACCGTGATCCCCTCAAGGAAGGTAAAGGGATAGATGATCGTGTCCATACCGACGCGCACCTCGGCATCAATAAACGTCGTATGTGGATCGATAATCGTCACACCGTCCGCCATCAATTCCTCAACCTTGCGGCGGCGCAGAATGCGCTCTGCCACAGCGAGCTGGCTGCGCGAGTTGATGCCAAGCGTACACTCATAGTTGTCCGCAGTGACCGCCCAGATCTTTTCGCCTGCATCGCGCAGGATGCTGAGTACATCGGGAAGGTAGTACTCTCCCTGTGCGTTGTCGTTTGTCACATTTGCGAGCGCAGCAAAGAGCGCCTGCGCATCAAAGCAGTAGATGCCCGCATTGACCTCGTGGATCTCACGCTCCTTGGGCGTTGCATCCTTGTGCTCGACGATCTTCAGGACTTCGCCGTTTTCGCGGCGGACAATGCGCCCGTAACCTTTCGCATTCGGCATGATCGCCGTGAGCACGGTCGCCTTTGCGCCCGCCTGCACATGCTCCTCATGGAAGCGTGCCAAAAGCTCCGCTGTCAAAAGCGGGGTGTCGCCGCAGAGCACCATGATGGTCCCCTGCTCACCCGCGAGCAACTCCTTCGTCTGCAGGACAGCGTGTCCCGTCCCCAGCTGCTCGCGCTGCTCCACATACTCCACACTGTCACCGATGCTCGCGCGCACCGTCTCACCGCCAAAGCCGGTGACTACGATATTACGCCGTGCACCTGCCGCATCCGCCGCATCGATGACGTGCTGCAGCATGGATTTTCCTGCTGCGTGGTGCAGCACCTTCGGCAACTTGGACTTCATGCGCGTGCCCTTGCCAGCTGCCAGTATCACTGTAACAAAATCCAACATGATGCTCCTCCCGTTCTCCGAAAGTACCTATTCGGCATCTTCCGCAATTTTTTTATTCTTGCGTTTGACTATGGTTGTTCCTGTCTTTTTTTCCTGTTCCTCGATGGCATAAAGCAATGTCTGTTCTGAATTTTCCATGTGCTTTGCCCCTACTTTTCGTGCATGGCGTGCATCACCCGCACCGATTGCATCCACAATCGCACGATGCTCCTCAAGCGTCGCCTTGAGCCGCCCCGGGTACGACATCGAAATCGTGCGGAACCGCGTGAGCTGCTCGCGCAGATTCCCGATGATTACAAGCAGACGTTCGTTGCGCGCCGCCTGATACAGGAGCTCGTGGAACTCGATGTCCGTCCGCACAATACGCTCCATATCATGCTCCTCGATGGCACGTCCAATCCCAACGAGAAGGCGCTCCAAACGCTCCTGCTCCTCATCGGTAATACGCTCCGCCGCAAGCTCGCATGCGAGTGCTTCGAGTGCTGCACGAATCTCAAAGATCTCATTGATATCGCGGATGGACACACTCGCCACATACGCACCCCGCCGCGGCACAGTGACAACATAGCCCTCCTGTTCCAGCTTTCGGATCGCCTCGCGTACAGGCGTACGACTGACAAGCAGTTCATCCGCGAGATCGTTCTCCTTCAGCCATTCACCTGGCTTCAATATCCCGCCGCGAATGGCATCACGGAGCACCTCACAGACAATTTCGCGAAGCGGCTGGTAGCTGTTCACAACGACCGGTGATAGTTTTCCTTGCATATTATCCCTCTGGTTCTACTCTTGACCATATCTGCCCACAGTGGACGTCAGATGTACCGCAGCGTCCGTTTCCCTGCCAAACACCTCTGCTGCCGCTGCCGCTGTCTGCTCCTGTGCAAAGAGGCCGAACACCGTCGGACCGCTGCCCGACATCATCGCACAGAGTGCACCATGCGCACGCATTCGCGCACGGTAGTCACCGATCACAGGGTGCTCAGCCTCCGTGACAGGTTCAAGCACATTCCCGATAAGGTGTGCACAGGCTGCTCGGTCGCCCCGCGTGAGTGCTTCCATGAACGCGGCATTATCCGGATGATATTCAGGCGGATGCGCGTCGTAGCTGCGATACGCCCATGGGGTCGACACGGAGACTGGCGGCTTCGCAAGCACGACAGAGGTCACGGGGAAATCCGCAAGGCGCTGCATGATCTCGCCGCGTCCCGTCGCGAGCACCGTCCCGCCGACAAGGGAAAAAGGAATGTCAGACCCCAGTTGTGCGCCAAGCGCACAGAGCTCCTTGTCCGAGAGCCCAATCCCGTAGAGTTCATTCATCCCGCGCAGCGTCGCTGCCGCATCCGCACTCCCGCCCGCAAGCCCTGCTGCGACGGGGATACGCTTTGCAATGGCAATATGGACACCGCCGCGCAGACCACACTCCTTCATAATAAGTGCAGCGGCGCGGTGGGCGAGATTGCGCTCATCCGCCTCAAGCCACGGAAGATCCACGGTCAGCGTGATTCCCTCCTCCTGCCGTGAAAATGTAAGCGTATCCGCGAGTGCGAGCGACTGCATGACCGTCGCAATCTCGTGATAGCCATCCTCCCGAAGCCCCAGAATGTCGAGCGTCAGATTGATCTTCGCCCGTCCGAGAATCGTCACCATAGGAAGTCATTCCTCCATTGTACCGAAGAAAACATGATTCGTGCCGCTTCGCATCTCATCAGTCTTTCCTTCTATGTCCAGATTAACAGGATTTCCAATTATATTCAATGGTTTTTTCGTGTATTTCTCAAAAAATTACGATAGGATCAATGTCAATCGCGATATCGTCACGCAGATGAAGTCCATGTGAGCGTAAGAAGTTCTGTACGACCGCAAGCGCGTCTGTCTTGATGAGCACGATAAAACGATACGCGCCACGCTCCCGCTCGATCAGTGCGGGCGAGGGCCCGATCACCGTGCAGCCCGTCGTTCCTGCAAACGCCGTCTGCGCTGCAGCGACGAACTCGTTTGCTGCATTCCACGCACGCGCACGCTGCGGATCTCGAAAGAGCAGCTTCACGAGACGGCTGAACGGCGGATAGAAGAGCTCGCGGCGAAGTACAAGCTCCTGCGCCGCAAACGCTTCGTAGTCCTGCTGCAGCGCAGTGCGCACGGCATAGTGCTCAGGGTTGTAGGTCTGTACGATGACCGCACCGCGCGCGCCGTGCCGCCCTGCGCGTCCCGCCGTCTGCGTGATGAGCATGAAGCAGCGCTCCGCCGCGCGGAAATCCGGCAGGTTGAGGCTCGCGTCCGCGCTGATAATACCGACAGCCTGCACGCCCGGCAGATCATGCCCCTTTGCCACCATCTGCGTGCCGAGAAGAATGTCAAAGTCGCGTCTGCGAAACTGCGTCAGGATCTCCGTATGTGCGAGCTTTCGCCCCGTCGTATCGCGATCCATGCGCACAAGCCGCGCAGTCGGGAGAAGCTGCCCCAGCTCCTCCTCTAGCTTTTCCGTGCCCGAGCCGAAGTATTTGATGTAGCGGCTGCCGCATTTCGGACAGGTATCGGGCACGGGGACGCGCAGATCACAGTGGTGACAGAGCAATGCGCCGTTTGCATGATAGACAAGCGGCATCCCACAGTCCGTACACGTCATCACCGCACCGCAGGAGCGGCACATGATAAAGGTCGCGTAGCCGCGTCGGTTCAACATGATGATCGCCTGCTCGCCGCGCGCAATCGTCTCCGTGAGGAGGTCGCGCAGGGCAGGCGAGATGATCGTGCGCCGCCCGCGCCGCAGCTCTTCACGCATATCGACGGCACGCACCTCGGGCAGCGGCTGACTGCCGATACGCTCAGGCATCGAGAGAAGTGTCAGCTTCCCCGCTCGTGCCCGCGCGTAGGACTCAAGCGAGGGGGTCGCACTCCCGAGCACGAGGATCGCCCCGTGCCTCCGCGCGAGGATCTCCGCGACCACACGCGCATGGTAGCGCGGCGACTCGTCCTGTTTGTAGGACATATCCTGCTCCTCGTCGAGGATGATTGCACCGACATCAGCTGCCGGTGTAAAGAGTGCCGAGCGCGCACCGAGGATGATGCCCGCATCTCCGCGCCGCACGCGAAAGATCGCGTCGTTGCGCTCGGCAAGCGAGAGCTGACTGTGCAGGACGACAATATCGTCTGCAAACACCTCCTGAAACGCCGTGACAAGCTGCCCCGTCAGGGCAATCTCCGGCACAAGCACGATCACCTGACGCGCCGCCGCACGCACGGCGCGCGCCGTCTCGATGTAGACACGCGTCTTGCCGCTGCCCGTCACCCCGTGGAGCAGATAGCCATGAAACAAGCCCTCTGCAATACCTTCGTTCAGCTGCGTGACCGCCGCCCGCTGCGCCTCCGTCAGCTCCTCGGCGTATGTCCCCGCCGTCCCCGTTCCATAACTGGAGCGCAGTCTGCGCCGCAGGTGTTCCGTCAGATATCCGGCTGCAACGAGATTCTTGATGGTCGCAAGCGCGACTCCCTTTTCATCGAGCTCGGTGCGCGTGTATGTATCCTGCTCCCGAAAGAGGGCAAGTGTCCGCATCTGCGCCGGCTTTCGCGTAAGTCCCGCGATCAGATCGTCCGTAATTTCCCCCGCAGTATAGTACTTCTCATACTGCGCCTTGTCACGTTTATCCGCCTCATACTCCTTGCGCACGAGATCGTAGCGCAGAAGTCTCTCCACAGACAGCTCGACCTCTCCCGCAGGAAATTCCCGTCGCAGCTGCGCCATGCGCTGACTGCCGTGCTCACGCAGATATGCGTAAACGGCATGGACGCGTGCATCCGCAAGGATGGGATGACCCTCATCCACATCCTCCGCCGCTGCATAGACAGGGAAAATCCTGAGACCGCTCTTGCCCGGCATAAAGAGACGCATGATCTCCGCCGCTGAACAAAGGTAAAAGTCCGACAGCTCCTGTGCGGCGGCAAGAAGCTCGGGGGAAAACCATGCCTCCTCATCCACCGCATCGATGATTTCCTTCAGCGCATGCTGTCCATCCCGCGCTGCATCGTAGGTGCGCACACAGGTGACGAACCCCTCCTTGCGCACGCTGCCAAACGGGACGAAGACACGCCACCCTGCCGCGACCTGCGCAAGCCGCTCCGGCAGAAGATAGGTGAACTCCTGTCGGATGCTCTTGACCGGAATGTTAATATAGACATCCGCAACGGTCATATGTTCACTTTCTTCACCAAAAAAGCCGTTACACGAATGCGTTCGTGCAACAGCTCCTTTCCATACACCACGACTACGAGACAATCGCCGCCTGATTCGCAAGGATTTCCTTACCGGTCTGACACGCAGGACAGATACAGGTATCTTCCCCCTGCTCCTTCGCCTGCTTTGCCGCAGCACTATACTCTCCGGCTCTCTGCGCACCGAACAGTGCGACACCGTCCGCTGACTCCGTGAAGCTGATGAGCTGATCGATCGTCAGGACATCGCTCTTTATTTCATCAATGAGTGTCCGAAATGCAGATTTTTCCTGCGGCGTGTCCACCGCCTCCAGAAACACCTCTGCTTTCGCCTTCAGTCCTTCGTAGACCGACGGCGCATCGGCCAGCTTCTGCACCTCATCGATCACAGCACTGCGATCCAACG
>CAUVVR010000037.1:0-7036 GCA_963555475.1 uncultured Selenomonas sp.
CTATGTGGAGGATTTGCCGACACAGTGCGGGCAAAAAAGATGCGTCAAGATGGCGTGGCTGAATTTATCAGTGCTTCCTAATTCTTAGCGCTGGCTCTGAAAACGGATTGTGTTTCCAGAGGACGAGGAGAAGGTTGTCGAGCCGTCAGCGGATGCCTTCCGGCACGCTCTGTCGAGAGTCTGCGGTCAAATCATGGGGGTGACCCCGTGGACAAAGCTGCAGATGGAGCGAAATCCCTGAGCGATTTCTTTACTATCGGTCAGGAGGTATTTTTATGTGTGGAATTGTTGGTTATGTTGGAGATCGTCAGGCGGCGGAGTTCCTGCTCGACGGTCTGTCGAAGCTCGAGTATCGCGGCTATGACTCGGCAGGTATCGCCATCTATGATGGAGAGAACATCCGCGTGGAGAAGAGTGTCGGCAGACTTGCCGCACTGCGCGACAAGATCAAGGGGAATATTCCTGCTGGCAGCCTCGGCATCGGTCATACGCGTTGGGCGACGCACGGGCGTCCGTCGGATGTAAACTCGCATCCGCATACGGACTGTCATGGCGACTTTGCCATCGTGCACAACGGCATCATCGAGAATTATCTTTCGCTGAAGGAAGAACTGATTGCAAAGGGGCACGTCTTCAAGTCCGAGACGGATACGGAGGTCGTCGTGCATCTCCTCGAGGAGGTCTACAACGGGGACTTCATCGCTGCTGTGCGTGCCGTACTGGAGCGTATCGAGGGATCGTACGCACTTGCCTTTATGAGCCGCAGGCATCCCGATCTGCTCGTCTGCACGAAGCAGGACAATCCGCTCATCATCGGACTCGGGGAGGGCGAGAACTTCATCGCGTCGGACATTCCTGCCATTATTTCAAAAACGCGCCGCACCTATATTCTGGCGGATGGGGAAGTAGCCATTGTCCGCAAGGATGCGGTCGAGGTGACAAACCATCTTGGCGCACCTGTACCGAAGAAGGTGTTCGAGGTCACATGGAACGCTGAGGCGGCGGAAAAGGGCGGCTACGAGCACTTCATGCTCAAGGAGATTCACGAGCAGCCGAAGGCAGTGCGCGATACGATGAGCCAGCGCATCACGGCGGATAAAAAATCCATCACATTCGAGGAACTCGCATGGGATGCAAACTATCTGAACTCGTTCAACAAGATCTACATCGTTGCGTGCGGTACCGCGTATCATGCGGGACTTGTGGGCAAGTACTACATCGAAAAACTGGCGCGCGTTCTTGTTGAGGTGGATGTCGCCTCAGAGTTCCGCTATCGCGACCCGATTGTCGATGAGCACACGCTCCTGATTGTGGTTTCGCAGTCGGGGGAGACGAGCGACACGCTTGCTGCGCTCAAGGAGTCGAAGCGACGCGGGGCAAAGACTCTTGCCATTACGAATGTGGTCGGCTCTTCCATCGCACGCGAGGCAGATCAGGTTGTCTATACGTGGGCTGGTCCCGAGATTGCTGTCGCATCGACGAAAGCATATACGACCCAGCTCGTGCTCTTCTTTATGCTGGCACTCTACATGGCAGAGATCAAGAAGTCGATTGCAGCGGAGTGTACGGCGCAGTTGGTCGCGCAGCTGCATGAGATTCCCGCACAGGTCTCCGAGATTCTGTCCGATGTCGACCCAATCAAGACCTTTGCAAAGCAGTACGGTTTCAACGAAGATGTGTTCTACATCGGGCGTGGTCTGGACTACGCCGTGTCACTTGAGGGGGCGCTCAAGCTCAAGGAGATCTCCTACATTCATGCAGAGGCGTATGCGGCGGGTGAGCTCAAGCACGGGACGCTCGCGCTGATCGTCGAGGGCGTTCCCGTGATCGCGCTCGCGACGCAGCGCAATGTCTACGAAAAGACACTCTCGAATATCAAGGAGGTCAAAGCGCGCGACGCAGTCGTCATTGGTATCGCGGCGGAGGGCGACACAGAGCTCGTGAAGTACGTCGATCACGTCATGCATGTCCCGGCGACAGATGAGTTCATCATGCCGATCCTCTCGGTGATCCCGCTGCAGCTGCTCGCATACTATGCAGCGATCACGCGCGGCTGCGATGTGGACAAGCCGCGCAACCTCGCAAAGTCGGTTACGGTCGAATAATATTGTGTGCAAAAAGATGGCAGAATCGCAGCGGTGCGGTTCTGTTGTCTTTTATCGGAGGATTTTTATGGATCTGACAAAGTATATCGATCATACTCTTCTGAAGACGGATGCTCGGAAAGCAGATCTGGACAAGCTATTGAGCGAAGCAAAGGCGTATGGGTTTGCTTCCGTCTGCGTCAGCCCCATATGGGTTTCCTACGCAGCCGAACAACTCAAAGGAAGCGGCGTGAAAACCTGTACCGTCATCGGTTTTCCACAGGGGGCTGCTCCATCTGAGGTCAAGGCATTTGAGACGAAAAAAGCGATTGCGGACGGGGCAGAAGAAGTCGACATGGTTATTCCTGTGGGACGCCTCAAAGACAGGGATCTCGACTACGTAAGAAACGATATTCGTTCAGTTGCAGAGGCTGCAAAAGGGAAAGCACTTACAAAAGTGATCATTGAGACGGCTCTATGATAAATGTTACGGAGACACTCTAAGGTCGAAGTAGCATTGCAAAATGATAAATGTTACGAAGATACCTTGAGTATCATCGTAGCATTTATTTTTTTGCCTGAAAGGAGGGATAAGAGAATGATGCGGATTAAGGATTTTCTTGAGTATGTCTCCTTACTGCCGGAGGATTGTATCGAAGTAAAAACGGCACAAGAGATACAATTTCACTTGCCGCGTAAGGAATCTGTTGAGTGTCCTGTCTGCGGCTCGTCTTATGTGAGTATAGACAGTTACTATCCGCAGCGGTTGCGCGGGCTTCCCGCCTCGGCTGGAACATATATTTACAAAAGACGCAGGTATCGCTGTAAAGACTGCGGGAAGACGTTTGCAGAGCCGAATCCCTTTATCGGAAGTCATCAGCGGACTCTTGGCAATCGGTTGCGGCAGATACGGGCGCAGAAAAAAATTACACAGGGAAAGGTAGTCGAGGCGTGCGGCGTGCCGTTATATCTGTATCGTAAGTACGAAGACGATGCGGAAATTCCGTCCCTCGTGGTTGCGATGAAGATCGCCGACTATCTGGACACGGATGTCATGGAGATATGGGGCGATCAACTCAACTAGATCATTGGTGAGGAGATGGCGCAATGACGGAATATGTTGTGACGGTCGGAAGTGGGAAACCGGAGGTTTACCGAGGAAAATCGCTATTTGACGCAATAAGCTATGCAGAAATGTATGCCGGTCGCCATATTGCGAACGTTTCCGTTCATACGAATGAAGGGCAAATTGTTTTTTTCATTGAAGCTGTTGATGGGCAGCTTTATTCAACTGACTGCGATGCGCAGCAAGCGGAGTGGGAGCAGTTTGTTGGAGAGGGAATTTAGAAGGGGCTTTGTTGATACGATAGGGGGACAAAATGAAGAACCGATTACGTGTTTTGCGTGAGGCACGGAAGCTGCGTCAAATTGACGTTGCGCAGCTCTGCCATATCACACATAAGGCGTACTGGCAGTATGAACGGCACGATATGCTCCCCAATGTTCTCACAGCAATTCGGATAGCGGATGCACTAGGCGTTCAGGATTTGCGTGAGATTTGGCAGGAGGAGATGCAAAAACCCTCATGCTATCGACACTAGCATGAGGGTTCGGAAAAAGACATTTGCTTTCCACGGAACAAGAATTTCCACATCCATATTCATAGTGAAAAACAAACCGCTATTTGATTATAGCAAACGTGTATGAATTGGACAAGGGGGACGTGCATTAGAAAGCTGTCATGGGGGGCGCGAATGTTGGAGGAGCAGGAGACCGTCGAATCGCTTCGGCAGAAGAATGAGGTTTTGGAGCAAAAACTCCGATATTTAGAAACCGTCATCGAACTGCACAATATCTGCACGTTCGAGGAGAATTTACACAGATTCAAGTTAAACGTCCGATCCGGACTTCGACAGGTTGCAGCGGAATTTCAGGCGATGGAATACGATCCGGAGAATGCGGAGCGCGTGCGTGATCTCATTGACTATTTGCAGCACGTTATTGCAGAACTGGAACGCTTTCTATATCCTGCCGCAACACAGGACGAATCGGAATATACGGGAGGAAAAGGACATGAAGACGCTTAGTTTTATCAACCTGAAGGGCGGTGTCGGTAAGACGACAATCGCAACAAATCTTTCCTATCTGGTCGCTGAGTCATGGGGGCTGCGCGTCCTCTTCATCGACAATGACAAGCAGGGGAATGCTTCCCGCTGGTTTGGTGCAGACGAGGAAAAGGGAACGCTTACCAACATTTTGATGGATGGTGCAAAGGCGGGCGAAGTCATTCAGCACTCACGTTATGAAGGGATTGACTTCATTGCAGCAGACATGGGACTCATCGAAGCCAATTATGCGGTCATTGCTGATCAGGAAACGCGGCAGGATGTCATTTTGAAAAATGCACTGACAGAGGTTGCCGGGAACTATGACCTCTGTATCATCGACAATCCGCCGGACGTGAATATGAGCGTATTCAACGTACTTACGGTGACGGATGATGTTGTCGTTGTAACCTTACTTGAAACGGACAGTGTGGAGGGAATCTACAAGATGGCGCAGCAAGTCGAGGATGTGCGGCAGTTCAATCCGCGCCTTGCGATCCGGGGAGTTTTGGTCAATCAATATATTGCATTTCCTGATGTGTCCGTCATCTATAGGGGAGTGCAGGAAGCCGGATTCCCGATTTTCCGCACGCGAATTTCCTATGCGACACGCCTTGCAAAGTACCATCTGATGACGGCAAGTCAGGGACAGAAGAGTATTTTCGAGGTCTGTCCGAGCTGTCGCATCGCACGCGACCTGATGGAGTTTGCGGAGGAACTTCTGGATGGAGGTGCGGCATGAAAAAGCATAAAGGAAATCTTGTCGCTTATTTGAACCCTGCGACACGTCAGGCAGCCGTCACACTTGAGACGGGCTATACAGTCAAACAGATTGACGTGACAAAGATCATCCCGAATGAAAAGAACTTTTATTCCATCACAGGAATTGAAGAGCTGGCGAACTCTCTTTCGGTGTCGGATCGTCAGCTTCCTCCGCTCGATGTCGTGGACAATGGCGATGGGACATACCGACTCATTTCCGGTGAACGCCGTCTTTCGGCGACACTTTTTCGGATGGAGCGGGGCGAGATGGAGCGTGCCGAACTCCCGTGTCATATTCTCCCTGCATTTCGTGAGGAGGGAACACTTACGGCAGAGCAGATGGAGACACTTTCCATTATCCTCGCCAACAACTACCGTCAGAAAAGCACGCTCGATCGCTTGCGTGAGGTACAGGAATTGGAGCCGATTGCGCGGGCGATCTATCAGGAGGAGAAGGAGAAAGGTGTGCTTTCAGACGGCAACGGCAAGAATACACCGTTTCGCACCTTCTTTGCCGAGCAGATTTTAGCCATTTCTCCCGCTGCGCTGCAACGGCTGAAAACCCTCGAAAATCTATCGGATGGTGCGGTAGATGCTTTTGAGGAGGGGGTGCTCAGTAAGAGTGTTGCGACGGAACTCGCTGCGCTGTCCAAAGAGGCGCAGGATGGATTTGTCGCCTCCATCCGCGCGGGAGAATGTGCGGGCACTCGCACTGATCTCGAAGAATATCTGCAAAGCGGCGATTCCGATCACGAGGACGAGGCAGAGGATCTTTATGCCGAGGACACGCCGCTGCGGGCAGAGGTTTTTGACACGCTGCACGAATCTCCGGCAGCAGATGTGACTTTTGAAGAAGTCGAGGAATCGCCGCAGGAGGAGCGACACAGTGCGTATGATGCCACCAATGCGCCCGCGCCGATCACGGAGATTCATACGGCGGACGCTGTGACTGATGAGATTGTTTCGGTCAAAGACGACACCGATTCTTCAAGCTATGGGCAGACAGAGGAGAAATCTGTTGAAACGCTGCTTGAAGAAGTAGAGGGGCAGGAACGACTGCCGATCGCACAGGAACAAGGCGAGAATTCGGACGAGGATACTACCGAGAAATCCGCTCCTCCGCTTGATTCAGCAACTCCGAGCGGCGAACGTATGACGAACGAGGAAGCGTCTGAAATCCTTGCAAGCCTACAAATCGAGCTTGGGAAGAAAGACCGTCACAGGGAAGTTCTTGCACTCACAATGGCACAAAACGCCCTTTGTTCAGTGGAAGAATGGATGATTTAGAGGGATATTTATGAAAAAGAGCGACATTTTTCTTAACGTTCTTGTGACATGTCTATTGATGATCGCCTTAGTATCAGAAAACGAGGCGATAGTTATGCTTTGTTATGGTTGCGTCGGTGCTGTGTGGTTATGTCAACTGACTCAGATCATTTCACTTTTCATGAAAGAGCCTCGGTTGTTTTATTACTTAATTTTAACGGTGGGAGGCGTAGGATTAGGACTTACAGGACCGTATGTAATTTCGTGGATACACAGCCTACGCTGACTTCTTCCTGTCAGGGAAAGGTGATGCGATTACTATGAATCTTGAAGGAAAAATAGTCTTTATCTCCGGTGCGATTACCGGCATTGTGGGCTATAAGAAGATATTTGCGGCTGCGGAACAATGGCTGCTTGAGCAGGATTGCACGGTACTCAATCCTGCTGTGCTGCCGCCGAGCGGTCTGGAGTGGATCAATGATTCTATGAGGAGCGATTAAATGCCTAAAATAAACGCTCGTTCACTTGTTTGTTTGATACTAGTGTGTGGAGTATGTGCGGTTTTGACCCGAGACGATCATCCGACACTAAGTTTTTGCATCGCTATAGGAAATTTGGTGCTTCATCATCTGTTCTGTATCGTTTATAAGGACATAGAGCGTTTCTGTCAGACGTTTGGATGGATCATCCTGATTGAGATAGGGGTTCTTGTTATTCCTTCTGTGGTCATCGTTGTAGAGGCTTTCCGCTAAATTACGGAGGAACATGCAGATATGGGAGTGAAACGCTGTATTACAAAGACATTGGCATACACGTTGA
>CAUVVR010000038.1:0-5509 GCA_963555475.1 uncultured Selenomonas sp.
GCAGAGTGCCATCGGTCCTGGTATGGCGGTCTACTCGCGCTATGCGCAGGTTCTTGAGGCAGACGGTACGCCGATGACGGTGCGCACGGCACTTCAGATCATCAATCAGGAGCTCGATCAATATTTCTCGGAGCAGGACGGAGCACTCGATCGGGATACGATTTTCTGTGTGGCACTCTATACGCAGTGCGCATTCCGCGAGGTGAAGTTCGGCGATGTGGATGTGCTCGCGCGTGCGAAGAATACGAGCACCGACCGCTTACGGGAGAAGGGCATCCTCTACGCGGAGCAGGGGACGGTACGCCTCCTGCAGCGCGATGAGATGGCAGCACAGAGGACGTTCGACGTCTCTGTGACATGGCAGGTTGTTCAGCGTCTCGCCCATGCGCTCGATGTGGATGGTATGGAGGGCGCGGCGCAGATCGTTGTGGGGCTTTCCTCGGAGGACGCAGAGAAAGCACGCGCACTCGCCTATCGCCTGTTCCAGACGGCAGAGCGGCGAGGTTGGGCACAGGAAGCCTATGCGTATAACACGCTGGTCACGAATTGGCGGGCGATCCAAGAAGTCGCCGCGCGGATCAAGAAAGAACAAGGCGCGAATCAGGGCGGACTCTTCGCCGAGTAGACGTTTCACAGGAGGAATGTAGGATGGGCAGCAATCACGAAAAGGTGCGACAGGGGGAGCGTATTCTGCTCTTTGCACTCTCGGACTATGTCTGCAAGGAGTTGAAGTAGACCTATGGGGCGGACTGGTGGGAGGACGGCGTTCTGGACATCCTCTATGATGACCAGAAGCGCAGTCTGCCGCTGTCGGGGGACTGGGGAACACTCGTCGACTCGCTCGATATGGCGTTGCTCCTCTTTGACCTGCACTGGGGTGATATCTTCTCACGCAAGCTACCGGTGAGCAATCGCACCTGGGTGAAGGAACTCAAGGGCGTGTGCAATGATCTTGCCCATCTCGGCGGCAAGGATTTCACCGATGATGATACATGGCGTGCGCTCGATACGATGGCGCGTCTCTGTGCATCGATCGACGCCGATAGTGCAGAGGAGATCCGCGAGATTCTGCGCGAGCTGCGATATGGCTCGGCTGCCGGCTCGATGAATGGTACGGCAGCGGTCTCTGCCCCCAAAACAGCCGTCCCTAACACGAGCGGCATCCTGCAGTCTGTCCCACTGAGCAGTCTGCTGAGCTGGCGCGACGTAATCAAACCTCATCCGGATGTGGCGGCGGGACGGTACAAGAACGCCGAGTTCGCCGCAGATCTCGCACAGGTCGCACGCGGCGAGGGCTCGTTCGAGTATCGCGACCCCGTGGAGTTCTTTGCGCGTACCTATGTGACCGAGGGCATGGCGGGGCTGCTCATGCAGGCACTTCGACGCATCGGCGGCAAGGACGGCGAGCCCGTGATCCAACTCAAGACGGCATTCGGCGGCGGCAAGACGCACAGTATGCTTGCGCTCTATCACATGCTGCGCGGAACAGTACCGCTCAGCAAGATCCCGGCAGTGCAGCCAGTGCTCGCACGTGCGGGGCTGTCCACACTGCCCAAGGCGAACGTGGCAGTGCTCGTCGGTACGGCCATCGACCCGACGCGGGTGCAGCGTCCGCCGCACATGCCGGGGTTGATGATTCATACGCTGTGGGGGAGATGGCGGCACAGCTCGCTGCATCGGCGGGCAATCCGAAGCTCTACGACTATGTGAAGGAGGCGGACAAGAAGGGGGTATCTCCCGGATCGGAGGCACTGAAGAATCTCTTTGACGCGGCGGGGCCGTGCCTCATCCTCATGGATGAGCTGGTCGCCTATGCAAAGAAAATCTATGGTGTGGACGGTCTTCCTGCCGGCTCGTTTGACAACTTTATTTCCTTTATCCAGGAGGTTACCGAGGCGGCACGTGCGAGTGAGAACAGCCTCGTGGTCGCGTCGATCCCCGAGTCGGAGATCGAGATTGGCGGTGTGGCAGGGCAGGCTGCGCTTGAGAGTATTGCACATACCTTTGGGCGCATGGAGGCGGTCTGGAAGCCCGTGACGGCGAACGAGGGCTTTGAGGTTGTGCGTCGCCGCCTCTTCCTCGACTGCGAGGACACGGATGCCAGAGACCGCGTCTGTGCGGCATTCAGCGAGATGTACCATGCGAATCAGGACGTATTTCCCGTGGAGGCCCGCGAGCTGGAGTACCGTGAGCGTATGATCTCGTGCTATCCGATTCACCCCGAGGTGTTCGACCGCCTCTACGAGGACTGGGCGACACTGGAGCGTTTTCAACGGACGCGCGGCGTACTCCGCCTGATGGCGGCGGTGATTCATGAGCTGTGGATGGCCAGCGACGCGGGGCTGCTCATCCTGCCCGGCTCTCTGCCGATGGATATTCCGTCTGTGCGCGACGAGCTGACACGCTATCTGCCCGACGGGTGGATCGCACTCGTGGATAGCGAGGTGGACGGTAAGAAGGCGACCCCCTATAAGAAGGATCAGGAGAACGCACGCCTCGGCAAGTTCCTAGCGGCGCGGCGTGTGGCGCGTACGATCATGCTCGGATCCGCACCGAGCGTGCGTGCGCAGTCGGTACGCGGCATCGAGTCTGCCCGCATCTCGCTCGGTGTTGTTCAGCCCGGCGAGAATATCTCTGTGTTTAAGGACGCGCTGAGTACGCTCGAGACTTCGCTCTCGTATCTCTATACCAATCCGTCGCGCAGTCGCTACTGGTACGACACACATCCGACGCTGCGCAAGACGGTGACGGATCGTGCCTCTCAGATCGCAGATGCCGATGTCATCCGTGAGATTGAGACGCGTCTGCGCAAATGCAAAAAGGAGTCCCCGTTTGCGGGACTCCATATCTGTCCAGCGTCCTCTCTGGATGTACCGGATGAGCAGGCGGCACGGCTCGTTCTCCTGCGTCCGACGGAGACGCATACGGTGAACAAGGCGGACAGTGCCGCGATGACGGCGGCAGTGGATGTTTTGAACAATCGCGGGAGCAATATGCCGCGCATCTATCGCAATATGCTTCTCTTTGTTGCAGCGGACGCGGGTCTGATGAATGATTTGCAGCAGGATGTCCGCCTCTATCTCGCGTGGCAGTCGATTCAGAATGACCGTGAGTCGCTGAATCTCGATGCCGCGCAGAACCGCGAGACGGAGAGCAGTCTGCGTGCAGCGCATGATACGGTAGATGCGCATCTGCGGGAGGCGTATTGCTGGCTGCTGATCCCATACGTGGATAAGACGGCGGATGTGAAGACCGTGCAATGGGAGATGCCCCGTATTGGCGGCGATGAGAGCATTGTGACCAAGGCGGCGAAGAAGGTGCGGACGGATGAGGCGGTCATTTCGCGCTGGGCACCCATGCTACTGAAGATGGAGCTGGACAGTCTGCTCTGGGCATCCTCCGATCACCTGCCGGTCAAGACACTGTGGGAGCAGCTGTGTACCTATTGCTATCTCCCGCGCCTTGCCTCGGAGGAGGTGCTCATGCAGGCGATTCGCGAGGGCGTGAACTCCGATCAATACTTTGCCCTCGCGGCGGGATTCGATGGCACGCGTTACATCGATCTGAAGCTGAACTGTTCGGTTTCACACGTCGATAAGTCCGCCCTTCTCGTGAAGATGGCGGTCGCGCAAAAACAGCTTGCCGAGGATGCAGCAAAGCGTCAGGCGGAGATGGATGCTGCAGCATCGGACAGAGAGCACACGGACGCCTCGTATGGCGGCAATGTGCAGGGCAATATGCCGGACGGCTCCGCCGATACTTCGCATGGGAGCGTGGCGGATGGCACATCACCGTATGGACGTCCCGCGCCTGCGGCGTCCGCTCCTGCACCTGCAAAAAAACGGCGCTTCTTCCTCTCTGCTGCGCTCGATACGACCCGCATCAACCGCGACGTTCAGAACTACGTCGAAGAGATCATCCGCCACCTCACCTCCGAGGGCGGCACACGCGTCACCATCTCCCTCGAAGTCGAGGCTGAAAGTGACAATGGCTTCTCCCCACAGACTATCCGCACCGTCTCCGAGAATGCACGCACACTCGGCGCGAAGGATGCAGGGTTTGAGGAGTGATGAGGGACTGTGTGATTTAGAATAGTTTCAAATATGTTTCGTGTGAGGTGATTTTGACATGGATCATACGAGAATTGTCACAGCTGAAGATTTGTCACGTTATGTGAATTCAAATATGAATATGAGTCGAGGTGTGATACCTGAACTAGTCAATCTGTTGGTTAGCCGATCGATATCGCATGGCGATAGTTGTCATATCCCATACGGTGATAGTGTTAATCAATCTGGATGGGATGGGGTTGTGGAGTGTGTGCAGGGGTTTCTTCAGTTTGTACCAAAAGGATGTTCGTACTGGGAGATTGGAACGGGAGTCAACTCGAAGAGAAAGGCTACTGATGATCTGATTAAACGAACCGAACAAGTGCAAGAGAGTGTACGACGAAATACTAGTTTTGTTTTTGTTACACCACGGTCGTCTGCGAGTTGGGGGGAAGCATGGCTTGCAGAACATAAAGATAAAGGTTGGAAGAGCCTTCGCGTTCTTGATGGAAATCAAATTGCTGATTGGTTGAGAGAGTTTCCCTCGATTGCCCGATGGTTGGCAGTCAAGATGGGGATAGCCGTAAATTCAGACGGGATGACAACTCCTCTTGAACATTGGCGGTTAATTTTGGACTCAGCAACAAAAGAAGGTATACCCCTTCCGCCGGATCTTTTTGTTATAGACAGAGAAGATGCCTGTAATGAACTTGAGAAACTTTTCTTGGGCGAGATCGAGAAAATATTTCTTTTGGAAGAGAGCGAAGGTGATGTCAATGATTTTGTTGCTGCATATATAGCAAAATTTGGAGAAGAACGTTCGCATCGTCATCGATGTCTTTTTATAAATGATATTAACGCATGGAAATATGTATCCAATGCACGTAGTTCTCATGTATTAGTTGCCAATCCAAGATTGGAGTTAACTACTACAGGATACATGGATTTACAAACAGAGGCTACTCGTAATGGACATGGCGTGGTTATATCTCTTGGAGAATCAATGCTTAACGGAAATGCTAAGATTATAAAGCTTAGAAACCCCTCTTCGTCTAAAGTTGAAAAAATTCTTCGGGATGCAAATTTCTCTGAAACTCGGGCGAAGGAACTTGCCGGAATTTGTTCCGGTGGATTAGTTGCGTTGCGGCGAAATCTCATCGGGTCTCCTGCTCCTCGGTATACAACTGGGGATATAGCATATCCTCTGGGCCGATTAGCGCTTATCAGTCAATGGGATGAAAAAAATCATGCGGATTTAGAAATATTAAAATACATATTGGGAAACGACCTAGGGGAGTGGAAGGATAAGCTGCACGATCTTACACTTCAGCCTGATACTCCCCTTACTCAAATGGATGGAAAATGGAGGTTTGTTTCGAGAGGCGAGGCATGGAATTTTCTAGGGAACAGACTTTCAGATAAGGATTTGGAGCATTTCCAAGAAATAGCACTTTTGGTTC